>JAJQDP010000039.1 GCA_021202155.1 Oscillospiraceae bacterium | reverse complement strand
CGTCTCCCCGCTTTAGTTGACTTTGTTGCCAATTTCGCTTAAGTGTACGCGTATGATGTAGTCAAGGAACTTCTTTTCGCTGTCGTCGTTCATGAAGATATAGCCGAAGTCGCCGCAGATGATGAGATAGTCGCCCGAGGAAAGCTCCCCGGGGAGCAAGTCCTTATTCAGAAATCTCGCCTGCTCGCCGTGTGTGTCGCCTGTTATGTAGATCATTTTTTGTCCTCCTATCAGTGTTCAGTAGTTATGAGATGCAATCCGTGCCTGACTGCCAAACCCGCCTGCGTGGCAGTCGTATAAGGCAGAGCTTTCTGCCCTCTACATATTATAACATTTCGGAGGAAAGGTTTTCGCAGGGTTGCAAAAATTTTTGATGTTCTGAGAAAACCATGGCGAAGCTGTGTCCGATGGAGAGCCTCGCCAGGGGTATGTTGGATGGAGCATGAGAGAAAGAGGACTGAATCAGTTCCTTTCCGAAAAATCATTGTCAAGTGAGGACTTGCCCGTCGACGCAAAAACGAAACAAGACAAAACCAAGCCTATATCATCATTCGAGCCTATCCTCATACATGTCTGTTCATACTTTATGAGACGCTTTTTCCTCTGTATTGACCAGTAAATAGCACTAAGACATCAACTTACACAATAATTATATCAGGTGCTGAGAAAGCTGTCAACACAGAAATTATTCCACCCCAAACTCCTCTCTCAGCTTCTCGATTGCCCGTTTCTCGATTCGGGAGACGTAGCTCCGGGAGATGCCGAGAAGGCTTGCCACCTCCCTCTGGGTGAGCGGTTGTCTCCCAAAAAGTCCGTAGCGAAGGATGATTATCTCGCGCTCGCGGTCGTCAAGCAGGTCGAGAGCCTTGTAGAGCCGCTGGGAGTTGAGGATAAGATCGACCTCCTCGCCGATGTCACCATCCACCGCGATGATGTCCATCAGCGTGAGCTGGTTGCCGTCCTTGTCGGTATCGATCGGCTCGTCAAAATGCACGTCCTGAGCCGTTTTCTTCACGGAGCGGAAGTGCATGAGGATTTCGTTTTCGATGCACCTCGCCCCGAACGCCGCGAACCGGTTTCCCTTCCCCGGGTCGAACGAGTTCACCGCCTTTATGAGCCCTACCGTGCCAATAGAGATGAGCTCCTCCTGCTCGTCGGCGGTGACGTAGTACTTCTTCACGATGTGCGCCACGAGCCGGAGATTGTGGAGGATGAGCGCGTCCCGCGCGGCGGTATCTCCCTCCGAAAAAGCCCTGAAAAGCCGCTCCTCCTCGGCGGAGCTCAAAGGCTTCGGAAACGAGCTCTTGTCCTCGATGTGAAGAGCGAACCACAACAGACGGGAAAATATATTTGAGATTAGTTTGAAAAACATGTTATCACCCCGTTAAGTATATTCGGGCGGGGTGGGGATGATGAGGGACGGAGGGTGCAAAAAAAGAGCGACGGGCGCTCTCAGATGCTAATATATTTTAGTTCGGATCGGTAAATAAGAATTAGCATAACCATAATTCCATCTCGCCTGAATTGCCAAAACCAAGCTTCTCATACAATCCTCGTCCTTTGGCAGATGGCTTTAACTTTATATTATGGATTTCCTTACCTTGCAACCAACCAATTAACTCTTCCATGATTCTTGATGAATAACCGTTTCTTCTTTTTTCGGGAACGCAATATACATCCATGATATATCCGTACATCGGAGTTTTGAAGAAACAAAACGGGACATCTTCTTTAATTATTGCACCGCCACAAGCAACCACGTTATCATCTTCGTATATGAGGTAATGGCAAAGGTTCTCTTCTTGGTATAATTCCTTATATTTTGCGAATATCTTCTCCTCAGCATTATCCTGTAGTAAAACGATGGAACCTACCTCTCTGAACATATCCATTTTCATTTTTACTACAAGATTCAAGTCCTTGATTTCTGCTTTTTTTATTTCCATAGTGGTGTAGTCCCTTTCTAATTCCGATTTGCGCTTTCGCCAACAGTCAGTATACCATATCAGAATGAGAAAAGCAAGGCAATGTAATATGCTGTTATGAATCCTATCCGCTAATTATTCAAACTTCCTGCTCAAATCATACACAATACTCGTCCCTGCATACTCAACCCTGCGGAGGTTTTCCCGGAGTGTTTCCGGCTCATCGGGATAGCTTGCACTGTCTCCGGGGTGGGGCATTCTGCGGTCGTAGACGGTGCGACCGAGTCCTTCCGGGTCTTCATGGGTGAATCTCGGCTTTCTCGGAGTCGGAGGCGGGAGAAGCTCTCCCTCGTGATCCCAAGCGTAACGGGCGCATTCAAGGAAAGCGTCAAAAAGCTTCTTTTCAAGCCGTCCACCGCCGCCATAAAGCACGTCGAACTCGTCCCGATACTCATTAATCTTCTCAAGATTCTCAATCCAGCTTTTCAGACCGCCGTTCAGCGACTTGCCCATCGGCATGATTTCGTCACCGGAAAAGAGAATCCGCTCCTTACGGTCAAGATACATCATCGAACTCGGAGCATGGTCGGGGATCGAGAACGCCTGAAGCTCACGACCATTGAGAGGGATGAAGTCGCCGTCGTGGATGATGGTGACAGGGTAATCTCTCGGAAAATCTATCCCCGAAAAGCTCGCATAAGGAATCGTCCCGAACTCCTTCGCTTTCTCATTCAGAAATGCCATATCGAAATAGGCGTTATTCGCCGAATGGTCGAAGTGGTCATGGGTGTTTGTGACATATGGAACCGGCACTCCGCAGAGCGTTTCGAGATACTCTCGGATATTTCCTGCACCATACCCGCAGTCGATGGAAATCCCGACACCGTCACCCACCACGAGATAGCTGTAGTCGCCGCTCGAAAGCACCTTCCATGTGTTCGGGGCAATAAGCTCGCTTCTGAAATACGGCTCGTCCATGCGGGAATAAGTCCCGTCGCCGTTGGCAATCAAGATGTTGTGTTTGGATGAAAAATCAATGTATTTGGTCATGGCGGCTCCGTTTCTTAGATTTTATTTTACCTATATACATTATACAGCATCGAGCTAAATAAAGCAAGGAATTTTCCTCTCTTGACATTATATCACCACGGTGATATAATATAATCAGAAACCGAAAGGGGGTATCTCCATGAGCAAAATCTTAACGTTATATCACGGCTCTAATCGGATTATCGAGGCTCCGAAATTTGGTGCGGGCAAGGAGCATAACGACTTCGGGCTTGGGTTCTATTGCACCGAAAGTGCCGAACTTGCAAAGGAGTGGGCGGTGTCTTCTCTCAGCGACGGCTTCTGCAATCGTTACACGATAGACACCGAATACATGAATGTGCTGAATCTCAACAGCCCTGAATACACTATCCTCAACTGGATTGCTGTGCTTCTTCGCCATAGAGTTTTCCCGATAAAGACTCCCATTGCCGGTCGTGCCAAGCAGTATCTGCTCGATAACTTTTATGTCAATGTCAACGCTTATGACATTGTAACCGGCTATCGGGCTGATGATTCTTATTTTGACTATGCGGAAGCGTTCGTAAATAATGCCCTGTCTGTCAACCAGTTGGCGCAGGCGATGATGTTGGGCAAGTTGGGCGAACAGGTTGTAATCAAGTCAAAATTTGCTTTCTCCGAACTGAAATATCAGGGCTTTGAAGTTGCCGAAAAAGACACATACTATTCTCTGCGGAAGACCCGTGACAACGAAGCAAATAGTTCTTATCTCAAGATGGCGGAAGAAGATGACGACGGGCTTTATGTCCGTGACATCATTCGAGGAGGGATAAAAAATGACGACCCACGCATACCAAGAAATCTACCTCAGTAGCGCAATGTCATCGATGGGGGAAGCTTTTGATTATGCCGTAAACGACTGCAAAATCCCCGGTGGCGACTTCGTTAAAATGCTTATCGTGAGTCCGATTTGCAGTAGGATTGAAAACGGCGAGCCGGCATATCTTGCCGGAAAAAGCGGGATTGAAATTGCCCGTGAATGCGTGAAAGACACGACGGGAAAGGACCTTACTATCGAGCCTCAGCCCCATTATGACCGCTCTCCCGAATACTGGTGTGGATGGGCTGTTGCATATTATCAGTGGTTCTCCTCCAGAAAGTACAGCGAGATTTTCAGGGCGGTCTCCTTCGATGATTTGCTCCGTATGTACCCAACCCTGCACGAAGCCGACGTTACCAAGTTCGCAGATGTCGTTAATGAGATAGTCCGCAAAGCGTTCCCTGAAACCAACTTAAAGCGTTTTCGCTCGTTGTACGGCTGCTCCCAAAGCGAGCTGTCCAAGCTCTCTGGCGTCAGCCTGCGCTCGATTCAGATGTATGAACAGCGGCAGAAAGACATCAACAAAGCGAGTGTTGACACCGTCCGCAGGCTTGCGAGGGTGCTGGGGTGTACGGTCGAGGATCTGGTGGAGAAGTGAAACGATATGTTCGACAAGTCTGATTGACAATTACAATAACCAAGCGTAAGAGAAGAAAGCCTCTGCTGTCCGTCAATTATAGCATTTTCCCTGCCTGCAAGGACGATTGACTCGTTGTCAGTGACAAATAGTCAGCGGGTTAATAGGAAATGCCCGTTATCGGCTTGATGGCTGATGACGGGCATGAACTTTATTCTTTTGGGACAACGAATTTATATTTGCCTTTGCCTTGACCGCTGACAGCTTCAATCATTCCCATATCTTTCAGCCTCGTTATAAACTTGTCTGCCGAAGAATAAGCCATGTCGAACATCCTCACTATATCAGAACGGCTAAACGCATATTCATATCCGTAGTCGTCAAACAATGCTCTTGCTTTTTCTTTTGTAGGGGCATTTGCCGGTGCTTCAGAAAGGTATCGTTCAAACGCTACTTTTTCGGAGTCAAACGCTACTTTTTCAACCGGAACATTGTAATTGAGGTTATACAGTGTGACTTTGAATGTAGAAATATCGGAATAAAACTTTGGCTCTAATTCGGGGCGGTAATTAACGGCAAAGTGATAATCGTCCTTGATTTTCTTGAAACCGCTACCACGGCGTTCCATGTAGTTCATCCGGCTGAACACGTCGGCAATCACGGGATTGCGTCGTTTGGAAATAACATTGTCGGTGTCCAGGTTTTGAACAGCTGAGCCGTCAGGCGTTTCATCATCGGACACACCGAAAATCAAAGTGCCGCCAATACCGTTTGCAAACGCACTTACACTTTTAAGCCAGCTTTTCGGCTTGCGTTCTTCAAGCATTTCTTTCTTGTCGTATTCTGTGGTTTCGCCTATTAAATCGGATAGCTTCATATTGTGAACACCTCGTTCCCACTCCTTAATTCATTCTTATAGCCCTGAGCAAAACTCAGGAAATGGCTTGCCAGCGCGGTTTGCGCGGCATATTTTTTTGATTTGTCACTAAAAAGTATAGAAACAGCCAGCCTCATATGGTATAATTAAGTTGTAAGAAAAAACACAAAGGAGGCTGGCTGTCATCTATCGTCAAGAAATCTTACAGGACATTTCATTCTTTACTTCATTTCCGAAAGCACAGTTTTACGAAAAGCTGTTTGACAATCTGGATTTGTCTGAGTTTCCGGAAAGTTCTGCCCGTACCGGCAGAACCGGTTACTCAAAAAGAGCTTTGTTCCGCGCTTTCATCGTTATGAAATGTGAACAATTTTCCTGCATCACAGACCTTTTGGACTATCTCCAAAACAAGCTCATTATCTCATATTATTGTGGCTTCGATGTTATGAAGCCGTTGCCGTCATATTGGACTTTCGACAGGTTTTTAAGGAACACTGACAATGACCTGCTTAAAGAAGTTATGCGGTCACAGGTCTTGGAACTCTCCCGGCTTGGAATCATCGACACATCATTCATTTCGCTTGATTCTACTCCGGTTGCTGCTAATACTCATCAAAACAATCCTAAATCATTTTCCAAAGGTAAGTTTGCAAAAGACAATCAGCCAAGGTCTGACAAAGATTGTGGATTAGGCGTCCACACAGCTTCAAATCAGCATGATGAACGTAAATTTGAGTACTATTGGGGTTACAAGAGCCACGTTCTTGTCGACTGCATTACCGGTCTTCCTATCTACGAGCTTACCACTACAGCTAATGTTGCGGACAGTTCTGTTGCGCTTGAGATACTCAGTAAGACCAACGATTTTCTCTCGATCAAGGAATGTACTTTCATTGCCGACAAGGGTTATGACGTCAAAGAAATCTACAACACAGTTCATGATTTTTACTCAGGCGATTGTGTGATTCCTCTCAACAAGCGAAATGCGAAATCTCCAAAGAAGTTACCGAGTTCTCATCCAATCTGTGACGCCGGGCTTGCTATGAATAAAGACGGCAGATTCTCCGACAACGGCAGAACCCGTCAGAAGTATTGCTGTCCTTTCAGAAAGTCCAGAACCTCATCATGTCCGTGCAATCATAAAAACTGGAACAATGGAAAGAAGAACAGAGGCTGTACGAAATACGTTACTATCCCGGATGACTACCGACTTTCCATCGACAGAGAGTGCATCACATTTAAAAGAATCTATGCTCTCAGAACTGAATCCGAGCGTTACAATTCCCGTTTCAAGCAAACCGGTCAGGAACGCCTTTGGGTTCACGGCATAAATGCCGCAAGAAATCTGAACACTATTGCTCACATATCTCTTCTTGCCGTTGCCTTTGCCGCTGTTGTCACAAAAGCAAACTATTCCTTCCGTTCTCTCAAAGGTGCAATGCGCTCAGCTTAGGTAACTTTTTCACATACTTTCAACAAAACTTTGATTTTACGGTCAGGGTCAGCTTTGCTGTCCTGCTTTTTTTGTCTCTCAATCTCTTTTACCTGATTGCTTGCTTCTTCATGCGACCGATGCGATCGTTTTGCTCTGATCTACATTCTTATTTTTCTCTGTCTCCTATAAATATTATACTATTCTCAAGGCAAAAGTCAACCACATAAAAGTGTGATAATCCTCACGCAAAACCTGTATAATTCTGTGAAAAAGGATTGTATTTGTGCTGTGAACTTTCAGGCAGAAAAGTGCAGACTCCACGCAAACGATTCCCTGCGGAAGAAGCTTTGAGAGCATTTCTTCTTCCAACGGCTCGTCCGCGCCTGAAAGCTTGAAAAATCCATGACGGATGCGCTCGATATATCCTTGGTTGCAAGGGGAAACTTGCGATTATCTATATCGTGTGAACGCTAACATGCAAAGCAAGCAACTACATAATTCGAGGGAAATAATTATCAATCGAAATATGTAGATTGAAAGCCATGCGAAATTATGATATAATAACCTCGTTCCATTAAATTCTGCGTAGGGAGGATGACAACTGTGGATAACAATGAAAATCATAACAACATGAATAATGAATTTAAAAACATGGCGATGACTGTGTGTGAGCAATTGTTGGGACAACAGATTCATACAGATAATGTCTCAGAAAACATGAGCTTCGTTAGCCAAAGCAAGCGTTTAGCAGCATCACACGAATGGCTTTACCACTGTACAACCGCCGAAGCACTAAAAAGCATTCTCAAAAACAAAGAGTTTTGGCTATCTAATTTGAAATGTGTCAATGACAGAGACGAAGCTGAACGAATCGACGTGCCGGAATATGAGAATTCATATTACATCGCTTCTTTCACTTATGACAAAAACGTTACCGAAGATCACTGGGAAGAATATGGTAGTATCGCCGACGGCGTTCTGATAGCCGTTAAACCTAAGTGGTTTCTGAGAAAAGCTACATTTATGACCTCAAACAATCAAAAGATCAATTCTCGCAATTTATCTATTATGGAAACTAAAGAGATTGCTTGTTCATTAATGAAGAATGCATCAGAGGTAAATACAAATCCGTTTTACATAAACTCTTTTGGCTTTTATCAAGTAATTTACGATGATGAGCTTAAGAAAAATATTGCCGGAAATGCCGTTATAAAAATCAATGAATCGGAACATCATGGAATATCTTTAACTCCAGAAGTTGCAGGTATTATTAAATCCACTCATGGTGTTTGTAGAAGAAGCGGAAAACTTGATTATGATAAAAATTGGGCTTCCGAGAAAGAAGTCCGATTAAAAGTCGGTATTCAGCAATATCGTACTCATAAAAATGGAAACGAAATCAACGATAATGCAGTTCTCGCGGATTTATTACTTTCCAAAATTGCTGTTCCATTAGCTGAAAACGCCTTTGACACTTTAAAGATCGGGGTTAGTCCTAAGTTCGAGAATAAAGAAGACTATCTAAAAGAATTAGGAGATATGTACCCTGACATCAGGATTGAATTATTGGACAATGGTTAAGAAAAGTATGATTGTAACCACCAAATCCAGCCCAACTATACATACCTTCGGAGAATTGCTTGATAAAGTCGGAAGCACAAATCACATTCACAGGATTCCTTGTGCAAGCAGAATACGCAAGTCTGATGCAGAAGTTCTGCTTACCGAGCAAATATTCGATGCCGCCATTGCAGTTTTCGATAACGGCTTCGTTATCTACAGTCGTAACGAACACGAAACTGTCACTGCGGTTGATCGCTGTGCCAGTCCTGTGTACGCCTTTTCTGCCAGCACTGAAGAAGTCAAAGAAGGCTTTGGTGTGGCAGGATGCGAGTGTCACTTCATCAGGAAGAAAAAATGGAACTATTCTTCTGTCAACTGTTCCGAGAGAAACTTTTCTTCAATATCCTTGGTATGTACCTATTGTTATCACCTGTGAAGCAAGGCTTGGCGATAACCAGGAACCTCGTGAAAGGTACCACATAAGGTTTCATTTCAGTGATAATAATTATGCTGGAAGTTTTGATTTGAATTCTAAAAGTATGGAAGATTCATTTTTATACGACAAAAATTAGGTGCAAATACAGTTGAATAATACTATCCCCAAATTCCAAACTCCTGCATTGCCTGCTCCGGCGTAGCGTTAGGATTATCTATCATCCACTGAATGACTTCCATCTGTCCTTTTATTCTTTCGTCTGATTTGTATGAGTCACTATTGTTGACTGTATCTCTCAAATGAAATGCGTGTCTATATTTAGGAATCTCGTCTATATAATCATGCAGGCAACTGTATATGTATAGCACCGATTTAGCATAGCCATCTTGATTATTGTTTTTCCATGCTAAGTTGCGTATCGCTTCTTCATCACCACTTGATATATCACATTCATCTTCAGAATTATCTTTAACCCACTTAATGTAAAGAAGAACAGTTTCTCTATCGGATAATGGAACTCTCGATTTCACTTGCATAATTCCAACTGTTGACTCTTTTCTTAACAAGGTCATAAAATTTTCAGCTAACCTGACTATGGGAACTCTATTGAAGTCTTCCATAATCATCACTGCAAATGTAAAGATGTATAAGTACCGATTTTCCACTGTAATTTCCAATAAATCGTTATATTTTTTATAAAATTTTATGAACTTATGAATGATATATTGCTCAAGCTGGTTTTTTGTAAGTATGTCATTCTGCGTTATTTTCTTATCCAATACTTGCTTTCCAAACTTATACACAATAAATGCTATCGCCAACCATAACTCAGCTCTTATTTCGTCCAATGTTAATAATACTGTATTTTCGGGGAGTAAGTACCACTTTCATAAAACATACGAAATTGCTATTCCAATTAATGCCAAAGAAAGCTCATATTTCGGTGAATACAGTTCCTTTCGCCTCAGTATTATGCATATCAGAACAAGTCTGTAAAGGTAATAAGACGCGGTATATATTATCAACCGCATATTTGCTATATCAGGAAAACACTTTTGGGCGAGCAAAAACAAAAACACTAAAATGACATTTGGCATAAAAATATTCATTAGTATATTCGTCGTCATCGGCAGATTTCTATCATCAGAAAATGTAAATACCGCATATTGACGTTCTACGTTTCCGACGCTATTAAGTGTACTTCCTGCCCATGATATAATGTGTTGAGTGAGAATTGCTGTTATAATTAGTATTACATAGCCCATTGTATTTTTCCTCCTACTTGTTTGACAACCTTGATAACCATTTTCTCCTTCACTTCTTCGGGCAGGCTATCATGAAGACCGGTAAAGTAACAACGTTCCGTTGCTTCGGTATCTGTCACCACCAGATAGTATCCCATTTCCGGAACTCGTCTTGCCGTTTGTTGACTGCGTGGCTTTCTGCTTCCGGTTCTATCCTTTCGAGCCATTCAACCTTCCTCCTCCAGAAACTGTATCGTTTTCAAAGATGGGTCTGCTCCGTATTTACCAAGCAGGTAATTTTTCTCGTAACTCTCATCTTTCCTTATTCTGGCTCCTGTTTCGTCCACAAAATCCGCAAGAGAATATAACGTTGAAACTCCTGCATCATCCTTTTCCGTAAACCAAATCTCATCTCGCCGCAAAAGTTGATTTGATAATTGCCATGTATCATGTGTTGTAAAAATCAACTGCGCATGATTACGATTTGTTTCTGGATTAAGAAATGTCAAAATAATATTTCTCACCAACAATGGATGTAACCTTGCGTTTAGTTCATCTACAAAAAATACGCCTCCACTATTCAGTACGCGTTCCAAGTCGGGGTATAAAGCAAACATTTTCAGCGTTCCTGCAGACTCGTCGCCAATGGTATTTTTGCCATTTCATCAGAGCCTCTCTTTTGATGCAGAGCATCAATCATATATCTTTCATCTTTTGCATCGTCCTGCTGTGGAATCTTTGTAACTTCAAATCCTTTGATTGTTTCGTCAAATGATGCAAAGTAGTCAACTACTTTCTCCCTCACACCTTCATCATTAACAAATCCTTTTGGGAGACGCCTTGATATAAATAAGTTTGTCACTACATTTCCAAAGTCAGCAAATTTGTTATTTAGAAACCAATCCCTGACCAGTTTGCATTTTGCAATCTTAAGTTTTGCCCCAAGGGATATGATTAAGACCTGTTTTTCTAATGCTACTTCAATATTCTTCCTGCTTGCTTTCGGGATTCCTGAGACATCCAGTGTCTCCTTATCTCGATAGAAAATCGTAGAATACTTTCTGGCAGTGCGAGCTTTATAATTCAGCCACTCTTCAGTAACACCATCTTCGCCGATGCAGAACCCATAGTTATATGATTTTTCCGTCTTATCTCCTGGAACTGTAAAATAAACCTCAAAACTCGTGTCGTCCTTTTCAGAAGATACATCAAACAGGAATGGGCGCGGTCTTACATCTTCAAACCTTTTTTCATCGTCACCATGTTTAAAAGAATCAACAACATATTTGCTCATATACTCAAAGGCACAATACACGCTGGATTTTCCGCTCGCATTTGCTCCATATATCGCTGCAACCGGTAATATTTTTTCATCACCAGCGGTTACAACTCTTTCTGAGAACTCAGTCATTTTTGCCGCAGACAAATCTAAAGTTGTATCATCGCGGAATGAATTAAAATTCTTAAAGTTGAATTGTATAAGCATAATGTCACCATCCTCCTTAATCATTGTAATACCATTATACTCATTTTTCTTAAAAGTCAACACTCTAATGAGATTTTTTCTCACTTAAATGCGCTTTTATGAAAGTGAGCTGATTACCTCACCAATTATCGCCCACATATACTTCTAACCACACCGTCAAAAAATTAAAAATTTGCCGATGTGGTTACTGTTACCCACTATTATCTTCCCTAAAATACCTCTCCCAAGTCCTCTTAACCATCCTCACCTCATCCCTCTCCCACTTCTTGAGATTACCGGATGATGTGCCAAGTTGGGCGGCATACTCTTCACGGGTCAGTCCAAGCTCCTTACGCTTCGCTATCACCTGCTTGCCTTGTCCCCGATAGATGAACAGATTGTATTCATCCGTCAGGTCTTCGGCAGGAACTCCGTAAAGCTCTGTGAGCTTGGCGATATGCTCAGGCGGGCAAAAATCACGGTCAGGTTCTTCATAGCCGCTATAGGTCTGCCGCTCGACGCCCAGATACTCGGCGACTTCAAACTGATACAGCCCTTTGTGATAACGATGCCAACGGAGCTTGTCCGGCATACTCTCAATTTTGTCAAGAGATGTGAACTGGAGATTGAACTTCACGGCATCGTTATGCTTCTTCATGGACAGCAGAGGGAGGTGGAGAACCATCAGCGGTGCGACTTCAATCCGTCCTGTTATATTTGAAGCAAGTATATAACCATGGTCTCTTACATACCAAAAAGGCTTCCAAATTGAGCCGAAAATATGATTCTGATAGTATTCTTAAAAACATGCAATCACCCCGTTAAGTATATTCGGGAGGGGCGGGGTTGATGAGGGGCAGAGGGCGCAAAAAAAGAGCGACGGGGTCGCTCTATCTCATCTTAATTTCAATCAATCCATTGAATAAATGCTGTCTTGTCTAATTCATACCTTCATCAGCAGTCAGTAATCCTCATCCAGTTCATGCTCTCGGACAAACCGGTCATACTGCCAATCAGGACCATCATATAGAAGCTCGAGTACAATTTCCTGAAGTTGTTTCTTGCCGAGGCTGTTTACATACACCCTCAGTCTTTCCGAAACTTCTTCCTCCCACTCCTCCTCGTCCTTAACAGACTGCAAATAATCTTCATAAAACTCGTCCGCTTTTTCAGGGAAAGCCGCAAAATAAGTGGCAATCATGTGCTTGCAAACGATTCTTTTGCCATCAGCATGAGGGCAGTTGCATTTGGATTTTCTGGGATGATTTACATCAATTGTAACACTATAAGGCTCTGTTGAACTGCCTGCAACAGCAGCTACAAACACGCCATCGCCAACGCCTATGACTTTAAGGACTTTCTTTTCCCTGTAGTAGTCGTATCCTCGCCAAGCGGATGCGCCACTTGCACATTCTATTAAGCCCATTTTTGTCCCTCCTGATTGCTTATTTGGAGAATCACTTTTAATCAGTATAACATATCAGATCGAGAAAAGCAAGGCGGCAGAGGCAGATTTGTGGATTTTTTGCCCCTCAATGCCCTTCACCTTGAGAAATCATACCGTTCCACTCTCCCCGGTCTCCCCTCGTGCTCCCCGATAATCTTCTCCATCCAGATCATGTCATACCACCGGTTGAATTTATACCCGCACTTGCGGAATCTGCCGACTTCTTTGAAACCCAGATGGGCGTGGAAGTTGGCACTGTTGTTACTCAGGTATTCGTCCTCGGTGTCTCCTCATTATCCAAGCCTCTTCAACCCCTCAAACAGTTCATCGAACGACTTCTTGCCCTCGCATCTGCCGTAGGACAGGGTTTTGTCTTCGCCGAACGCGGCGAGAAAGCACTTGGTGAGCTCCTCGACCGTTATCTCAAGATTCAGGAAGAAGTTCGTGTAGGCAAGATTCCAGCCTGCAGTGCCATCTTCAAACGTCGACGTAATCATCGACTCGGTGAACTGGTCAAGCGGGTACATCTTAAGGTGCATGAGCTCGTGGCAGATGGTCTCCTCCGGGTTGCCCCAGTTCGGACCGGCTTGATTCAGAATGAGAATCGCCTTGCGGTCGTCGCAGTCGATTTTTATGTCTCCGGTCTTCGGGAAGGACGGGTCGGAGCGAAGGTCAAGCTTAACGTCCCAGTTGTTCTTGATTCGCAGGATTTCTGTCCACTTTTCAAGCAGTCGTTGAATTTCGGTTTCGGGCATGGCGGAGTCCTCCTTGGATTTTGTTTGATGAAATCAGTATACCACATATCGGCAATAAAGGCAAGTCGCTATGAGTGAGTCTCCAAAAACTCAAATCTCCCTCTTGCATTTGCCACCGAAAAGTGGTATAGTATGACTTAAGGAAGCATAGCTCAGCCGGGATGAGCGTTCGCCTCACACGCGAGAGGTCACGGGTTCGAGCCCCGTTGCTTCCACCATTATTTTGACACCCACCCCGATTGTTTATTGACAGTCGGGGCGGGTTTATTGTATAATAATTATACTATTTTCGAGAGGTGAGGCTATCATGACCGACTTACAGGCAGTGGAAGCGAAGAAATTTGCGGAATTCTGGAAGGGCAAGGGCTACGAGAAGGGCGAATCACAGAAATTCTGGATTGACCTTCTTGAGCATGTCTATGGGGTAAAAAACATTTCGGAATTCATCAGCTTTGAGGACCAGGTGCATCTTGACCACACCAGCTTCATCGACGGCTACATCCCCTCAACAAAAGTCCTCATCGAGCAGAAGGGTTTGGGAAAAGATCTCAAAAAAGCTATCAAGCAGTCGGACGGGACATATCTGACTCCTTTCCAGCAGGCAAAACGCTACATCGTCGAGCTTCCGGTCGACCGACACCCGAGGTGGGTCATCACCTGCAACTTCGCCGAGTTCTGGGTCTACGACATGAACAAGCCGAACGGTGAGCCGGAAATCATCAGGCTTGAAGACCTCCCGAAAGAATACTACAGACTGAACTTTTTGGTTGACACCGGGAGCGAGCACATCAGGCGCGAGATGGAGGTCTCCATCGCCGCGGGCGAGATTGTCGGGCTTCTTTATGATGCCTTCTCAAAAGAATACGTCGACCCTTCGAGCAAGAGTGCCATGCACTCTTTGAACGTCCTCTGCGTTCGTCTCGTATTCTGCCTCTATGCTGAGAACGCCGGAATCTTCGACCGCTACGGCATGTTCCACGACTACATGGCGAGCTTTGAGACGAGAAGGATGCGCTCCGCCCTCATTGAGCTCTTTAAAATCCTCGACACTCCCGAGCCGGAGAGAGACCGATACCTCGACCCCGAGCTTGCCGCCTTCCCCTATGTCAACGGCGGCTTATTCTCTGACGAAAACATCGAAATTCCGAACTTTACCGACGAGATAAGAGACCTTCTCCTTGAGAAAGCAAGCTCCGGCTTCAACTGGAAAGAGATAAGCCCGACCATCTTCGGCGCAGTTTTCGAGAGCACCCTGAACCCCGAAACCCGTCGTTCGGGCGGCATGCACTACACCTCCATCGAAAACATCCACAAAGTCATTGACCCGCTGTTTTTGGACGACCTGAAGCAGGAATTCGGCGAAATCCGGGCTATTCCCGGCGAGAAGAAGCGGCAGACCGCCCTGAAAGCTTTTCAGGATAAGCTTGCGAAACTTAAGTTCTTGGACCCCGCCGCAGGAAGCGGCAACTTCCTCACAGAAACCTACTTATCTCTTCGCCGGCTTGAAAACGAAGTCATCAGCGAGCTCACCCACGGGCAGATGCAGATGGGCGATGTCATCGACCCCATCAAGGTCACCATCAGCCAATTCTACGGCATAGAGATAAACGACTTCGCCGTAACGGTCGCCAAAACCGCCCTCTGGATTGCCGAGAGCCAGATGATGAAGGAAACCGAAGAAATAGTCCTCCAAACCCTCGACTTCCTCCCCTTAAAAACCAACGCCTACATAGTAGAGAAAAACGCCCTCACCACCGACTGGGAAACCGTAGTCCCCAAAACCGAACTTTCTTATATTATGGGAAACCCGCCGTTTGTGGGATTCAAGTTTGCATCTGCAGACCAAAAAAGCGATATGCAAGCAGTATTTGCTAACGATATAAAGCCAGCTTTGTTAGACTATGTGACATGTTGGTATAAAAAGGCTGCTGAGTTTATTCAGGGAACACAGTGCGAGGTCGCCTTTGTATCTACCAATTCTATTTGCCAAGGTCAAATGGCTGGAGATTTGTGGTCGTTGTTACTCGAAAAATATTCCATTAAAATCAATTTTGCATGGCGTTCTTTTGTATGGGCAAGTGAATCTTCTCAGAAAGCACAGGTTCATGTTGTTATTGTTGGATTTTCGTGTCACGATAGACCTAAAAAAGTTCTGTATTCTGATGGTATAAAAACTATAGCCAAAAACATCAGTCCATATTTAGTTGATGGTGCAAATATTTTGATAACCAGTAGAAAAGAGCCATTATGTGATGTACCTCCGATGATGATGGGAAATCAGGCAATGGACGGTGGAAATCTAATCATCGAAGAGAAAGACTATGAAGACTTTATCGACAAAGAGCCAAAAGCAATCGCTTACATTAAACGCTATATGATGGGATATGAATTTATAAATAACAAAAAAAGATGGTGTCTTTGGCTAGTTGATTGCCCACCATCTGAATTGAGAAAAATGTCTCTTGTTATGAAGCGAGTAAAAGCAGTTCAAGAAATGCGAGCTAGTAGTAACGATGCTGGGGCAAGAAAGAAAGCAGAAACTCCTACTTTATTCAGAGAGCAAAGAAATCCAAAGCAATTTATTGCAATTCCTATTGTTTCATCTGAACGTAGAAGATACATCCCAATGGGTTATCTAGATGATAGCGTAATAGCAGGTAACAAACTGTTTATTATTCCTGATGCTACTCTTTTCCATTTTGGGGTTTTGACCTCTAATGTTCACATGGCATGGATGAGAACTGTTGCCGCAAGATTAAAATCTGATTACACCTATTCCAAAGACATCGTTTACAACAACTTCCCCTGGTGCTCCCCTACTGCTGAGCAGAAGGCGAAGATTGAGAAGACGGCGCAGGGGATTTTGGATGCTCGGGCGTTGTATCCGGGCGATAGCCTGGCGGATTTGTATGACGAGGCGGTTATGCCGCCGGAGCTGAGGAAGGCGCATCAGTATAATGATATTGCGGTCATGCAGGCTTATGGGTTCTCTTCTAAGGAGATGACCGAGTCGGGGTGCGTGGCGGAGCTCATGAGGATGTATCGGGAGATGACGGAGGAGAAGTGAAAAGGGCTTGCACCCGGCACTGATTTGTGGTATAATGTAGGTACAGAAGAGGAAAAGGACGTGAGCGGCCTGAATCAGGAAAAGGTAAAAAAGTCATACCGGGAAAGGTACTTGCAGATACTGAGTGAGTTCTGTCTTATGGACGACAGCTTCATGACATTGTTTTTCGGAGGCAATATCGAGACTACTCAGTTTATACTGAGAATCATCTTGGAAGACCCGGGGATAACGGTTATCGAGACGGTCGGACAATATGAGATAAAGAACCCGAACGGTCGCTCGGCAAGGCTTGATATTCACGCGGTCGACGCAAATGGTCAGCATTTCGATGTTGAGGTTCAGCGTCAGGATGCCGGCGCAGATGCAGAAAGAGCAAGATTCAACAGCAGTATGCTTGACACAAAAATGGCGACTGTCGGGGACAAGATTCCTAAGCTGAAGCCTGCATATGTGATCTTTATTACAGAGAACGATGTCCTTGGTGGCGGACTTCCGCTCTATCATATTGACCGGGAAATCAAAGAATTAGATAAGCCCTTTGGCGATGGCTCGCATATAATTTATGTCAACGGAGCATATACTAATGAATCAGAGCCGATAGGCAAGCTGATTCACGACTTCAGGTGCAAGTCGGCAAGTGAAATGCACTACAGCATATTAGCAGACAGAACCAGGTATTTTAAAGAAGATGAAGGAGGACAAGAGCATATGTGCAAATTGATGGAAGATTTCAAAAACGAGATTATGGATGATTTCAGAGACGAGATTTCAAAGGAAGTTGCAGTAATGACTGCTATTGAGTCATGGAGAGTCGATGGAATTGCTGAGGCTGAAATTCTCAACAGAATCATGAACAGATATGATCTTAACGTATCTGAGGCAGAGGCTTACCTCGCAAAAAGTAAGATGAGTGCCTGATGACTGGGACGGGGCAGGAGCATATGTGCAAATTGATGGAAGATTTCAGAGACGAGGTTGCAAAGGATTCAGCGATTGAGGCTTCAATTGATACAGCAAGGCGGTACGGCGCGACGGATGAAACTATTTTAGAGGACATAATGGAACAGTTTGAAATTTCTGAAGGTGAGGCTAAAGGCTATCTCCTCAAAAAGTCCGCATAAGTTTTCAAAGCACCCCGTTCCCCTGGGGTGCTTTTCTTGTCAAAAATACTCTTGCACTCCTCGCCGATTTGTAGTATACTCATTACTGAAATTCCGGCACGAAAAGGAGTGCTTTTTATGATAAAAATCCGCATACCCGCAACGAGTGCTAACTTGGGCGCGGGGTTCGATGCCCTTGGGCTTGCTCTTGACTACTACAACTATGTTGAAATGGAGGAGTCGGACAGGGTTGAAATCAGTTCTACTGACGATGTGAAAATTCCGACAGATGAGAGTAACCTTATCTACATTTCAGCCCGTGACCTCTTTGAGGTCTGCGGCAGGAAGCTTCCGGGGCTTAAAATCATCCAGACAAACAACATCCCGATGGCTCGGGGCTTGGGGTCGTCGTCCGCCTGCATTGTTGCGGGGCTCGTCGGCGCGAATCATCTTCTTGGAAACCCGCTCACCACTGACGACTTGGTGAACCTCTCCGCTCAGATTGAAGGACACCCCGACAACACCGCTCCCGCTCTTTTGGGAGGAATCGTCACCGCCGTTTTCGACGGCAGACAGGTTCACTGGGTCAAGCAGGAGGTCTATACCAAGCTAAAATTCTACGCCATCATCCCCGATTTCGAGCTGAAAACTGAGCTTGCGAGGGCGTGTCTTCCGAAGGAAATCCCGCACAAGGACGCCGTCTATAATCTCTCGCGAGCGGCACTCTTCTCCGCGTCCCTTCTCACGGGAAAGTTCGAGAACCTCCGCGAAGCCGTCAACGACAAGCTACACCAGCCGTACAGAATGGAGCTCATTCCCCACTGCCAGGAGGTCTTTGACATCGCCTACAGCCACGGCGCGTACGGCGTCTACATAAGCGGAGCGGGACCCACAGTCATGGCAATTGCCGATGACCGGAACACCTACTTTGCCGGAAAGACCCGGTTCTCCCTTGAGAATGCCGGGCTCGAAAGCTGGCAGGTAAAGGAGCTCTCAATCGACAACGTCGGTACAGCACTTATCTGATTCCGAGCATAACGAAAAGCCGCAGGAGCGAACTCTTGCGGCTTTTATGATGCCTGAAATCTTATCTGTTGAACTTGATCGAGTAGAGGTCGAAATCGCAACCCGGGAGATAGATGAGCTTGACATCAGTCTTTCCGGTGACCGACGGAATGTCAAAGGTCTTGGTGACCAAGCCCTCCTCGCCGTAGAAGATGACGGCTGTCGAGTCCTTCTGACCGTTTTTGTCGAAGAAGCGGATGTGGACGGTGTCGCTCGTGTTGTAGGTCCTGCCGGTTATCGTTACCGACTTGACGTCGCCCTCGCCGAAATCAAAATCGTTGAATTCAACCGTTACGTTGTTTCCGATGTGAGAGATGCAGTCCGGCTTGATCTCGAATGCGTCGCCATAGACTCCGTCAGTGGAGGTTGCCGCGACAAGCTCGCCGATTCTTGAGGACTTTGTGAACTGGAAGCCCTGGAAGCGAATCTGTCTCGGGCAGGAGATGACGAAGCAGATGTCCTTCACTCCCGTCAGCTTCTGGGTCAGATTTACATTCTCATACTGATAGTGATTCCAGATTGCCTCCTTGAGAGAAGCGAACTTGCCATAGGAGTTGCCCTCGCGGTCCACAATTTCAAAGCGAATAGTCTCATATGCGTTGACATAGAGCCCGACCTTGAGCTTGGCGGTTCCCGACTTGCCGAAGTCGACGTTGTTGAACCAGATTTCCGAGCGATTTACATTCGTGAGGATTCCGCCCTCGGCTACGTCCTGATACTCCTCGTCGGTCTTTGAGTGAAGTGCCGCGTGGACGAATTCGGTGTACGGGTCGAAGCCTGCCTGACCGAAGCCGGAGCTCTTCATCTCAATCTCCGAGATAATCTCCTCGTACTCGGTGCCGTTCTTGCAGTATGCTCTCAGCCTGAATTCGCCGTCACCGTTCGGGACTACAACCACCTTGCCGTCTTCAACCTTTACGTCGGCAAGATTAGTCTGGATTCCGGAATCGTTGATGACCTTGTAACCAATGTCGGAAGCCTTGTAGGTGGAATTCTTCGGGAAAATCTCGGTTGTGACGACGCACTCGCCGGATTCGGGGGTTATCTCCTGAGTCGAGACCTTAAGGTCAATCTTTCTTACCGGAACATCCTTTGCTCTGACGCTCTGCTTAGACTCAAGATAGCAGGAAACGTCACCTCTCTTGGCTGAGGGAGTAGCGGTCAGGAGAAGCTTTTCAACCGGGAGACCGCTTGACTCGGCGGTGACAGTTATCTCGCCAGCCTTGTCGGTAGCTTCTATTATAGCTAAGAGCTTGCCATTGAAGAGCTTTCTTTCGCTCTCCTGGTACTGACCGTAGTCACTTGAGTCGCCGTTGTCCATTCCGACGAGTCTGCCTGCTCCTGTAACGGTGATGTTGACCCGGTTTCTTGCATTTTCGACCGGATAGCCGTTTCCGTCAGCCATCGAAATCCCGACGAAAATCAGATCCCTGCAATCAGCCTTGAGAGTGGTCTTATTCGGCGTAAGAACTATCTTTGCGGGGTCGCCAAAGCTGTGGCGAACCTGTCTGCAGACAATGTTACCCTTCTCGTCGTATCCTACAGCCTTAATCTCGCCCTTTTCGTAGGGAACCTGCCATCTGCCGCTGAGTGTGTCGCCATTAACGTGATCGTGGACATACTTTCCCTTGGAGACGCCGTTGACAAAGAGCTCAGATGCATAGCAGTTTGAGTAGATGAAGAGGTCGATAAGCTGACCCTCGTTGAAGTCCCAATAGGGGAAGAGGTGGACAAACGGCTCGGCATTCTTCGCCCACTCAGCCTTATAAGCATAGAAGGAATCCTTCGGGAAGCCGGCGGTGTCGATGTGCCCGAAATAGGAATTCTTGGTCCAGTACGGCGTCGGCTCGCCGATGTAGTCCCACGCTGTCCAGATGTACTGACCGAGCGAAATCTCGTGCTTTCTGTCCTGAATGATGTTGTATTCCGGAGAGATTGCTCCCCAGCCGGTAGCGCAGTTCATGAGGGATGAGCACTGGTGGTCATCGTGGGTGGTGCTCACTTTGGAAGCCGGGAAGTGGTATGCTCCACGGGACTGGATTGTAGAGGCGGTCTCGCTTCCATAGATAACCCAGTTCGGGTGCTTTTCGTGGTGCTCGTTATAGAGCCTTTCGGCGTAGTTGTAGCCTACTGTCTCGATATGCTCGGCGCAGTTCTGCGCGCCCTCCCAAGCCATGTAGTTAGAGCCGATTGTAATCGGGTGCATATGTCTGTAGTCGTCAATGTGGACGCATCTTGTGAGCTCGTCGGTGAGTTCAACTCCCCTGTGTGAAGCGTGTGTGTCGTAGATTTCGTTTCCGATGCTCCACATGATGATTGAGACGTGGTTGCGGTCTCTTCTTATCCAGCTTCTGACGTCCCGCTCGTGCCACTCGGGGAAGAATCTCGCGTAATCATAGGTGGTCTTCTTCAATTCCCACATGTCGAAGGCTTCCGAGTCGATGAGAATTCCCATCTCGTCAGCCAGTTCCATCAGCTCGACGCTTGGGGGATTGTGGGAGGTTCTTATCGAATTGACTCCCATTTCCTGCATCTTCTGAAGCTGACGTCTGGTTGTTTCAATATTGACGGCAGAGCCCAAAGCTCCTTGATCGTGGTGGAGACATGCGCCGTTTATCTTGAGGTGTCTGCCATTGAGGAAGAAGCCGTGGTCAGTAGTGAACTCTACAGTCTTGAAGCCGACGCGCTGGGAAACCTCATAAACAACATCGCCGTTCTTTATGAGCTCGGTCTTGAGGGTATAGAGATACGGGTCGTCGACATCCCAGAGGTGAACCTCGCCAAGTACGATTTCCTGAGAATCGATAGTAGTTTCTGAGCCAAGAGCTACAGTGCTCTCAGAGACCTTGACGGAGTTGCCGTCCATGTCGGAAAGAGTGTGCTTAAGAGTTGCCTCACCGTTTCCGGTGACCTCGGTGTCAATGATAGCCTTCCAGCCGTTTTCAGTATTCTCAGGGCAGAAGTAGACGCCATCGGGGACTATTCTATCAGTTCCCGACTCGGTAAGATAGACGTTTCTGAAAATGCCTGCGCCCGAATACCAGCGGGAATTCGGGGAACGATGTCTTATGAAGACCTCGATTTCGTTCTCGCCCTCTCTGACGTTCTTAAGTGGGACGTCAAATGTAGTGTAGCCATACTTCCACTCGTAAACCTCCGAGCCGTTGAGATAAACGGTTGAGTCCATATAGACGCCCTCAAATCTGAGGATGTAGACCTTTCCCTGGGTGTTTTCGAGTGTGAATGTCTTTTTGTAGTAGCCGTCGCCGTCGGCGTAGAGATTACGGGTGTCGGCGATGAGCCAGTCATGAGGGATGTCGACCGGGTTGAAGTCGCCCTCTACCGGCTTTTCGTCCGGCTTCTTGAGGGCAAACTGCCAGCCGGCGTTAAACAAAGTTCTTTTCATATTGTTGTACCTCCTATTTGGATAGTAAGTTTCAGAAAATATTCGCGTACCGCCTTTAAAACGGCTTTGCGAGCAGATTATAGCAGGGTTTTTTTCAAAATGCAATACCTAATCGAAAGTGGCTAAAAACTTATTATTTTTGGTTTCATATTATCATATTGCGCCGTTAAAACCGCCAAATAAAACTTTAAAATTTTTTAACGTCTGTGAGTATTGACACAGACCTCAAAGTGAGTTATAATTGTTGTACTCGGCTGAAAGCCGAAATTTTGAATATCATAAGGAGTGAAAATCGTGGATTCCGGCAGTAGTAGCCCCATACCTCGGGGGAAAAGCATAAAATCGAGCTTACGGTGTCGCGATTGTAAGCTCCCGAATAATCTCTGAAAAACTCCGGAATTCCCTATTCTGGTCAGTTTCGCTACGCATTTTCAGGGATATATTCCATTTTGCCTTTCCTCTGATTATCACACGAATCGGAGGGATTTTTTATGGAAAGAACAACAGTATTCGACATTGTAATCAAGCTCCTGGAGCAGAGGAAATTCGCCGAGCTCAAGACCATCATGGCTGAGATGAATCCGGCGGATATTGCATCAATCTTTGAAGAGGCTGATGAGAAGGACATTCCGCTCATCTTCCGCCTGCTTCCGAAAGACCTGGCTTACGAAACGTTTTCGTATCTCGACTCGGATATGCAGGAGCAGCTAATCCTTGCGTTTTCCGACAAGGAAATAAGAGACCTGGTTGACGAGCTCTTCTTGGATGATACCGTCGATATTATCGAAGAAATGCCCGCTAACGTGGTCAACAGAATCCTCAAGAACACCGACGAAGCGACAAGGCGGCAGATAAACGAGCTTTTAGCTTATCCCGACGACAGTGCGGGAAGCGTCATGACGACCGAGTTTATCTACTTCTCGAAGGAGATGACGGTTGACGAAGCGTTCGTCAAAATCCGCAAGCTTGGCGTCGTCAAGGAGACCATTTACACCTGCTATGTCACCGAGGACAGAGTGCTCTTGGGAGTTGTCTCGCTTCTTGAGCTCCTCACAGCCGACCCCGAAACGGTTGTCGGCGACATCATGGACGCAAACGTCATCAGTGTGGGAACTAAAGACGACAAGGAAACGGTGGCAAGAGACCTTGCAAAGTACAACCTCCTTGCAATTCCCGTCGTTGACGACGAACACAAGCTCGTCGGCATCGTAACGGTCGACGACGCTATCGACGTTCTTACTGACGAGAGCACCGAAGACATCGAAAAGATGGCGGCTATCGTGCCGTCCGACAAGCCGTACTTCAAGACAAGTGTCTTTGAGATGTTCAGAAAGCGCATTCCGTGGCTTCTACTCCTCATGGTCTCGGCGACATTTACCAGTGCGATTATAACAGGCTTCGAGGAAAA
Source organism: Oscillospiraceae bacterium (assembly GCA_021202155.1). Classification (GTDB taxonomy): domain Bacteria; phylum Bacillota; class Clostridia; order Oscillospirales; family Ruminococcaceae; genus Faeciplasma. The sequence continues at coordinate 18,099 of JAJQDP010000039.1, read as the reverse complement.
GTTAGCCGCAAGCGTTGTTCTGACGGCATTTATCCCGATGCTTATGGACTCGGGAGGAAACGCCGGCGGACAGTCCTCAGCGACAATTATTCGCGGACTTTCCTTAGGCGACATCAAATTAGGCGACATCCTGAAGGTTATCTGGAAAGAGCTCAGAGTAGCCCTCATCTGCGGTGCAGTTCTTGCGGTGTTCAATTTTGCGAAGATTCTTCTTGTGGACAGGCTTCTTTTAGGAAACACAGACATCACGGTTCTTGTTGATTTAGTCGTCTGCCTGACTCTCTTCATAGCGATTGTTGTGGCAAAGCTCATCGGCTGTACTCTCCCGATTGCCGCCAAAGCTATCGGAATTGATCCGGCAGTCATGGCGAGCCCGTTCATCACGACCATCGTCGATGCTACCTCACTCTTGGCTTACTTCCTGATTGCAACGGCGATTTTGAAAATATGATTGTGGGGGCGGAGAAGTTCGCTTGCGAACTTCTATATCCAGCCCGAAAACGAGCCGAACAGCACAAACGGGCGGATAATATCCGCCCCTACACAAACGGAGAAATGCTATGAATTTAGTAACCAAGACCTATGATGAACTTACAAAGGATGAGCTCTACGATATACTCTATCTCCGCTCGGATGTCTTCATCATGGAGCAGGAGCGGGTCTGCCGGGACGTTGACGGCGACGACAGAAACGCTCTCCACGTCTGGCTCAAGGATGAGAACGGCATTGCGGCGTATCTGAGAATCCTCTATGATGAAACCACGAAAACTGCTCTCATCGGCAGAGTTATTGCTGTCAGACGGAAAACCGGTCTCGGAAAGAAGATAGTTACCGAAGCCCTTGAGATTTCAAAGAAGCATTTCGGTGCGGAAAAAGTATTGGTTCACGCGCAGGAATGTGCAAAAGGGTTCTATGAGAAGTGCGGCTTCAAGGCTATCTCCGAGCCTAAGTTCGAGGATGGGAGTCTGCATCTCTGGATGGAAACCCAGCCATAACAAAAAAGCCTGAAAGATGAACTTACAGGCAAGAAATAAATCAAACTCTGGAAAGGATAATAATCATGAACGCAGTATTCACAAAATCGGCACCAGCGGCTATTGGACCATATTCGCAGGCAATAATCTCCGGGAACATGGTCTATTCTTCGGGTCAGATTCCTCTTGACCCGGAAACCGGCGTCCTCGTCGGAACTGAAATCGAAGCCCAGACCGAGCAGGTCTGCAAAAATCTCTCGGAGGTCTTGAAAGCCGCCGGAACGAGCCTTGATAAGGTCGTAAAAACCACCTGTTTCTTAGACAACATTGCAGACTTTGGGAAGTTCAACGCCGTCTACGAGAAGTACTTCACCGGCAAGCCGGCAAGAAGCTGTGTAGAAGTCGCCGCTCTTCCGAAAGGAGCACTCGTTGAAGTTGAGGTTGTGGCGGAGATTTAAGAGCTCTGCCGTCGCATCTCCCCATGCGGAACCTCTCAGTCTCGCTTCGCTCGACAGCTCCCCTTGATAAGGGGAGCCTTTTTTCTGCGCTCAGCGCATTCTCTCAAATTCCTGAAAAACCTACTAAGTATCCCCGAGCACTCCTCCGCCAGCACTCCGGAAACCACTTCCGGTTTATGGTTATACGGCAGGTCAAAGAGGTTTATTACCGACTCAAGTGAACCGGCTTTTGGGTCGGTAGCTCCGTAGACAACTCTTGGGAGGCGGGAGTTTATTATCGCACCGGCGCACATGGGGCAGGGTTCAAGGGTCACGTACATGGTGCATCCTATGAGCCGCCAGCCGCCTAAGGTCTTGCTTGCCTCATCTATCGCCATTATTTCGGCGTGGGCGAGCGGAGATTTCGCGGATTCGCGGAGGTTATAGCCCTCCCCTACTATCTCGCCGGTCGCGTCCTTCACGATGACCGCACCGACCGGTGCTTCGCCCAAAGAATACGCCCTCTCGGCAAGCTCAAGGGCACGACGCATGTAGTATTCGTGCTCCATCTATATCTCGTTGCGATTCTCCAACGCCTTGAAGAGGGTGACCTCGTCGGCGTATTCGAGCATGGCTCCTATCGGGAGACCGAATGCCAGGCGGGTGGTCTTGACTCCGAGGGGCTTTAAAAGCTTACTGACATACATAGCCGTGGCTTCGCCCTCGGGGGTGGGGTTGGTCGCCATTATGACTTCGTTGACATTTCCCTCGCCGATGCGCTTGAGGAGTTCGTTGACCCTCAGTTTATCCGGAGTCACTCCGTCAATCGGGGAGATGAGACCGTGGAGGACGTGATAGACGCCCTTATACTCCTTCGTGCGCTCGAACGCCGCGATGTCCTTCGGGCTTTCAACAACGCAGATTGTGGAGTGATCCCTCGTCTCGTCAGCGCATACTGAACAAATCTCCTTCTCGGTGAGATTCTGACAAATTTTGCAGCAGTGGACGGTTTTATGGGCGTTGACGATGGCATCCGCGAAAGCCTGCGCCTCCTCGTCCGTCATCGACATGACGAAATAGGACAGCCTCTGCGCTGTTTTCATACCTATTCCCGGGAGCTTGGCGAACTGCTCCGCCAATATAGTCAACGGGAGAGCACCTGAGTCCGCCATCAGAACATCCCCGGCATGTTCATTCCACCGGTAATCTTCTGCATTCCTGCATTCGATTCTGTCTCAATCTGCGTGAGGACTTCGTTGACGGCACTTGCGACCAAATCTTCAAGCATCTCGACATCCTCCGGGTCAACGACCTCCGGCTGGATGGTGATGCCCAAAACCTCGCGCTTGCCGTTCATTGTTATCTCGACAGCTCCGCCGCCGACAGTGGCTTTGAACTCTTTCGCCTCGAATTCAGACTGAAATGTCTCCATTTCCTCCTGCATCTTCTGAGCCTGGCGGATCATCTGGTTCATGTTCTGCGGTCCGCCGCCCATTCCCTGTGGTACTCTTGCTTTCATGGTAATTGCTCCTTTAATTTAGTCTACATCAAATGGTACATCCTCGCGTTTCGCCTTCTCGATAAGCTCGGCCACCTTGTCCTCCTGGACTGTCGCCGGGTCTTTTCTTATACAGCGCGCGCCGATGGCATAGGTTTTTCCGGTTATCTCCCTGACAACATCCCTGAGAGATTTAGCGTTCTCCGGCTTCTTGAAGAGGCTCAGGAAGAACTCGGTCTGCACCTCAATCATGAGTCTGTTGCCATAGATTATCCCTCGCGATTCGCTGAGTGCTCCCGCACAGCCGGGGTTGACCTCTGTGAGCCGTTCTAAAACTTCCTCCCACTGCGGGAAGAGAATCGGCGTCTGAGCCTCCTGAGTCTCCGACTCCTGATTCTGCGGCTTCTGAGGCTGTGGTGCGGGTCTTTCGGGCTTCGAGGATGGAGAAGGTCTTGAGCTGACGGTGACGCCGCCGCGCTTAAGCTCCTCAATCTCGTCCTCAAGCGCGGAGATGCGCTTGTTAAGCTCAGCCACTGCGGTGTCCGAGACGGCTGTTTCTCTCTTTGAAGCGATGCCGCACATCCTGATTACCGCCATTTCGAGGGCAGTTCTCTTGGAGGAGGCGGTCGACATCGAGTCGCCGGTTGTCTGGAGTATATCTAAAAGTGAAAGTGTTTTGTCAAGTGAAAGCTTCCCCGCAATCTCCCAGAGCTTCTTGAGTTCGTCCGGAAGACAGCCAAGTAGCTTCTCGTTGTCCGGAGAAGTCTCGAGGAGCATTACGTTTCTGAGCTGGAAGATAAGCTCGTCGCATAGGCGGGACATGTCCTTTGAAGCGGAGTAGAGCTTGTCTATATCGGAAAGAACTCTTGCTGACTGCCCCTCCGCTATTCCGTCCAAAATCTCGTAGAGGGCGTACCTGTCGGCAGTTCCGGAGACTGCGGAAACGGTCTGAACGGTTATATCGTCGCTTACCGCCATGCACTGGTCTAAGATTGAGAGCGCGTCTCTCATCGCGCCGTCGGAAATCCTCGCGATAGCGATCGCCGCTTCGTCGTCAAGAGAGATTTTCTCCTGCTCAGCGATATAGAGTAGCCTTGCCTTGATGTCCTCGGGGAGAATCCTTCTGAAGTCGAATCTCTGGCAACGGGAAATAATCGTAAGTGGAACTTTATGGATTTCAGTCGTCGCCAAAATGAACTTGACGTGCTCCGGAGGCTCCTCCATAATCTTGAGGAGTGCGCCCCAAGCCTGGTTCGAGAGCATGTGAACCTCGTCGATGATATATACTTTATACCTTGCAAGCTCGGGAGTGTAGACGGTCGATTCGCGGAGCTCCCTTATATCGTCGACACCGGTGTTTGACGCGGCGTCAATCTCGATTATGTCATTCAAAGTGCCATTATCGGCGGCTTTGCAAATATCGCACTCAAGGCAGGGTCTGCCGTCGTGAGGATTTCGGCAGTTGACGGCCTTTGCAAAGATTCTTGCGCATGTGGTCTTGCCCGTTCCGCGCGAGCCGGTGAACAAATAGGCATGAGCAGTCTTGCCCTCGCTTATCTGACGCTTGAGCGTGGTTGTTATGTGCGGCTGGGACACGACGTCGTCAAACGTCATCGGTCGCCACTTGCGATATAGGGCACGGTACAAAAGCTCACCTCCAACCCCAGCAATGCGCTCCCTTTGGTCGCGCACCCCTCCACCACCGCCTTCGGCGGCGGTCCCCCTCCCCTTGACAGGGGAGGCTTTAACTTCCTCCAGAAAAGAACCTGCGAGAGGAGAATTATGGCTCCCCTGTCAAGGGGAGCTGTCAGCGAAGCTGACTGAGGGGTGCTATTTTCAGCGAAGCTGGAAATAGCAAGTTTGGCGAAGCCAAACTTCAGGGTTTAAAATCGCCAATCCGACATATAGGTGTGCAGGCGAGACTGTGTCACACGAAGCATTCTGCTTAATGCTGCTCGGTTCCCCGCCTGACATGGTTCACAGCGCGTCGTTGCACAGGACCCGCACACCTACATCTCGGATTGGCTAACATACATGATAGTATACCACACTTTCCCGCCGTTTTCAAGTGCAAAATGAGGTTTTGTTCGCTTTCTCGCAAAAAATTTTTCGGAGATTTACTCTTTTGCTATTGCCGAATTGCAAAACATATGCTATAATATTAACTGAAATATTGTGAAAATTTTTGTGACAATCGACAATTTGACTTGGATGGGGTGCATGGTAAAAAATGAGCAGTGTAAAATTATTCTCTCACGGCGGCGAATTAAGGGTTGAACTTGGCGACCAGATTGAGGCTGTCAGACGGAACGGTCTTTCGGGGATTGAGCTCGGCGGGACTGAATTCGGTCCCATATCGGACATTTCCTTCGTCGCGGCGTGTCTGATAAGAAAAAAATTAAACGACTCCAAGCTTCAGGTGCTCTCCCTTGCCACCACCATCGGCAGAATTGGCATCAAGGACGATTTCGAGGCGCAGATTGAAAAGCTCAAGAACACTCTTGAGGTCTGTAAGGTTTTAGGTGCGGACAAGGTTCGGGTGAGCTCTTTCTATATCCCAGGGTTTGAGAATCCGAGCGACTACAAGGGACTCGTCATCGACAGGATCAGCCGGATGAACGAGCTTGCCGGTGCGCACGGCGTGACCCTCTGCCTTGAGAACAAAGCCGGTTGCTATGGCGGTACTGCCGGAAGGTGTCACGAAATCTTGACCGCCCTCCCCGAAATGGTCGGAGTCTTCAACCCGGTTGAGTTCATCAAAGTGGGCGAGAATGTGATGGATGCCTGGGACATTCTCCGCTCAAGAATCGCCTATGTTCACGTTTCGGATATATCCGAGGACGGCAGTCCCGTACCCGCAGGAAATGGAGTCGCACAGATAAGGGAATTAACCCGCAAATTCATTGAAAAAGGCGGCAGGAACTTTTCCATCGACCCAAGACTCACCGTCAGACGCTCAAACAAGCAGGTTGTCGAGGACAAATTCTCATACAAAAACGCCGACGAAGCATTCGACGCGGCGTGCGGAGGATTTAAGACAATAATCGGCATCAGAAACTGATGCCGATTATTGCAATTCGGAATTATGAATTCGGAATGCGGAATTAGTGGCTCGCCTTATGGCGAGCCACGCTATTTTCGCCGCAGGCGAAAATAGCACCTCTCAGTCGCTTCGCGACAGCTCTCCTTAAAAGGAGAGCCAGTGTACTTCTCTCAAAAGCTTCTGCTAAAGCACAAAGTTGCCTTGATCTCAAGAAGGCTCTCCTTGATAAGGAGAGCTGGCAGACGCGAAGCGGCTGACTGAGAGGTGCGCCCACGCAAGTGGGCGCGTCGCCGCAGGCAACTGAAGGGCGCGCCTGCGGCGAACTGCTTTCCGCAAATACGCTTAGTAAGTCAGAATTCAAAATCATCCCACGCCGGGAAGTATTCGCCGAAAGATTCGTAGCCTTCGGGGAGGAGATACTCTATCTCAGAGAGGCGGCTGATGTGGTTTGCAACATAGACTCTTGATGCTCCGGAAATCTGGGCGGGATAGGTCTCCATGACTTCGCCGCTATAAGTGATGACAACTATATCGCCGGCAGTGATGTCGTCGACACTGGTCACTCTTCCTGCGATTTCTGCATCGGAGCTTAAGCCCACGCTGAAAAGCCCGTCATGATTAACATCGTTGACAGTGGAGTTAAGCCCGCAGACCGCGAGGCTATTGCCGTTCGCATTGATGACCAAGGCATAGAAGCTCACGCCCTCTTCTGGAGCAATACTTGAAATATCCTCAAGGTCGATTTGCAAAACCTCTTCGTCCTCGATAGCTTCATCTTCGACTTCGGGCTCTTCTGTGGGTTCATACCCGGCATCATCGTCCATGACTTCTTCGTCGGAAACTTCACCGTCTCTTGCTTGAATCAAGCCTCCGCCGACGACTTCATCATCGGTGTCGACCGGTTCTTCGACGACCTGACAGCCGGCAAGGCTGAGGAGCATGGTGAGGGATAATAGGATGGATAATAATTTTTTGAGTGTGTGTTTCATAGGGATTTTCCTTTCTCGGAAACCCCTCCACCACCGCCTTCGGCGGCGGTCCCCCTCCCTTTCAGGGGAGGCTCTGAATGCTTCTCTCAGAAGCTTTGGTAGAGGCACTCATAGGCTCCCCTGAAAGGGGAGCTGTCAGCGAAGCTGACTGAGGGGTTTCCGTACATTTCTACCCTTAATACAAATCGGACGCCCCGATTATTGCATCCTCCGCAAAAAAAATTCCCGATTTTCTCGGGAAAATTTTTCAAGCTTCTGTTTTGGGAGTCTCAGCGTTCACCCGCTCATAAACTTCCGCCTCGGAGGCGACCGGTTCTGCCGGAATTACTTCAATATCGATGTTCTCGGCTTCCTCGTCCAGCTTCTTCTCGCGTCTTTCCGAGATAAAGCCTGCGGCTTTTGCAAGAGCTATCACTATCGGGACGAAATAGGCGGCGGTCTGGATGGCTTTTACGGCAAATCGCGCCATCTTAATCTTGCGCTCGCGCTTCCTGCGGGCGAGGTCTCTCTGGTGTCTCCTCTCGGCGAACCAGCCTCTGACAGCCGCCACTACGGTGGCAATAAGCCCCAAATTCGCGCCGACAGCCACGCCTCTGTCTCTGTTCTTATCTTTCTTTATATATGTGAGCATTGCGGTTCTCCTTTCGGTTTCTGATATAATAATAGTACTTTGGAAAGGGATTGTCAAGCCCTCCACCCTGCTCGGAAACCCCTCCGTCTGCGCCTACGGCGCATCCACCTCCCCTTTCAGGGGAGGCTATTTGAGTTCTCTCGAAAGCTTCTGCAAGAGGTGAAACGCTCGCCTCGCTCGCGCCCTCTCAGTCAGCCACTTCGTGTCTGCCAGCTCTCCCAGAGGGAGAGCCAAGTAGCCTGCCTTCCAAAAAAATCTTGGCTCCCCCTTTGGGGGAGCTGTCTGCGCAATGCGCAGACTGAGAGGGCGCGCGACCAAGGGGAGAGCGTTTTGTACATCACTCAAACCTCGTATAGAACGAAAATGGCTCTCCTTATCAAGGAGAGCTGGCTACGCTGCAAGCGCAGACTGAGAGGTGCCGCGACCATCGGGAGCGGCGTCGGCGTAGCCGACAATGCACTTGCTGAGGGTTTCCGCAGTGGAGCACTCCAAATTAGTATTGACTAATCCCCTCTAAAGTGCTAAAATAGATTAGTACGCTTGTCAGCAAGCGATCTTTGCTTTTTTAAGAGGCGATATTTAAATATGGGAGTAGCCCGTAATTTCAATAAGCACATCTCCAACGATGTTTCCACCATAGATTTCACCGCAGACCTCACCGACGAAGAACATCTTTCGCAAAAACACAAGAAAATATTATTCTTCCTTGACCGGTGCTTTGACTGTATCTGCGACCTGGGTCTTGAGCACGCCGGCTCGGGTGCACTTGCCCGATACTGCGGCACAAGCTCGGCGAATCTTTTCAACAACTACTTCAACGACAAGGACGAGATTATCACCCACTGCTGTGCCCGGTGTATGCAAAAGGTCGAGGACGACTTCATGAGCAGAGCTCCTCAGAACCCCGCCGAGATTGAGAACTACATAATGACGATGCCCTACATAACCGCCGAGCTTCACGGCAAGAAGTACCGCGCCATGTATCAGATTTACTCCTCGCCGAGATACTATGGAGAGGGCGAGAAATTCTTCGACGGCGTCACCAAACGTTATACCGAATATGCTATGGAACTTGCCCCGAAATTGGGAATTCCGGCGGAGACGGTGCAAGGTCTCATCTTCATCTTCGTCCGAGCCTGCGTTCACTACGCCATGTTTGAAAACGAGGAGTACCTCAAGAGCCAGCAACAGATTCTTATCAGCATGATTCACGCCATGACGGCTCATTCTTCGTACCCAGTAAAATAAGTACCCACTTCCGCTTCTTTCACAAAGAAACGGAAGATTTTTTTCAAATTTTTGTGCAAAACCTATTGACAAGCGGATATAGTTTATGGTATAATTAAGTGAGGGAACTAAAATAAGTACTCACTTATTTTTCAAGCATTCGCTCACAGATATTAAAACCAATTATAAGGAGGCGTATTTTATGAAAAGAAGAAAAATAGTAACGATGTTACTGATCCTGAGTCTGGCAATAGTGGCGATGACAGTGATGGTATCGGCAAGCATGGCATCAGGTGACTACTGGGTTTTGGATTACGATGGCAAACTGACTATCTCGAACGGGTCAGGCATGACTGACTGGGTATATAACGGCAGTCAATACCGCGATGAAGTTATATCTGCTGTTATAGATTGCAATACAGATCATATCAAAAGTGATACTTTTGCCTCGTGCGTAAATATGATTTCAGTTACTATTCCTGACAGTGTAGTTGAAATCAGGTCAAATGCTTTTGCTGACTGCGAAAGTCTTGAATCGATAACAATTCCGAGCGGAGTTACAACTATCGAGGCATCTGCTTTTAATGGTTGTTCAAAATTAAAATCAATAACAATTCCGGATGGGGTTACAAGTATAAGTAGATCTGCTTTTGCAAACTGCACAAGTTTGGAATCGATAATAATTCCAAGCAATGTGACCAGTATAGACTATGGTGCTTTTTCTGGGTGTTCGAGTCTGACTTATGTTGTAATCCCTAAGTCTGTAACAACTATTGATACATATGCTTTCAACCATTGCACATCAATCACTGACATCTACTATACCGGAAGTGAAAACGACTGGAGCAACATTACAATCAGTGCAAGCAATGACATTCTGGAAAGTGCCTTTATCCATTACAACAGCTCTTCCGCGCACAGCCATACACACAGCACTGATTTTGAATGGAGCTCTGATTATTCATCCTGCACAGTAACGATCAGTTGCTCTGGGTGCAGTTCCACAAAAGTAATTGATTGCTCAGTGAGCGAGTCAATAATTACAGCGGCTACCTGTACTACGGCAGGTTCAGCGACCTATACAGCAACAGCCGCAATCGCCAATGAAACTTATAACAGCACGACGAATGAAGTCGCAATTCCAGCAACCGGGCACAGCTACGACAGCGGCGTGGAAACCAAGGCGGCTACTTGTGGCACTGATGGTGAGATTACTTATACTTGCTCAGTTTGCGGAGATTCCTACACAGAGACGATTCCGGCTACCGGCGAACACGAATATGTAGAAGACACTGTAATAGATGCAACATGCACCGAAAACATGAAAATCGGCGCCTTCTGTCATATATGCGGAGCGGCGGACCCCAATAATCCCGCTATGGAGATTGAGAACACAGCACTTGGGCATGACTGGGAAGCCGAGTATTATGATGCCACGTGCACCGAAGACAGCTATATACTGTACACCTGCACGGCTTGCGGTGAAACATACACTGATGCTGGAGGTGAGCCGGCTACCGGGCACAGTTGGAACGGAGGCTTGATCACTCAGCCACCCACCTGCACAGAAGCAGGCGTGAAGACTTACACATGCGTAATTTGCGGGACGACCTATACCGAAGAAGTTTCAGCGACAGGTCACACCACCGAAATCCAGCAAGCTAAAGAAGCTACCTGCACCGAGAGCGGCTACACCGGCGACGAGGTCTGCACTTTGTGTGGCGCGACAATAAATATCGGTTCAGTAATTCCGGCAAACGGGCACAGCTATGGCGTACCTGAATTCACCTGGGGTGAAGACTATAGCACCTGCATAGCGACATTTACCTGCACAGAAGGTGACGATAAGCAGAATGTAGCTGCCACAGTCACTCCCGCCACCAATGCCGCCACCTGCATCGAGGACGGCAAGACAGTCTATACTGCAACAGTTTCATTCAATGGTGAGACTTATACTGCCGAGCAGACAGTAACTATTCAGGCTACCGGGCACAGCTGGGACGAAGGCATTTCCACCAAGTCGGCTACTTGCACCGAAGATGGCGAGATAACCTACACTTGCTTGGTCTGCGGAGAAACTTATGCAGAGGAAATTCCGGCTACCGGGCACAGCTACGAAGCAGTCGTAACCGAACCGACCTGCACCGCGAGCGGATATACCACCTACATCTGCACAGCATGCGGTGAAAGCTACACCGCTGATGAGACGGAGGCGACCGGTCACAGCTACGTTGCCACCTTTACCTGGGCTGGGGATCTGTCGTCGGCGACGGTGGAGCTCAGGTGCTCTGCATGTGATGATGTCGTAACCGAGACGCTGACTCCGACTATCAGCATTGTTAACGGAGTTTACACCGCTTCTGTAACTTATGGCGGCGTGACATACAATTCTGAGCCTATCACTACTTATCAGATAAAATGGCTCGACTATGATGGCACTGAGCTTAGAACTGATACCGTAATCGCAGGCGAAATGCCGAGCTATAGCGGAACTCCGACAAGAGAGGCAGATGCTCAGTATACCTACACCTTCAACGGCTGGGACAGCGAGGTTGTGGCAGCTTCCGCAGATGCGACCTACACAGCTACCTACACCGCTACGCTCAACACTTATACTGTAGAGTGGGTCAACTATAACGGCGATGTGCTTGAGACCGATACCGTAGAGTACGGCACGACTCCGAGCTATAAGGGCGCAACTCCCACGAGAGAAGCAACCGCTCAGTACACATATACTTTTGCAGGCTGGGACATGGAAGTGGTGGCTGTCACTGGAAACGTGACTTACACTGCAACCTTCTCCGCAACACTCAACACCTACACGGTAACCTGGGTCGATGAGGACGGCACTACAGTTCTTGAGACTGATGTGGATGTTCCCTACGGCGAAACTCCAAAGTATGACGGAGCAACCCCGACAAAGGCTTCGGACGACGAGTATTCCTACACCTTTGATAGCTGGTCTCCTGCCGTTTCAACAGTGACCGGCGACGCTACCTACACGGCAACCTATAAGAGCACGGCGCATGTGTGGACAGTGACCTATGCATGGTCAAGAGACCTCAGCACTCTCACGTTCACCCTCACCTGCGAATGCGGGCACACGGTTACGCTCGACGCGGCTATCTCTACAAGAACAAGCTTCGGAGTCACAACGAGCACCGCAACGGCGACCTTCAACGGCGAGACCTACACAACGTCCGTCGCCACCGGCAAGAGCACTCTCATAACTGCCGCTGACTACTCGGCAGTGGAGCTTGCGATTGCAAGAGCGAACGGCTTGAACGCTGATGACTATGTCGACTTCTCCGCAGTCACCGCGGCGATAAATGCGGTCAACTGGAATCTCAAGGCGGCAAATCAGGCGACAGTCGACGCCTACGCAAGAGCCATCAACAAGGCTATCAACAGCCTCGTGGAGCTTGATACCACCATTGAAGAACTTGTAGTGGTTGACGAGCCGGTAGAGGATTCGACCACCGAAACCGAGGACGACGAGCCGATAGAATTAGAGGTTGATGACATCGACACATCAGAAGAAACCAACCCGACTACGGGATTGACGTTGGCACTGATGCCGATGGCAATAGCCATGGCAAGCGTTGTTTCAAATAAACGCAGGTAAAAGTAGGGACGGATACCATCCGCCCGAGCCTCACGCCTGACACTACAACGGGCGGATAATATCCGCGGGCGGTTATCATCCGCCCCTACACAGAGCGCAAGCCCCACCGCGAAGGTGGGGCTTTTTGTAGTCGCAAGACGCGCCGCCGAAGGCGGCGCACCTCTCAGTCGCCCTGCGGGCGACAGCTCTCCTTGAAAAGGAGAGCCATTTTCGTTCTATACAATCATTAAGTGATGTACAGCGTTGTTTCGCTACTTTGTGCTCATGCAGAAGCTTTCGGGAGAAGTACACTGGCTCCCCTTTTTTAAGGGGAGCTGGCTCGCCGCAGGCGAGACTGAGAGGTGCGTTCCCGCAGGGGACGCGTCGCCACCGGAGGTGCTAATTCCTCATTCCGAATTCAGAATTCCGAATTATTCGTCGCAGACGAACACATACCCCTCCGCCAGCATCTCATCAATAAACTCCCCTAATATCTCAGTGTTGGTCGAGGATACCGCGTGGAGAAGATATATCGCTCCCGGATGGGCGCGGTCGATGAGCTTCTGGAGCGATTCAGCCGGGTCGGGCTGGTCGTCGGTGTCCCAGTCGGCATAGGCGAAGCTCCAGAGGACGGTTTTATAGCCGAGGTCAGCCGTGACGGCAAGGCTCAGTTCCGAGTACTCCCCTTTCGGCGGGCGGAAGAGGGTCATCTGAATGCCGAAATTCTCGATCATATAGTCGTGAAGATACATTATCTCTTCCGTCATCTCGCTGGCAGTCAGCTCGGGCATCGAATAGTGGTGCCAGGAATGGCTTCCGACGGTGTGACCCTCGTCAATCATTCTCTGGACGAGCTCATGATTTCTTGCAACGTAGTCATAGGTGACAAAAAATACCGCCTTGACGCCCTTCTCGGCAAGTGTGTCCAAGATTTCGGCGGTGTAGCCGTTCTCGTAGCCCTCATCAAAGGTGAGCATGATGACATTTTCCTCGGTCTCCTGGATCGCCTCGGCGTTGTACTGGGAGTACGCTTCGTTGAAGTTCAGAGCTCCTTTCGGACGGTTGAGGTCGTCAAACCGGACTCCCTGACCGTAGCCGTTAGACTCGGTTGAGAGAGTGGAGTAGTCCCACTGCGGCTCGCTCGAAATCGGCTCGACCAGGTCCTCGATGTCGCTTACGGAGGACTCCTCCGGCTCAGTTTCCTCGGGAATTGTGGTGATTTCTTCTGTTGTAGTTACCGCTTCGGTTGTAGTGACTTCAGATGTTGTCACCTCGGGAGTTGTAGCCTCAGTTGTTGCTTCCGTAGTTGTCGCCTCTGTTCCGTCAGAGTAATACCCATCGGTAATCTCCGCACAGCCGGTCGCAAGTCCCAAAAGAAGTGTGCAAACGGTCATCAGAGCCAGTAATTTTACTTTTCTCAATATCGTTCCCTCCTTATAAATTTGCGAAATCTCGCAGAAATAATATCTCTCGCTTGGGTCGAAATATAATCGGCAGTTTCTTCTAACCCAATTCTACAAAATCCGACACAAGAATGCAACAACAATTCGGTTACAAAAGCAGAAGAGACCGCGCCTCGACAGCACGATCTCTTCTGCAATCAATAAAATTATAAAAGAGGTTGTAACTTGCAAACTGACAGCTCTCAGGAATTGAGATAGCTTTTCACCATTTCCTGCAGAAGTTCATCGCGGTCGATGTGGCGGATGAGGCTTCTTGCGTTGTTGTAGGTGGTTATATAGGTTGGATCCTCCGAGAGGATATATCCGACAATCTGGTTGACAGGGTTGTAGCCTTTTTCAAGAAGTGCCTCATACACGATGTTGAGAGTATTCTTAATCTCGTCTTTGCGATCCTGTTTCACAGAAAATGTCATTGTCTGGTCATGCATGTGGGTCAGCTCCTTTTAGAATTATTCGTCTTCCACCGAACGATGCTTCTATTATAACCCCTTGCGAGTAAAATAGCAAGTGTTTTAGCGCATTATTTTACGATTTTTTCTCGAAAAATCCACGTCCCATGCGGGTTTGTGGGTATAATTGAGCCTCCGGAAGAAAATTTTCCGGAGGCTTACTATTTATCTGATTTCCGCGCCGATGGTGGCAAGAGCCTTCTTGACGCGCTTGAGTGCGGCGTCAGCCTGCTCGTCCGTCAGAGTTCCGTCGTGCGAACGCATCACAATCGAGAACGCGACCGACTTCTTGCCGGAAAGAATCTGCTTGCCCTTGTAGACATCAAAGAGAGTAATCTTCTCAAGGTTCGAGCCGACAGCTTGGGCTATCATCTTCTCAAGGCTTGCGACGGGGATTTCGTCATCGCAGACAAGAGCTATGTCTCTTGAGATAGCCGGGTACTTCGGAAGCGGCTTATAGGTCTTTTCAGGTGCTACTATCTCAAGGAGCTCGGTGATGTTGACCTTTGCAAAGTAAGCTCTCGTGTCGATTCCGTAGTTTGAAAGAACATTGGGGTGGAGCTCACCAAGGATTGCAAGCTGCCTGCCCTCATAGCTCATGACGGCGACGCGTCCGGGATGGAAAGCGGCAACTTCATCGAAAATACAGTCGGCGTCGGGGGCTGAGTACTCGCAATTGTCATAGCCAAGGCTTGACATGAGGTCTTCCACAGCACCCTTGACGTCATAGAAATCGCAGTTTCCGCCGTACATTCCAAGAGCAAGTCTGAGCGGCTCGCTCGGGAGCTCGTCGATATTACCGGAAGGGATATACTCGTTTCCAACCTCAAAGAGCTTTGCCTTAGGATTGCGGTAGTTGAAGTTTCGCGCCAGGGTCTCACACATCGACGGCATGATAGTGGTTCTCATGACAGATGTATCTTCGCCAAGAGGATTTGTTATAACGACGCACTTGCGGAGCTTTGAATCCGCGGGAAGCATGATCTTGTCGTAGTACTTAGGCGAGATGAACGCGAAAGTATTGATCTGGTTGAAGCCGAGAGCCGTGCAGGCGTTCTCAACATTGAGAACAAGCTTCTGCTTCGGGGTTCTCTGGGCATCGGCAACGCCCTTGATGATAGTTCCGGGAATGTTGTTGTAGCCGTAGAAACGTGCAATTTCCTCCGCAATGTCAGCCTTCGACTCAATGTCGATTCTGAATGAAGGAGAATAGATAATTCCGTCTCTGACCTCAAATTCAAGCTTTTCAAGATACTTGATCATGTCCTCAGCAGGAATATTCGTGCCAAGGAAGGCGTTCGTCCAGTCGGGGTCAAAGGGTACTGTCGCCTGAGGTTTTGTGTTATAGTCGCAGTCGATGACCCCCTTGATCGGGTCGCCGCAGTCAAGGAGCTCGCAGAGTTCAAACGCTCTGAGTATAGCCGGCATACAGCCGTGAGCGTCGAGACCCTTTTCAAAGCGGGCTGATGACTCGGTTCTCATGCCAAGCTTCTTTGCGGTTCTTCTTACGGATGCGCCGTCAAAGCAGGCAGACTCGAAGACGACCGTTTCGGTGTCGTCCATGATTCCGCTGTACTCGCCGCCCATAACTCCGGCGACGGCAACCGGCTTCTTTTCGTCAGCGATTACGAGCATTTCGGGAGAAAGCTCACGGACAACGCCGTCAAGAGTTGTGATGCTCTCGCCGGAAACAGCGTTTCTGACTCTGATCTTTCCGCCCTCAAGGTACTTTATATCGAAAGCGTGCATCGGCTGACCGTATTCGAGCATGACATAGTTCGTTATGTCGACAAGATTGTTGATGGGTCTTACGCCGCTTGCGCGGAGTCTTTCACGAAGCCATCTCGGGGAAGGAGCAATTCGGATATTCTTGACAACTCCGCCGATGTATCTGTGGCAGAGGTCGGTGTTCTCTACTTTAACATCGAGGTACTTATTGATGTCGTCCTCAACGCCCTTGTACTCAGGGTACTTGTAGTTGAAGGGCTTGTTGAAGGTAGCCGCGGCTTCCCTTGCGAGTCCCAAAACGGAAAGGCAGTCTGCGCGGTTGGATGTGATTTCAAACTCAACGGTTGTGTCGTCAAGACCGATGGCTGTGTGGATGTCGTCACCCGGCTTGCAGTCCTCTTCAAGAACGAACACGCCCTCGGGGTCGGCATATGGGAAATCGTGGGTGGTGAGACCAAGAGTGTCAAGTCCGCAGAACATGCCGTAGCTCTCAACTCCGCGAATCTTGCCCTTCTTGATCTTGCCCTCGGGCAGGCTTGCGCCGTCAAGTGCAACGGGGACGAGGTCGCCCTCCTTGACATTTACGGCATTGGTGACAATCTGCACCGGCTCAACATTACCGATGTCTACCGAGCAAACGAAGAGCGCGTCGGCGTTCTCGTGCTTGCCCTTTGAAAGAATCTTTCCGACAACGGTATTTGTTATCTTTGAGCCCTCTTCTTCATAGCCTTCTACCTTCTGACCGGTCATGGTCATGTCGTAGCAGAAGTTCTTTATCGGCTCGTCAACGTCCACATAATCGTGGAGCCATTTCATTGATAAATCCATCTATTTCGCCCTCCCTCAGAACTGCTCAAGGAATCTCAGGTCATTCTCATAGAGAAGCCTCATATCGTTGATTCCGTACTTGCGCATTGCGATTCTTTCGAGTCCCAAGCCGAAAGCAAAGCCGGAGTAGACGGTCGAATCGATTCCGCAGGTTTCAAGTACCTTCGGGTGAACCATGCCTGCTCCCAAGAGCTCGACATAACCCTCGCCCTTACACATGCTGCAGCCCTTGCCGCCACAGTTGAAGCACTGGATGTCGACCTCGGCAGAAGGCTCGGTGAACGGGAAGTGGTGCGGGCGAAGTCTTATCTTGGCGTCCTCACCATAGAGTCTCTTCATCATGAGCTCAAGAGTTCCGATTAAGTCACCCATTGTGATTCCCTTGTCGACAACCAAAGCCTCGACCTGGTTGAATATCGGGGAGTGAGTTGCGTCGACAGCGTCGGAGCGATAAACTCTTCCGGAAGCGATGACCCTTATCGGGGGCTTATGGTTCTCCATAACTCTGATCTGGATAGCAGAAGTCTGGGTTCTAAGGAGCACCTTATCGGAGATATAGAAGGTGTCCTGGGTGTCTCTTGCGGGGTGATCCGGCGGGAGGTTCAACGCCTCGAAGTTATAGTAGTCATACTCGACCTCGGGACCCTCTGCAATAGAGAAGCCCATTCCGAGGAATATCTCCTCGACCTCGTGGAGAACTGAGTTGATGGGGTGAAGGTTTCCGATGTCGTGGTGATGCCCGGGGAGAGTGACATCAAGCTTTTCGTCATTAAGCTTCTTTGCGGCGGAGATAGCTAAAATTTCCGCACCTCTTGCAGAGATAGCCTGCTCAATATTCGAGCGAATCCTGTTGGCAAGCTGACCGACAATCGGTCTTTCCTCCGGAGGAAGGGTCGACATCTGCTTTAAGATGGCAGTGAGCTCGCCCTTCTTTCCTAAAAATCTGACACGAAGATTTTCAAGCTCTTGAGCACTCTGATCCTTTTCGAGTTCCTCTTTCGCCCGTCTTTCGATGTCCTGAAGGTCTTGGTTGATCATGTGGTTCAAATCCTTTCCATTTGAAGTATGTCGGGGTGGTTGATTCTCTGCGACTGTTGAAGTTTGCCTACGGCAAACTTGCTATTTTCACCTTCGGCGAAAATAGCACCCCTCAGTCAGCTGCTTCGCAGCTACCAGCTCCCCTTGACAGGCATCCGCGTACACTTAGCGATAAGGTATATACAAGTCA
>JAJQDP010000032.1 GCA_021202155.1 Oscillospiraceae bacterium | reverse complement strand
CGAAGCCCAAAATAGCACCCCTCAGGCGGCTTCGCCGCCAGCTCCCCTTAACAGGGGAGCCATAATTGCTCCTCTCGCGGGTTATTGCTGAAGAATGCTATAGCCTCCCCTGAAAGGGGAGGGGGACCGCCGCCGAAGGCGGTGGTGGAGGGGTGCTTCCTCGCAGAGGGAGCTTACTTAACTACTACCATCGGAGGAATACCATGGATTCCAAAAAGGCAGAATATATTGATTCAAACTACAAGTATGACGGGGCTCTCGGCAGTACGGTTTCGGAGCTTGAGACTGAATTTGCGGTTTGGGCTCCGGAAGCGGAGGCTGTCGCTACCTGTTTGTACAAGCATAACGGCGACGAAAACCCTTACCTGACTATTGCTATGACAAAATCTGAGCTCGGTGTGTGGAGATACACCCACCCCGAGTCGCTCTACGGAGTTTTCTACACATATAAATATACCTACGGCGGTAAGACCACCGAGGGCGTCGACCCCTATGCAAAAGCCGCAGGCGTCAACGGCGACAAGGGCTGTATTATCGACCCGTCAACGCTCAATCCAGACGGTTGGGAGAACTATGGCTACGTTCCCCTCAAGGCGGACACCGACGCCATCATCTATGAAGTCAGCGTGAGAGACTTCTCGGTTGACGAATCGAGCGGAATTGAGCCGGAACTCCGGGGAAAGTTCCCTGCATTCACCATCACTGACAGCCGTACTCAAGGCGGCGAGCCGACATGTCTCAGCCACATAAAAGATCTTGGCGTCACCCATGTCCAGCTTATGCCGGTATTTGACTTCGACCGGCTGGATGAAGCTCACCCGGAAAGCTCCTACAACTGGGGCTACGACCCAGAAAACTACAATGTCCCCGAGGGCTCTTATTCAACAAACCCGTTCGACCCGTCGGTCAGAATAAAAGAGTATAAAGAGCTGGTTCTGTCTCTTCATAAAAACGGCATCGGCGTCGTCATGGACGTTGTCTATAATCACACCTTCAAGTCGGTCGACTCGTATCTGAGCAAAGCCTATCCTGAGTACTACTACAGATACCGCGACTGCAAGCTCTCGAACGGCTCCGGCTGTGGAAACGAGATTGCGTCCGAGCGCGCGATGGTCAGAAAGTACATCGTCGATTCGGTTGTGTATTGGGCGACTGAATATAAGATTGACGGCTTCCGGTTCGACCTGATGGCTTGCCTCGATATAGATACAATAAACGAGATTTCAAAGCGGCTTGCCGAGATAAATCCGAACGTCATCCTCTACGGTGAGGGCTGGACGGGCGGAGATTCGGCACTCCCGGGCGATAAGTCCGCGAACAAATATAATTCCTACATGACCCCCTATGCCGCATACTTCAACGACAACTACCGCGACGCCATCAAGGGCGGAACCTTTGTCGACAAGGCTACCGGCTACATAAGCGGCAATTTCCACCTCAAGCAGTCGGTTGCTGATGGGCTCTTGGGCAAGCATGACTGGAACTGCACCCCCTATCAGATAGTCAACTATGTCGAAGCTCACGACAACCTCACCCTTTGGGACAAGCTTGCAGTTTCGAGCAGTGCTCACGAAAGAGACCGCAGAAAGATGGCAAGGCTTGCGGCGGCACTCGTCTTTCTGGCTCAGGGAATACCGTTTATCCAGGCGGGGCAGGAATTCCTCCGCTCAAAGCCTCTCGGTAACGGCGACTATGACAGAAACAGCTATCGTTCACCCGACAGCGTCAACTCGCTCAAATGGTGGTCTATTGCAGAAAACAGATTGACGGTCGACTATTACAAGGGTCTCATCGCCTTCAGAAAGGCGCACCATCTTCTGAGACTCAGCCTCCGGACTGAGGTTCTCTCGCACAGCGAGACCCTCCCCTCCCCCGACGGCACAATTATGATTCATCTCTTCGACGAGAATGAAGAGCTTCTGATTTTGGTGAACCCGATTCCGCGTGCCAAGATGATAGGTCTTCCGGACGGCGAATGGCAGTTGCATATTACGGATATAAAAGCCTCCCTCACTCCGCTCGCCACCTACTGCGAGGGCGTATTCGTGCCCCCGATTTCGGCGATGGTGATGAAGAAGCTGAAGTAAATGCGTAATTCGTAATTATTTTGAGAAAGGATACGTTTCTATGAGTAATACAGATACTAAGCAAAAGCTTTTTAGTTACATCGACACCCTTGAAGGCGAGATGATTGAGACTTTGTCGGAGCTTATCTCGTTTCCGAGCTATCAGCAGGAGGCGAGTGAGGGTGCACCGTTCGGGAAGCCTGTCCGGGAGTGCCTTGACCACGCGCTGGCTGTATGCGAGAGCTTCGGGATGAAGACTAAAAACTTTGACGGCTATGCCGGAACGGTTACTTTCACCGAGGGCGAGCCAGAGCTTGGGATTTTAGCGCACCTTGACGTCGTTCCCGAGGGAACCGGATGGACGAGCGACCCCTACACAGCCCGAATCTCTGATGGCAAGCTCTACGGAAGAGGTGCTATCGACGACAAGGGTCCTGCAGTCTCGGTTATTTATGCCATGAAAGCCCTGAAAGACCTGAATATACCGCTAAAGAAGGGCGTCCGCCTCATCTTAGGCACAAACGAGGAGAACGGCTCAGGTTGCATGAGATACTATTTCTCGAAAGAAAAGCCTCCGAAGTACTCCTTCACTCCCGACGGAAACTACCCGGTCATCAACATCGAAAAGGGCATGATCAGGGGTGCGTTTGAGTGCGAGATTCCCGAAAGCGATGGCAGAACTCTCACCGAGTTCCACGGTGGAAAGATTATCAACGCCGTTCCGGAGATTGCTTCGGCGGTCGTCAAGGGAGTCAGCGCGGAGGAAATCTCTAAGGCTGTGGATGAGCTCCATTCTGAGGTCTGGTTCGCACTTTCCGAAAACGGCGACTGCATCACGATTGAAGCCCACGGCGTAAGTGCTCATGCTTCAATGCCGTCGATGGGCAAGAACTCAGTTACTGCACTTCTTGAACTTCTGAATAAGCTTAAACTCGATGGCGAAATCGGTGAGAAGATTAATTCCCTCTGCGAGCTCTTCCCCTATGGTGAAACGAACGGCGCGAGCGTCGGAATCGATTTCATGGACGAGCAGTCGGGAGAGCTTACCTGCCTTCTCAGCGTCTTAGATTATGAAAATGGCAAACTTAAAGGTTGTAACGACATCAGGCTTCCTGTAAGCTATACAGTCAATGATATTCTGAGCGTATATAAGCCCGCTCTTGAGGCGAAAGGTCTCCGAACCCACGACAGCATGGGTATGGAGCCGCACTATGTCCCGTCGGACAGCCCGTTCGTCAAGACTCTCTTGGGAGTCTACGAAGAGGTCACCGGCGAAAAGGGCGAGTGCATCGCAATCGGCGGCGGCACCTACGTTCATGATATAGAAGGCGGAGTTGCCTTCGGAGCAGAATTTATGGGTGAGGACAACCACATGCACTCGGCAGATGAGTCTATAAAGCTCAGCCAGCTCGTCCTCAACGCAAAGATGTTTGCTCTTGCAATTCTGCGGGTTTGCGGGTAGTAATCCTCTCAGCAGACAAAAAATACACTTGAAAGGAGGTAAACTTTGAGTATCTTTAAGAAGAAAAGAAAAGCGGCAATAGCATTCGTGGATTATGAATACTGGTACTACACCTATCAGAATTTTTACAGCATAGACACCGACCCGCTCGCCTGGCGCAGGGAGCTTGAAAAGGACTATGACCTCAAGGATGTCATGATATTCGGGGACTTTTCCGAGCCGAAAATAAGCGCAGAGCTTCCAAAGCTCAGAACAGTCACCAACACAATAGTTGAGACGGGCAACACCGATTCTCACCGCAAAAAGGACATGACCGACTTCATCATGCTCGACTATATTTACCAGACGGTAAACCACCGCAAAAACGTCGACGCTATCATTATTTTCACCGGTGACGGACATTTCCAGTCGGTTGTGAAGTACATAAACCAGACTCTCAGAAAGACGGCGGTCGTATACGGTATCAAGGGTTCATTCTCACGTCAGCTTCAGCTTGCGGCTACAAAGGTCGTCACTCTCCCGGCAGAGGACGTCCTCCAGAAGAGCTACAGCATGATGATAATTGCGAACTTTGCCCGCATTGCTAACAAGCCGAATGTTATTCCCACATTCCGGACTGTCATCTCGGCAGTCTCAAAAAGAAACGGCGTCCCCGAAGAAAGCATCCGCGACGCACTCCAGAAGCTCATGGAAGACGGCTACGTCTGCCAGATGGTTCAGCCGATGAAATCGAAGCAAGGCACGAGAAACGTGAAAATCGTCGTGCCGGTATGGGATAAGCTGATCAGGGATGGGTATTGGGAGAGCTGATTTTGTAGGGGCGGATATTATCCGCCCGCTGTAGTGCCAAATGTGATGTTCGGGCGGATAATATCCGCCCCTACACAGCCGGCTACAGCGACTGACGTCGCTTCCGCCGACGCGATTTCAGGCTTTGCCTGAAATCGCGCCCCTCCACCACCGGCTTCGCCGGCGGTTCCCCTCCCCTTTCAGGGGAGGCTATTGTACGGTTAACCCCAGTCATTTGTTTGGGAGGTTCAAAATGAGACAATGTATGGATTCCGAAAACCTGCACCGGAGGCTTAAGAAGATTATCGGGCAGGTTGAGGCTATTGACAGGATGATTGACGAGGATATACCATGCGAGGACATCCTGGCGCAGATTAACGCCGCGAAATCCGCCCTCCACGGTTGCGGCAAAGTAGTCCTTGAAGGTCACATCAACCACTGCGTTCGTGACGGCATAGAACACGGCGACGCAGACAAAACCATCGCGGATTTTACAAAGGCTGTCGAAAGATTTGCGAATATGGGGTAGGAAATGGTCAATGACTGACTTTTAGTGCAGGAGGTGTTCCAATGAATAAAGTTTTAAGTTTGCAGGAAATCGCGGAGATTGTCAAGCCGATTGCGGAGAAATACGGCGTTGAGGAAATCTACCTTTTTGGCTCGTATGCCCGAGGTGAAGCCTCGCAGAACAGCGACCTTGACTTCCTCGTATTCGGAGGAAGCCTCTTCAAGCTTACACGAATCTTCTCCCTCGCAGAAGACCTCCGCAAAGCCTTCGGCAAGGATGTCGATGTATTCGAGATTCACGAAGTCAATGCGGACAGCGAATTCTACCAGAATGTCATGAAAGAGAGGTTGAAGGTGGCGTGAAATATTCGGACAAGCAAAGAGTTCAGAAGATTTATGACTATGCCATGAAGCTGAACAATTACATCGCTGAAAACGGTATCACAAAAGAGGCTTTGCTCAGCGACTATTCAATACAGTGGCTCGTCACAACTCCTCTTTATAACATCGGTGAACACTCCTACTGTATTTCTGACGAGTACAAAGAGGAACACAGCGAGATTGCCTGGAATATGATTTCAGGGCTTCGGCACAGACTGGTTCATGACTATGACGGCACAAACTGGAACATTATTGTTGATGTTGTCTTTGACGAACTGCCGATGCTTATTGAGCAGTTGGAGGAGCTCCTATAATTAAATAATAACCGCCCAATTTAGCTAAATACCGACAAGTAACTATTTAGCTTTTGTGTCGGCTCAGAAAGCGGTGTGACCACACGGTCACGCCGTTTTTCTGTTTCTTTGAGGTTGTTTGTAGACGATTGGTTCCGCAATGCTGGGTATCTCCACCTCATCAACAAAGTTGAAAATTATCTTGAGCTTCTGTTGACGCTTGCCGGTGGATTTGTCGGGAGCGTAGACAATAATCTTTTTTATGTACTCGTTCACAATCGTTGGAGTAAGCTCGGTTACATCGACGTACTTCTTTGTGAGAGCTATGAATGAGTCCATGTCGCTGTCCGCCCTTTCTCTTGATTCAACCCAGTCCTCCGTCACGGATATTTCAAGCTCAAGCTGTTTCTGCTCAGCCTCGTAGTCCGCAAACATCTTCTTGTATCGGTCTTCACTCAAGTTTCCGAGAGCGTGGTCTTCGTAGAGCTTTGACATGATTACGTCCAAATCCAAAAGGCGTTTCTTTGCTTGCTCAAGACGCTTCTTGTCAGCCTTGATGCTTTTCTCTTGAGCTTCACGGTTGCATTGCAACCATTCTTCCTGAAAACCATCAATATCTTTGCGGATATACTCGTTGACTGCACGAATCCGTTCAAGAACTAATTCCCGAAGAACATCTTCTCTGATGTAGTGAGCCGAGCAGTCACCACGGTTGCTTTTGTAATTAGAGCAGACATAGTGGTCTTGCTTTCCCTCAAAGTTTTTACAAGTGGCAAAGTGCAACTTGCTTCCGCAATCAGCACAAAAGAGAAGTCCTGAGAATAGTCCCTGACGCTCTGCTTTTGTGTTTCTCCGTTTGTTCTTGCGAAGCTCCTGAACCCTGTCCCATTGAGCTTGGGAAACGATTGCTTCCTGAGTGTTTGCGAAGATACACATATCTTCAACAGCGTTAGGAAATCGTTTCTTGAGTTTGTACGACTTTGAGTAGGTTTTGAAGTTACAAGTACAACCGGTGTACTCCATATTTTCAAGAACTCTTATGACGGAATGCTCACTCCAACGATATGGGTCTTCCGAAACTTTCAGGTGCTTATTCTGTTCGGGATTCTTTGCATAGTAAGCCGAGATGGTCAGAACCTTTTCTTGTTCCAGAATGCGAGCAATCTGCGTGGGGCCCTTTCCGGCTATCGACAGGTCAAAGATATGCCTTACAACTGCGGCGGCTTCCTCGTCAACAATCCAATGCGTTTTGTCTTCCGGGTCAAGGCGGTATCCGAACACTGGGTTGCCTATGTGCTTGCCGCTAGTTCCTTTCTGCCTGAAAACTGCCCGAATCTTTTTACTGGTGTCCCGTGGGTACCATTCGTTGAACAAATTTCTGATTGCGGAAAAGCCGTCGGCGTCTCCTTTTTCACTGTCCACTCCGTCGTTGATTGCAATGAAGCGCACATCAAGGCTTGGGAAGATGATGTCGGTGTATCGACCGACTGTCAGATAGTCTCTGCCGAAGCGAGAGAGGTCTTTGACAATCCAACAGCCGACAAGTCCCTGCTTAACAAGCTCGAAACCTTCTTGCACACTGGGACGATTGAAGTTTGTTCCGGTGTAACCGTCATCCGTGTAGTATCCGAGATTGATACAAAAATACCGCCCAGAATAGTGTAAAAGTGGGCAAAATAAAGGCTTTCAGCGGTTTTTTTGACCTACTGAAAGCCGATTTTTGTTTGTATGCGATTTTTCGCTCCGAGTGCGAATCCGCTCCGAATGAAACCTTCCGATGAGAAAAATTGAAAAGTATGAAACCCTCGGACGGCTCGGAGATGGAATAATTAAAAGGTAAGAGAATAATTGAAATGTTCTACTTAACGAGTGCCTCTCCCAAGAGGCTATATAGAGTTCTCGCCTCGTCCTCGGTGAGAGTGATGCCTTTACCCATCTTTTCATGCTCCGGTGCCCAGTCACGGATGTCGTACCTCGGTGCTGCGCCGTTCCAGGACACGAGATTCAGTTCCTTCGACCAGCCTTTCGGACTGGTAGAGATTTCACCAAGCTGCTGTTTGATTTCGTATTTAATATCTG
Organism: Oscillospiraceae bacterium; assembly: GCA_021202155.1. Classification (GTDB taxonomy): domain Bacteria; phylum Bacillota; class Clostridia; order Oscillospirales; family Ruminococcaceae; genus Faeciplasma. Next base: position 864 of record JAJQDP010000032.1, on the reverse strand, counting down.
CCATAAAACAAACCCTCCTTACTGAAGCGCCTCAATCATTCTTTTTAATACTGCATCCACCTGACTAGCCTCGTATCGCCGCATGAAAGAGCCGTTTGAAAAATGGTCCTCACGGAGAAGCATGGTAAATAATGCAGTGGCAAGCTCATAATCTGCCGTCGATAGACGCTTCAACTCTATATCGCAGTTGATAGGCTCGGTGGTCATGTAATCACCATAGTTGCCTTTCAAATCGCCTAAATCTTCAAGCAGCTTATAATACAGACCTTCTCTGCCTGGGTGGTCAATCACCGATTGTATTCTGTTTATTTTTTCTTCGTTAGTCATGAGTCTGCTCCTTATTATCAGACATCTACCCACAAGATGAAGTCCAGCTTTTTTACATCCGTAAGCCCAGAATCCGGATATTTATCATCGAACAGCCGGATAAGTGCCTGCCCCTCGCTTGAATCTAAGTATTCGTAAAACCGGCGGCAGTAGTCGTGGTACACCTTTACCACCTCAGACTGCCGGACGTCTATAGATTTGCCGTAGCCGGGTACTTTCATCCCAAAGTGCAGTACCGAGACATTCCTGTCCCATATGGGCTGGGTTGGTTCGATAACATGAACCAGCTTACTTGAGAACGATATTTCAAGCTTGCCATTGGCACTTTTCAGTTCTTCCAGCGCCTCCTCAAATGTGGCACCGACATTCTTTCGTGCCTCCAGAAAAGAGTAGAACTTATCATATAGCAACGATCAAAAAACACGGCACACTTGACATAGGGTGTATAACAGAGGTAGGAGGCGAGGAAAATGCTACACAATGAAGCACGAGAACTCCTGGTAGCTGGCTATGAAAAGACCCATGATGCCCAACTCA
>JAJQDP010000027.1 GCA_021202155.1 Oscillospiraceae bacterium | reverse complement strand
CCCCGCTTTAGTTGACTTTGTTGCCAATTTCGCTTAAGTGTACGCGTATGCCTTTTTAAGGGGAGCTGTCACGCGAAGCGTGACTGAGAGGTGCGCGAGCCCAAAGGGCGAGCGCGTCGCCACAAAGTGCGATTGTGGCGCAAGTTGTACTTGTCTCAAGTTGCTCCGTCGTCCCGGATTTTTTCGATTTTCTCAACAAATTTTTATTTTCCTCTTGCATTTTTGAAAATCTGTGGTATACTATAATTAATAACTCTTATGAAAGGCTGGAATGTGGTTCCGGTCTTTTGTTTTGAATTGCCTAAAGAGAGGTGAAAGTATGTCTGTAATTAAATCCGACAGCCCGACAGTCGCAAAAGTCCGGGAGATTGCCGAGCCGCTATGCCTTGATCTTGGTCTCTATCTCTGGGACGTGAGGTATGAAAAAGAGGGAGCTTCCTGGTATCTCCGAATCATCATAGACAAGGACGGCGGGGTTGACATGAACGACTGCGAGGCGTTGCACCGACCGCTTAGTGACAAGCTTGACGAGCTTGACCCGATAAAGCAGTCCTACATTTTCGAGGTCTCAAGCCCGGGACTCGGAAGGGAGCTGAGGCGGCTTGACCACTTCGAGGTCTGCGTCGGTGACCCGATAAAAATCCGCTTCATCCGCCCAAGAGACGGGGAGAAGGAAATCTTAAGAGTACTCACCTCATACGATAAGGACGGCATCACCGTCATTGACGAGAACGAGAACGAGGAGCGAATCGAATTCGCAGATTGCGCGAAGATTACGCTTTTTGATGACGATGAATTTAATGCGTAATTCGTAATGCGTAATTCGTAATTAAGAGCATTAAACGACGCTTTTAGTATTAAACGTAGTGCATTTGAGAGATTACTGAAAATAAGTCAGTGAGGTGACACATCAATTACGCATTGCGAATTACGAATTACGAATTTGGATGAGCACAAAGTAACAGAAAGGCGCAAAATCATGTGCTTTACAAAGTATAATTACCACCAACCAAAGAAAGGACTGGTTAAAACAATATGAAGAGAAAAACTAAGGCGGCTCAGAGCCATGAGCTTAATGTAGACGAGCTGTTTGGTGCTATTGACGGCTTGCAGGAAGAGAGCGGAATTCAGCTACCGGAGCTTATCGAGAAGATAAAGCAGGGAATGCTCAAGGCGGTCAAGAGGGACTATCCCGGAAACGAGAACGTAAGGGTTGACCTTGACCCCGAAACCAAGAAGTTTGAAATCCATATCATGAAGACGGTTGTCGAGGGCGAGCCGGAGGACCCGGCAAATGAAATCGCTCTTGAGCAGGCAAGGACATATGACGTAAACGCCTTTGTCGGCGGAACTGTTGAGATTCCCATTTCGCCTTCCGCTTTCGGAAGAGTTGCGGCGTCGTCGGCAAAGCAGTCCATCCGCTCGGATATAAAGCAGTTTGAGCGTGACCGCCTCGTCTCACAGTATAAGGACAAGGAGCACGAGATTGTCACTGCAACAGTCCAGGAGGTCGAGCCGGCAACCGGCAACGCGATACTTTCCATCGACAAGGACGGGATTTACTTCTCCAAGGGAGACCAGATTCCCGGAGAGGAATTGAAGCCGGGCGACATCATCAAGGTCTATGTCGTCGGCATACTTAACCCGGACAGAAAGCCGTCAGTCAAGGTCTCAAGAACTCACCGCGACTTTGTCAGAAGGCTGTTTGAGCTCGAAGTTCCCGAAATCTATGACGGAATTGTCGAGATAAAATCCATAGCGCGTGAGCCCGGCTCGCGAAGCAAGATAGCTGTTTACTCGAACGACGAGAATGTCGACGCCATCGGTGCGTGCATCGGAAATCACCGCTCAAGAATCGGTGCAATTGTCAGTGAGCTCGGCGGCGAAAAGATCGATCTTATCAAGTACTCCGAGGATGATGCCGAATTCATCAAGCAGGCTCTTTCGCCGGCAGAGGTACTTAGCGTCACCATCGACAGCGACGAGATCAAGTCTGCGCAGGTCATTGTTCCCGAATCACAGCTTTCGCTCGCTATCGGCAACCGCGGACAGAACGCAAAGCTTGCGGCAAGGTTGACCGGCTACAAGATTGATATACTTTCGCCCAGTGCGCTTGCCCAGAAGGAAGCTGAGGCTAAGGAGGAGGCGGCTGAGGAACCAGCCGAACCTACCGAGACCTCACCTGAAGAGGAATAATATGCAGAAAGTCAGGAAAAAGCCGATAAGAACCTGTCTTGGGTGCGGTGAGCCCAAGGAGAAGAAGTCGCTTGTAAGAATTGTGAGAACCCCCGAGGGCGAAATACTCGTCGACCCGACCGGCAAAAAGTCGGGAAGAGGGGCGTATATCTGCCCGAAATCCGAGTGCCTCGAAAAGGCGAGAAAGAGAAGAAGCCTTGAGAGAAGCCTTGAGTGCGAAATCCCGGCTGAAATCTATGAGAAGTTGGGGCACGATATTTCGGAGGTTGAACTGGAGGCTCTGGAAGGCGGCGAAAATGGCTGATATAATGAATCTTATGAGCATCTGCCGCAGGGCAGGAAAGCTCACCCTCGGAATGGACGAAGTAAAGGGAACTGTTCATTCGGGGAAAGCATATATCGTTCTTGTGACCTCTGATCTGGCAGAACGCTCGCTCAGCGAAATTACCCGCGTATGTGAGGAGCACGAAACCCCGATATACAAGATACCCGAGAGCATGTACGACGTCGGGTCGGCTCTTGGAAAGGTCTATGGAGTCATGTCCGTGACCGATGGGGGATTCGCCAAGGCGGCTGTCAAGAGGCTACAGGAAGCGTAGCAGGAAGCGATCCTGCACTTTGAGTCAAATCCACAAAATAAGGAGAACTGCCTATGATTACAAAATATAAATTATCCAACCTTGCGAAAGACCTGAATGTCCCGGTGAACGATGTCATCGATTGCCTTACCCCCGTTTACGGGGCGAAGAAGGGTTCGACAATACTCGGTCCCGAGGAGATTAACTATGTCTTTGAGGTCTTTACCCACAAGAACCAGGTCAGTAGCTTTGACGACTACTTCTCCTATAAGCCGGTGAGAAAGCCGAAGGAGCCGAAAGCTCCGAAGACTGAGATCCCGAAGCAGGAGGCTAAGAAGCCTGAACCGAAGCCGGAAACTCCCAAGGCTCAGAAGACTTCCGAGAAGTCCGGGACTCCCGCTACCCCTGTAGTGGAAGTGCCGAAGGAAGAGCCGAAGCCCGCTCCTGTTGGAGAGGCAAAGGCTGAACCGGTTGAAGAGAAAAAAGACAAGCGCAAGGATGACAAGAAGCCGGCAAAGAAGAAGGAGCGCGGCGAAAGAATCCAGCTTGTCACGGGCAAGACCGAGAACACTACTTATGCACAGCGGGAGAAGACACATGTTGTCGACACCCGTGGAAGCTATGTCAATATCGACAAGTATAACGAGCACTATGACAACTTGGCTGACTCCAAGAACCGCGGCGGCGACAACTATCAGAAGAAGCAGAAGCTCACCCAGAAGTCCCGTCAGCAGAAGAAGGAGAAACTTTCAACAAAGCGCGAGTCTGAAGCCGAGAGAATGAAGCGTCTTGAGCTTGAGCGCGCAAGAAAGCTTAAGGTAAGGGTTCAGATTCCGGACGAAATCACCGTTTCCGAGCTCGCCACGAGACTCAAAGCCACCGTTTCCGATGTTATAAAGAAGCTCATCGGCTTGGGAGTCATGGCGTCTCAGAACGAGGTCATCGACTTTGATACCGCGGCTTTGGTTGCCGAGGAGATGGGCGCGAAGGTCGAGAAGGAGGTCGTCGTAACCATCGAGGAAAGACTCATTGTCGACGAAGAGGATACTGCTGAAAATCTCCAGCCAAGAGATCCTGTCGTAGTTGTAATGGGTCACGTCGACCACGGAAAGACCTCGCTTCTTGACAAGATTCGTCACGCAAACGTCACTGCAACCGAGGCTGGCGGAATCACTCAGCACATCGGTGCTTACAGAGTTTCTATAAACGGCAGAGACATCACATTCCTTGACACCCCCGGTCACGAGGCGTTTACAGCCATGAGACTCAGAGGTGCTATGGTCACGGATATTGCAATACTCGTGGTAGCCGCTGACGACGGAATCATGCCGCAGACAGTAGAAGCTATCAACCACGCCAAGGCGGCGGAAGTTTCCATAATCGTCGCCATCAACAAGATGGACAAAGAGGGCGCGAACCCCGACAGAATCATGCAACAGCTCACCGAACACAACTTGGTTGTTGAAGCCTGGGGCGGCGACGTCATGTGTGTCCCCGTTTCCGCGAAGACAGGAATGGGTATAGATGAGCTTTTGGAGGATATAATCCTGGTTGCGGATGTCTTAGAGCTCAAGGCTAACCCGAACCGTGCGGCTAAGGGTTCAGTTATTGAGGCAAGGCTTGACAAGGGTCGTGGACCGGTCGCGACAGTTCTGGTTCAGAACGGTACTCTTCATTCGGGAGACGTCATCATCGCGGGAACTGCTGTCGGACGCGTCAGAACTATGACCGACGACAAGGGAAGAGTCGTTGAGACCGCAGGACCTTCCGTCCCTGTTGAGATTACGGGACTTGCGGAAGTCCCCGCGGCAGGCGACATCTTCAACGCAGTTGCAGATGAAAAGCTTGCAAGAGAATTGGTCGAAAAGCGCAAGCAGGAAGCAAAGGAAGAGGTCTTCAAGCAGGCTCAGAAGGTCACACTTGATAACCTGTTCAGTCAGATTAATGAAGGCGAGATAAAGGAGCTTCCTATCATCGTCAAGGCTGACGTTCAGGGCTCGGTCGAGGCGGTCAAGCAGTCGCTTGAGAAGATTTCCAACGACGAGGTCAAGGTTAAGGTCATCCACGGCGGTGTCGGAGCTATTTCCGAGTCGGATGTCATGCTCGCCGGCGCGTCGGGAGCTATCATCGTCGGATTCAACGTCCGACCTGACCCTGTCGCTAAGGAGAACGCCGAGCGCGACGGAGTTGAACTCAAGACCTACAGAGTCATCTATGAGGCTATCGAAGAGATTGAAGCCGCCATGAAGGGTATGCTCGCGCCGAAGTATGTTGAGGTTGACACAGCCCGTGTTGAAGTCCGCCAGGTATATAAGATAACCGGCGTCGGACAGGTAGCGGGATGCTATGTCCTTTCAGGAAAGATTTCAAGAAACGACCTCGTCAGAGTTGTCCGCGACGGCATAGTTATTGCCGAGGACAAGATGTCGAGCCTCAAGCGATTCAAGGACAACGTCCGCGATGTTGCCCAGGGCTACGAGTGCGGAATCACCCTTGAGAAGTTCACCGACTTCAAGGAAGGGGACGTTTTCGAGGCTTATCAGATGAATGAGGCGGAGTAACCCCTCCACCACCGCCTTCGGCGGCGGTCCCCCTCGGAAGTTCGCTTGCGAACTTCATTTCAGAGGGAGGCTATAACTGCCTCACGCAAGGCTTTCGAGAGAATATAAATAGGCTCCCCTGAAAGTGGAGCTGGTAGCCACGAAGTGGCTGACTGAGGGGTTTAGGAGGTACAAAATGCCCGACCACAAATCCGAGCGGTTTTCGTCTGATCTGCAGAGGATAGTGAGCACTATGCTTGGGGAGCTGAAAGATCCCAGAATCAAAGACAGAATGCTCACTGTTGTAAGATGCGAGGTCACAAGAGACCGGTCAAGTGCAAGAATTTATGTTTCAAGTTTAAACGGTATAGAAGAAGCCAAGGAAGCCGTAAAGGGCTTGGAGAGTGCTTCGGGGATGATTAAGCGCAGAATCTCCGACAGTCTCCACATAAGAAAGGCTCCTGAGCTCAAGTTTATTGCGGACGATTCGAGCGAATATTCCGCACACATTTCCAGGCTTTTGCGGGAAATGGACATCAAGGAGGACTGACATGGAAAATATAAGGCTTACAAGCTACGATGAGGTAGCAGAAATACTTCGCGAGTGCGACAACGTCACCATTCTCACCCACAAGAGCCCGGACGGCGACTGCATCGGTGCGGGAATGGGTCTTTGCCTCTATTTGAGATCACTTGGCAAACATGCAAATGTCGTCAACTCTGACGGCTTCCCGGACAGATATGACTTCATGACCCTTGACTATCAGCCGGAGGAGTTCGAGGAGAAGTTCGTCATCTCGGTCGACATCTCCGACACATCCCTCCTGGGCGACGAGCTTGAGAGCTATGCGGACAAGATTGACCTCTGCATTGACCACCACGGTTCAAACAGGTTCTTTGCAAAGAAGTCCTATGTTGACGCTTCCTCCTCTGCGGCTTGCCTTATTATTTTCGAGCTCCTCACGCATATGGGAGCGGATATAACTCTCCCGATTGCTACGAATCTGTATACAGGTCTTGCGACCGATACCGGTTGCTTCAAGTTCCAGAACACCACCCCGGCGGCACACATCGCGGCGGCAAAGCTTATGGAGATGGGCGTCGATTTCGAGCACATCAACCGCAAAATGTTTGACATCAAGTCGCGTAACAGAGTCCTTGCCGAGCAGAGGCTTATAAGCGACATGCGATTCTTTGAGGACGGTCAGATTGGCTTCATGACCATCACTAACCAGGCTATCAGCGATTTCCATATTGACAGAAGTGAGCTTGACGCTTTCGCGCAGATTCCTCTCACGATTGAGGGAGTACGTTTCGGCTATACCCTGAAGCAGGTTGAGAACACCTTTAAGGTTTCTTTAAGAACTACCGATGCCGATGCCGCGGCTATCTGCGGAGAGTTTGGCGGTGGCGGACACTTAAGAGCCGCCGGTTGCACCATCGAAGGCAAGATGAGGGAAATATACGCCCGGATTCTTGAAGTCACAAGGAAGTATCTGTGACCACAGCATTGTTGCCAATGCTGAGTGGAGTAATCCTTATAGACAAGCCCTCGGGGTACACATCTTTTGATGTTATCGCAGTTTTGCGAGGTCTTCTTCACGAGAAAAGGCTCGGGCATACCGGGACACTTGATCCGATGGCGACCGGGGTACTCCCGGTTCTTGTCGGCAAGGCGACGGGGGCTTCGGACATTCTCCCGATTGATGAAAAGTCATATCGAGCCGATTTCGTCTTGGGCAAGTCCACCGACACACAGGATATTACCGGAACGGTTCTCTCTGAGTGCGACAAGCCGGTCTCAGAAGCTGAGATTTTGGGAAAGCTCCCGCAGTTTCGGGGGAATATCTCACAGCTTCCGCCGATGTATTCGGCTGTGTCTGTCGGGGGAAAGAGGCTTTATGAGCTCGCCCGGCAGGGAGTCAGCGTTGAGAGGAAGCCGAGGGAAATCACGGTTTTCGAGCTTAGTCTGGAAGCCTATGATGAAAAGACCAGAACGGGCACACTTCTTGTTTCCTGCTCCAAGGGTACGTACATCAGGACTCTCATCAGCGACTTGGGCGATAGCTTAGGTGTTGGCGGATGTATGACGGCTCTGAGAAGAATCTCGGCGCACGGCTTTAAGATTGATGATTGTATTCCTCTTGAAGAGCTTAGAGCCTGCGAAAACGCTTTGGAAGTTGCAACTGAGAGGATTATTCCCACCGACAAGCTTTTTGAGTGCTATCGTGAGCTCCGGCTTTCGGAGGCGCAGACCCGGATGTATAAAAACGGCGTCAGGCTTGACGCTAAGCGTGTCAAGGGAGCTACCGAGGGCGAAACGTTCAGAATCTACGGGGACGAATTTTTAGGCTTATGCCGCGTTAATAACGGCGAAATCAGAATAGTAAAGAATTTCTGGTGATTAGTATAGAGATGAAAGTTAAAAGGGCGGTGCTCCTTGGGCTCTTTGACGGAGTACACATCGGACATCAGGCGGCTCTCCGGGCTCTTCGGGACACCGGCGCAGACGAAAAGATAGTATACACCTTCCGCTTTGGCGAGGTTGACACAAAAGGGCATCGGAGCTTTGTCCTGACGGATAGAGAAAAAGAGCAGAAGCTACTTGAATATGGCGCGGATAAAGTTATTTTTGCAAGCTTTCCCGAAGTCCGGGACACAAGCCCGGAGGATTTCGTGAAGGGAACGCTTGAAGGCGAGTTCAATGCTGACGTCGTCCTCTGCGGCGAGAATTTCCGGTTCGGGAAGAATGCCGCGGGAGATGCAGGGCTTCTTAAGAGTCTTTGCGAAAGCTCAGGCATGAAAGCCGAAATCGTGAGCCTAATTCACCATGGCGGCGAAACTGTCTCGACAACGAGGATAAGAAGCCTGATTGAGAATGGCGAAATGGCGGAGGCGGACGAACTTCTTGGGTACAAGTACTTTTTCGAGGGCTTGGTCACCCACGGAATGAGCATGGGTCGGGAGATGGGAATCAGGACAGTCAATATCCCTCTCACGCCGAAAAAGGTTGTGCCGAGGTTCGGAGTTTATTCGAGCGACGTGACTGTTACATCGACCGGCGAAAAGTTCAAGGGCATTTCAAATGTAGGAGTCAAGCCGACTGTCAGCGATTCGGGAGTTATAGGTCTCGAAACGCACATTTTGGGCGATGTCGGCGACCTTTATGGCAAGGATATAAAAGTGGAGCTTAAAAGGTTCTATCGCGACGAAAAGAGATTTTCGTCGGTCGGGGAACTCACTGCCACTATCAATAAAGACATAGACAAAAGAAGGGAGGAAGACTGATTTTTTAATCAGTCAACCTGAAAATGAGTGAAGTAAGAACGAGGTTTGCACCATCACCAACCGGCTATATGCATATAGGCAACTTGAGAACTGCACTTTATACCTACATCATAGCCAAGAAGTATGGCGGAAAGTTTATCTTAAGAATCGAAGATACCGACCAGGAGAGATATGTCGAGGGTGCAGTCGACACCATTTATCGCACACTCAAGGCAGTCGGTCTCAACTGGGACGAGGGTCCCGACGTCGGGGGCGACTATGGACCTTATGTCCAGTCGGAAAGGATGGGGATATTCAAGAAATACGCTCTTGAGCTGGTCGAGAAGGGCGGGGCATACTACTGCTTCTGCGACAAGGACAGGCTGACAGAATTGAAAGCCGTCCAGGAAGCGGCGGGAATAAGCCCGATGTATGACAGGCATTGCCGCAACTTATCCAAAGAAGAGATTCAGGCAAAGTTAGACGCCGGAACACCCTATGTCATCCGCCAGAAGATTCCCCTTGAAGGAACAACCACCTTCCACGACGAGCTTTTCGGCGACATAACCGTCGAGAATTCGACTTTGGATGACCAGATTCTTCTCAAGGCTGACGGAATGCCGACCTATAACTTTGCAAACGTCGTCGATGACCATCTGATGGGAATCACCCATGTTGTAAGAGGCAACGAGTATCTTGCTTCCGCTCCGAAATATAACCTTCTCTATGAGGCATTTGGCTGGGATGTTCCGAAGTATATCCACGTCGCACCTATCATGAAGGACAAGCACAACAAGCTTTCCAAGCGTAACGGCGACGCGTCATTCGAGGACTTGGTATCGAAGGGATATTTGAGCGAGGCTATCATCAACTATATCGCACTCCTCGGCTGGGCTCCGAAGGGCGAGAGGGAGATATTCTCGCTTCCCGAGCTCATCGAAGAGTTTGAGATTGACGGGCTTTCAAAGTCTCCGGCTATCTTTGACCCGCTGAAATTAAGAGCCATCAACGGCGAATATATCCGTGCGCTCACTCCCGAGAAGTTCGCCGAGTATGCTGAGCCTTATATCGGACAGGTTGTCAAGAAAGATGTCGACATCGCGAAGATTGCGGCACTGCTCCAGAACCGCACCGAGGTCTTCTCCGAAATTCCCGAGCAGGTCGACTTTATCGACGAGATGCCTGATTACGATTTGGCTCTTTATGAGAACAAGAAGATGAAGACCAACAGAGAAACCGCTATAGACGCCCTGACAAAGGCTCTTCCTGTTCTAAAAGCCATCGACGAGAGCGAGTGGAACTATCAGAATCTTCACGACAAGCTTTTTGAGCTCATCGCTGAGATGGGAGTCAAGAACGGATATGTACTCTGGTCTTTGAGAGTCGCCATCAGCGGCAAGCAGTTCACTCCAGGCGGCGCATTCGAGATTGCGGAAATCATCGGCAAAGATGAGACCATAAAGAGAATCCATTGTTCGCTTGAAATGCTTGGATAGTGTTGTATTTCTTCAAAGGGTCACAGAGTGTACACAAAAACGGTGTACAATGTCTAAGACATATATCGGAATTTACCGGAAAGGACGTAATACCCGATGATTGAGGTAAAAAACCTTTGCAAATCCTACGGCGACAAATTGGCGGTCGACAACATAAGCTTTGAAGCTCACAACGGTGAGATCTTAGGCTTCTTGGGACCGAACGGCGCAGGAAAATCCACGACAATGAACATCCTGACGGGCTATCTCTCCTCCACAAGCGGGGAAGCGTATATCAACGGAAAGGAAATTTTGGAGGAGCCGCTTCTTGCGAAGAAGGAGATTGGCTATCTTCCCGAGTTCCCGCCCTTGTACCTTGATATGACCGTCAAAGAATACCTGAATTTCATGTATGAGCTCAAGGGGTGCAAGATTCCCCGGAACACTCACCTGCAGGAAATATGCGAGCTTGTCAAGATTGAGGAGGTCTATGACCGCCTCATCAAGAACCTTTCAAAGGGCTACAAACAGCGTGTCGGCTTGGCGCAGGCACTTGTCGGAAACCCGAACGTCCTTATCCTTGACGAACCGACAGTCGGTCTTGACCCGAAGCAGATTATAGAGATAAGAACGCTTATAAAGAAGCTTGGAAAGAACCACACGGTTATTCTCAGTTCACATATATTGAGCGAAGTTCAGGCTGTCTGCGACAGGATTGTAATTATAAATGGCGGAAAGATTATTGCGGACGACACCGCAGACAACCTCTCGAACACTCTCACCGCCGACCACAAGCTAATAGCACGTATCGACGGTTCAAGAGACGAGGTCATAAAGGTTATAAGCGCGATTCCCGGAGTTGTTTCGGTGCTTGCTGACATGCAACGCGAAAAGGGCGTCTGGGAATACAATATCGAGGCTGTCGAGGGAACGGACATAAGGCGCGAACTTAACCGCAGACTTTCAGCCCGAAACTGGTACATCATGGGACTAAGACCCTCGGAGCTCACTCTTGAGGACATATTCTTAAGACTCACGATGGGCGAAAGCGTCGACGAGTTCATCAACCAGAAGGCGGAGTCGATGGACAACGTGAATAGTAACAGTGGGGAGGCGAAGAAGTAATGAATGCAATATTTAAAAGAGAATTCAGTGCATACTTCAAATCTCCGATAGGGTATATCTTCTTAACGGCATTCTATGCCGCATCTGGTGTACTTTTCGGGATAACAGCCGTATCGACAAGTTCACTTGACGGACTTCTCTACTTAACCCCTGACATGTCTACCATGTTCACTCTTCTCTTCTATGTTCTGATGGTTCTTATTCCTATACTTACTATGAGAACGATGTCAGAGGAAATGAGGAACAAGACCGACCAGTGCTTGCTCACCGCTCCGATAAGCCTTGGTTCGCTTGTTGTAGGAAAGTTTTTGGCGGCATTCTGCGTTTATGCGATGGGCGTTGCGGCAACGTTTGTCTATGCCATAGTCCTCAATTTCTTTGTGGAAGTACATTGGCTTGAGGTCATGGGAACGATTTTGGGGCTTCTGCTTATAGGTGCTTCGTTCATAGCAATCTGCATGTTCGTCTCGTCCCTTACTGAGAACCAGCTTATTGCCGCTGTGGGTGGATTCGCTGCAATACTTGTTATGTATCTCATCTCTTCGATAGCTTCCATCATCAATGTAAACTGGATTTCAAATATCCTGTATGAGCTGTCTGTTCTTTCAAGATACTCTTACTTCACCTATGGAATTTTCGACTTTTCAAACGTCCTCTTCTTTGTAAGCATGGTGGTCGTCTTCCTGTTCCTGACCGTCCGTGTTGTTGAAAGACGCCGTTGGAGCTAAGGAGGGACTGACATGAAAGATACAAAAAAGAAAAACGAAGTAGTGGAGACGGAAGCTACGGCAGTAGAAGCGGCTGAAGAAAAGGCTGAGAAGAAAGCTAAAAAGTCGGTTGCAGGAACGGTAGTCAAGCCGAAGCGCGAGAGAAAGCCCCTGAACAAGCGCAAGCTCAGGCATGGTTCTTTCGCGACTGCGATGACAGTATTGTTTGTTGCGGCGGTTGTTCTCGTGAACATAGTCATGACAATGCTCTTTGACAGATTCCCGATTACAATTGACCTGACCTCCGACAGCATTTACTCGATTTCTGATGAGACCATTGAGTATATTGAGGGAATTGACGTCGCGGTTTCGATAACCGTTATGGCTACTGAGGACGAATACCGCTCTGTAAGCGACTATGCGGTTCAGTGCTCGGAGCTCCTCGACAAATACACCCAGTACAATCCTCTTATAGTCGTTTCCTATAAGGATTTAAATTCCAACCCCGACTTTGTCGCGAACTATTCCCAGTCACTTGAGACGGGTGACATCATAGTTGAGCTTGCAGACGGCGACCACACAAGAGTAAAGATTGTATCGCTTACAGATATAATCGAGGTTGCCGAGGATTATGAGAGCTATCTGAGCCAATATGCCGACTATTACGGATCGCTTTACACACACGAAATGTTCGAGACCTACGGGCTTATAACCGGTTCCATTGCCGAGCAGGCTCTGACAAGTGCCATCATGGCTGTAACCGATGCAAACCCGGTAACGGTTGCAACCCTCACATATCCCGGTGCGGATGAGTCGGATGTATCGGGTCTTACCGACCTTCTTGACAAGAACGGCTATATCCTGACGGAAATTAACATCCAGACTGAGGATATTCCCGAGGATGTTGACCTCATCATCATCCCCGCTCCGAAGATTGACTATACAACCTCAGAAATCTCGAAGATCGAAACCTGGCTCAACAACAACGGACAGCTTGAAAAGGATATTATTTACGTCGCCTCCGTTGAGCAGGCTGAGACTCCGAACTTAGACGCACTTCTCTATAAGTACGGCTTGACCGTTGAGTACAAGGTCATCTATGAGACGGACACGAACTACTACTCCGGCTATCAGAACTACACCTTCCAGACGATGGTCTCTGAGGACTACAGTGACGACATAGCCAACCCCTATCTCTCGCTCTATGTTCCGAACTCACGCGCTGTTTCGACAAGATTCGACGACGGCGACGGCTACTACACTTGCCAGATATTGGTTCAGACTTCTGAGAATGCAGTCCTTAAGGACATGTATGACACCTCCGACGACTGGTCAACCGACGACGCTACCGAAAGAGGAAGCTTCTATTCAGTGGCGATGGGCGTCTACAAGGTTCTGAACCAGGACACCCACATTTCCGGCTATACACACGTCATAGCTGTCGGCTCTGACACGATGCTGGCATCAACTCTTATGTCGAGCTCGCAGTTCAATAACGGAGACTTCTTCATAAGCCTTATCAACGAGATAACCGAGAAGACCGAGGGTATCACAATCACCTCGAAGACCATTTCGTCGAGCGGAGTTGTAGTCAGCGAGTCTGTCCAGAACGGACTTAATATCGCATTTGCCGGAGTCATCCCGGTAATTACAGCAATAATCGGAATTGTCGTATGGGCAAGAAGGAGGCACAGATAATGACCTCAAAGAAAAGAAGCCTTATAATTGTCGCTGTTTTTGTTCTGAGTTTGCTTGTTGTTTTGGGAATACTTCTCCTGACGCAGGTTGATGTCTCAGTCAGCACTGACGACGAAACCGTTGACACGACGACCTACGTCTACAGCGGAAGCCGCGACGACATTGCGACCATGGTCATTTCAAATGAGTACGGCGAGTACACCGTCACCCAGAATGACGGAACCTTCACTATCGACGAGCTTGAGGGCTTGAACCAGAATTCCACCACCCTTGCGGCGGCAGGAAACTGCATCTCCTCAATCACTGCTCAGTCCTTGGTTGAAGAGAACGCCGAGAACCTTGAGAAATACGGTCTTTCGGACGACGACCCGACCGCAAAGGTCACCGTTACTCTCACCGATGGCACCGTCTACACCGTCTACTACGGAATCGACTCGGCAGACTCGACGAGCTCCACTGTCTATGTAAGATTAGGCGGCAGTAGCGACGTCTACACAGTCCTCTCGAACTCCTCAAGATACTTCTACTACGCGAAGGAAGACTTCATAAGCCTTATAATCCTGAGCGAGCTTTCCTCGACGAGCACATCGCCCACCATCGATTATATGACCGTCACGAGAAAGGATTTGGATTACGACGTCACCTTTGAGGACGACACCAAGAACTATGCGACTGACGAGGTTTCGATGGCATCTTCTCAGGTCATGACCTCTCCGGTCTACGCATATCTTGATATTACCAACTCCAACGACGTTATCTACGGTCTATGGGGGCTGACGGCGACTGAAGCTGTCTGCCCGTTCCCGACCGAGGAGGACTGGGACTACTATGGTCTATCAGATCCTTACTGCACAGTTCTAATCGAGGCTGAGCTCCAGACATATCACCTGATTATCGGAAACGTAGCATCCTATGTCACCGACGACTCGGGTAATGACACGAGCGAGCCGGCATACTACTATGGCTACTACGAGGGAATAGACTGTGTCTACACATTCTCGGTCGACGACCTCCCGTGGGTGACTTTCATGCCGGTTGACATCATGTCGAGCCTGATGACATCGAACTACATCTACAGAGTCGACTACATCAACATCGAGTTCTACGAGGACGGCGAGACTACAGCCTATTACTTCGATGTAACTGCAGATGAAGATGAAGACTATCTCGTTGCGACTTATGACAACGAGTTTGTCGATATAGACACCTTCAAGGTGCTCTATCAGTTCATCTTGAAGTGCCCCATCGACGACCTCTGCCTTGAAGACCCGGACGAAGACGCCGAGCTTGTCTGCAAGATGGAGATTATAACCGAGACGGGCGGAGATGTTCTTGAATTCTACGACGACGGCAACAACCGCGTCACGATAAAGATGAACGGCATCACCTCCTTCAGCCAGCCGATAAGCTACATCCAGACGCTCAGGACGAATGTCGAGACGTTCATCAACGGCGGAACAAGCGATGATATACTGATGGCGTGGTGAGAAGTTCGTAATGCGTAATGCGTAATTACGCACCCTGCGGGTGCGCCCTCTCAGTCAGCCCGTTGGGCTGACAGCTCTCCCATAGGGAGAGCCGAGAATGAGTGCTCCCCGAATACTTGGCTCCCCCTTTGGGGGAGCTGGCACGCCATAGGCGTGACTGAGAGGGCGCGAGCCTAAAAGGCGAGCGTTTTTCACCGAGTTAATACAGAAAGGAACGGAATATTATGGCAGAAAAATTCTTTGAATATAAAGGCTTTCCTCTTGTGAGGAAGGGCAACGAGCTCTATTATGGGAGCATGGGTGATAAGGAGGTCGTGTATATGCAGATTGCGGCTTCCGAGAAGCGCGGCGATGTCGACGTCGCGACTAAGGTCAGGATTTACAGAATGCTGACCGACGAGAACGTCCCCGTCATGGAGCGCATCACCAAGACCACCGAAAAGCATAGCCTCTTCGAGGCAGTCGACCTCGCTCACGACTGGATCGCGACGAGGTAAGAAAAAATCCCGCTGAATGGCGGGATTTTTTAGTGGGGAGGGTGGGAGTGAAAAGTGGAGTTTGGATGGCTTACAGAATAGTGCAAAACAGGCAAGTTTGAAAAGTGACTTTTTTGAGGGCAAAAAAGTATTGAAAAGTCATGAAAAAATGGTCTGAAAAGTATTGAAAAGTGGTTGAAAATAGGGTATAATACTATTGAAAAGTCATTTGGATGGGGCTTGGACTCTCAGAAGAGGTGGTTTTATGCTATATCGTAAGATTGAAGCTGTGATTGAGGAGCACTTGCGCGGTGATAGCGAGAAGATTCTTCTCATCGATGGCGCAAGGCAGGTTGGAAAGACCTTCATTATCCGGCATGTCGGGCGAAGGATGTTCGAGAATTTTATCGAAATCAATATGGTCGAGGACTCTTTGGGAGAGCGGCTCTTTTCTGATGTCAGGACAGTTGAGGATTTCTATCTTCGGCTAAGCATGACTGAGGGAAATAAGATGCGCGAAAAAGAGAACACGCTTATTTTCATCGACGAGATTCAGGCATATCCGGGGCTTCTGACGCTTCTCAAGTTCTTGTCCCAGGATGGAAAGTACACTTTTATCGCAAGCGGCTCGCTACTTGGCGTCACACTGTCACAGACGACATCAATTCCGATGGGGAGCATCAGAAAAGTCAGGATGTATCCGCTTGATTTCGAGGAGTTTTTGTACGCAAACGGGATGAATGAGGCGGCTGTTTCGGCACTTTGGGGCAAATTCCGGAAAAAAGAGTCGCTGGACGAGGGCTTACATGACAAGATGATGGATTTATTCAGGAAGTATCTTCTCGTCGGCGGACTCCCCGATGCTGTAAATACTTTTTTGGAAAGCAGGAATATCCAGAGGGTCAGGGAGATTCAGTCGGAAATTCACGATTATTATGCGGCTGACGCCTCCAAGTACGATTCTGAGAATAAGCTCAGAATCCGCAGGGTTTACGACATGATTCCGTCGAACATGGAGAACAAGAAGAAGCGGGTTGTTGCACAGAGCATTGAAGGGAAAAGGGGCAAGAGCTTTTCCGACTACCAGGACGAGTTTGAATACCTCATCAGTGCGGGAATTGCTCTGAACGTCCAGGCTATCTCGAACCCACAGTTCCCACTTTCACAATCCCAAGGAAAGAATCTCCTGAAGTTATACCTTAACGATGTGGGGATTCTTTCAGGAATTCTCTATGGGAACAATATGCGCGCCATCATGGACGAAATTCGCTCGGTGAATCTTGGCTCTGTTTATGAGACGGTCGTTGCGAGCGAGCTTGCGGCACACGGGAATAAGCTCTACTATTACGACAACCGGGTGAAGGGAGAGGTCGACTACCTTATCGACGACTACGAAAGCTTGTCGGCAGTTCCTATCGAGGTCAAGTCTGGTAAGGATTACACCACCCACAGTGCGTTGAGCGCGTTCGTATCAAACGAAGACTATCATGTGAAAAAGGCGTACGTCCTCTCTAACGAGCGGGAAATCACGACGAAGGGTAAGATAACCTACCTGCCGATTTATTTCGTGATGTTCCTTGGAGCGGGGTCAGGTGAAGAGAATCTCATAATTGAATAGCGGAAGCCCGGACTTAAAGCCTGAGCCCGGGCTTTTTTCGTCAAAATCGCAAAAATCCCTCCCCAAAAATCCACGAATCTTCTCCGAATTTTATTCGCGCTTTTTCGGGAGAATGTCCCATATTTTTTGATTTACAATCGGTATTCGCTGAATTTTTGTTGAAAACTCTGTTGAAAATGTTGAGAATCCCGTTAATCCGGGCTTTTCTTTTCAACAAACTCACAGAGTTTTCAACAATCTTTATTCGGCTTAGTTAGGGTATACGGAGGGTAATATTCGGCTTCGGTAGTGATAATTGTAGGGGCGGATATTATCCGCCCGTTGTAGTGCTGACGCTTTGGCTCGGGCGGATAATATCCGCCCCTACAGAAATTACATAGAACGAACAAAAGCCTCCCTCTGAAATGAAGTTCGCAAGCGAACTTCCGGAGGGGGACCGAGCGAAGCGCGGTGGAGGGGTTTACCCAAATTTAACCTCCCCGCGCTATCAGACTTAACGTGGGCTCGCGTATAATAAACCCGAATATGAGTAATATTGCGACAAATAATAATATGATAACGGGGGATTTTGATGATTTGCGGAATTGTTGACATCGGATCGAACACCATTCGGTTGTCGGTTTATAAGTGTGAGAACGGCGAAAACCGGCTTCTCATGCACAGAAAAACTATGGCGGGAGTTGCCAGCTACATTAAGTCCGGGAGGCTTCCTTCAGAAGGAATCAGGATAATCTGCAAGACTCTGCTTGAATACAAGAAGCTTCTTGATAACCTTGAGATTCCGGATATGCACGTCTTCGCGACCGCGCCTTTAAGAAACATCTCGAATACCGAGGAGGTCGTGGAGAGTATACTTGAGGAGACGGGGATTTCAGTTAACGTTATCTCCGGCGAGGAGGAAGCGGTTCTAAGTTTCACTGGAGCGACACTCGGCATCACCCACAAAAGTGGCGTCATGCTTGATTTAGGCGGCGGCTCAACCGAAATCCTCCGGTATGAGGACGGGAAGATACTCTCGACCTACAGCCTGCCAATTGGAAGTTTAAATCTCTTCAACCGCTATGTTAACGGCTTCTACCCGACCGAGGATGAGCGAAAGAAGATTCGCAAAGCGGTTGAAGAACAGCTTGAGCGCGCGAACGTCGACCTCAGCCCTGTGGCGCACATCTGTGGAGTCGGAGGGACAGTCAGAGCGGCGTCACAGGTTGCGAACCACTTCTTCTGCCGTTCGGACGACTACAGAATCATTTCGGTTGAGGAGCTCAAGATGCTCCTGAAGCGAATCAAGAAGCCAGACAGCGACAACGTCCACGAGCTCCTGAAGATAGTCCCCGACAGAATCCACACCATCATCCCCGGACTTATCGTCCTTGAGACCATATCGAAAGCACTTAATGCCGAGGAGATAACCGTGAGCATGTGTGGAGTTCGCGAGGGCTATCTTATCAAGCATGTGATTGGAGAGGGATTTCATGAATGACCTTAGATATACGCAGGACAGAGAGCTCAGTTGGCTTCGGTTTAACGAAAGAGTTCTTGAGGAAGCCAAGGACGAGAGCGTGCCGCTGATGGAGAGACTCAAGTTCGCGGCTATTTTTACGTCGAACTTGGACGAATTCTTCATGGTGCGGGTGGGGTCTCTCCACGATATGAGTCTCTTGAAAGAAGAGCACATCGATAATAAGACAGGAAAGACGCCCTCGGAACAGCTTTCGGCTATCTTCAAGGCGTTGATACCGTTATATAAGAAGCGCGACAAGGTCATGGCGGAGCTTGAATCGCTCTGCCGGGCTTGCAATATCTGCAGACTTTCCTATCAGGACTTGAGCGAGAAAGCTAAAAAGCAGGTTGCCGCCTGGTTTGAGGACGAGGTTCGCCCGATTCTCTCGCCGCAGATAGTCGACATGCATAACCCGTTCCCGCACCTCCCGAACAAGGGGCTCAACATCATCATGACGCTAAGGCGGGACGGTCAGGAGCTTATCGGTATTCTTCCCGTTCCGCAGGAGCTTCCGAAGTTTTTACGGCTTGAGGAGCGGGGAGTGCACTTCATTTTAACCGAGGATATTCTCTGCGAGTTCGCGAACTTAGTCTTCTCCGAGTATGAAATCACCGAGCGGGCGGTCATCTCGGTCACACGTAACGCTGACATCTCTCCGGAGGACGAGGCATACGATGTCGAGACCGACTTCCGCGGGCTCATGCAGAAGATAGTCAAAAAACGCCGTCGTCTTGCGCCCGTCCGCCTTGAAATCGAGGGGACTTTAAGCGAAAAGCTCATCTCGACGCTCTGTAAGACGCTTTCCCTCAGTCGAGAGCAGGTCTTCACGATGAAGTACCCGATTCACCTTGACTATCTCTTCTCGCTGAGTGATTTACTCCCGAAGGAGAGCGTAGCGACTTTGTGCGACCCCGTCTACAAGCCACATTTCACACCGTACCTCAACAAAAACGAGAAGATTATCCCGCAGATTGAGAAGCATGACGTTCTCATGTTCTATCCCTACGAGTCGATGGAGCCGTTTTTACGGATGATTGCGGAGGCGTCGGTCGACCCGAGCGTACTTTCCATCAAGATTACTATCTACAGGCTTGCCGCTGGTGCACGGCTGGTCGAATACCTCTGCGCCGCCGCCGAGAACGGCAAGCATGTTGTCGTCCTGATGGAACTGAGGGCGCGGTTTGACGAGCAGAACAACATCCACTGGGCTGAAAGGCTTGAGGAGGCAGGGTGCACCATCCTCTACGGTTTTGAGGGGATAAAGGTTCACTCGAAAATCTGTCTGATTACGAAAAGAGAGCATAGCCGCCGCGGCGGCGGAAACGTCAGATACATCACCCAGATTGGCACGGGAAATTATAACGAGAAGACCGCGAAGCAGTACACCGACCTCTCACTTATGACCGCGAATCAGGAGATAGGCGAGGACGCGGCGTTGCTCTTCCAAAATATGGCAACCGTGAACCTGGACGGAAAGTACCAGCACCTTCTTGTCTCGCCGTTCAGCCTCAAGGAGCGGGTTATCGAGCTCATCGACGAGGAAATCAAGAAGAAGTCGGACGGCTACATCTTCTTAAAGCTAAATTCCCTCACCGACCGCGAGATTATCGATAAATTAGCCGAGGCGTCCCAGGCGGGAGTCGAGGTCGTCATGAACATCCGCGGCATCTGCTGTCTTCTTCCAGGAATAGAGGGCTTGACCGAAAACATCAAGGTGTTCTCAATAGTTGGACGTTACCTTGAGCACTCGCGAATCTACTGCTTTGGAAGGGGCTCAGACGCCGCCCTCTATATCGCCTCCGCAGACTTTATGACCCGAAATACTGAGAGAAGGGTAGAAGTCGCCTGCCCGGTCACCGATAAAGAGACCCGCAAACGCCTCCTCCACATAATAGACGAGCTGAGGCTTGACAACGTCAAAGCGCGGGTGATGGCAAGTGATGGAACATACCACCGGATCGAGGACTCGGCAAGCCCAAGAAGCTGTCAGGAGGTATTTATGCAGGAGGAGGTACAGCCTTTGGAGAAACCCCTCCGTCTGCGCCTGCGGCGCATCCACCTCCCCTTTCAGGGGAGGCATTGACTGCCTTAATCAAAGGCTTGTGAGAGAATGAAAAAAGGCTCCCCTGAAAGGGGAGCTGTCACGCGAAGCGTGACTGAGGGGTTTCCCCTCTTGACAACTTCCCCCAACTATGTTATACTTTGAAACCGTGTAAACTATTCATAGTTGGGAGATTATTATATGTGGTTTTTATTTACGCTTCTGACGACGTTTCTTTGGGGTGTCGCCGACCTTTTTTATAAGAGGGGTGCGGACGAATCGGAGAAATACAGTCACTACCTGACCGCTATCGCTGTCGGTCTTATCATGGGTATTCAGGCGATAATCATGCTGATAGCAAACGGATTTGACTACAATCCGATGAACCTCATCTACTATCTGCCGACATCGCTCATGTACATAATTTCGATGGTCGTCGGCTATGCGGGACTGAGGTATTTAGAGCTTTCCATCTGCTCGCCGGTCGAGAATTCCTCCGGCGCGGTCGTCACCATTCTCTGCATCATTTTCTTAGGACAGAGCTTAGACCTTATGTCGGCTGTTTCGGTAATACTTGTAACCGTCGGCGTTGTCTACATCGGAATTTTGGAGAGGCAGGAGGTCGGCGAGGTCAAGGAGTCGGACAGGAAGTACATAAACGGCTTTGTCGCACTCATCTTCCCGCTCGTCTATGCGGTTTTGGACGCACTTGGCACGTTCTTTGACGCGTTCTATCTTGATATTGAACTCACCCCGCTCGTTGATGTCACGGAGGAGAACATCGAGGACGTTGCGAACATCTCCTATATGCTCACGTTCCTGATTGTCGCGCTGATTCTTCTTTTCTATGTTCTTGTTATAAAGAAGGAGAAGATAGCCCTCCCGAAGCAGGGGGACAAGGTCGCCGCCGCAATCTTCGAGACCGCCGGACAGTACTTCTATGTCTACGCCATGAGCGGCAACGCGATAGTCGCCGCACCACTCATCTCGGCATACAGCATAGTCTCAATCGTTCTTTCAAGAATCTTCCTGAAAGAAAAGCTCACTGCGAAGCAGTATGTAGCCATAGCTATCGTCATGGCGGGAATACTTGTGATGGGTGTCGCGGAGGGATTGGCGGAGTAATTCGTAATGCGTAATTATTGCGGATTATGTAGGGGCGGATATTATCCGCCCGCTGTAGTGCTGGCTTCGTAGTTCGGGCGGATAATATCCGCCCCTACATGAGAACCCTACCAAGCTTCGCAATCATCTCATCTACATCCGCTTTTGTGATAACCAGCGGCGGTACGAACCTTATGACATTCTTTCCCGCCGAGATGAGAACCAAGTGCTCATCCATGAGTGCGGACTTGACTATGTCCGCGACGGGGGTGTTGAATTCAAGTCCCTGGATGAGACCCTTGCCCCGGTGGGCTACAATTTTATCTGATGAGGACTTCAGCTCCTCAAGCTTATCTGAGAGATATTCTCCGACCGATTTTACGTGTCCGGGGATGTCTTTTTCTTTATAGATGTCAAGGACTTTCGAGGCGACGGCGCAGACGAGCGGGTTTCCGCCATAGGTTGAGCCGTGGTCTCCTACTGTCATCGCGCTTGCGGCTTCGCCATGGGCTAAGAACGCGCCAATCGGGAAGCCGTTGCCAAGGGCTTTTGCGACCGTCATGACATCCGGCTTGACGCCGTATCCCTGCCAGGCGAACATGTCGCCGCTTCTTCCCATTCCGCACTGAATCTCGTCTAAGATGAGGAGCGCACCGGTCTCGTCGCAGAGCTTGCGGACGCCAGAGAGGAATTCCTCAGTTGCCGGGTAGATTCCGCCCTCGCCCTGGATGGTCTCCATGATGACGGCGGCGGTCTTCTCGGAGAAGAGAGCCCTGACACTGTCAAGGTTGTTGTATTCTGCGAATTTGATATTCGGGATGAGCGGGTCGAACGGTTCGCGATAGTGGGCGTTGCCGGTGACGGAAAGTGCGCCAATAGAACGCCCATGGAAAGAGTGCTCCATTGCGATGATTTCGTAGTCGGAGGGAAGCCCGCGATTGTAGGCGTGACGCTTTGCAATTTTTAGTGCGCCCTCGATAGCCTCAGTTCCGCTGTTCGTGAAGAAAACCCTGTCCATATCGGAGACTTTCAACAGCTTTTCAGCCGCTTCGGTGGCGGGGATGTTATAAAACAGGTTAGAAGTGTGGACGAGCTTGTCAATCTGGCTTTTCGCCGCCTCGTCAACTCCGGGATAGTGATACCCGAGTCCCATAACGGCGATACCTGCACCGAAATCGAGGTATTCGATGCCCTTGTCGTCATATAGCCTTGTGCCCTCGCCCCGCTCAAACACGACAGGGAAGCGGGAATAGGTCTTGTAAAGAGTGCTTTCAGCACGGGAAATGTATGATTCTGGCATGATTTTCATCCTTTCTGGAATTAGTCGGTTACGGCGACTGACGTCGCCTTCACCGACGCCGCTCCCTTCGGTCGCGGCACCTCTCAGTCGCGCTTCGCGCGCCAGCTCCCCTTAAAAAGGGGAGCCTTTTTGCATTCTATGAGAGGTTGCTATTGGCTCCCCTTGATAAGGGGAGCTGTCAGCCGTAGGCTGACTGAGAGGTTATCCCTTATAATACCTCTCCCCACCATCTCTTATAATCGCAGTTCCGATACCTTTATTGGTGAAGATTTCGAGGAGGAGGCAGTGGGCGATTCTGCCGTCCAGGATATGAACCCGGTTGACGCCGTGTGTGATGGCGTCGATGCAGTTCTGCATTTTGGGGAGCATTCCGCCGCCGAAGCTTCCTTCTTCGACAAATTTCTGAGCCTCCGAAACGGTCATCTCGGAAATGAGGGTCGATTTGTCGCTAAAGTCTTTATAGACGCCCTCGACGTCGGTGAGGAACGCCAATTTCTCGGCGTTCACAGCCCTTGCAATCGCGCAGGCGGCGTCGTCAGCGTTGATATTGTAGCTATAGAAGTCGTTGTCGTAGCCGATCGGGCAGATGATGGGGAGGAAGTCTTTTTCGAGCAAATCGTAAATTATTTTCGGGTTGACTTCCGTCACCTCTCCGACAAAGCCGATGTCCTCGCCGCCGGAGAGCTTTTTCTCGCACTTGAGGAGCATTCCGTCCTTGCCGCTGATTCCGACCGCCTTGACGCCGAGCTCGTTGACGAGCTGAACTAAGCTCTTGTTGACGCGGTTCAGAACCATTTCGGCTATCTCCATTGTCGGTTCGTCGGTGACCCGGAGTCCATTCACAAAGTGCGGCTCCATTCCGACCTTTCCGACCCAGCGGCTTATCTCTTTTCCTCCGCCGTGGACGATGATTGGCTTGAATCCGACAAGCTTTAAAAGAACGACGTCCTGGATGACCGAGTGCTTGAGGCTTTCGTCGACCATCGCGCTTCCGCCGTACTTGACGACGATAATTTTGCGGTTGAACCGCTGGATGTAGGGCAGTGCTTCAATGAGCACCTGTGCCTTCTGCATTACGTCCATATCCGGGACGGTTGGTGTATTTTCTGTCATGTCTCTGTCTCCTTTATGAACGATAATCTGCGTTAATCTTCACGTAATCATAGGTGAGGTCACAGCCCCATGCGGTGGCTGTTGCCTTGCCGTCGTGGACGTCTGCAATAACGGTGACCTCCGGCTCGGAGAGAATCTTCGTGGCAAACTCTTCCGAATAGTCGGTAGCCATGCCGTTTTCGACGACTCTTAATTTTCCTGCGGCACTTATGAAGTATAAATCTGTCTTGTCGGGGTCAAATTTCGCTCCCGAATATCCGAGCGCGCAGAGGATTCTTCCCCAGTTTGCGTCGTGACCGTAGATAGCCGCTTTAGTGAGGCTTGAGCAGACGACCGACTTTGCAAGTGTCTTTGCGGTTTCTTTATCCGAAGCGTTCACGACCTTGACCTCAAGAAGGGCGGTACAGCCCTCGCCGTCGCCGGCGATCTTCTTCGCAAGCGTCTCGGTGACGATGTGAAGAGCCTGGCAGAAAGCATCGTAATCCTCATTCTCGGCGGTAATTTCGGGATTTCCGGCAAGACCGTTTGCCATGAGTATTACCGTATCGTTCGTGGAGGTGTCTCCGTCGACCGAAATCATGTTGAATGTATCTTGAATATCCGCCCTGAGAGCCTTGTTCAGAAGCTCTTTCGAGATGGCAATGTCGGAGGTGATGAATGCGAGCATCGTGCACATGTTCGGGTGAATCATTCCCGAGCCCTTGCACATTCCGCCGATTGTGACGGTCTTTTCGCCAAGGGTGAATCTGACGGCAACCTCTTTGGGTTTTGTATCTGTAGTCATGATTGCTTTTTCAGCCGCTGTGCCGTGCTCAAGGGTTGTACCGAGTCTTCCTGAAAGCTCTCTGACGCCAGCGCGGAGCTTCAGGACAGGAAGCTGTTTTCCGATAACTCCTGTTGAGGCAACCAAGACTGAGCCGACGCCCAAGCCAAGAGCCTCTCTTGCCTCGTCGGCGACCATCCAACAGCAGTCCAAGCCCTCCTGTCCGGTGCAGGCGTTCGCAATTCCCGAGTTGATGACCACCGCCTGGGAGGTCTCGTAGTTATCAATAATCTGTTTGTCCCAGAGAACGGGAGCGGCTTTCACAAGATTTGTCGTGAACGTTCCCGCAGTGACGGCAGGGACAGAGCTATAAATCATAGCCATGTCGTCGCGACCCTGGTACTTTATCCCCGCGGCATAAGAAGCCGCAGAAAAGCCGATAGCGGCAGTGACGCCGCCAGCCAGTATCTCAAACTTTTTTGAATTGTTTATCATAGTAATTCCCCTAACTGATAATGCGTAATTCTTAATTCGTAATTCGTAATTATTATCGCAAACAACAATTACGCATTACGAATTACGCATTACGAATTCTTTCTAATCTTGTTCTCATCATTCAGCACCAGATCATAGACGTTTACGTCCTCCCTCGGCGACCAGCCGGTCGACTGCCAGAAGGAGTTGCCGAGGCGGTTCTGCTTGAAGGCGATGAGGCTTATTTTGTTGACGCCGTCGGCTTTGAGGGCGTTGGTGCAGAATCGAGCCATCTCTGTGCCGATGCCTTTATTACGGTGGCTTCTTTCGACGCAGACGTGGTAGAAATATCCTGTTCTTCCGTCGCTTCCGCAGAGGATAGTTCCGACGAGCTTGCCGCCGATTTCCGCGACAACGCTCAGCCCGGGATTTCTTGCAAGAAATCTCTTCACGCCGTCATAAGAGTCGTCGATGCTCCTGATAGCGAACCCCTCGATGCTCTCCCAGAGAGCGAACACCTCGGGGTAATCACTTATTGTCATGGGGCGAAGAATCGCCCCCGATATATTCTCCATTTTGTGCTCCTAAATAATTACGAATTACGCATTACGAATTACACATTTAATCAAACCGCCAACTGCTCAATCCCCTTAGTCTCAGGAAGTCCAAACATCAGATTCATATTCTGAATTGCCTGACCTGCCGCGCCTTTGACCATGTTATCGATAGCTCCTATCATGATGACGCGGTTGGTTCTTGGGTCCATCTTGCAGGAGACGTCGGCTAAGTTACTTCCTCTGACCCATCTTGTCTCCGGAGGAGTGCCATAGGGGAGGACGCGGACGAAATACTCGTCATTATAGCAGGCGTCGTACGCCGCTTTCAGCTCTTCCGGGGTGACCGGACTTGTGAGGGTTGCATATGCAGTCACCAAAATTCCTCTTTGCATCGGGACTAAGTGCGGGGTGAAGCTGATTCTCAGGTCGCGACCGGCGACATTTGAGAGCTGTTCCTCAATCTCGGGGACGTGCCGGTGAGCGGCGACAGAATATGCCTTGATGCTCTCGTTGACCTCGCAGAAGAGATTCGCGGTTTTCGCTCCTCTTCCGGCACCGGAGGTTCCGCTCTTCGCGTCAATAATGATAGAATCGGGGTCTATGTAGCCCGCTTTCAGCAACGGATAGATGCTTAAAAAACTGCAGGTGGGGTAGCAACCGGGGTTTGCAATAAGCCGGGCAGACCTGATTTTCTCACGGTTAATCTCCGGCAAGCCGTAAACTGCTTCCTTTATGAATTCGGGGCAGGGGTGGTGAATTTTGTACCACTCCTCATAGATTTCCGGATCGGTTATTCTGAAATCGGCACTGAGGTCGATGACCTTGCAGTTTGAGAGAATCTCCTCGGTCAGTTGTGAGGCACAGAAGCCCTGCGGAGTCGCAGTGAAGATGACGTCGCAGTTTTTCGACATTTCAAGCATGTCTTCCCCCGCGCACTCGTCGTCCTCATAGCCTCTGAGAGAGCCATATTCGTTCGAGAACGGCGTTCCCGAGTAGCTTCTTGAGCCAAGGCTCACTATTTCTATATCGTCGCGCTGTCTGAGCAGTCGCACTAATTCAGCACCCGCATAACCGGTAGCACCGATGATGCCGACTTTTATCTTATCCATGTATATCAATCTCCCGAACGAAGAGTGGAAGTTGCGAAGCAACTTCCCGCTTCGGGATGTTTCACATCCCGAAGTGTATTATACATCATATGCACTTTTTTTGCAATAGTTATTTTTGTAGGGGCGGATATTATCCGCCCGTGATTTCGTCGGCAGCTTTTCGGGCGGATATTATCCGCCCCTACATGAGTTGCCGTTGCAGAAAAAATTTCCCCGAAATCGAAAATACCTCGAAATTCCCTATTGCATTTTGGAAAATATGATGCTATAATTGGTGTAACGAG
This sequence comes from Oscillospiraceae bacterium, assembly GCA_021202155.1. Taxonomy (GTDB): domain Bacteria; phylum Bacillota; class Clostridia; order Oscillospirales; family Ruminococcaceae; genus Faeciplasma. Next base: position 16,039 of record JAJQDP010000027.1, on the reverse strand, counting down.
TGGTATCGGGTGTTAAAAGGTGGTAAATGGAGGTGAATCTGATGCCGGAAGATAAGAATATGAGCGGGGAGCTTCCTTATACGATTGACGTTAAGGGCAGAATGAGCTTTCCCCAGAAGTTCCGCGATGTCTTGGGCGACAGATTCATGCTGACAAGAGGAGCTGACCACCGCCTGGTCGCCTACTCCATCGAGGATTGGAACGCTCTTCGCGACAAGATTTCACGGATGCGCGAGGGCAAGGACAAGGAAATCCTCAAGCAGATTTACATCAAAGGAGCGATTCCGGTCGAAACGGATAAGCTCGGAAGAATTTTAGTGCCTCAGGCTCTGAGAGAATACGCAAGACTCCTTAAGGACGTCTATGTTGTCGGAGCTATCGAAACCGCGGAGATATGGGACAAGAACACCTATGAAGAGTTCACTCAGTCGATTTCGCCTGACGACCTCTATGCGGCTTTAGCGGCACTTGAACAGTAATTATTGAAGGACAGTTTCATGGAATTTCGGCACATACCGGTTCTTTTGGATGAATGTATAGAAGGCTTGAACATCAAGCCGGACGGAATCTATGTTGACGGAACCGCCGGCGGCGCGGGTCACTCAAGAGCGATTGCGAAAAAGCTCACTACCGGGATGCTCATAGCGATTGACCGAGACCCCGAGGCTGTGGAGGTTGCGCGCGAGCGGCTTTTCGGGCTGAACGCCACGGTTGTGGAGGGAACTTTCGGAAATGTCGACAAGATACTTGACGAGCAGGGCATCGGCTCGATTGACGGGCTTCTTTTGGACATAGGAGTCAGCTCATATCAGCTTGACAACCCGGACAGAGGATTCTCCTATCACTCGGAAGAGAGTGAACTCGACATGAGAATGAGCGAGAGCGGACTAAGTGCCAAGGATGTCGTCAACAATTACTCCTATGAAGACCTGACCCGGATTCTTTTCGAGTACGGCGAGGAGAGGTTTGCTAAGAGCATCGCCTCGAACATCGTCAAAGAGCGTGAAAAGGCAGAGATAAGGACAGTAGGAGAGCTTGACGAGATTATAAGACAATCGGTCCCTGCGAAGGTAAGGCGGGAGAAGAACCCCTGCAAGAAGACCTTCCAGGCGATAAGAATAGAAGTAAATAACGAATTTTCGGAGCTTTCCGAGGCTCTTGACAAGGGCTTTGAGCGGCTCAAGCCGGGCGGGAGACTGTGCGTAATCACATTCCACTCGCTTGAGGACAGAATGGTGAAGCAGAGATTTCTGAGCTTTGCTCAGGGCTGTATCTGCCCGCCGGAATTCCCGGTCTGCGTGTGCGGAAGGACTCCAAGAGGAAAGATAATCACCCGCAAGCCAATAGAGCCCACCGAGGCAGAGCTTGCAAGCAACAGCCGAAGCCATTCAGCGAAACTGAGGATAGTGGAGAAATTGTAAACCTGCAGAAATGCATTTCCTGCGGCAGATGCGCACCTCCTGAGGAGGCGCACCCCTCCACCACCGCCTTCGGCGGCGGTCCCCCTCCCCTTTCAGGGGAGGCTATAACTGCCTCTCTCAGAGGCTTTCGGGAGAAAGAATTATGGCTCCCCTGATAAGGGGAGCTGTCAGCGAAGCTGACTGAGGGGTGCTATTTTCGCCTTCGGCGAAAATAGCCGGCTCTGCATAAGAAGAGTTGAACGAAAAAGGACGTGAAAACATGGCGTATCGTGATGACAATTTAGCTTATGACCTGTCGGTTTACGAGCCGAAAAGCAATGCTGTGCCTAAGACACAGCCAAAGCCTGAGCAGAAGAGAAGGTCTATTGTTGTAATACGGAACAATTCGGTTGCGTTGCCGCAGAACCTGGTCAGAATAATCGTGTATGCGGCTATCTTCCTTGCTGTTTTCTTCGCGCTTCTCTATGGCAATGTCGAGACCAACCGGCTCTTCAACGAGATAAGCTCCCTTGAGAGCACCTTGGCGGAGCTTGAGAGCGACAACGCAAGTCTTGCGGCGGAGTACGAGTCAAAGACGTCCCTCAAGAGCGTTGAGGAATACGCGCAGAACGTCTTGGGACTTGAAAAGCTTGATAAATCCCAGATTGAATATGTCGAGGTAGAGGCGGACACCGTCATCGAGGTTGTTGAAACAGAAAGCTCGAATATTTTCGTAATCATAAAGAACTGGTTCTCCGATGTTTTTGAATATCTGGGGTTCTGAAAAAATAATATTAGTAGTATAGTGGATAGTGTTGAGGGAAAGTTAAGTTTTGCCTTCTTGAATATTGAAGGGTAAACTTAGCTTTCTTCAGTCAGAGGTAAAATGGCGAACCGTGACAGTTTTCGGAGAAAGGACTCAAAATGGCAGAAACTCAAAAACCGACTCCAAAAATGAAGCGGCGACTGTTTGCACCATTGCTTTTGGTCATGATTGCGACCCTTGTGTACGTCACCTACAGCATGTACCAGGTCGCTGTTGTTGACAGCGAAAAGTACCAGGCTCTTGCCAACAGTCAGCAGTTCAAAACGACAACAATCAGCTCAACAAGAGGAACAATCTATGACTCCAACGGTCAGGTTTTGGCGCAGAGCGTTACGGTCTACACCGTTTTCGTCGACCCGACCACCTATCGCGACAGGGATACCGAGCAGAAGGAGCTCATCGTCGAAACTCTTTCCGAGTATCTCGGAGTGGACGAGGACGTAATCGAAACAAAGCTCTCAAAGGACAACGCCTATCAGGTAATAGCCACCGAGGTCGACAAGACCACGGCTACATCAATCCTTTCAATCATGAGCGAGGCGGGAATCACCTCTGTTGGTGCGACGGCGACTACCGAGAGATATTATCCGCAGGACGACCTTGCGGCGAACGTCATCGGGCATCTGCACTATGACGGCTACGGCATCTACGGAATTGAAGCATCATATGACGATTACCTCACCGGTACGGACGGTGCCATCGTCACTGCTATCGACGCGAACGGCTCGGAAATCCAGTACAAGTACAAGCAAAGCTACGACGCAGTTGATGGCTACTCAGTATATTCGACAATCGACGCGACGATTCAGTATTATGTTGAAGAGGCACTTGCGAACGCAGTCTCGGCGAACGACCCGGAGGACGGCGCATGTGCAATAGTCATGAACTGCAAGACGGGTGCTATCTATGCGATGGCTTCTTCGCCGACATATAATCTGAACGAGCCGACGGTCATCACCGATGAATCGCTTTCAGAATACTTAGCCGGTCTTGACGGAACGGTTACGGATGAAGAATACAGCGCGGCACTTTCTGAAGCGTGGAATACCCAGTGGACGAACAAGGCAATCTCATCGCTCTACTTCCCGGGCTCTGTTTTCAAGGTAGTAACCGGCTCGGCGGCTCTTGAGGAGAACGCAATAAGCCTCAGCGACACCTTCTACTGCTCCGGCTCTATCACCGTCATGGACACGATATACCATTGCTGGAGCTCAAGCTCGCACGGAAGCCAGACCTTCGTTGAAGCGATGACCAACTCCTGCAACCCGGCGTTCGTCCTTATCGGACAGAAGTTGGGAGCGACGGCATTCTGCAAATACTTTGAGGCTTTCGGTCTCACCCAGAAGACGGGAATCGACCTTCCGGCGGAGCCGAACAGCCTTTATATCGACTCTGACAACATGACCCTCGTCAACTTGGCGTCGAGCTCGTTCGGTCAGGCAAACAAGATAACTCCTATTCAGATGCTCTGCGCTTATGCGGCAGTCATCAACGGCGGATATTTGCTCACCCCCTATGTCGTCGATAAGGTCGTCGACAGTGAGGGAAATATAATCATGCAGAACGAGACCACAATCAAACGGCAGGTTATCTCGGAGGAGACCTCCGAAACCATGCGCGAGGTGCTCGAAACTGTCGTAAATACAAACTCGGGAAGCAACGCCTACATCAAGGGCTACTCAATCGGCGGAAAGTCGGGAACATCACAGAAGCTGGATGAGGATTCATCAGGTACTACGTATGTGTCGTCATACGTCGCATTCTATCCTGCCGACGACCCGGAGATAATCATGCTCGTAATGGTCGATGAGCCGACGAACGGGCTCTACTATGGCTCTGCCGTCGCCGCTCCTGTTGTAGTTGAGGCTCTGACTGAAATTCTCCCATATCTGGGATATTACGCCGAGTATACAGAAGAAGATCTGGAAGATATGGACGTTTCCGTCCCTTATATAAGAGGCTCAACTGTCTCGCAGGCAACTGCTACTCTTGAAGCTCTCGGGCTCGAAATCGAGGTCATCGGCGATGGAGACACAGTAATAAGGCAGGTGCCCGCAAGCGGAAGCACCATGCCGACAGGATGCACGGTTGTCGTCTATACAGATGAGGACTATGATGTCCAGTACACGACAGTACCCGACATTTCCGGCTGTTCGCTTTCGGAGGCAAACAGGCTGATTACAAAGGCAGGTCTGAACCTGCTGCCGCTCGGAGGAGCCGCTGAAAAGAGCGGAGCCGTCTGCACCGGAACCTCCAACTATTCCGTCGGAACGACAGTAGAGGTCGGGACGGTTATTGAAGCGTACTTTGTTGTTAATGAGGACTCAGGTTGACCCCTCCACCACCGGCTTCGCCGGCGGTCCCCCTCCCCTTTCAGGGGAGGCTATGACTGCCTCTTTGCAACTTTTGACTTATGCACAACTTTAATTTGCAATCTTATCCTCTACCGGAAACTATCCCCGAGCGAATTAAAGCCTCCCCCGAAGGGGGAGGGGGACCGGCGAAGCCGGTGGAGGGGTGCGCCTCCAAAGGAGGCGCGTCGCGCGAAGCGCGACAAATAGCCATAGCAACTAACCACTAATCACTGAAAAGGGTGATAAAATGAAACTATATGACCTATTATCCGGCATATGCCCGGTTACTCCGGAGGATATTCCTAACATTGAAATTGAAAAGATTTCCTCCGACTCAAGGGATGAAATCACTGAAAATACGCTCTTTGTCGCTCTCAAGGGGGCGAAGTTTGATGCGCACAACGAGGTCAAGAGCCTGAGCGAAAAGGGCGTTCAGGTCTTTGTTGTCGAGCATGATTGCGGCGTTCCGCATCAGATAGTTGTGAGAGATACTCGCCTGGCACTTTCCTCACTCTGGGCGAACTGGTACCACAACCCCGAGCGTAAGCTTAAGCTCATCGGCATCACCGGAACAAACGGCAAGACCACGACTACTACCGTCATAAAACAGCTTTTAGACGCTCTCGGAATCAAGGCTGGGCTTATCGGCACTTGCGGAAACGAAATCTGCGACCGGTTCATCCCCACCGAGAATACAACGCCGCTTCCGAACGAGTTCTTTGAGCTACTAAGAGAGATGGTCGACGCCGGCTGTGAGTACGCTGTTATGGAGGCGTCTTCACAAGGGCTTGAACAGGAACGCTTGGGAAAGTGCGTCTTTGAGGTTTCGGCATTCCTGAATCTTACGCAGGATCACCTTGACGTCCACGGGAGCATGGAGAACTACTACCAGGCGAAAAAGCTCCTCTTCGGGAGGAGCAAGAACGCCGTCATCGACATAGACGACCCTTACGGCGAACGGCTTTTCAATGAAATCAATTGCCCGAAATACACCCTTTCCATCCGCAAGGAAGCCGATTTCTTTGCCGACATGATAAAGCTATCCGCGCACGAGTCGACCTATTGGTACTCGAACGCGCTCAAGAGCTACAAGGTCAGCATTCCTCTTCCGGGGAGCTACAACGTCTCGAACACCATGATGGCTATCGCTGTTTTGGAGCTTGCCGGAATCGGTGCTGAGAGAACAGTCCCCCTCATCCCGGATATAAAAGGCGTCAGAGGCAGGTGCGAGGTCGTCCCGACGGGAAGAGATTTCATCGTCATCATTGACTATGCCCACTCTCCCGATGCGATCACGAATATTTTAAGAAATGTCCGCGAGAGCGCGGGGGCTGGCAGAAGAATCGTCTGCCTGTTCGGCTGTGGCGGAAACCGCGACGCGAAAAAGCGTCCGCTGATGGCTCAGGCGGCAGAGCAGGGCGCAGATTTCTTAGTCGTCACCTCGGATAACCCTCGAAATGAAGACCCCCACGCCATCATCATGGACATAATAGCCGGTCTAACGTCTGGCTTCAAGGAATATATTGAAATAGACAACCGCCGCGACGCCATCTTCTGGGCGATCAAAAACGCTAAAAAGGACGACGTCATCGTCCTCTGCGGAAAGGGTCACGAGGATTACCAGATTCTTTCGACTGGGAAGATACATTTTGATGAGAGGGAAGTTGTGGCGGAAGCACTTGCGGAAACCCCTCAGTCAGCCTGCGGCTGACAGCTCCCCTTTCAGGGGAGCCTATAGCTGCCGCTCCCAAAAGCTTCTGATAGAAGCACAAAAAGCCTCCCCCGAAGGGGGAGGGGGACCGCCGCCGAAGGCGGTGGTGGAGGGGTGTCCGCGGCGACAATAAGCATAAAAAGAAGGAAAAGCCATGCCATACTGGATAAACATTATAGTCGGAATACTATCTGCCGTCATTGCCGGGGCTCTCGGGGTGATTCTCATCCCTTATCTCCGCAAGCTTAAAGCGGGGTCACATATACTTGACATAGGTCCTGCCTGGCACAAGTCGAAGGAGGGGACTCCTTTGATGGGCGGGTTTATGTTTATTGTCTCCGTTCCGATTTGTACCTGGATAGGCTATCTCATCATCAAGGCATACCGCTCGGCGCACATGATGGAGACTCCTGAAAACTCGGGACTCAAGCTACTCTTGGCTGTCGGTGTGGCAATGCTCTTTATGCTCGTAGGCTTCATCGACGACTATATCAAAGTAGTCAAGAAGAGAAACTTAGGCTTAAGCATCAAGGCGAAAACCGCCATGCAGGTCGTGATAGTTGTCGGCTATTTAGTGGCACTCTACTTCCTCGGGAACACCACCTCGGTTGTATTTCCGTTCATTGGGGAGGTCAATTTCGGCTGGTTCTACTATCCGCTGATGGGCGTGTGCATCTATTTGCTCGTGAACGCCGTCAACTTTACCGACGGTGTAGACGGACTGTTGGGCTCGGTCACGACGGTGTATTCGCTCGCGTTCGTTCTGATATTCGTTCTTCTTGACAACTGGGAGATGTCAGCTTTTTCGATGGCTGTTGCGGGAGGATGCTTAGGCTTTCTTATCTGGAACTTGCACCCCGCAAAGGTCTTCATGGGAGACACCGGTTCGATGTTCTTAGGCGGCGCGGTAGTCGCAATGGGAATGGCAAGCGGCTTGGAGCTTCTTATGCCGCTGGTCGGAATTATATATGTTATAGAGATGCTGTCTGACATAATCCAGATTCTGAGCATCAGGATAAGAAAGAAGCGTGTCTTCAAGATGGCACCGATTCACCACCACTTTGAGCTCTGCGGCTGGAGCGAGTACAAGATTCTCTGGGTGTTCTCGGGGGTCACACTCGTGGCAGGCGCACTGGGAGTGCTGGCGACGTGGCTGTATACAGCGGATTAATGTAAAATGTACTATGTACAATTGTACTATGTACAATGGTGGAGTCGGCTACTGCCGACAATGTCGCCCTGCGGGCGATGCGCCTCCCTTTGGTCGGCGCACCTCTCAGTCGCTTCGCGACAGCTCCCCTTAAAAAGGGGAGCCAGAAGTCTTCTCTCAAAAGTATCTGCGAGGGGATAAAAAAGGCTCTCCTTTTCAAGGAGAGCTGTCAGCCGCAGGCTGACTGAGAGGTGCGCGACCGCAGGGAGCGCGCAGTTCGCCAAAGGCGAACTGCCGACTTGGCGTTAGCCAAGTCGTTTTACCACGTGGAGCGGAATAATAAGGTTGGAGGCAATAACGCCCATGGCTGAAAACAGAACAAACTACATAATCGGCTCGGGCGTTGAGGGGACGGGAAGAAATATCACTGTTCAGAATGGCAGTGCCCGGATCAGGAATGCTTCAAGAGGGGGCAGTTCTAAGAACGCGACCTCAAAGCAGTCGGAGAGAAAAGCCCGCAGAGAATCAAAGAGAGCCGGGAAGATAAGAGAGCCGGGAATCCGGGTTATTGACGGTAGAGTTGACCCTATATTCTTTATCCTCGTTGTCGTCATGCTCGTCTACGGGCTCATTATGGTATTCTCGGCGAGCTACATAGAGGGTCTCACAAATTACAATGACGGATATTATTTTGTCAAGAGGCAGGCACTGGCGGCGGTCATTGGCGTCATTATCATGTTTTTTGTCTCGATATTTGACTATCATATACTGAGTAATTCAAAGCTCGTCACGTTCGGCTTTACTGTTGTATTTTTACTCCTTTGCTATACATCACTCTTTGGAGAGGAAAACGCCGGTGCACGTCGCTGGATCAAAATCACCGAATCGCTTTCGTTCCAGACGTCTGAGGTTATGAAGCCGGTTCTTATAGTTGTAACTGCATTTATTTGTGTCAGGATTATGGAAGACCCGAAGCGACAGCATAAGGGCTTTCTGCAAAAATACTTCTGGCTTCTTGTCGTATTGGCACTTGTCGGAGTTAACATGGTTCTGCAGAGACACATCTCGGGACTTCTTATAATGTGCGCGCTCTGGCTGTGCGTTGTCCTGCTCTCTGGAGTACCCTATAAGGATATTGCGGTGATGTTGGGAATAGTCGTGGTCGGAGGGCTTGTGGTTCTTTTGGGCTACTCGATTCTCAGTGGAGGTGGACTCGACTATATCTCCACCAGACTTGAAAGTATGAGCACAACAGAAAGCGGTTCAATTGACGATGATAACTGGCAGACCATGCAGTCGCTTATCGCGATGGGTTCGGGCGGATGGTTCGGTCTTGGGTTCGGCGAGTCGAGGCAGAAGTACGCCTGGCTTCCTGAGGCACAGAACGACTTCATCATCTCCGTAATCGTCGAGGAACTGGGCTATGTCGGCGGATTGGTTGTTGTAATTCTCTTTGGCTTGTTCATATACAGGGGCTTCAGAATCGCAAAAACTGCTCCCGACAAATTCGGCTCGCTTATTACCGCCGGAATTACCTTCCACATAGGGCTTCAGGCGATACTCAATATAGGTGTAGCCTGCAATGCATTCCCGAATACCGGTGTTTCGCTGCCGTTCTTCAGCTATGGCGGTTCGGCACTGATGATTCAGCTTGTCGAGATGGGGGTTGTCCTGGCGGTCTCACGGCAGTGCGAAAATATTTAGAGAATGGAGAAATATTATGCTTAAAGTGATACTTTCCGGCGGAGGAACAGCGGGGCACGTCAACCCCGCCATTGCCATATGTGAGATAATAAAATCGCATCATCCCGACGCCGAGTTTCTATACGTCGGGACTCCCAACGGAATCGAGAAAAAGCTTATCGAGCAGGAGGGCATCAGATTTGTATCCATGGAAGTGGCAGGCTTCCAGCGCAAGATCAATTTCAACAATCTGAAGCGCAACGCCGTTGCCACCAAATATTTTATCGAATCGGGGCACAAGGCAAAGAAAATTATTGACGATTTCAAGCCGGATATTGTTATAGGAACTGGCGGCTACGCCTGCGAGCCGATTGTCCACAAGGCGGCGGCTATGGGAATCAAGACCGTCATTCACGAGCAGAACGCTTTCCCAGGAGTTACTACAAAAATTTTGGCAAAGAAAGCCGATAAAGTCATGCTCACGGTTGAGCGGGCAAAGGATTACATAAAAGAGAAGGACAAGTGCGTTGTGACCGGTCTTCCTGTACGTCACGGGTTTGTGGACAGGCTTCCCAAGGCTGAAGCTAAGAAGGCACTCGGATTGCCGGCTGATCAGCTCTGCATTCTCTCGACCGGCGGAAGCCTTGGTGCGGGGAGGATAAACGAGACTGTTTCAGACCTGATTGCATGGTACTGCAAGAATGATATTAAAGTCAGCCACATTCACTCCTACGGCAAGAACGGCAGGGGAAGCTTTGCGGCTTCTCTCCAGACTAATGGAGTAAACCTCTCCGAACATCCAAATTTCATCGTAAAAGAATACATCGACAACATGTCCACCTGCATGGAGGCGGCAGACCTGATTATCAGCCGTTGCGGAGCGGGTGCTCTGACGGAGATTGAGGCTGTCGGTTGCGGTTCAATCTTGGTTCCGTCCCCGATAGTTGCCGAGAACCACCAGTTCTATAACGGCAAAGTCCTTGCCGACGCCGGCGCGGCTATCATGTTTGAGCAGAAAGACCTGACATCTGAACTTCTCATCCAGACGGTAAGCGATCTGATTCATGATCCCAAGAGGCTTGAAGAGCTCTCAGCCAATGCGGGAAAGCTTTATATCAAAGATACGCCGGATAGGGTGGGGAGTGTTATTGAGGAAGTGTTGAATGCGTAATTCGTAATGCGTAATGCGTAATTAGCGGCTTCGGCGACGCGCCTCCTGCGGAGGCGCACCCCTCCACCGGCTTCGCCGGTCCCCCTCCCCCTTCGGGGGAGGCTTTGACTGCTTCTATCGCAGCTTCTGAGAGAATCACAGCTTTGATTTCGCAACCCTTCCTACTATGAGAGCCTTCGAGAGAAGGAAAATAGCCTCCCTCTGAAATGAAGTTCGCAAGCGAACTTCCGGAGGGGACCGCCGGCTGAAAGCCGGTGGTGGAGGGGTTTCACCCAAATCCCCGTCTCAACATATTATGCTCTATAACATCATGTTTTGGGAGCGGTTGAGATGGAGAGTAGCAGGCTTTTGGTTGAGGGCGGCAGGAAGATTGAAGGCGAAATTCGGGTTCACGGTGCGAAAAACAGTGTTTTGCCGATATTGGCGGCTACATTACTTTGTGGTATAAGGCACACTAATTCCGGCAACGCCGGAATTAGTCGCACTCGTACCGGCGAAGCCGGGATCAGTGTTATACATAACACCGCTTCACTTTCCGACGCTTTCGCCGCTATGCGAATTTTGCGCTCGCTTGGATGCGAAATTTCTCGCGAGGGGAGCACCGTTACCGTGTGCTCTGCGAACGCCGAGGGCGACATCGTTTCTGATGGGCTGATGCACGAGATGCGCTCGTCAATCGTTTTCTTAGGAGCGATTCTGGGACGGGTCGGAAGATGCCGGCTGTCGTTTCCCGGTGGGTGCGAGCTCGGTCCGAGACCCATAGATTTGCACTTAGAGGCTTTAAGACGCCTGGGCGTTAAGATAACCGAGGGTCACGGAATCCTGGATTGCACTGCGGGTGTAAGACCGCTTAGTGCGGACATAACTCTTTCTCTTCCGTCAGTGGGAGCTACCGAGAACATCATGCTCTATTCGGCGGTTGGAAGCGGCGAGACGGTTATCAGAAACGCCGCAAGAGAGCCGGAAATCTCCGATTTGGCGGGGTATCTCATCAAATGCGGCGCGAAAATCTCCGGGCAGGGGACTTCAACACTCGTCATTGACGGCGTCCCCGAGCTCCACGGGTGCGAATATTCCGTGATGCCGGACAGAATTGAGGCGGCGACCTATATGGGCGCGGCGGCTATCACCCGCGGAGAGCTTATGTTAACCGGCGTCAGACCGGCGGATATGTACTCCTGCATGTCGGTTTTCTCGGAGATGGGCTGTGGGGTATACCCTTATGACGACAAGATTTTTATAAGCGCGAGAAAGCCGATTTCAGCGGTGAGAACGGTGCGGACGATGCCCTATCCCGGGTTTCCCACCGACTGCCAGCCGATTGTTATGGCGGTTCTGAGCAAGTCCCAGGGCACAAGCGTTATTGTTGAAAACATATTTGAGAACAGATTCATGGCGGCTCCGGAGCTACGGCGGATGGGCGCAAACATCAAAGCCGAGGGCAAGGTCGCCGTTATCGAGGGAGTGAAGACCCTCTATGGCGCACCGGTCAGGGCGCACGACTTAAGAGCGGGAGCGGCACTTGTCGTTGCGGCTCTTGGGGCAGAGGGTCAGACAGAGATTTCAAACGTACACTATATAGACAGAGGCTACGAGAGTATAGAGACGGCTCTTTCGTCAGTAGGAGCGGACCTAAGGAGAATTTAGAAGGGAGGATGACAAAGTGCAGGACGTTGTAAAGACCAACCCGCAAAGCCAGAAGCGCAGAAAAAAGCGCAGACGCCACGGCAACAGGTCTTTGTACTATCTTATGATATTTATATTCATTGTCGTCTTTCTCTATATCCTTTCAAGAACTGTTTTCTTCAAGGTCGAGAGCTACGACATTTCCGGAAACGAGAGATATTCCGATGCGGAAATTTTAGCCGCGGCAGGGCTTTCTGACAGCGAAAATCTCTACAGCATCGACCTCTCGGCGACCGAGCAGAAGATAAAGAAGACGCTGATTTACATCGACGACGTCACCGTTTCAAGGGAGCTTCCCAGCACTATTGCTATTGAGGTGACCGAGTCGGAGGAGTACGCCTGCTGTCAGTATGAGGGCAACCGCTATGCCGTCATCAGCCGGACGGGAAGATACCTAAGCACAGAGCAGGCTGACCCGAACGAGGAGCTTTTGCAGGTCTATGGGCTCGACCTCATCGACGTCTCTCTTGGCGACGAGTTCACCTCGTCAGACGACAACAAGAAGACCATCATAATGAATCTTTTCGACGTCATCGACAGCATCTGTCCCGGGAAGATTGACTATATCGACATCACCGACCGTACCGACATCACCATGAGCTACGACGGCGGGAGAATCATCATCGATTTCGGAAGCTCTCTTGACTATGAGTACAAGATGAGGTATCTTATCACCATCATCGAGGCAAATCTTGATGCCGACGCGAGCGGAAGGCTTATCTATATCAGCTCGTCCTCCGGAGTTTCGTTCATTCCGGACGAGGGTCTTGAGGAATTGGAGCAGAGCAATGACATGGCTGAAAACGAAGCGGAGGATGAGGAAGCCTCCGAAGAGACTGAATCATAAAAATATCGCGAAATAATCTCACAAAACTATTGCCAAACCGAAATTTTCGTGGTACAATATTAAAGAAGACCCCTCCACCACCGGCTTCGCCGGCGGTCCCGGTTCGGCGAAGCCGAACTGTCTCCCCATTTTAGGGGAGGCTATAAATGCCTCTATGTGACTTCTGAGAGAAGCACAAAAAGGCTCCCCTGAAAGGGGAGCTGGATGCGCCGCAGGCGCAGACTGAGGGGTTTCCACAAAGAACATTATCCCTCGGGATTAACTATAGACTATTGGAGGAAGTAGAAATGGGCTTTATCATGGAAAATGAAGGCATAGACCTTGCAAAAATCAAAGTCGTCGGAGTAGGCGGCGGCGGCGGAAACGCTCTGAACTGCATTGTGGCGACGGGAATTCAGAATGTTGAGTACATTTCTATCAATACCGATGCTCAGGCTCTCAAGAATTCTAAGGCAACCACCAAGATTCAGATCGGTCAGAAGCTGACCCACGGTCTTGGAGCAGGTGGAAAGCCCGAGGTTGGCGAAGCCGCGGCTCAGGAGTCCAAGGACGAGATTCAGGATGCACTCAAGGGCGCAGACATGATATTCATCACAGCAGGTATGGGCGGCGGAACCGGAACAGGTGCGGCTCCTGTAGTTGCGGAAATCGCAAAGGATATGGACATCCTTACCGTTGCGGTTGTAACAAAGCCTTTTGCCTTTGAAGGCAAGAGGAAGGCGGCTCAGGCTGAAAAGGGAATCGACGCACTCGTAAAGAATGTTGACTCCCTGGTAGTTATCCCGAACCAGAAGCTTCTCACCGGCAGAGAGAACCTCACCATGCGTCAGTCGTTCGGCTTGGCGGATGACATTCTCAAGACAGCAGTCCTGAGCGTCACCGAGCTTATTCTCAGACACGGCGAAATCAACGTCGACTTTGCGGACGTCAAGTCCATCATGTCTAACGCCGGCTATGCGCACATGGCAATTGGTCACGGCGAAGGCAAGGACAAGGTTGCCGACGCTGTTCAGCAGGTCATCTCCAGCCCGCTTCTTGAGACCTCTATCAACGGCGCGAAGAGACTCCTTATCAACATCACCATGAGCGAGGACATCGGAACGAGCGACATCGCCGAGCTCACCGACACCATCACCAAGGCGGCGGCGGATGATGTTGACCTCATCTTCGGTACTGACTTCAATGAAGAGCTCTCCGACACAATCGACATCATTGTCATTGCGTCAGATTTTGAAACCTACGCTGTCCCCGAGGAGGAGGCAGGCGAGACTCCCGCTGAAGCTCAGGGCGAAGAGCCCAAGACCAAGCAGGAGGACAGCAAGATAGCGTTCGATAACGTCTGGAAGGACTTCTTCAACAATTAATAGGGTAGGATATATAGCCCCGGTGGTCGGAGAACTGACTGCCGGGAACTTTTTTCAATTCGGAATTCGTAATGCGTAATGCGTAATTAGTCACCCTTTGGGCGACAGCTCTGCGGAAACCCCTCCACCACCGGCTGAAAGTTTTTCGCAACATGCAAAACGCGCTCCCGTTGGTCGCGCGCCCTCTCAGTCGCGGAGTTTGCGAAGCAAATCTCCCGAAATTCACCATAAGGTGAATTTCTGTTTGCATTGTGAACTTCTTGACAGCTCCCCAAAGGGGTGAGCCGAGATTTTGCGGCAGGCAGAGTTTACTTGGCTCTCCCTCTGGGAGAGCTGGCTGCGCCGCAGGCGCAGACTGAGAGGGCTCTAAAAATTTCTCCACGAAATTTTCACATTTATTGCTCGGACTACTTGACATTTGCGCTGATTAATGATATTATATTGGATGAAACTAAGTGCGAGGTGGTTCGGTTGAGGCAAAGTGATTACCAAGCTTATACCGAACGGGAGCTTCTGAAAGTAGCTGAGAGCGACGAGCACGCGTATACGGAACTGATTTCGAGACACCTTGAGACGGTCAAACGCCTTGCCGGTATCTATTCGACGGGTGGGTTTGACTTTGACGACCTTTATTCCGAGGGACTTATGGGGCTGATGAACGCCGTGAAAACCTTTGACGAATCGAAGGGTGCGACGTTCGGAACGTACTCCTACTCCTGCATAAACAATCGGATGATGAACTCGATGAGACGTTCAAAGAGAATCCACGGCAGTGAAGAGCCGATTGACGACTTGGAGGTCGCGGTGACGAGCTCTCCCGAGAGCATTCTTCTCTCGAACGAGGGTGCATCGGAGCTCATGGAGATAGCAGAGAGCAGGCTGAGTAGTCTTGAGGACAGTGTCCTCCGGTGCTATCTTGAAGGAAAGAGCCACGCGGAGATTGCAAATGAACTTGGAATAACCCTAAAGTCGGTCGACAATGCTCTGCAAAGAATCCGGCGGAAGCTCCGCAAATAAGGGACAAGCCCGCGAGAACGGACTTCACAGGGGTGATGAGCCTGAGTGAACCGATTCGCCGGGGAAGCCCAATAACTAAGGTAGAAACCCAATCCCAGGGTTCTATAATAATAAGCCATGTCAACTAATTCGCAAAAATTGTTTAAATGCTCTGATTGCTGGTTTAGTCCGCACGGCAAATACTAAGAAGTGAGGGAATCATATGTACGAAGACAAGAAATTGGTATGCCGTAATTGCGGAAAAGAATTCGTTTTTACAGCCGGCGAGCAGGAATTCTATGCAGAAAAGGGCTTCGAGAACGAGCCCAAGATGTGCAAGGATTGCAGAAGAGCCAAGAAGGAAGAGGGCAAGCAGTACTATACCGCTACCTGTGCATCCTGTGGTAAGGAAGCAAGAGTCCCCTTCAAGCCCTATGACGACCGCCCTGTATATTGCAGCGATTGCTTTGCAAAGCAGAGACAGCACTGATTTTGAGTGGTTCCAGGTGGAAGGAAAAGACTGTGGCTTAAACCAAGACTTTCGTCGGCGGAGAGATGTTCTCCGCCGATTTTTCGTCCTTAATAATTCTGATGGGGTTGAAATGGGCGAAAAAATGGCGTATAATAGGGTAAATGGGTGTAGGGGCGGATATTATCCGCCCGAAAGCCCTCGGCAATCCATAGCGGGCGGATGGTATCCGCCCCTACAAAGTTCGGCTACGGCGACTGATGTCGCCTTGCCGAAGCGATTTTGCCGAAGGCAAAATCGCACCCCTCCACCATCGCCTTTGGCGATGGTCCCCCTCCCCTTTCAGGGCATCCGCGTACACTTAGCGATAAGGTATATACAA
>JAJQDP010000047.1:3048-43808 GCA_021202155.1 Oscillospiraceae bacterium | reverse complement strand
GACTTTGTTGCCAATTTCGCTTAAGTGTACGCGTATGCCTTTCAGGGGAGGCTATTTACGTTCTGTCAAAATTCATGCTAAAATGTCCACCAAATCACCCAAGCCGAGATTTCCGGAGATGACTACTACCCGGTCGCCGACGTTTATTACGTCGTTGCCGGAGGGGATTATTGTCTTTCTGCCGCGCATGATTCCGGCGATGAGGATTCCCTTCTTGAGCTCAAGGCTCTTAAGAGGGATTCCTGTCAGCTTTGATTCGGAGTTGACTAAGAATTCAAGGGCTTCGACCTTGCCGTCCATCAGCTTATAGAGCGTCTCAACGGATGAACCGACACTGTTTTCGAGGGCTCTTGCGTACTTGACAACTACCGACGAGGTGATGTCCTTCGGAGAGACTACGCACTCGACGCCTATCTTTGTCGCCATCTCAACAAGCTCATCCCGATTGACCTTGGCGATGACCTTCGGGACATTCTGCATGGAGGCAAATATTGCGGTTAGGATATTTTCCTCATCAAAGCCGGTAAGGGAGACAAAAGCATCGGCACTTTCGATGCCCTCTTCCAAAAGGAGCTCCTGTTGCATTCCGTCACCATAGATAATTGACGTACCGGGAAGAAGCCCGGCAAGCTCTTCACAGCGAGCCTTGTTCTTGTCTATAATCTTTGAATATCCGCCACTTCTGTTTATCAGGGCGGCGAGATAGAATGCAATCTTGCTTCCGCCCAAAATCATTGTGTGCTTGGCTTTTTTCTTGAGGACTCCGACCATCTTTAAAAGCTTCGACATTTCGGTGAGGGAGGCAGTTATTCCTATCTTGTCGCCAGCTTTGAGCTCAAATGTGCCGCTTGGGATATAAACCTCACTGCCCCTCTGAACACAGCATACAAGGAAGTTTGCGTTGAACTTTTCGCGGACTTTGATGAGGTTCATTCCGTCAAGCTCACTGCCCTGAGGGATAATTATTTCAATCATCTCAAGATTTCTTCTTGAGAAGCTTTCGATTCTGACTGCAGACGGGAATTTCAGGATATTGTACATCTCCTGAGCTGTTAAGAGCTCGGGATTCAATGCAAGTGAAAGCTCCAGGTGCTTTCTTAAGAAGCCAAGGCTGTTGTCGTTATATTCAGGGTTTCTAATACGGGCGATTGTGTTCTCGGCACCCATCTTTTTAGCTAAGAAGCAGGCGAGCATGTTTTGCTCATCAGAGTCCATACACGCGACGAAAATATCAGCCTTCTCGACATTTGCCTCGACAAGCGTCTCATAATCTGAGGCATTGCCGATAACGCCCATCACATCGTAAACATTGGTTGTCAGGTTCACAACATCCGCGTCGATGTCGACAGCGACAACGTCGTGACCTTCAGCAGACAGTGCTCCAACAATCTCCATTCCAATTTTTCCGCATCCAGCAACAGTAATTTTCATTTCAAAGTGATATTCCCTTCCACGCCCGTTCAGGCGGATTTCAACACTATTTTAGCACCTTTTCACACAGTTTGCAACTGTTATTTAAAAGTAGTGACTATATGCAACAAAATCCCCACCGATTGGTGAGGATTTTATTATAAATGTCAGTTAAATGTCCCCTGCAAGCTCTCTGTAGAGACCCATGTAGAGTTCTGCCGAGCGAGCCCAACTGAAATCTTCACGCATAGCGTGAGAAGTCAGCTTGCCCCACTGCATTCTCTGGTCATAGTAGGCTCTTGCACGGACGGTTGCATCGAGCATGTCGTGAGCGTTGTAGGTCTTGAAGGTGAAGCCGTTGCCGCCAGGACCGCCGCAGTCGACGATAGAGTCCTTTAAGCCGCCGGTTTCACGGACTATCGGGATTGTTCCGTATCTCAAAGCCACCATCTGAGCCAGACCACAGGGCTCGCTCTGGGACGGCATCAGGAACATGTCGGCACCGGCATAGATTCTGTGGGCTACGTCGGGAATGAAGCCTATCTTGACTCCGACTCTGTCCGGATACCTGTAAGCCATCTCGCGGAAGAAGTCTTCATACTGCTTCTCGCCGGAGCCAAGGATTACGAACTTGTAGCCAAGGTGAACCATGTCCTCAAAGACGCACTTGATGAGGTCGACGCCCTTGTGGGAAGCGAGTCTTGTGACTATTCCCATGACCGGCTCCTTGCCGTCGGGAAGACCGAATTCCTCCAAAATCGCCTTCTTGCAGACAGCCTTGCCGGACTTGTCCGAGACGCTATAGTTGGCGGCGAGTGCGGGGTCGGTCTCAGGGTTATAGATGTCCTGGTCGATTCCGTTCAGGAAGCCGGTGAGCTTATACTGCTTGCTCCAGAGAACGGGGTCGAGACCGTGTGAGAAGTAGGGATTCAGAATCTCCCAGGCATAGGTCGGAGAAACGGTTGTAATCTTGTCAGCGACCTCGAACGCACCCTTCATGAAGTTACAGCAGTTGTCGTACTCCAAGATTCCTCTTGCATAATCGGGGATGCCGAGGAGGTCGGAGCAGAGCTCCATACCGTACTTGCCCTGGTACTGGATATTGTGGATGGTGAACACCGTCTTGATGTTGCCCATTCCCTCTTCACCCTTGTAGAAGAGGTTATAGTAAACGGGAGTGAGAGCGGTCTGCCAGTCGTTGCAGTTGAGAATATCCGGCTTGAAGTCGATATTCTTGATGAGTTCCAAAATTGCTCTTGCAAAGAAAGCGAATCTCTCAGCGTCGTCATAGTGACCATAGATGGTGTTGCGCTTGAAGTAGTACTCGTTGTCTAAAAGATAATATGTAACTCCTGCCGCTTCGCCCTTGAAGACGCCGCAGTACTGGCTTCTCCAAGCCACCGGAACAAAGAAGTTTGTAACATACTCAAGGCTGTCTCTCAGTTCCTGCTTGATGGTGCCATAGAGCGGGAGCACCACCCGGCAATCAGCACCTGCTTCACAAAGTGCCTTCGGAAGCGAGCCTGCGACATCAGCAAGTCCGCCCGATGCCACATAAGGCAGTGCTTCACTTGCACAATATAGAATTTTCAATTCAATCACCGTTCCTTCTTTTTTAGAGGACTCTCTTCTTGCCGATGTAGAGAGGACTTCCGACAGCGGACGAAATTCTCAGATCGTCGCCAATTACAACGTCCTTATCGGTAATGATGTTGGAAATCATGGTTTCCTTTCCGACAGAAGTGTCCTGCATGAGAATGCAGTTCTTGACTACAGCACCCTTTGCAATCTTGACGCCTCTGAAGAGAATGGAATTTTCGACAACGCCATCGATAACACAGCCGTCAGCGACAAGACAGTTATTTACCGAGCTGTCAAGACCGTACTTTGAAGGAGCGTCATCGCGAACCTTGGTGTAAACAGGTCTCTTCTTTAAGATGAGCTTACCCAGGTTATCGGGGTCAAGAAGCTTCATGTTCTCGGTATAATAGCTCTCGAAATCGTAGATTCTGCTGTAGTAGCCGGTGTACTCATGAACACGAATGTTGAGCTTTCCGGCCTTTGCCTGCAAAACGTCTCTGTCGAAGATGTTCTTTCCTCTTGGGATAAGATCCATAACCAGGCTCTCAAGAAGTGCAGTGGAGAGAATATTGATATTAAGACCCAAGGTGTACTTTCCAGCCTTTGCAGCGTTAAGAATTGTCTCCTTTACTCTGCCGGTTGAATCTGTCTCGAAAGCTACAGCATCGGCAGTTTCGGAAGCAGAATAATTGCCGGTGGAGGCAACGCAGGTGATGTCAGCTCCGGAAGCGATATGCTCCTCGATAATCTTGGAGTAATCGGCATTGAGGACGACGTTTCCGTCAGCAAGGATTACATACTCACAGCCGGTCTTCTTGATGTAGCCAAGAGCTCCTCTTAGGGCTTCAAGCTTTCCGACATAGAGACCGGAGTCGATATTTCCATAAGGCGGAAGGATTGTAAGTCCGCCATAGGAGCGAGCCAAATCCCAATATCTCGCACTTCCGATATGGTCAAGAAGCGACTCATAGTTAGACTTTGTGATGATTCCGACGGTCGACATTCCGGAATTGACCATGCTTGAAAGCTGGAAGTCGATAAGGCGAAATCTTCCGCCGAACGGGACTGATGCCATCGTGCGGTTTGATGCAAGCTCGGGCAGAGCCTCATCATGGGAATTTGCGAAGATAATGCCCAATACATTTGTCATATTATAGCTCATTACCGCTTCCTCCTTACATGTCGGCAGAGATTATCTCTTTGGGCTTGACGACTGCGCCGGAGCTTATTGTTACGTCGTGACCGACGACAGCTACTCCCCACTCGTCCTTGTTCTCTACCGTTTCGGGTCTTGCACCGATATGCGCACCCGGCTCAATGACGCTTGACTCGCCGACTATCGAATACTCAACCACCGCACCCTTCTTTACGGTCGCGCCAGGCATGAGAATTGAGTCGGTTACTACTGCGCCCTCTTCGATGGTGACTCCACCGGAAATCATCGAGAATTCTACTGCGCCGTCAATGACACAGCCAGTGGTTACCATAGAATTCTGAATCTTGGCATTTTTGCCGATGATGTGAGGTGCACGGGAGTCGTTATTTGAGTAGATCTTCCAGCTCGGGTCATAGAGATCGAGCGATACAGTCGGGCTCAGGAGATCCATATTTGCTTCCCAGAGGCTGTCTATCGTTCCGACATCCTTCCAGTATCCCTCGAATCTGTAGGCATAGAGTCTTTCCTTGTTCTCAAGGAGTGCAGGAATAATGTTCTTGCCGAAGTCCTTTGTGGCGGTTTCGTCCTGCTCGTTCTCGATGAGGTACTTCTTGAGGGTCGGATATGAGAATATGTAGATGCCCATTGAAGCTAAAGTGCTCTCGGGAACCTTGGGCTTTTCGACGAACTTGGTGATTGCGTTATCCTCGTCAACCGACATGATTCCGAATCTTGATGCTTCCTCGTATTCAACGTCGAGAACTGCGATTGTGCAGACGGCGTCCTTTTCCTTGTGGAAGCTTAACATTTTCGAGTAATCCATCTTGTAGATGTGGTCACCCGAAAGGATTACGACATATTCGGGGTCGTATCTGTCGATGAACGACAGGTTCTGGTAGATGGCATTAGCTGTGCCTTCATACCACTGTGCACCGGAATTTGACTGATAAGGCGGAAGAATATGAACTCCTCCGTGGATTCGGTCAAGGTTCCATGCCTGTCCGTTGCCGATATAGTCGTTCAGAACGAGCGGCTGATACTGGGTCAGAACACCCACTGTGTCGATACCTGAGTTGACACAGTTAGACAGCGGGAAATCGATGATTCTGTACTTGCCTCCATAGGGTACGGCGGGCTTGGCTACGTTCTTTGTCAGTGCGTACAGTCTTGAACCCTGTCCGCCTGCCAAAAGCATCGCAACGCATTCTTTTTTGTTGTACATTACACTCTTCCTTTCAGATTTGAATTGAAAACGCTCTATTATTTGTCAGATTCTTCGGATGGCTTTTCGGCATCCGCCGGCTTGGCAGCTTTTCTGCCTCCGGATTTTCTGACCTTGAAATACATTACCGACATCGGAGGGATGTCAACCGCTATCGACTGCTCCATGCCATGGGATGCAATTGCTTCCGACTTCACAGTGCCATTAAGATAGGGTGAGCCATTCTTTGATGCTGAGTTGAGAACCTCGGTATAGGTTCCTTTATAGGGTACGCCGAAGCGATAGCCCTTTCTCTCGACCGGAACGAAGTTGCAGACAACCACAATTTCCTTTCCAGCCTTGTCGATTCTTCTGAAGACAATAACACTCTGCTCATTGTCGTCAGCCGCTATCCAGGTGAAGCCCTTCCAGGAGTAGTCCTCCTGCCACATAGGCGGGTTTTCAAGATAGAACTTGTTGAGATTCCTGACGTATTCCTGGAAATCGCGGTGTGCCTCGAACTTTTCGGGCATGAACCACTCAAGTCCGTTGGAGTAGTCCCACTCGCGGAACTGTGCGAATTCGCTTCCCATGAACAGTAGCTTTTTGCCTGGGTGAGCCATCATGTAGCCTAAGAAGGCTCTGTCATTTGCAAGCTTTGAGTCTGCATCGCCCGGCATCTTGTCGACAAGTGAATGCTTGCCGTGGACGACCTCGTCGTGCGAAATCGGAAGAATGAAGTTCTCGGAAAACGCATAGAAGAAGGAAAACGTGAGCTTGTCGTGGTTGAACTTGCGGAAATAGGGGTCGAGCGACATGTAGTGCATCATGTCGTTCATCCAACCCATGTTCCACTTGAAGTTGAAGCCCAAGCCGTTCATATCTACAGGCTTTGTGACGTTTGCCCAAGCTGTCGACTCTTCGGCTATCATTATTGCGTTCGGGCATCTTGAGAAGACTGCGGTATTGAGCATCTGAAGGAATTCTACCGCCTCAAGATTCTCGTGTCCACCGAACTTGTTCGGTCTCCACTCGCCACCCTGTCTGTCATAGTCAAGATAGAGCATCGATGCGACCGCATCTACTCTCAGACCATCGACATGGTACTTTTCGAGCCAATAGAGTGCACTCGAAATGAGGAAGGACCTGACCTCGGGTCTGCCAAAGTCGAATACTCTTGTTCCCCAGGCTTTGTGCTCCATTTTGAGCGGATCAGCATACTCATAACAGGGTGAACCGTCAAACTCATAGAGTCCTGCGCCGTCTTTCGGGAAGTGCGCCGGAACCCAGTCGAGGATAACTGCGATTCCCGCCTGATGGAATTTGTCGACCATCTTCATAAAGCCCTCTGGAGTGCCATAGCGGGAGGTCGGCGCGAAATAGCCCATTACCTGGTAGCCCCATGAGCCCTCATAAGGGTACTCAGTGAGTGGCATGAACTCGATATGTGTGTAGTTCATCTCTTTCAGGTACGGGATAAGCTCGTCTGCCGCCTTTTCGTAGCTGTAGACGTTGCCGTCGGGATAACGCTTCCACGAGCTAAGGTTCACCTCGTAGATGTTCATTGGCTTGTCGTAGGGAGTGCTTCTCTTTCTGCGCGTCATCCAGGATGAGTCGCCCCACTTGTAACCCCCGATGTCGAAAATCTTGGTTGCTGTTCCGGGAGGCGTTTCCATGTGGACACCATAAGGATCGGCTTTCATTCTTGCCGAACCATCCGCACCTTCTACAAAGTACTTGTATGTCGAATATGTATCAAGTGCCTGCGCCGTGCATTCCCAGATACCGCCATCGATTCTGTGGCACGGGTTGGCGTCCTTGTCCCATCCGTTGAAGTCACCCACAAGAGAAACGCGCTTTGCTCTTGGTGCCCAGACGCGGAAGACATAGCCGCCCTCGTCTCTCTTATGCGCACCCAAAAAGTCCGCACAGTCGTAGTTTTTTCCATCTAAAAAGCTTGCAATCGCCGACCCCAGGTCAAAGGTTTCCTTGACAGGAATAACGTTGGACATATCTATAACCCCTTCTTTCTTTATGTCAATATTTCCTTAGGATTTAATATTTTTGTATCAAGCAAAACGGCACTTATTCCGTTTACTCGCTTATGGATTCATTATAGCAAGCTTTGCTGAATATTGCAAGGAGTTTAGACCAATTTGACGTTTTTAACATTTTTCAACGCATTTTTTTGTGCAACCTTAACAAAGAATTCTTTTAATTTTTTGAAAGCCTGGTTACTGCAACAGTAATATCGTCACGGTAATTCTCTTTCTGGCACTTATAGGCTTCTCGCGTCACCAAAGCAGCTAAATCATCTGTGGACAGCTTGTCCGAATCGTTGGAAATCGATGCCAGCTTCTCGATGCCAACGCCTTCTGCGCCATCAGTCATCATGAGAATCGTGAGGTTGTCGGAGGTCGCTACCCTAATGCTTGTCAGGCTGATTTCCTCCAGAATTCCTATTGGGTATCCTCCAGCAGGAATCGGGGTAACGCCGTCGGGTGAAAGAATATAGCTCTTCCCCGCCCCACATTTCCGGATAGTCACCTCGCCAGTCATCAGATTTGCTGACAGGATGTCAAGCGTTGCGAACGACTCGTCCGGCTGGCAGGAGCGGATGTATTCGGAGGAAAGGCGAAGCGCAGATTCGAGAGAATATCCGGCTTCGGTGAGAGTCTTGAATGCCGCTATAAGGCTTTTAGCGACTGCTCCGGCTTCGCTTCCTGTGCCCATGCCGTCGGAGAGAATCATATAGCTATAGACTCCAAAGCTCCAGATTTCTGCACGGTCGCCGCAGACTGAGCTATCCGGCTCGGAAGAATTCGCCGCAATCTGGCAGACTCCGGCATCAAAATGCCACTTTGGCTTTGGCGTCAAAGTAAAGCGGATGTATTGGTCGGTTTCACTCCGGAAAAGCTCAATGCCACTACCAATTCCTGCTCTTTCGGCGGCTTTTATGATTGCGTTCTCGGAAATTCGCGTATTTTTCGGAAGGAAGAGCTCAACCGCACCGTCTGGGAGAGGGACGGCTGTGACCTCCTTTGAGGTTCTTTTTGAGAGGAGGTCACACAGGCGAGAGATTTTCGGGTCGGGCTTCTGAGAGGTGATAGATTTCCCGAGGTCACTTTCAGTGAGTGCTAAAAGCTCCACCATGTTTCTGAAGCTATGCTCATTCCGCCCCGGATTCATGAACTTTGGGAAGTGGCTGAGAGCATTCTCTAAAAAGCTCAGCCTGAGAGCGGCAGAACGGACAGTTGCTGAGAGCTCAGATTTCTCGCGCGTGAGTTTATACACACAGACAATGCAGACGGTAAAGCTGAGGATTTCGCCTAGGTGGTAGGAGGATGCTACCACCACTGCGAGGGCAAATAGCGCAAGAATCTGGGAGTTGGTGGCAGTCCGAATGCCTTTGCGGAAGACGGTTGTTGTTAAGTAGGTGCTTCCGCCAAGGATGAGACCGGCTGTGACGATTCTTATGTAGTATGTGAGACCTACTTCTGCAGTAGCACCCGCTAAAGCGGCACAGCCAAGATACGAGACAGTCGCGGCTACTGAAACAAAGGCGGGGTATCTGCGCCTGCTTGTCCCGTCAAAGAGAAAACGGGTCAGGAGGGCTACTATGGCACTTGTCAGGGACGCAACCTTCCCCGCCGTGATTTCCGTGAATATCGCGGTGATTGCCGCACCCAAAAGTGCCGAAAAGCCGCAGACTGACGGGAGTGCGGCTACAAGAGCGGCGCAGAGCACCGAATCCTCTCCCAAAACCCGCGCGCCGGCGAGGACTACTCCTGCAAGAAAGCTGAGAACCGGCTTTGCGACTGTGATTACGGTTGATTTTGGGGCGGCTTTGACTGATTCCATGAGCTTCATACTGATACTTCCTTTCGCTTAGTCACAGTAATTTTAGTCTGAGCGGAATAAGAAGTCTGTCGAAAAGAAAATCCCGCCGGTCTGGGGCGGGAAATTCTCATTTGTCAAAGCTCGGATTGAAGGCGTAGAAGTTCTTTGAATCGAGCTGATCTGTAACCAGTCGCATAGCTTCGCCGAAACGCTGGAAGTGGACTATCTCGCGCTGGCGGAGGAACTTGATTACATCTCTTACATCGGGGTCGTCGACGAGCCTTAAGATATTGTCATAGGTCAGGCGAGCCTTCTGCTCTGCCGCCAGGTCCTCAGACAGATCGGCAATCGGATCGCCGGTCGACTGGAAAAGTTCCGCCGAGAATGGCGTTCCGGAAGCGGCTATCGGATAGAGACCGGTTGTGTGGTCAACGAAGTAGGTGTCGAAACCGGATTCCTTGATTTCTTTCGGGGTGAGGTTCTTCGTGAGCTGATAGATGATGGCGCAGATCATCTCCATGTGACCAAGTTCCTCTGTCCCGATGTCATTTAAGATTGCCTTGACCTCGGGGCAGGGTGCAGTGTATCTCTGGGAGAGATAGCGCATCGAAGCGTTGAGCTCTCCGTCCGGTCCGCCGAACTGCGAGATGATTATCTTCGCCGCCGCAGGGTCGGGCTTTGTTATCTTGACTGGATATTGCAGTTTCTTCTCATATTGCCACATATCTCACACCTCCTCGTTTGCAGAAAGTTCCCAAGGCCACGGTGCCTTGACCCACTGCCAGCATTCGTCGTTTGCACTCGAATCGGCGGTCAGAGGTCCATAGGTCGCCTCGTAGTCGGCTTTTGCCTCTTCGTAAAGCTTCTTGTACTTGTTGTAGTAGCTTAGAGCATCGGCGCAGTCCGGATGAGAGTCGAGGTAGAGCTGTGCCTCTAAGACTGCGAACGAGTACTGCTGTACATACTTCAAAGGATTAGTATTACTCATATCGTTCTCTCCCCTATAAACGGCTTGTCAAGCTCTTCAAAGATGGTGCCTCTCGGCAGTCCGACCTGCGGCTCATAGACCTTCTGCCAGGACTGATAAGGCACATAGAGCATTCCGATGGGCATGTTTGCGGGCAGGGACGTCGTCGGCTGTTTGCAGTCAAGAGACGGGCTGTCGGAAGCGTCACAGCAATCGGAAGTGCTGAGTATATTGGTAAGTTTCATCTTGTATCTCCTTATTCTTATTGAAGCCCACCAAAGGCGAGCCTCTGTTTATAGTATGAGACAAGAAGGAAAGTTGTTCATCGGAATGAAAAGAGCCACTCTTTCGAGTGGCTCAGGATATTCAAGAACTAACAAGGTACGCTACATTCGTAGAGATGCTCAGGCGCGATGTCTATATCGTCGTCCCAGACGACCGTCCCGCACTCGGCTTTCGCCCCGAGGAAAAACGGCAGACTCTTCAGTGGAGAGTAGATACTCTTCTCCAGCAGCGGCTTGGCATCATATAAGCCCTCTTTGCCGTCTGCAAAGGTTATAAACAAAGTGTAATCACTGTTCGCCTGAACTTTTCTTACAACCCAAATTGGCGTGTTCATACTACCGATTCTCCTTTCTGTAGCAATAGAAATACCGGATTATCTCAGCGGCTCGATTTTGTAAAGAGGCTATTCGCTCATTGCGAGCTCCCAGTTGGCTAAAAGCTCATCCTTGTGGAGCTCCGCCCAAGCGGCAATATACTTCCTCTGTGGCTTGGGCATATCACCTTGGGTCAATTCGCCATCCATATTGAAGACCGCATTGTAGCCCTGATATGAAGCGTGAAAATGCGGTGGATTATGCTCGCCATTGTTGTACATTCTGATTATGATTCCGTAAAACATTGAAATCGCTGGCATAGGTACTTCCTCCTAACTACGAGTATATTATAACACATTCCGAGGTCAACGTCAACAGAAACCTACACAAAAAAGCCGCCCGAGCCGTCCGCCCGGGTGGGCGGTGGTGGGTGGCAAAACGTGAAGGAAGTTGTCGGGGAGGTACGTTCCGGCACGGAGTGCGCCGTGCCGGAACCTCGGGTATAAGATATTTATTTCTCCTTGAGGGTCTTCTATACTTATAGACGCTTTTTCTGTGCCGATGGTGACAGACTTTTTTTCAAAAAGTCGCAAATTTGTCGGAAACGATAGATTTCAGGCTTTCCAAAAGTCTCAAATTGTGCAATTTAGCATCAGTTTAGTCTGACATATGACTGTCCGAGAGTATGCAGAGTACCCGAGAACTCTTGTAAGCCCAGATATAGTGACATACTCGTGACTCCATCGCCGATGAGATAGATAAGCCTTATGTTGCAGGTCGTTCCCTCGTCAAACGGCGTGTAGGAGTAAACCGTGTACTCGGGGATTTCATAGCCCTTTGCGGCGGCATCTGCAACTACTTCATCGTAGTTTACGACGGTCTCGCTTGTCGTATGATATTCATACACCCGAGCCGCGTTGTCGTATATCGGATAATACTGGTAGAAGTAGTTTTCTGTTGTTTCAGACATTCCGACAATGAGCGGATAGAGCTCCAGGCAGATGGTCTGCGAGCCGTCATCGGAGTGCCACTGTTCCAGAACATTCGTCATGTCGAAATCTATCACTACAAATGTGAACCCATCAGCCGCTTCGCCTGTGCCATCAATTACCATTTCTTCATAGCCGACTTGATTCGTGAGACTGCCGACCTCTTCGCCGTCAGCGTTGTAGATTATGCCGTCGGAGATGTACATGCTGTCGGGGAGAGTGTCGGTGTACTCAACACTCTTGAGGTTGTAGTCAATCACGCCGCCTTCATAGCCTTCGGCGATGAAGCCTTCAACGCTGATTGTGGAGGAAAGGGCTTCTTCGAGAGTATGAATTTTGTCGGAGCTTTTGACTTCTGTCGTCGTAGAGAGCGCAACTACGCTGTCGGAAGATTCGTCTTCTGTATAATCAATAGTCTCTGTTTCAGTCTTCCCTACTGCTCCGCAACCGACAAATGCCGTGCAGAGAAGAGTTATGCAGAGTATCATCGCCAAAACAGACGATGGGGTGAGTTTTCGATATTTCATTATAGCCACTATCCTTTCTTCTGAGGCTCGCATCGCAAACGCCGTGGTGGCAGGGGCGTAGCCTCTTCTTTGGTCTTCAAGGTCTATGAGCGTGAGGGCGTAGTCTGCCCGGCAGTCGCCTTGGCATTGCCTGAGCAGGGCTTCATCGCACCTGAGCTCAATATCCCTCGATAAAAACTTATTCATCACCCACACAAGTGGGTTGAACCAATGGATGCACACCGCCGCGCTCGAGATGCCCTTCAATAGGTTGTCAAGCTTGCGGATGTGTATGTATTCGTGCATAAGGACGTATTTGAGTTGCTTTTGGTCGCTTAAGTCCATGCCCGCGGGCAAGAGAATCACAGGATGGATTATGCCGTAGGTCAGGGGTGTTGTCGTTTTGTCGGAAAGCTTTATTTTGACTGTACGCCTCAGTTTGTTGGAGCTTTGAAATGCGGAGATAAAATCGCTTTCCAAGTTCTCGGATTTGTTGAAGCGTCTTATGCTCAGTATATACGAAACCGCAAGCACAACGGCGCAGACAACTGCTCCGACAAGCCAGATGATTCCGAATAGGTCTGTATTCTCTGTAATTTCGACTGTGGGCTCGGTTGAGGGATTATAGCTGTTGAGGGTTATAACCTCCCTGACTTCTGCACCGCCTGTGGGCGTGACGGCTTCGAGAGTGTAGACTTCGGGAGCTTCGGCTACGGTCTCAGCCGCAGTCGTACCGAAAAAGCTCACCGGCACCAAGAGTCGCAGGAGCACCACCGCCCACATCACGATAAACGCTGTTTTCGGCAGGCGGTTCAGGAATATTGCCCGCAGTAGCAATACCAGAAGTATCATCACACCGCCCGTCAGGGTCATTTCGATTAGGGTTGCCATAGGTTATTTCTCCTTTATTCCTGTCCGCTGACACGCCAGCCGTCGTCGGTGAGGGTCATAATGAGGGTGTATTCCTGTGCGAAATCGCCGTCGATACCGGGATTCGTGACCTTGACCTTAGCCTCGCCATCACTATTTTCAAGAATCTCATAGACATAATCGTCTGTCAGGTCATAGCCCCTTTCGCCGGCATCGCAATAGAGCTTGCCGTCAATGTTCTTATAGCTCTCGTTGTCGAGTGCATATTCCTCCCATTCTCCGCAATAGATTGAGCGGATATAGGTTTCCCATTCATCCCATGTTTCCAAGCCCTCTTGATTGACCGGATACCATATCTCTCCTTCATACTCAACTGAATTGTCCCAGTCGGTACTCGGGCAGTAAACATATAGGTACTTGCCAATCTGGATATCTCCATCTATAAGAGCAACTATCTCCTCGTCGGTGATGGTTGATTCTTCTGTCGCTCCACAGGAGCAGAGGGTTAAAAGCATTGTTAGGCTCAGAAGAATACAGAACAGTTTCTTCATAATGATTCCTTCTTTCTTTTAGTAGTCGTCGCCAATGCGCCAGCCGTTCTCGGTGAGCGAGAAGGTAAAGACGTTGTGGAAAGAGTTCTCGCCGCTGAGACTGGGGTTGTCGACAGTGATTAGGGTTCTGCCGTCGGCGTTTCTCAGGATTTCGTAGGTGTATTCGTCGGTGTAAGGGTATGATCCGTTCGGGCTGACGGTATTGCGGTTGTAGGTTGCGCCATCGACATCAAGATAGCCCGACCATTCGCCGCTGTCTTCGTATGCCGACATTTCTCCGCAGAAGATGCCCGAGGCGTAGGTTACAATCTCGTCCCAGGTGTCGAAATCTTCATCTAAAACATGATAATATGTCGTGCCTGCCACAACGTAACTGTCTGTTTGGTCGACCTCGGAAGCTGAGAACTTTGCGAGATATACCCAGTCGAAATAGTCGTCTAAGAGCGAGACGATTTCCTCGTTTGTGATTTCGTCGGAGGGAGTTTTAGTGCCTATCTGTCCGGTAAAGGCAAGGGCGACAATAACTATAATCAGCACGGCGGCTATCAGGATGCTACAGACAGAAGCCGGCTTGAACTTCATTATTGCCCTGACGCGCTCCTCGGCAGGCTCTTTTGCGAAAGCCGTGCCAAAGGCATAGCCGCGACGCTTGTCTTCAAGGTCTATAAGCGTTAAGGCATAATCGGCTCTGCGATCAGAATCACACTGCTTCAGAAGCGTTTCATCGCACCGTAGCTCAATATCCCTCGATAAAAACTTATTCATCACCCACACAAGTGGATTGAACCAATGGATGCACACCGCCGCGCTCGAGATGCCTTTCAAGAGGTTGTCAAGCTTGCGGATGTGGATGTATTCGTGCATGAGGACATATTTCAGTTGCTTCTGGTCGGATAAGTCCATGCCTACGGGAAGTAAAATCACGGGATGTATTATGCCGTAGGTCAGGGGTGTTGTCGTTTTGTCGGAAAGCTTTATTTTGACTGTACGCCTCAGTTTGTTGGAGCTCTGGAAAGAGGCTATGAAGTCAGATTCCAAGTTCTCGGATTTGTTGAAGCGGCAGAGATTGAGTATGTACAGCGTGGCGAGGACTATGGCGCAGAGAATTGCGCCGGTCAGCCAGATTATGCGGAAGACGCTCGCCTGCTTCGAGGCTTCGGCGATGGCGACGACGTCCTCGAAGGTATAAGACTCTTTCGTGGTCGTGACGTTTGGCGAGGTCTCGGCTGTATCATCAATAGTGTAGAAGACATTGGGGTCGGTTTCGGAGACAACTATGGTCTCGGTCTCAACAGGCTTGTCGGAATATATGAGGCTTGCAAAACTCACCGGAACTAACAGCCGGACGAGAACTACTGCCCACATTACTATAAACGCAGTTTTTGGTATGCGATTCAGGAAAATTGCCCTGATAAGGAGGACAAGAAGTATAAGTGCGCCTCCTGTCAGGGTCATTTCAAGAAGAGTGAGGGTCACTTCTTACTCCATTTCCGCGACAATCTGGCGGAGTCTGGCAATCTGTTCGTCGCTTAAGGTGTCTTTTCCAAGTAGTGCCGCGAAAAGGCTGTTGCGGGAACCGTCGTAGAGTTTATTGACAAGGTCGTTGGTCATTTCGGTCTGAGCTTCCTCCTGGGTGACTGTGGCGTGACAGATAAATTTCGGGTTGATTCTTTCGATAGCACCCTTCTCGATGCACTTGTGAATGATGGTGTAGGTGGTGTTGTTGTGCCAGCCGGTGGTTTCAGCCATGACATCCGCGATATGGGTTGCGGGGCAGTCGCCGTCATGCCAGATGACATTCATGACCTTAAGTTCTGCGTCGGTGAATTTTGCCATTGTAATTTCCTCCTGAAATCAAATTTCTATAGTTGTAGTATCACTACAGCTATATTCTACACCATATTCATCGGTTTGTCAATACTAATTTTTTAGTTTTTCGTATTTTTTGCAAAATAGTAAGCCCGACGGTGCGGGCTTAAAAGTCAGGATAATTTTCAGCGGAGCATCTGCTCAATTTCCTCAGCAATGATGCAACGGGTTTTGCCTTCGCCGACTATTACGTGCTCCATGAGAGTTATCCCCTCATTCTTTAGAAGAGCCTTGAGTTGGAGGGTTGAGCGGCAGTCGTCCAGGGATGGCTCAGGCCCTTCCGTCGGGTGATTGTGTCCAAGTGCGCAGACGCTACACTCGGAATCCCTCACAAATTTTATCACATTCTGCGGATTGAAGGCGACCCTCGTCTCGGTTCCCTCTCCCAAAAGATAGGCGCGCTTCAAATACATTTCCTTGTCGAAGCAGACGAGCCAAGCCTGCTCTATCGGGCAGTTTGAAAGCTTGTCGACAAAATATCTGCACAGGTCCTGTGGGGAGTTGTACTTCATCTCCTCGGGAGTCTGGTACTGGCGCATCTCATCCTCGGAAAGGCGTTCATAGAGCTGGTGAATAAAGTCAAGGAACAACACCGCGCTGTCGCCGAAGCCATTGACGGTCTTTAACTCCTCGGGCGACGCTGAAAGAACGGCTCCGAGGCTTCCGAACGTTTCAACAAGCCTGCACGCAAGCGGATAGGTGTCCGACCTGGGAATTACGTAGAAAAGAAGCATCTCAAGAGCTCTTGAGTCGGTGAGTGCGGTTATGCCGTCTGATGCGAAGATGTCCTTGAGCCTCTGGCGATGACCTGCGTGTATATTTTCTGCCATTTGAATTCCCCCGTTTCTGAGTTATATTATAGAGCATTTCCGGCTTTTTGTCTACTATTTTTTCGCTGTGACTATTGAAAGAAAGAGCGCAATGTTGTATAATAATCTCAACCTAAATTGATACGGAGGCTGACCTTATGTCTACTTTACCTGGAAATACATTCATGGATGAGGATTTCATGCTTCATTCCGAAACTGCGAAGCACCTCTATCACAGCTACGCTGAGAACATGCCCATTATTGACTACCACTGTCATATCAGTCCGAAGGAAATTTACGAGGACAAGCGTTTTGACAGCATTACCGAGATTTGGCTGGGCGGCGACCACTACAAGTGGAGAATGATTCGCTCGAACGGCACTCCTGAAAGCGAAATCACAGGCGACGCCGATGACTACACAAAATTCTTAAGATTCGCCGAGGCTCTTCCAAAAGCTATCGGAAACCCGATGTATCACTGGACTCATCTTGAGCTGAAGCGTTACTTCGGCTATGACGGAATCCTCAATGCCGAGACCGCCCCTGAGGTCTATAAGCTCTGCAATGAGAAGCTCAAAGAGCCCGAGATGAGTGCGCGTGGGATTATCTCCCGTTCAAATGTTAAGATGATAGGCACAACTGACGACCCTATAGACAGCCTTGAGTGGCACGAGAAGATTGCCGCTGATAAGAGCTTCACTACCAAGGTCTGCCCGTCATTCCGCCCTGACAAAGCCGTGAACATCGAGAAGGCGGGCTTCTGCGAGTATATCCACGCTCTTTCAGAGGCTTCCGGAGTTGACATAAAGACTGTCAGCGACGTCAAGAAGGCTCTTGGGCTCAGGCTTGACCACTTCATCGCGCACGGCTGTCTTGCCACCGACCATGGTATCGACTATATGGTTTACTCCCCTGCTACTGATGACGAGGTAGAGGCGATATTCGAGAAGGTCATGAGTGGCGGAAAGGCAACCATGGAGGAAGCGGACAAGTACAAGACCGCGATTCTACTCTACCTTGGCGAGCAGTATGCCGAAAAAAACATCGTTATGCAATTGCACTTTGGAGTCCAGAGGAGTGCGAACACCCGCCTATTCAACTCAATCGGTGCGGACACCGGCTTTGACTGCATCCTCACGAAAGATAACTCCAAAGAGCTTGCGGGATTCCTGAATGCTCTTGATTTGAACAATAAGCTTCCAAAGACTATTGTATACTCCCTCAATCCGGGCGACAACGCTATGATTGATACAATCATTGGTAGCTTCCAGGGTACAGAAGCCGCTGGAAAGATTCAGCATGGCGCGGCATGGTGGTTCCAGGATTCAAAGGTTGGAATGGAGGCTCACATGCGTTCTCTCGCAAGCCTGTCGCTTCTTGGGAACTTTGTCGGAATGCTCACCGACTCAAGGAGCTTTCTCTCCTACACCCGCCACGAGTATTTCAGAAGAATACTCTGCGACATAGTCGGAGACTGGGTTGAAAGCGGAGAATATCCGGATGATGAAAACGCTCTTAGGGACATCATCGAAGGCATCAGCTACACTAATGCCGCAAAATACTTCGGAATGATCTGATTTTAGCAGAATCGGCACTTGAAAGTGACGACTTATTGTGATATAATACGCTTTGATTTTATTCCGCAAGGAGGGAACATTTACATTATGAAGGACACAGCTAATTTTAAGTATGAGGAATGGAACGAACAGGTTGCGAAATATGGAATCGTCTCCTTCACAACCAGGAACATAATGTCGAGTGGACACCTGCACAGCCAGGTTGAGCTGGTTCTGGTCGAAAGCGGTGAGGTCAGATTCATGATTGACAACCGTGAGCTCACTATAAGCGCAGGCGGCGGAGTTCTCATATGCCCGCACACCATCCATTCGATACAGTACACCATCCCCGGCTCAGCAAGCACGTTCATTTTCGGAACGGATTTCCTGCTCGACTTCATGTCATTTTTTGAAAGCACCAAGACCCCGTTTGTAGTTTTGGACAGGGACAGATGCCCGAAATTTGCTACTGCTCAGATTCCGTTTCTTATCGAATTCTCCCATGAGTACAACGTCGGGAAAACGGTTGTCAAGGGACTCCTGTCGGTGCTTCTTTCCGGTATGATGCCAGCTTACTCTGGCGGAGAGTTTGAGGAAAGAGAGGAAAGGCTTTCAAGCTATCAGGTTTGCAGGAAGCTTTTGGCTTATGTCGATGACAACATCACCTCTGATTTGTCTCTCAAGAGCATCGCAAGCGCACTCAATATTGTCCCCTGCTATGTTTCGAGCGTCTTCTCGAAGAACTTCAACATGACACTCAACCACTACATAGGCACCAAGAGAATCGCTATGGCAAAGACAATGCTCATAAGCACTCTCAAGCCGATGTCGGAGATTGCGTATGAATGCGGATTTTCGAGCGTTCGTAGCTTCAACAGACGGTTCAAGGAGCTTGAGGGTATGCCCCCGACGCAGTATCGCGAATCGTTCATGAATCCGGCGAAAAGTCCGAAGCCAAACAAGAGCGAAGAGTCGGAAGAACCGAACGAAGATTGACTCCGGATTGAAAAAGCAAAGCAGCCCACGAATGGACTGCCTTGCTTTCTCTTTTGAACGGGGAAACACCAAAATATATAGTTGAAATCCAAGCAAATTGCTGTTTGCAATAGAGTTGCGCACAACATAGTTTTTACAATATCAATTTATCACTTTTCGGCGCAGTATGCAAGTCGATTCTTTACTACTGACAGCCATTTATTCAGAGAAAATATTAAACCTTGGATTCTAATAAACAGCACTCACGAGGTCGGAAATATGCTTTGTTCACTTGAAAAGATCTGGAAATATTTTAACGGCGAGCCGCTCCTTAAAGACATCAATTTCACCATCAACGAAGGTGAGAGAGTCGGTCTTGTAGGAAGAAACGGCTGTGGGAAGACTACCCTTCTCTCCATCATCACCGGCAATCTCGGCTACGACCCATCACCCGAAAACGAGGGCAGGCTCAGCTTTTCCGGAAACTGCAGAATCGGTTACTTGGAACAGGGCGTCGGACTTTCGGCGGAGTGCTCTGTTGCCGAGGA
Organism: Oscillospiraceae bacterium; assembly: GCA_021202155.1. GTDB lineage: Bacteria > Bacillota > Clostridia > Oscillospirales > Ruminococcaceae > Faeciplasma. The sequence continues at coordinate 24,381 of JAJQDP010000047.1, read as the reverse complement.
GATGAGAAAGCCGTTTGCTGAGCTCGACCGTGAGCATGAAAGAATGACCAAGCTTGAGGAGGAGCTGTCCGCGGGAAATCTTTCTGACAGCGAAAGAGAAAACGCGGAGACAGAATATTCAAGAATCAGCACACACTTTGAGAACAACGAGGGCTACCTCATCGACGTAAAGATTAAGACTGTACTAAATGGCATGGGATTTTCAGGGCTCGACCTGACACGCTCTGTAAATTCACTTTCGGGCGGTGAGAGAACAAGGCTTTCTTTAGCAAAGCTACTCCTGGAGTCGCCGTCACTTCTTATTTTGGATGAGCCGACAAACCACTTGGACCTTGACACAATGACCTGGCTTGAAGACTATCTGCTCGACTACAAGGGTGCGATTTTAGTTGTCTCGCACAACAGATATTTCTTAGACAAGGTCTGCACGAGGATATGTGAGATTGAATACGGCAGGCTCAAGTCATACAGCGGGAACTACAGCTTCTACGTCAAGCAGAAGCGAGAGGACAACCTCCGGCAGGAAAAGCTTTATGAGGCGGAGCAGGAGAAAATCAAGGAGCTACAATTCTTCATCGACAAAAACCGCGTAAGTGCCACGAGTGCGAAGGCGGCGAAGTCGAAACAGCATATGCTTGACAGGATTGTAGAGAACGCGGTCGAGAAGCCAAAGATGTACGAGAAGTCTGCGAAAATCCGGCTTGAATACGACATCGAGCCGCCAAAGGAGGTTTTCTCCGCAGAAAATATCGACATATCGGTAGACGGTAAAACGCTTCTTGAGAGTTTTTCTCTCAACATGAGACGCGGCGACAAGGTCGGAATTATCGGCAAGAACGGGACCGGAAAGACCACGATTCTAAAGACCATTCAGGGTATAAACCCTCACTCAAAGGGCAGAATCACCTGGGCGCAGAATGTGAAGCTTGCCTACTACGACCAGAAGAATGAGTATCTGAACCCGAATAACACCGTTATTGAGGAGATTCACCACAGGTATCCACGTATGACCGACTATGAAGTGAGAAGCGTCCTTGGAAGTGTCCTTCTCACGGGAGAGAACGTTTTCAAGGAGGTCGGAGTCATCAGTGGAGGAGAGAAAACGAAGCTGAGCTTTGCACTGATGTCTTTGAAGCGTGGGAACTTCCTCATCCTTGACGAACCGACCAACCACCTTGACATCTCCACGAAAGAGGTTCTGGAAGACGCTCTCAAGGAGTACACCGGAACGATTCTTTTTGTATCGCACGACAGGTATTTACTTAACAAGATTGCCGACAGAATCATTGAAATCCGTGGCGGGAAGGCATATGAGTACAATGGAAACTATGACGACTACCTCAGGGCACGTGAGCTTGAGAAAGCAGAAGAGCTGAGAGCGGTTGTCCCCTCGTCCACTACTCCATCCGAAAAGAAGCAGTATCGCACGAAATCTCAGCGAGCTGAGGATGTAAGACGAAAGCAGGAGATTAATGATCTTGAAAAGCGGATTGAAGGCTTGGAGAAGGAAATCGCCGACATTGAATCGCAGATTTGCGAGCCGGAAATTGCCGCTGATTATCAGAAAATGACCGAGCTGTGCCAAGGGCTTGATGACCGCAAAAATGAGCTCGGTCAGCTCATGGACAGATGGCTTGAGATGCAAGACTGAAAGAATGAAATATTTTTACATGTTATTTGTGTCTCACGCAAATTATAAAATGGCTTGCTTGCGGGATTTTTCAAAACTTTTTTCTCAAAAATCGCTCGAAAAAATATTGACATTTGTCGAAAATAGTGATATTCTATTTGTACACAAAAAATATGAATTTGCATTTGGAGGTGTCAGCATTGCAGGAATTTTATTTTGCACTTTTGGGTGACGAGGTGAATCTGCCGCTGTACGTAACTGGAGTCGGTTCAACTGACCCGGAAAGGCATTGTGTAAGACCGACAGGTCACGTTTACAACCAGGTAATATATACAGCCAAGGGCGAGGGCGTTCTCACCATTGATGGCGAAGAGTATAAGATTCCGGAAAGCTCAGGCTTCTTCCTCCCCGCTCACTATCCCCACGACTACCTTTCCAAGGAGGGTGTCGACTGGGAGACTCACTGGGTGTCCTTCTCGGGTGCCGCCTGTGAGCCGATTTTGGAGAGCCTGGGTCTTTCAAAGCCTGTTGTTTTCAGAACCGGCGACCTTTCTTCTCTTGAAAGAATCTGGGAGAAGATGTTAAGAACCATTCACTCAACCAAGATTCATTCCGGTCATCACAACTCGTCCCTTATCTACTCGTTCCTTATTGAGCTCAACAAGGTTATCTCCTGCCCTGTTTCCCCGAGAGAGAATCACCGCATGGATCAGATCAAGCTCATCATGGACTTTATCGACCAGAATTACATGAACGATATTACTCTCAATGACATGGCGAAGGTTGTCAATCTTTCTCCGCAGTATATCTGCAGAATCTTCAGAGAGACTCTCAACATGAGACCGTTCGAGCATCTTACCAAGAAGAGAATCTTTGAGGCAAAGAACCTTCTTATGGACACAAAGCTTTCCATAAACAGCATCTCAAAGGCTGTCGGCTACAATGATTGCAGTTACTTCTGCGCCGTCTTCAAGAGACAGGAAAAGATTTCTCCCGCTGAGTATCGTTACCTCTACGCCGATAAGAACTCCGGCAAGAGCACTACAGACCAGGATCCCGATAACAAAAGGATTCCGCCAGATACACTTTAAACTTAATACAAAAATCCCGTGCTACTTCGGTAACACGGGAATTTTTTATGCAGATAAATCTCAGTGAACAACGTCTTCGTCATAGACCGGAGGCTCAGGCATAGTCCAAGCGTGGTGATCGGTATGAAGAAGGTGATGAGACTTTTCCCCGCAGGGCTCGCCCAAGTAATCGGCATAGATCGCCTTGATTTCGGGGTTCTCGTGGGAGAATCTGAGAGTGTTCGCACTGTCGTAGTTATAGAGAACCTGTCCGCGGTCTGCGGCACGCTCTTCGTTATAGTGAATCGGCTGTCCGCCGCCACCGACGCATCCTCCGGGGCACGCCATAACTTCTACGAACTGGTATTCAACCTCGCCGCGTCTGATTGCACGGATGAGCCTGCGGGCATTTCCGAGACCGTTTACAACAGCCGCCTTGACGGTGACTCCGGCTACGTTATACTCAGCCTCTGTCCAGGGCTTGTCGCTTCCGAGGGCACGTACTGCCTTGAAGGTCTCGTCGGCATTCGGGTTCTCGCCTGTCAGGATATAGTAGCAGGTTCTGAGAGCCGCTTCCATAACTCCTCCGGTTGTGCCAAAGATGACTGCGGCACCGGTGCCTGTTCCGAGAGGTGAATCGAAATCTTCCTCGGGGAGGGCGGCGACATCAATCTGGTCAGCCTTTATCATGCGGCACATCTCACGGGTAGTGAGTGAGAAATCGACATCCTTGCAACCCTCTGCGGCATCGTTGATGCTCGGAATATCGAGCTCAGCCTTCTTTGCCGTGCAGGGCATTATTGAAACACAGACGATGTTCTCGGGAGCTACGCCAAGCTTTTCTGCGAAGTAGGACTTGGTGACTGCGCCGAACATCTGCTGAGGAGATTTTGCGGTTGAAAGCTGGTCAACCATGTCGGGATACTGGCTCTTTAAGAAGCGTACCCAACCGGGACAGCAGGATGTGAACATCGGGAACTTCTTACCCTCAGGGTGCCTGATTCTCTCAAGGAACTCTGTTCCCTCCTCCATGATGGTGAGGTCGGCGGAGAAGTTGGTGTCGAAGACGTAGTCAAAGCCTACTCTTCTCAAAGCCGCGGCAAGACGCTTTTCTGTAGCTACCTCGGGTGAGAGTCCGAATTCCTCGCCCCATGCGGCTCTTACAGCGGGTGCAACCTGGACAACGGTAATCTTGTCCTTGTCATCCATGACGCCGCCAACGCCGATGATGGCTTCCGTATCGTCACGGGTGTGAAGTGCATTTGTCGGGCAGTGGGTGATGCACTGACCGCAGAATGCGCAATCGGCATCCTCAAGAGAGCGATGGTTGGAAACGCCGACGGTTGTATGTGCACCGGTTCCGACCATGTCCCAGATTCCGAGGGACTGAACCTTCTGACAGACGGAGACACAGCGATAGCACTTGATGCACTTGCTCTCATCGCGGATGATGGGGAGCTTATCGTTCCACTTGTCCTCGGGATATTCAGTCTTGAAGCTGAGTGTGTCGCTGATTCTTAGAGTTGAAGCAACCTTCTGGAGCTGGCAGGTACCGTTTCTGAAGCAGGACGGGCAGTTGACTCTGTGCTGTGAAAGAAGAAGCTCAATGTTTGTCTTTCTTGCCTCTCTTACTCTTAATGTATCTGTGTGGATGACCATTCCCTCACTGACAACGTTGTCGCAGGCGGTGACCAAGCGGTCGATTCCCTCAACCTCGACAATGCAGGCACGGCAGGCACCTATCTCATTTATACCCTTGAGGAAGCAGAGCGTGGGGATATGTATGCCGACAAGCTTTGCGGCATCAAGTATCGATGTTCCCTCTTCAACCTGAATCGGGGTGTTATTTATTGTAACGTTTACCACTGTTTCTTTCTCCCTCCCTTGAATATTCCGCAACCGAGGTGGTCGCAACGGAGGCATCTTGACGCTTCCTGGAACGACTCCTTCTCGGTCATCTTGATTTCCATCAGCTCAAAGTCGTTTCTGCGCTCACCCGGCTCACGCTCGGACATGTTGATTCTTCCGCAGTACGGACGGTCGGTAAGATTCGGGTCGGGGATTTCGACATCGGTGGTTATTGCATGATTATAGCCGAGATAATAGTCGATATTTGCGGCGGCAACCTTTCCGGCGGCGATAGCTCTTATCGCGGTCTTTGGTCCGGTTACGCAGTCGCCACCGGCAAATACACCGGGAGCATTCTCGACCTCGGTCCAGTCGTCGCCCTTGATAACGCCTCTTACAACCGGGATTCCGGAGGATTCGAGCTTGTAGAAGTCGATTCCCTGTCCGATTGCTACGAGCACTACGTCGCAGGGGATTCTCTTGTCTTCAAGACCTGACGGACTTGGATTCATTCTACCGTTCTTTATGAGACCCGGCATGTAGGGAGTAGCCCAGAGAGCCGCAACCTTGCCGTCAGTGTCAGTTTCAATCTTGAGAGGAGCATGAAGGTCAACCATTATCGCGCCCTCAGCGATTGCGCCGTCGACTTCTTCAGGGAGAGCTGTCATATCCTCCTTACGGCGACGATAGACTATCGAAACGCTATCAGCTCCACAGCGAATTGCAGAACGGGTGCAGTCCATGGCAACATTTCCGCCGCCGATTACGCAGACCTTCTTGCCGGTGAGATCTGGGATATTTCCGTCGCCGATTCCACCCAGGAATGAAACAGCAGACCAGACGCCCTCGGCGTCTTCACCCTCGATTCCGACCTTCTTGTCAGTGTGCGCACCGATTGCGATGTAGACGGCATCATAATCCTCACGGAGCTTCTCCATCGTGTATTCGCCCTCACCGATCTTGGTGCCCGTCTTGACCTCAACGCCGGTTGAGAGGATGCAGTCGATGTCACTCTGGAGTCTTTCACGGGGAAGTCTGTATGCGGGGATGCCATAGATAAGCATTCCGCCAAGCTTTGAGTGCGCCTCGAAAACGGTGCACTGGTGTCCCATAAGCTGGAGATAATATGCGCAGGAAAGACCGGAAGGTCCTCCACCGACGATTGCTACGCGCTTTCCGGTTGACTCGGCGCACTCGGGCGCGGGAACGACTCCTGCTCCCTCAACAGCCGCACGCTTTAAGCCGCGGATATTGACAGGTGCATCAAGGAGAGTTCTACGGCATCTTGTCTCGCAGGGGTGCTCACAGATAAGTGCGCAGGCTGTCGGGAACGGGTTGTCTTTACGGATGAGCTTGACGGCATCGGCATATCTTCCCTCTCCAACGAGAGCGATATAGCCGGGGATGTCGACGCCTGCGGGGCAGTTGCCGACGCAAGGAATGCTCATCGGAGTTCCGGCGAAGCAGTGATGCTTCTCGATATGGGATATGTAGTCCTCGCGGAAACCGTCGAATCCCTTTAAGACCATCTTTGCCGCCTCGAATCCTATTGCACAGTCAGCCGATTCGGCGATTACATGTGCTAAATTTTCGATTTTTGAAAGAGTGGTATCGTCCCCTCTTCCATTGAGGACGTCTTCTAATAAATTACCCAACTGTGCAAGTCCCACTCTACATGGTACGCACTTGCCGCAGGTCTGGGCGTGACACATTCTTAAGAAAGCCAGTGTGAGGTCGACAGGGCAGACATCAGAAGAACTTGCGGCAATCCGCCGCTCCATATCCTTGTAAATACCCTCGACAACCGTCTCAGCCCGACTTTCAGTCATCAGTGCAAGTCTTGACAAGCTATCACGCTTCCTTTCATACAAACATTTCGACAGATATTATAACATGGTTTCGGATTAATTTCAAGCTGAAGCAGTGGCTAACTGAAAGTTTTTAGAAACCCCTCCACCACGCTTCGCGTGGTCCCCTCCGGAAGTTCGCTTGCGAACTTCATTTCAGAGGGAGGCTTGTTGCTGTTCTATATGAACTTCTGCGAGAGCACATGTCGCCCTAAGGGCGACGCGCCCACTGCGTGGGCGCACCTCTCAGTCAGCTTCGCTGACAGCTCTCCTTGAAAAGGAGAGCCGGTTTCGTTCTATGTAGCTTTGCTGAAGAGCACAAAGAAGCCCGAGATTTCTCTCAGGCTTCTTGTTGTTCCGCCATCTCGTGTTTGAGACGGCGGCGTTTTTCCTGGATTCCTTTCACGGAGCGACCGATTTTCTCTGACAGCTTGCTGTCAGGGATGGAATGCTCCAGAACCAGCCGGATTTCCTCGTCTGTCCAGGCACGCTTCGGATACCTGTTTGCGGTCTTGCCGTAGTACCGCTTGCGGTTACTCTTCTTCTGTTGCCGAACATGCTCTGCTTTTATTTCGGGGTCTAATCTTCTGCGTGACATAGTTCACCTTACACCGTTCATCCCGTTATAAGCCACTACAGCCGCCTTTCGAGACATGTTGCACCTTAGCCTGTAAACCGGAACTTCACTGATTAGCTGGTCGAGGAGGGCGAATTGTTTTTCTACCAAAGCTTCGTCCCATGGAATAGGAATCTGCGGCAGAATTCTATCTGTTATATCATCGCCAGTAGCAAGCTCGATTGAGTTTGTTTCACCACGTTCCAATAAGCAGACTGCTTTTAGCGGGAAATTTTTGGCACAACCTAAGCCCTCTTTTCCACGCCACGGTGTTCCACATGCTTGGAATCTGCCGTCTATCTTACGGATAATAGGCTTATCGCCGTTTACCATAACTGCCCTGTCGCCATATTCCTGCATCCAATAGGAAGCATGAGTGCTTTTGCCGGTTCCGCTGGGAGCAGTGAACACGTACGAAAAGCCATCTACAGCAACAGCGGAAGCATGAATCAAAAAGCCGTCAAAGTGTAGCATCCCAAAGCAGATTTTCCGGTAAAGAACATTCCGCTCGGCTTGAACAATATCAAACTCGGGTGCGATTCTTTTGTATTCCTCTTCAATCTCCCGCTCCGTTGCAGACACCTCAAATAATGGCGACCGTTCCGTTTCGTGCCCCAAAGAGCACCAATCGAATAGTGGATATTTATTGTTGATACCAATAGGGATTCCGGCAATATCAAGTCTCAACATGCCGAACTAATATCAATCACACTCAAATTCACCGCCTGACATACCGCCACCGCCGGAGCTGACATCCGCATAAACCATGTCCTTTGCTGAAAATTTTATAATTACAAATTTCGGCTCTTCATACACTTTATCCATAAAAAATTCCTCCTCAGGTTTCGCAAAGGAGGAAAACAGGTATTAAAAATCCTCCGTTGCACTTGTTCAAAAGTGTCTCGGAGGTTTGGTGTGGGCACAGATTCACTGAATCTGGAGGATTTCGGGACGAAATCCGTTACCCCCCCCGAATAAATATTGTGGTATGGGTTTGATATACTCTTCCACAACGTGCTTATATTGTAGCACTTATCGTGGGGGTTGTCAAGGGGTTTTTGAAAATTTTTTTGCGGAGAATGAAAAATTTTTTGAGAGTACTACGAAACCCCTCCACCACTGCAAAATTATTTTCTATAGTGCAACTTTTTTACCGAAAATTGACACTAATTAAGTAATAGCCGGGACTATTTCCGGCGGGTGAAAACGAAAGGAGTTTTTATTATGAAAACAAGAATATCAGTTAAGGTTAATATTAGTTCTTTGAACTCCAGTACGCATCCGGGAGCGTCTCACCATTAGCTACCCCGAATGATGCGTGATTAGCTCCCTAAAAACAGGTTTTTGAGCAGTTTGCGGCATGACCGCAGACTGACTACTCGGGCAACCGATTCGGGAATCTGATTTGAAAGGACTAATTCATAATGATATATTTTGACGGACTCAACTGCCCCGCCCTCGTAAAGTTCGAGCAAGAGCCGATTTTGGATGGGCTGATGGGATAGTTTGGGTTCTGTATAAAAGCCTCCCTCTGAAATGAAGTTCGCGAGCGAACTTCCGGAGGGGGACCGCCGCGCAAAGCGCGGTGGTGGAGGGGTGCGCCTCCGCAGGAGACGCGCGCCGGCTATGCCGGCGCACCTCTCAGTCAGCCATACGGCTGACAGCTCCCCTTATTAAGGGGAGCCTTTTTGTATTGACGCAGGCTTGACATTCTCCCGTCGCTGTGCTATAATCATCCCGTAATTGTATCAAATGAGACAAAAACGGGGTGATTTTTTGGTTGGTAGAAAGAAAATGACGGAAATTCTTAGGTCGACTTTTCTCTTTGAGGGTGTTCCGACGAATGAAATCTTAGAGTTCGTCCGGGAGTTTTCCTGCGAGGAGAAGAGCTTTCAGAAGGGCGAGATTATCTTTTCGCCGGAGAGGTTTGATCGGGTTTTGGCAGTGGTTTTATCCGGGAAGATTGCCGTTACAAAGGGCAGGCTTTCGGTGAGCGAGCTATCTACTGGTTCGCTTTTCGGGGCGGCGGCTCTTTTCAACGATGAGCCGGAATACGCCTCAACGCTGACGGCGAAAACTGCCGCAACAGTTCTTTATTTCAGCCAGGAATCAATCCTCACGCTTATCAATCGGGACGAGAGAATCAGGATGAACTACATAAGATACCTCTCGGCGCGGATTCGGTTCTTGTCCGAAAAGGTCGACACCTTGGGCGAAATCAGCAGTGAGCGGCGGCTCGCGCGGTTTCTTCTCAAAAACGCCGACGATGAGGGCTGGGTTCACGGGTGCAACTTCTCCGAAATCGCCGGGAGGCTCGGAATCGGGAGGGCTTCGCTCTATCGGGAGCTCACGAAGCTTGAAGAGGCGGGAGTCATCCGGAAGGATAAAAGCGGCGTTGAAATTCTTGATCCCGAAAAATTGTCTCGTCAATAGAAAGGAAATCGTCATGTCAAAACTTAAAAGAATTTTTGCAATTGTAACCGCGCTTATGCTCGTTCTTGCCCTCTCGGGCTGTTCGAGTAATGATGTCGGAACGGAAATCAATATCGCCGTGCTTTCCGGTCCTACTGGAATCGGCGCAGTCTATCTCATGGAAGCGAACGACGCCGGAGAGACTACGAACACATATAACTTCACAGTCAGCTCGGCGAACGACGACGTAACTGCTGGACTTATCAACGGGGATTACGACATTGCCGCAGTTGCTACAAACCTTGCCGCAACTCTCTATAACAAGACCGAAGGCGGAGTTCAGATTTGCGCTTTGAACACCTATGGGGTTCTCTATATTCTGGAGAACGGCGACTCGATTCAGAGCGTTGAAGACCTAAGAGGCAAGACCATCTATGCCACCGGTCAGGGTGCGAACCCTGAATATGTCCTTGACTACATTCTCACCGAGAACGGCATCGACCCCGAAAACGACGTCACTATTGAGTTTATGGATTCCAGTGCTCTTGTCACACTGATGGCATCGGGTGAGGCTGAAGTTTGTATGCTCCCCGTTCCGGCTGTCACCAACGTTATGGTTCAGAATTCCGACGTGAGAATCGCGCTCGATCTCACCGAGGAGTGGAACAACGTCACCGACGAAGGCGAGCTCACCATGGGCTGTGTCGTCGTGAGAACCGAGTTTGCGGAGGAGAATCCGGAAGCGGTTGAGGCGTTCCTCGAAGAGTACGCCAAATCCATCGAGAACGTCCAGTCGAATATCGAACATGCCGCGGAGCTCTGCGAGACTTACGAAATCGTCGCGAAGGCGGCTGTTGCCGAGAAGGCTATCCCCGACTGCAACCTCTGCTGTATCACCGGCGACGAAATCAGGACGACTATCGAGCCATACTACACCGTCCTCTACAACGCAAATGCCTCGTCAATAGGCGGTGCTATCCCCGATGAAGACTTCTACTTTGCGAAATAACCGGGTTATGAGAATCCTCCTCCCGACCGTTTTCTGGCTTGCGGTCTGGCAGATTGCGGCGAGCATCGTCGGGCAGGAGCTTCTTATCCCAACGCCGGTTACGGTTTTAAAAAGATTTTACGAGCTCGTCGTCACGTCCGACTTCTGGGTTGCGGCTGGGATGAGCTTGCTCAGAATCTTTGTGGGAGCATTTTTTGGCGGACTCTTGGGAATGATTTTAGCGGCACTTACCTGCCGGTTCTCAATAATTGACATGATAGTCTCCCCTGCCCTGCGTGTTATCCGGGCGATACCGGTCGCAAGCTTCATAATTTTAGTGCTCCTCTGGGTGAGAAAAGGCACAGTTCCGGCGGTTATATCCGGGCTGATGGTCATGCCGGTCATGTGGGAGAGCGTCGCGGTCGGCATCAAATCTGTCGACCCGGCACTCTTGGAGATGGCGGATTGCTACCAGATGAGCTCTCTTTCAAAAATCAGGCGGATATATCTTCCGTCAGTCAAGCCGAACCTTACCGGCGGAATCAGGAATTGCGTCGGGCTTGCGTGGAAGTCGGGAGTTGCGGCGGAGGTGCTTTGCCTCCCCAAAAACGCCGTCGGCTCGCAGGTCTACTACTCAAAGATTTACCTTGAGACGCCGTCACTGTTCGCCTGGACGATAACGGTTGTGATTCTGTCTTTGGTGCTTGAGAAGCTCATTTTTCTCATTCTGAGGGAAAAGGAAGCGGGTGACAGTCTTGAAAATTGAGAACCTGACCTTTTCTTACGGCGAGAAATCAGTCTTCAGAGACTTTTCGCTCACCCTCCCCGACTCCGGCATCACTGCGATTTCCGGTGAATCCGGTTGTGGGAAGACGACGCTCCTCCGTCTAATCGCCGGGCTCGAAAAGCCGCAGAGCGGAGCTATTGAAGCTCCGAAGCCCGCAGAAATTGCCATCATGTTTCAGGAGAATCGGCTTCTCCCCTGCCTCGATGTCTCGGGACAGCTTGCGGCGGTTCTCCCCAAAAATACCGATGTCACAAAGTACCTGAAAGCCGTTGAGCTCGAAGACGAGACGCACTCCCCTATTGAAAAGCTATCAGGCGGCATGAAGCGGAGGGTTTCGCTCGCAAGATGCCTGGCGTTTGCGGATGTCGCCGGAAAGAAGCTGATTCTCCTTGACGAACCGTTCACCGGGATTGACCCGGAGAGGGTCAGGAGGATTATGAGGTTCATAAAAGGACTTGGGATTCCGGTTGTTTATTCGGCGCATGATCGGGAGGCGTTGGAGATGGGGGATATAAAAATAGCCATGTAACCCCTCAGTCGGAGTTGCGAAGCAACTCCCTTAGTTCGGCGAAGCCGAACTAATGCGCTCCCCTTTCGGGTGAGCCTAATTAAACCCTCCCACAGGAAATCCCATGGGAGGGTTTTGATTATCTCAGCACATTTATCTTCTCTTTGAAGATGCCGCCGCGAGTGCGACAATTGCCAGAGGGAGAAGCGAGATTGCGATGCCGGTTGTCGGGTTGACTTCGGGCTCAGTTACCTCCAGCTCGGGAGAGTCTTGAGTGTCTTCCTCGGTCTGAGTATTGGTGTCTTCGACGGGTTCATCGACAACAACATCTTCAACTATAACGGAATCAGAATCGTCGCCAAGAGCAGGTATAGTCATGTGGATCTGACTTAATATCTCGCCGCAATCTGTGCAGAAGGTAACCATGTCGTAAGAACCTTCTTCTGTTGCAGTCGGAGCAACGTAGTTTTCCTTGACGGTTTTGGTGGTGTGGGTATGGGTTGCTGAACTTGATGTGAAAACATACTTACTAACAGTAGCCTGAAGAGTTTCAGTCTGATTTCTAAGAAGATCATAATCCGAATTAGTTGTGCTTTGTTCGACAACTACATTTCCTGACAATTCATCGCCAGAAACAACTTCTATATTTGATATTTCTGCTATGTGAGACGGCATTGAAGACGCAGTATCCATAAGGGCAACAGTATAATCTACAGTACCTTCATCATATGCAACAACTACAATCCGATACTCCTGATCACACGGCAAATCTATTGTCTTAACTTCGTCTTCCAAAGTGACAGCCAAAGTATTAACCGTAATTTCCTCGTTGACAACTGCCGCAACTAATTCGTCACTTTCGTTATAGACGTACACATCTACAGGGCAAGCAATAGTCATACGCTTATATGAAACTTTAGAATCTGTATTCAAACTGCCGAAGAGTTGTTCAGAACTTAATGTAGACATCCAACTGTAGTAGGCAGCCATGCAATGATTATTCGTAACACTGCCAAGATTAAGAACAAAGAACTGTGAAATCGTGTAATAATCACTGATGGAACTGTTTATAGTGCTTAACAGTGCACTCGTTCCTTCTATCAAGAACGCTGCAACATCTCTAAAAAACATATACATCGGCTTATCAACTGATAAAACTCCAGTAGTATAGTACTTGTAGTAATAATCATTTCTCGATGATGCTAATGAATATGCATAAGCAATAACATCATCAATCTTTTTTGTGCCATTAGAATAGGTGGAAAATTCACTTCCTGTAAGTCGCTTAAACGTGGTGGACATTTGTGACAGATATTGGCTATAGTAATCAGAGCTAAAGTAGCTTCTACTGGGCAAATTAAGTGTTATGCCATATCTGCCAAATCCCCAGTCTTCAAGCGGCAAAGTTGTTATAAAGTCTTCTCCGCTACAAATATTAACAATATTTTCATAACCAGTAGACGTTGCATTTACAGACGTTGAAGGACAAGCAAATGTATAAGCATAGACATCGTTTGATCCATATGTATCTGTCAAATCTTTAGCTACGAGATTAGCAACTGCCGCACCACGGCTATGACCAGTCACGAAAAACTTCGCATTTTCACTAATCGAATATTCCTTAAGATATTCACTCAAATTTTTAAGCAAATCCTTAGATGCTAAGCTAAACCCTGCATGATCTCCGGTGACTCCCACCTCAAAATTACTGTACCATTCTTCATTCGAGCTCGTTCCCTTGATAGCTATCATAACCACTTCCGTGTATTCTCCATCAAGATACATGGTCTTGTAAGCAAATGTATACGCAACTACATCATTATCATCTTCGGTCAAATCATAATCATAATTATACGAAGTAATGCTATTGAAATTAAACGCAGTCAAAGCATCAATTATGCTTTCGTCGCTCGGGTCACCTGATGAATCGGTTACATACGTAGCCCCAGCCAAAGCCATCGCTGTTGTCGCCATATCATGCTGATATGTTGTTGCTTCAGTTGCGAACCAAGTGTCATCCCAAGTAGTTGATATACTTGCAACTATGTCATCAATTCCAGTGGAGAAATCTATGTTAGCTGATATTGTATAATCTACGTAATGTAGGCGAGCATCTAAAATCGAATCATTGTTTACACCTATGACTATCTGATTCCATTCATCTAGGGTTGCGTCGTAATATACGTCAGTGATAGCCGTACACCTGTAGAAAGCTTGATTGTCAATTTCAATAACAGATGTTGCTATCGTAACTCTGATAACGTTTTCACAAGCACAGAAAGCAAGCTCACCAATAGAAGTTACTCCCTCTTCTATAACTATTTCTGTAATAACACTTGCATACTCATACCAAGGAATATTTGTATTGAGATAGTAATCATACATATCGCCAGTTCCCGAAATGGTAAGAACACCTTCGGTATCAATATACCAAGTCAGATTATCGCCACAAGTGCCTGATGCTGGTAGCGTTATCTCATCTTCCTCCTCTTCGTCTTCATCAACCCATTCAAAGTGATATGTTGCACTGTTGATGCTACTGTATGAAGTAACATGAGACCATTCTTCTTCTGTTCCAGCGTAGTAGACATCCTCTATTGTAGTACTTGCGAAAGCAAAAAAACTAATCTTCGTTAAACTCTTTGGAAATATTACGGTAACAAGACTACTACAGCCACAAAAAGCTGCTATATCTATAGTTTCAACTCCTTCACAAATTTTTACATATGTTAAACTTGTACAACTCTCGAAAGTATCTTCATTAATTATTGTAATACCGTTGGGAATAATAATACTAGTTAGACTTGTACAGCTATGAAAAGCATAACTGCCTATTTCCGTTAACGTGTCCGGAAGATCAATGCTGGTTATGCCACACCCAGAAAAGGCATATTCACCTATAGAAGTTACATTACTAGACATCGTTACGGTCTTCAAATTTTTGCAATTGCCAAAAGCATGGTTTCCGATATTAGTTACGCTATCAGCTATAGTGATTGAAGAGAAACGGTAAACGTAATATGCAGAAGTAGATGAGTAGTAAAAAGCGTAATCACCTATGCTAGTTACACCGTCACTTATCACAACAGACGAGATCCTTTTCCAGTAAGAACGCCACGAAGCATGGTCATAGGCTCCGTAATTTTCCATATTGCCTTCACCGGAAATAATCAAAGTTCTATCACTATAAAGCACCCATGTCAAATTATCCCCATCAGCTCCACACTCACCTGAAGCGACAACTGTAACTTCATCCGCCACCGTAACTACACTCAACATATTAACTGCCAGCGCAAGAGCCACTATGACAGCCAGAAGCTTCTTTAATTTCAACACAAAAATTCCTCCCTATATGCCAAGGAGGACGAAATATAGATATAAAAATCCCCCGTAGCACTATTTAGTGACGGAGGTTGGAATTGGGTGTACGGAACGTACTACCCCCCCGCAATGATTTTGAAGGTTAAACATTCACAGAATGTTCACTCTACGTTGAGATTGTAGCATACTATTTCCAAGTTGTCAATACCTTTTTAGGCTGATTTTGAAATTTTGTTGAGGATAAAATCCACCCGCAGGGAATTCCACGGGTGGATCTTTTCTATCAGAGGACTATGGAGTTTATGGTTTCTATGAGGTCGACTACCGCCGAGCGGGTTACAAGGGATGTCGGTTCGCCGTTTATCACTGCAAGGCAGTAGGTGCCGTCGTAGCGGTAGAGTTCTACTGTCACTTCGGGGTAGTTCTCGTTGTCGAGGTAGGCGGTGAGGCTGAGTTCAAGCTTACCATCGGCTTCTTCGGAGGTGTAGCTCTCGGCGGTTACGGCGTCGATGGCAGACTCTATGTCGTCTATGTCGACCTCAACGCGATAGTTCGAGATGTCGTCGTCTTCCGAAAGGCTGTCAGCGTCAATTACTTCGCCGTCATAGTAATAGTAGTAGACGCGGTCGGACTCCTCATCATCCGGGTCTGAAAGCTCAGAGTAGATGGTGTAGGTGACGTCCTCGATGGTAAAGTCGAGCTGATAGATGCTTGAGTAGTCAGCGGTCAGGACTTCGGCATGGCGGAGGTCATCATACCCACAGGAGATGAGGTAGTTATAGCGGTTCGAGGCGAGTTCGTAGATTATCTGGGAGTCGTTCACTCTAACGTAGAGGCTGAGGCTGGAGATGTCCACTTCGTCATCCTCGTCCTCAAGGGCTTCCTGAGCCTCGGTGAGTTCGTCCTGGTTGACACCTATTGTGAGGGTAACGGTCTCGGTTGAGGTGACCTCCTCGCCGTCGTCGTCAGTCTCAGTTACGGGATAGGTGGCGGTGATGGTCAGAACGGGGTTGTTCATGCCGTAGAGCTCCAGTTCGTCATCAGAGGCGTTATAGGTGACGTAGTCGTTGAGACCAGTGTTGCGGATATATCCGATATAGGTCTCGACGTTGTCGGTGTCGAGCGGGAGGTCACTGTCTGAGACGAAATAGACGTCGTCCGAGCAATAGGTGTTGGTGCTGTCAGCCTCATAGTAGATTGAGTAGTTCTCGACTCCGGTGAAGACGATTTCGGTTGCCTCAGTGAAGGAAGCGATAGTATCGTCCTCAATCATGTCGCTCAGCTCAACATCATAGGTGTCATACGGGTCGACCACTGCGAGGTAAACGTTGCCGTCACCGATGGAGACATAGCGTTCGCTGTCAAGGGTGGAGAAGTTGCCGAGTGTTATCTCATAGCTGGTCTCATCGTCAAGGGTGATGTTTATCGTCATGACAGGGTCGTCAAGACCATACTGCGAGTAGTCGTCGACCTCTTCAATGATGAAGTCCGCCTCATACTCCTCGAACACGCTGAGGAGATTTTCGATTTCACTGGTACTCGTCGGGAAGCCGGAATCATCGTCATAAATCCAGGTGCCGGTTTCGGAATCAAGGGTGAAGCCGAGGGCTGTGTCATCCACTTCCCAGGAGACTGCGGCGACGCTGTCGGTCGATATTGAAAGAACTATCTCATTACTGTTCTGAATCTGCTCCTGCTTCTCGTTGTAGAGGGACGCAAGTAGTGTCGCCACGCAGAGGACTACGAGGATAACGAGCAGAATTACAATTCTTCTTACTCTTTTAGTCATTTCTGCGACCTCCTTCTGCGGATAAGAACTATCGCGCCGATGCCGATGTAGATTACAGGAATAACGCCTATCATGAGAAGCTTAAGCCTTGAAGCTGTCGACTCCGAGATTGTGAGGTAGCTGTAATCGAGGCTTCTGCTACTGATGGCAAGTGCTTCGCGCTCACCTATCATGTCGGAGATAGCATTGATTGCGAGGTCGACGTTAGCCCCTGAAGAGTAGGAGTTATAGTATTCATCCAGGAACGCCGCGGCTGAAATCCAGACCATCCGTCCGCCTTCATTGCTCTCGATTGAAACCGCTACTGAGAAGGGTCCGTCGATGTCGCCGTCCTCCTCTTCATAGGTGTCAAGGGCGTAGCCGGCAATTTTTGAGAACGACGTGTCGGAGGTCGTCAGGAGTGAAGTTACCGTTCCGTTTTCGTTTGAGTCGGAAATCGTCAGACCGGAGGAGATGCAAAGAACTGCATAATAGTTCTCATCGATGAGGGCGTCGGTGATGTTGGTGCTCTCGATGTTCGGGAGAAGGAGGTACGGATAGTAGGCATAGTTATTTCTGTCCGCTTCGATCACTACTCCCTCTTCAACGGTGATGCCATAGTATTCAAGGAGACTGTTGAGGTTCGGGAATTCCACGTCAGCGAGCGGTCCTGCGATTACCATCAGGTTTCCGCCGTTATAGACCCATTCAGAAAGCATGGTGGCTTCATCCTCGGAAATATCGCTCTGCGGCTCATAGATAAGGATGCAGTCGGCGTCCTCGGGGACTTCGTCAACAGTCAGAAGCGAGAGAGATTCGGTCTCAATATTGGACTTGTCGACCTGGTCGGCGAATGTATCGGGAAGGTCAAGCTCGCCATGCCCCTCAAGGATGTACATCTTAGGTAAATCCTCGGTTACGACATAATCTATGGCTGAAGTTATAGAGCCTTCTCCGTCAAATGAGCTTGTCACCGAAAGACTGCCGCTATACACGCTGTACTCCTGCTGATAGATGTCAGACCAAGGGATATAGCGGTATCTGTCGCCACACTCGACTATAAGGCTGTTATTAGAGACTTCCTCGTCGGTGTACTGCTCCGCGAATGTCGGGTAAACATCGGGGTTCTTCTTAACGACGGAAATGTGGTCGGACAGGCTCTCATACTTGGCAAGAAGGTTCTCAAGGATTGTGTTTTCCTCGCCTGACTGGACTATCCAATAGATGGTTACGTCATCCTGAAGGTTGTTTAAAACCACCTTTGTGTTACTCGTAACGGAATAGAGCTGTGCCGAGCTTATATCAAGCTGTGTCCAGGTGGACGGAAGCGTTGTAGCGAGGACATTTACTACTATCAGAACCGCTAAGACTATTGCCGTTATGATGAGCGAGTAGCTTCCGCCCTGGAATGCAAGGCGGTTCAGCGTGTTGCGGGAATTGTTTTTCTTTTCACTATTCTTTCCCATCAGTTATACCTCCTCTTTTCAAGCGACTGCACCGTTAAGAACAGGAAGAAGACGATAACCGTGAAATAATAGATGATGGCGGTAACGTCGAAGATGCCGTCGATGAAGACGTAGAATCTCTCAAAGAGCGAAAGCTGTGCCATGATATTCGGGACGAGTCCCTCAAACATCGAGCTGTCGATGATGAAGAGCATCATGATTATCGCTACGAGTGCGAGTCCGATGGTGTAGGCTACATTGTCGTTCTTCGTTAAGTACCGAATCAGAAATGCGAACAGTACCGCTACGATGGCGAGTGTAATAGCACTTCCGAATGCGGTCGAGGAGACATATTCGGAAATTGTGACGCTGAAATAGTTGAAGAGTATCACAGCAAGGCTGATTCCGGCGGCGATTCCCTGATTCTCTGTCAGAGAAGAGATGAAGACGCCGATTGCGATGAGTGCCGCGCCCATTACAAAGAACGCGAATATCGAACCATAGGATGTCGGGAGATATACGTCGCCAAACTGTGCGAATATCAGCGGATAGATGCTGACGATTAAAAGCGGGATTGCGAATATCGCAAGGAGTGCCAGGTACTTCCCTATTACAACCTGGGTTGTCGAAATCGGGAGAGCATAGAGGAGCTGGTCGGTCTTCTGACGCTTCTCCTCAGCGACGACTCTCATTGTGAGAATCGGGACGATTATGATGAGAATCAGGCAACCATAGTAGAGAACATACTCAAAGTTCGCTACTGCCTGGTTGATGTTATAAATCATTGCGCCGACACCGGTTATCAGAAGGAGGAAAGCTCCAAAGAAGTACGCCGTTAGCGAATGGAAATAGCTTTTCAGCTCGTGCTTTAAGACTGCAATCATTCTTCCTCAGCCTCGCTTTCTTCGTGAACTTCTGTAGTCTCTGCGGGAGATTCTTCCCCGGTGGCTTCCGGAACTTCTTCATCAGAAGAAGTGCTTTCCGCGGGAGTGTCCTCGGTGAGCTCCAAGAAGACGTCCTCAAGGTTGACCTGCTTCAAAGCCATCTCTAAGAGAACCACGTCGCTTCCGGCGAACGCCTTGAAGAGCTGGCGGGACATGTCATAGATTTCCTTCAGGTCAGTTTTGATGCGGACTGTTGTGCAGGCTTCGCTTTCCTGATGCTCAGAATATACTGTCTCGGTGATGCCGGTGATGCCACTGAGGATTTCGTCAACCTTCTCCTTATCCGCTTCAGCAGTGATGGTGATTTCGTTCGGGGTGAGAAGGTCGTGCATAAGCTTTTCGGGTTCGCCGAGGGCGACGAGCTTGCCGTGTGAGATAATCATTATCTCGTCGCAGATGGTCTGAACCTCGGAAAGAATATGTGAGCTGAAAATAACGGTTCTGTGCTGACCGAGCTCCTTGATGAGGTCTCGTATCTCTATGATCTGGATTGGGTCGAGTCCTACCGTCGGCTCATCCAAAATTATTACCTTCGGGTCGCCAAGGAGTGCCTGCGCGATGCCGACACGCTGTTTATAGCCCTTTGAAAGGGCGGAGATACGGCGATTGCGCATTTCGGTAATCTTGGTCTGCTCCATGACCTCCTCAATCTGCCGCCTGAGCTCTGCGCCCTTGATGCCCTTTGCCTCACCGACGAACTCTTGATGCCCTTTGCCTCACCGACGAACTTAAGATACTCCTCCGGAGTCTCGCTCAAATACAGCGGCGGCTGTTCGGGAAGGTAGCCTATGAGCTTTTTAGCCTCGTTCGGCTCGTCAAAGATGTCGTGACCGTCGATACTTACCGTTCCGGCGGTCGCTGAGAGACAGCCGGTCATGATGTTCATTGTCGTTGTCTTTCCGGCACCGTTGGGACCCAAAAAGCCGTAGACATGACCTTCGTTTATCTCAAACGAAAGGTCATCTACGGCTGTAAAGTTCCCATAACACTTTGTCAGATGTTCAACCGTTATCATACATTAACCTCCTATACTATTTGAAACAGGCAGAGAAATGCCCATTTGGTCTCGTATAGTAGATATTTTAGATTAATCTCTGGTTAAATGGTTGACATTCAGGCGAAAACTGTTGACATTCATGAGAAAGTATTATGATTATTTTTTGTCGGAATGTTCATTTATTCACGAGGATTTCAAAATTCAGAAACCCCTCCACCACGCTTCGCGTGGTCCCCCTCCCCTTTCAGGGGAGGCTATTTGCGTTCTATCAAAAGCCTGCAAAGAGGCAAAAAAGACTCCCTCTGAAATGAAGTTCGCAAGCGAACTTCCGGAGCTGGCGCGGCTTTAGCCGCGCCTGAGGGGTTTACCCGCAACAATTCCTGCTAATGCTATTGCTATTGGCAACATCGCCACTGCCACACCTGTAGTCGGATTAGTCTCTGCAGGAGTTTCGGTCTCCTCGACCTCTTCCGTCTCGGTTTCAGTGGTCGAATCCTCTACCGGCTCGGTAATGTTTACTGTCTCCTCGACATATGCCTTGAGGTTCAGGATTGCCGCTTCGATATTCTCGGCATAGGCGTTGACCGTCGCCTGGCTCAGGATATTCAAGTTCCAGTTCACTGCATCTATTGCCGCGGTTACGAGTTCAAAGTTAGAGTAGTCGCTTGCATTGAGGGCGTTCGCCTTGGCGATGGCTTCGTTTACTGCCGTGTAATTTGCTGAGACTCGGTTGAGGCTTGTGCCGGTTAGCTGGACGTCGGTATAGGTCTCGCCGTTAAACTCAACTGTTGCTGTATGCACAGAGATTCCGAGGTCGCCTTCTCCGGTGATTGTCGCGGCGACTGTGTACAAATCTCCGCAGGTCTTGCACTTGAATGTCGCGGTAGCAGTGCTCAGGTCATTTGACCATGTGAAGTACTGGAATTCGTAGCTGTGACCAAGTGCGGCGGTATAAGTGTCAACATAGCTGTCACCGCAGACTGAGCATGTATGAGTAGTATACCCCTGCTCAGTGCAAGTCGGAGCTGTTACTGTGTCAACATATGTATGACCGAGTGCCGCAGTCTCATCGGCTGTGTAAGTATCGCCACAGACGGAGCAGGTGTAGGTAGTGTAGCCGGTCTCTGTGCAGGTCGGGGCGGTTACTACTGC
>JAJQDP010000047.1:0-2948 GCA_021202155.1 Oscillospiraceae bacterium | reverse complement strand
GTGCAGGTCGGGGCGGTTACTACTGCCTCGTAGCTATGACCGGTGGCAGAGATTGCCACAGTAGCGGTGTCGGTATACTCTGTTGTGCCGAAAGTAGCCGTTGCCGTGTAGACGGTCTTGCCATCAACAGTGCAGGTGGCGGGAGTTGTCGCGCTCGTGACAGTAGCCGTCACCGTCACCGCGTGGTCGCAGTCCTCATCCGTGCAAGTAACCGTCGCCGTCACGTTCTCATAATCTGTCCATGTCCAGGCTATCTTATCGTAATCATACGCATGAACATGCTCCGTGATAGCCACATAAGTATACCCCGAAGTACTGATCACCGTCGCCTCGTCAATAATGGAAACATCCTTGGTGGTATCGACGGTCTTAGTAATCTTCAGCAATCCGCCGGTTGCAGGGGTGATGGTTACAGTGCCAGTTGAAGAGTCAATATAGATACCGCCGTCGGCGATAACCTCGCTTGCGGTGATGGTGACAGTATTAACCGCAAGAATTCCATAAAGTTCTACGCCACTACTGCCAACAGTAGCTTTGATATTCACGGAACTGCCTGTAATTCCGATGTCCGTGCCGTAAACTCCTGCTGCAGACGTTTCTCCTGTTGCTGTAGCGGTAATATTTTCACAGTCTTCGATAACAAGCGAATTATTTGCAGCTATCGCTTCAGATGTATAAGCATCCGATTTTGCTTCCACTTGGCTTTCGGAAATTGTTAAATTATCCCATGCAGCAATTCCTATAGCGGCATATGTTCCTTTTACATCGATAGTTACTTCGCTATTCGCTTCTATAACAATATTCCCGTAACCCGTAACAATCGCAGTGGCAACATCTCCGTTATATTGAACCCAATAATTGGCACTGCTATCGACTGTCGCATTTATATCGCTTCCGGAAATCAAAATACTTCCCTCTCCAGAACAGATCGCCGCTCCAAAGTAATCTATCCCATAGTACAGACCACCACCATTCGTAGAAGCCGTAACTTCACTTTCGGTGATGGAAATATCGCCCTCGGTATAAATTGCGCCGTAGTTTGTAGTATCAATGTAAGAAGTGTTTGTGCTGGTGCAGACGGAAGAAGCCTTTACTGTGCTTTCTGAGATGGTAATTGAGCCAAGGCTGTTTGGAGCGGTGATTGCTCCGGCACTATATATTTCAGCAGTAACCTCGGCAGTCACAGTACTTTCATCGGTAATGGAAATGTTTCCTCCCATTGAGCCTATCGCGCCCATTACAAGTTCGCCACTAATGGTTGCAGTTACTGTACTGCCTGATATGCTTATATTCTCATTGGCAAATATGCCATAAGAATAGTCTGCGGTTACGGTTACATTAACTGTGCTATCTACTATAGTAAGATCGGAATTTGAATCACTGAAATTATACCAAGCCCCAATTCCTTCTCCACCTGTGGTTGAAATACTCAATGTGCAATCGGAAATCGTAATACAGCCACGAGCACAAATTCCATACTCAGCCGACACTGTTAAGCTACCGTTAGTAACAGTCAAATCTCCCACGGCATAAATACCACTGGTAACCCCGGAGAGGGTTGACGTTCCACCGCAGAGGTCAATCGTCAGGCTGTCGTTTTCAGAATAGACGCCGTAAGTACCACTGGTTGGGGCATAGGTGAAGTTCTTGAGATAGAGGACGCCACTGGAATAGTAGGCGTAGTTGTCGGTGGGAACGGTAGTGGCGATGGTTGCGCCGTCGGTGGTGTAGTAGCCGTCATGAAGCTCGGCAGTGCCGACGATGACGTAGTCGGTGCTGGGTACTGCTGTAGCCGCGGCATAGGCGGTTGCCATCGCATTGGCAATGGTCGTGTGCCCTGCCGCATTCGGATGGAAGTCAAGATTCATGGTCAGAAGGTTGACATTCGTGCTGACGCCGGCACTGTAAAGGTCAACAATCGTGCAGTTCGAGGCAATCGTTGTGTTTGCCGCCAGCAGAGTGTTGAAGCCCGAAGTTGCAGTGGCAAACAGGGTGCTGACACTTGAATAGGTGGGAATACTGCTCAATGCCGTGTAGGGATTGTACTGATTTGCAAGAAGAATCACTGCATCAGTGTTCGCCGCGCGAATCAGCCCGACAATAGTCTCTATATTTCCGACGCATGTCTGTGCCGCCGCACTAACCTCTGCCGTCAGTAAAGTCTGACCGGAATCTGTGCTTATGATACTGATAATAGTTGACACTTGCGTAGAGTAAGTGGATACATCACTGAGCCAGGTCTGCACATCTGCGGATGTGTAAGTGATTCCGGAGTTTTCATTCGTAGTGTAGAGCGTTGCCACAGTCTCGTAGAAAGCCGCCATCAGGTCGTTTCCGCCGATGGTCAGGGTGATGACGTCTGCCGCGGCAAGCTGGGTGTCGTAACTGCCACTGGCTAATAATGTCACAAGGTTTGAGGCTGTCAGCCCACTCGCTCCTGCATTTACTGTGACTACCGATGTGTCCGTATCTGAGATTGCATCGGCGAATTTCGCCACAAAGCCTTCGGTATCAGGATCTGTGAGTCCATAACCGGCGGTGATGCTGTCGCCCAGAGCCAGATATGTTACCGTGGTCTGCAATGCTGCGGAGACCTGAAGCGTGCCAACACAAAGCACTACCACCAGGCAGAGGGCAACAAGGGTTCTTAAGATTCTTTTTGTCAAAGTTGTCATTAGGGTTTTCCTCCTTAGAATAGAATAAGTTGCGAGATCAAAATAATAAGTACTCACTTATTTTAGTGCCTCTAATTAATTATACCATAAATTTTGGAGGTTGTCAAGGGGTTTGAGGAGGGTTCAGGAAATTTTTCGGGAAAACAAGTAGGGGCGGATATTATCCGCCCGCATTTATCGCCGTGAACGGTGTTCGGGCGGATGGTATCCGCCCCTACTACCTTGTCTCACTTAAAACTTTACATTTTTATGATTGGGTACAAATGCTTGAGT
>JAJQDP010000048.1 GCA_021202155.1 Oscillospiraceae bacterium | reverse complement strand
CGCGGATGCCCTGAAAGGGGAGGGGGACCGCCGGCGAAGCCGGTGGTGGAGGGGTGTGACCCCGCAGGGGTCACGTCGCCGTCAGGCGACAACTATTAAGAAAGGAGTCCTCCCATGCCCATAAGAATCCCCAATTCGCTTCCTGCGGCGAAAACCTTGCAGGACGAGAATATATTCATAATGCCGGAGACGAGGGCTTCCACGCAGGACATCCGCCCGCTTCGGATTCTCCTTCTTAACCTCATGCCGACAAAAATCGAGACGGAGACGCAGTTCGCACGACTTCTCGGGAACACTCCCCTGCAGGTCGAGATCACACTGATGCACACCGTCTCACACGAGTCGAAAAACACCTCCGCCGAGCACCTTCTCTCCTTCTACAAGACGTTCGACGAGATAAAAAAATCCCGCTATGACGGGATGGTGATAACCGGCGCGCCGGTCGAGCAGATGGAGTTCGAGGAGGTCGAGTACTGGGACGAGCTTTGCAAAATTTTTGAGTGGACGAAAACGCACGTGCACTCTACCTTCCACATATGCTGGGCGGCGCAGGCAGGGCTCTACTACCACTTTGGTATCAAGAAGAAGCCGCTCCCTGAAAAGCTTTTCGGAGTGTTCCCGCACCGGGTCAGCTACAAAAACCCGATTCTCTTCCGCGGCTTTGACGACGTCTTCTACGCGCCACATTCGAGAAATTCGACGATTGACATCAAGGACGTCGAGAAGATTCCCGAGCTCAAGATATTAGCCTCCAGCGATGAGGCAGGTCTTTACGCCTGCATGACTGCTGAGGGCAAGCAGATTTTCGTCACCGGTCACTCGGAGTACGACCCCGGAACTCTCGCTAAAGAGTATTTCCGCGATAAAGAAAAGGGCTTGGAAATCCAAGTCCCCAAAAACTATTTCACGAACGACGACCCCACCCAGCCGCCGATAGTCAGATGGCGCGCCCACGCAAACCTCCTGTTTTCAAATTGGCTCAACTACTTCGTTTACCAGACAACGCCGTTTGATGTGGAGGAGATTGGGTAGAGGGAAACCCCTCAGTCTCGCTTCGCGTGCAAGCTCCCCTTTCAGGGGAGGCTTTTGCTACCTCTTCCACAAGCTTTCGAGAGGATAAAATAGGCTTCCTCTGAAATGAAGTTCGCAAGCGAACTTCCGGAGCTGCGCGCCGCAGGCGCGACTGAGGGGTTTATTCATTCTTCCCCATCACAACCATCCCGAGTGTCAGGACAAGGACTGAGGTAATTGCCGCGCTGATGGTGTTATAGTAATGGACTCCGTAGATCAGCGGGGAGATGGAGGTGAGGACGGCTATTGCGCTTACGACGATGATAGCGGTTCTGAGCTTTTTGCCGCCAGCCCTTATGAACGAGACGACTACCATCACAAGAAGCACAATTGTGAGCACTCCCGTAATCAGCGGAGCGAAATTGGCATAGCCAAATGGCGTCAGACTGAAATAGGAGTAGGTCGAGATAATTCCGCTCCCGCTTCCATCAGAGAATATCAGCACAGCTCCGCCCGGCAAAGCCTCCAATATCAAGGCAATAACCAAAAGAACCATAGCCGAAATAGCTCCGATTTTGAAATTCGCTGTTCTTTTCATATTCATTTCCCTTTCTTTTGGATGATAATCCCTCAGCCAACCCCCGCGTCGACTGAGGGACTTTATTGGCAAGTTATTCCGCCTTCACCACTTCTGCATCCGGAGCATTTCTGCGGATGCTGTCGATGCCGTTCTGGCAGGAAGCCTTTGCCTTGTAGCCTTCGCCGGTGGCGATAATCTCACCGTTACGGGCTTTCATGCGGAATCTGAACTCTCCAGCCTTGTCGGTGTAGATTTCAAACTTCGGGTTCGGAACAGTAACGACGTTCTCCGTCGTCTGATCTTCAAGATGAGCCGCTACAGCGTTCTTCTTGACGCTCTCGATGCCGCTTCTGCAGGAATCCTCGGAGGAATAAACCTGGCTCACGGCGATAACCTGACCGTTGTCAGCCTTGAGGTTGAAAACATAGCCGGTATTTGTCTCTTTGATGACGAACTTTCCCATTATAATACCTCCAAAATATTTTTGATAGATTCTCCATCCGGAGGATTTACTTCTTCCCGAACAGCTTTCCCAAGCCGCCGGTAATGCTGTCCAAGTTCACCTTCGCGCTTATGCCGTCGGTGAGGGTCTTGAGCTGGTCGGAGGGAATCTCAACACCAACCAAGTCCTTTACAACGCCGGTCGGGTCGCTCTTGAACTTTGCAAGGAGCTCCTCGTCGGAGGTGATCTTCTTGACGAGCTCGTCAACTTTAGCCTTGATGTCCATAGTCTTTTCTCCTTTCCTGTTATTAAGTCACAAAAGCCGAAGCTTCTTTGAGGTTATTGTAATTATAGCACATAATTTTTAAGAATTCAATACTATTTTTGGCGGAGATGGAGAAAATTTTGGGGGGATGGCGTCACCTTCGGTGACGACCGCACTCCCGCTGGTCGCGCGCCCTCTCAGTCAGCCCGTTAGGCTGACAGCTCCCCCAAAGGGGGAGCCGGGAATTGCGGAGGGAAAACCACTTGGCTCTCCCTCTGGGAGAGCTGTCACGCGAAGCGTGACTGAGAGGGCGCGAACCCGTAAGGTGAGCGTTTAGTACTCTCGAAGGAGCTTGTATAGAACAAAAAAAGCCTCCCTCTGAAATGAAGTTCGCAAGCGAACTTCCGGAGGGAGACCGCCCAAAGGGCGGTGGAGGGGTTTCCACGGTGGGATCAAACCGTCGTATCGTTCCCATTGAGAACGTCATGAAGCTCTTCGATATTCTCAAGGAGCTTTCCCGCGCCGTCGACTACGCAGTCAAGCGGTCTCTCGGCGATGTAGACGGGAATTCCGGTCTCCTCGTTGATGAGCCTGTCGAGTCCCCGGAGCATAGCTCCGCCGCCGGCAAGGGTGATTCCCGAATCGATGATGTCCGCGGAAAGCTCCGGCGGGGTTCTCTCAAGAGTCGTCTTGATAGCTTCAACGATGTTCGCGAGCGGGTCGGCAAGTGCCTCGCGAATCTCCTCCGAATTGATTGTGATGTTCTCAGGGAGACCTGTGAGCAGGTTTCTGCCTTTGATTTCCATGTCTATCTCCTCTTCAAGGGGATAAGCTGAGCCTATCGAAATCTTGATATGCTCGGCGGTTCTGTCACCGATGAGGAGGTTGTACTTTTTCTTGATGAAGTTGATGATGGATAGGTCAAACTCGTCGCCCGCGACTCTTACCGAGCGGCTTGTGACGATTCCGCAGAGTGAGATGACAGCGACTTCACTCGTTCCGCCGCCGATGTCGACTATCATCGAGCCGGTCGGCTCTTCAACCGGAAGTCCTGCACCGATAGCCGCCGCCATCGGCTCTTCAACGATGGAAACACGCTTTGCTCCTGCACCCTCTGCCGCCTCTTTGACGGCGCGTCTCTCAACAGCCGTGACTCCCGAAGGGATGCAGATTACGACTCTTGCCTTGACGAACGGATTTGAACCGATAGCCTTGCGGATGAACTCCTGGAGCATGACTGTGCACATGTCGAAATCGGCGATAACTCCGTCCTTGAGAGGACGAACCGCGCGGATTGAACCGGGG
Organism: Oscillospiraceae bacterium; assembly: GCA_021202155.1. Classification (GTDB taxonomy): domain Bacteria; phylum Bacillota; class Clostridia; order Oscillospirales; family Ruminococcaceae; genus Faeciplasma. The sequence continues at coordinate 5,243 of JAJQDP010000048.1, read as the reverse complement.
GTACGCCCGATGATGTTCTTTGCGTCCTGACCGACATACTTGACAGCGTCGGTTTTGGTGTCGACTGCGACAACCGACGGCTCACGGATGATGATGCCCTTGCCCTTGACACAGACGAGGGTGTTAGCCGTTCCGAGGTCAATTCCTATATCTTTCTTGAACATAATACTTCTGCCTTTCTCAGATAAAACTTCACTTCTTGGGGTAAAAGTAGCCCAGCCGCTACTCCCCGAGAATAATCAAGTAAAGTATAGCACAGATTTTGCGGTTGCACAAGAGGGAAATTGAAAAAAGAGCAAAATTGCTTCGGGGTAGCGAGCGTCCCCTGCGGGGACGCACCCCTCAGGCGCGCTTTGCGCGCCAGCTCCCCTTTCAGGGGAGCCTTTTTGCATTCTGCACAAGCTTCTGGGAGAGCACAAACGCGCCTTACGGCGCGCCCTCTCAGTCAGCCCGTTGGGCTGACAGCTCCCCCAAAGGGGGAGCCAAGAAAACCGGGGGAGGAGAAGCTACTTGGCTCTCCCTCTGGGAGAGCTGGCTGCGCCAAAGGCGCAGACTGAGAGGGCGCGCGACCAACGGGAGCGCGTTTTGTGCATCACTCAAAGCTTGCATAGAACAGCACCAAGCCTCCCCTGAAAGGGGAGGGGGACCATCGCCAAAGGCGATGGTGGAGGGGTTTCCGCAAGGCGACTTAGTGCTCAGATCGCATCCAAAATCTCCCCCGCCTTGCCGTGCAGGGTATAGTCCGCTCGCGGGTTCGTGACGGTCGGGTTCTTTTCGATGAAGACGAGCTTGTCGCCGCGGTAGTAGTTTATGAAGCCGGCGGCGGGATATACTGCCAAAGACGTTCCCGCGACAATCAGAACGTCGGCATTCTGGATGTAGTAGAGAGCCTTGGTGACGGTGTCGTTGTCAAGCGGCTCTTCATAGAGAACCGCTCCCGAGCGGACTATCTTATGGCAGTCAGGACAGCGGAAAATTCCGGTTTCCTGCATTATGTCGCGCATAGTGAAAATTCTCCCGCACTTCGGGCAGTAGTTCTTGTCGGCTGAGCCGTGGAGCTCCAGAACCTCCTTCGACCCGGCTTTCTGGTGGAGACCGTCGATATTCTGGGTGATGACGGCTTTGAGCTTCCCTTCACGCTCCCACTCGGCGAGCTTGAGGTGACCCTTGTTCGGCTTAGCGTCCACCATCGGACCGATGGTCTTGTCGCGGTAGAATTCATAGAAAACGTCCGGGTGCGCGCCGAAAAACGAATGGCTGAGGATGGTCTCGGGCGGATAGGCGTATTTCTGGTTGTAAAGCCCGTCTACAGAGCGGAAATCCGGCACACCGCTCTCGGTGGACATTCCCGCCCCGCCGAAGAAGACGATATTCCCGGAAGCATTTATAATCTCTTTGACCCGGTCAAAAACCGGTTGTTCTGATGGCATGATGATGGACATGGCGAAAGCTCCTTTCGTGGTACTATATTAATTATAGCACGAGGGAGAGGGATGTGCAAGGGAGCAAATTGTTTTCCCGAAAGCTTCTGCGAACTCTTGTCGGCTACAGCGACTGCGTCGCTTTCGCCGACGCGCCCACTGCGTGGGCGCACCTCTCAGTCGCCCTGCGGGCGACATCTGTAGGGGCGGATACCATCCGCCCGTTATTTTGTCGCAATACAGGCTTCGGGCGGATAATATCCGCCCCTACACATATAATTCCGCATTACGAATTCATAATTCCGAATTGACCGAAGGTTCCAACCACTCATTCCGACACCCTTCACCCGGCACTTCAATTGCAAGGTGCGAGAACCAACTGTCCTTTCCCGCGCCGTGCCAGTGCTTGACGCCTGCGGGGATGTTGACGCAGTCGCCGGGGTGCATCTCCACCGGCTCTTTGCCCCATTCCTGATAATATCCGACACCGCCAACGCAGATGAGAATCTGTCCGCCACCCTTGTCCGCATGGTGGATGTGCCAGTTGTTCCGGCATCCCGGCTCAAAGGTGACGTTGAAGACGCTGACCTGCGAGGTCGAGACAGGGGCGAGGTAGCTCTTCCCACTGAAATACTGAGCAAAGCCGTCATTCGGCTCGCCGATCGGGAAAATCATTGAAGCGGCGTGGGCGGATTTCCCGCCGTCGTCCTCCACGACCTCCTCAGTCCAGACGTTTTTCGCCATGTTGAAGACCGCCCAGGCTTTCGCCCAGCCGGCGTAAAAAGCGACGTGGGTGATGACCGCTGCAATTTCGCTCTTGGTGACACCGTGGTTTTTCGCGTTCTGCAGATGATACATAAGCGACGAATCGGTCGTCCCTGAACTCATAAGAGCGACAACTGTCACGATGCACCGGGTCCTGAGGTCGATGCCCGGGTTGTTCCAGTTCTCGCCGAAAAGAACGTCGTCGTTGAAGTGCGCGAACTCCGGGGCGAACTCGCCCAAAGAGTCCCGACCGGCTGTTTGTACTATTTTTTGCATGATATATCTCCTTCCTGTTTTTGAGGTGGTCGACCCACGGAAACCCCTCCACCATCGCCAACGGCGATGGTGGAGGGGTGCTGATTTCAGCGGAGCTGAAATCAGCGTCGCCGCAGGCGACATCTGTAGGGGCGGGTACCATCCGCCCGTTATGGATGTCTGCGAAAGTCTCGGGCGGATAATATCTGCCCCTACCCGTTTGCTCACAATTCCAACTTCACTTCAAATATTCCCCAAAGAACTCCTCAATCCTATCGAACGGAATCACATCCATATTATCATACAAATCGGTATGTACCGCACCGGGGATGATGAGAAGTTCCTTGTTATCGCCCTTAAGTTTCTTGAACTCGTCGCGGGTGAAGTAGCAGGAATGCGCCTTTTCGCCGTGAATCATGAGGACGGCAGAGCGGATTTCCCCTGAACGCCAGGCGGTCGGGAGATTGATGAAGCCGAGACTTCCGGTCTCCGCTCTGCCCTCGTTCGAGTTGGCACTTCTTGGATGGTAGCCTCTCTCGGTCTTGTAGTAGTCGTGGTAGTCGTGGAAGTACCACGGTGCCGCCTCCGGCATCGGGTCGGCTACTCCGCCGGGGTAGTTCGTCGTGCCGCTCCTGTAATCCTCGGTGCGCTGAGCGTTCAGATGCTGGAGCATGGCGTACCTTCCGTCCTCGTCCATCGTGTCGAAATAGTCGTTTGCGCTGACGCGGGACATGTTGTACATCGTGGAGGTGACCGTCGCCTTGATTCTGGTGTCCATCGACGCGACGTTGAGAGCCATTCCGCCCCAGCCGCAGATGCCGATGATGCCAATTTTCTCCTGGTCGACGTTGTCCTGGACACTTAAGAAGTCGACCGCCGCGGAGAAATCTTCTGTATTGATGTCGACGGAGGTCATGTTGCGGGGCTCACCGGAGGATTCGCCCATGAAGGACGGGTCGAACGCGATAGTGAGAAATCCTCTCCCCGCCATCTCCTGTGCATAAAGTCCAGCCGCTTGCTCCTTGCACGCGCCGAAAGGTCCGCAGACAGCAATTGCCGCAAGCTTACCCTCGTAGCTCTTCGGCTCGTACAAATCGGCAGCGAGGGTGAAGCCGTAGTGGTTGTGGAAAGTCACCTTCCGGTGGTTGACTTTGTCGCTCTTCGGGAAGGTCTTGTCCCATTCGGTCGTTAATTTCAGTTCTTGCATGATAAAATCCTCTCTTTCATAAATTCTGTGTGAAAAATTATTGTAAAAGTGGGTTGACAACCAGCACTTTTTCTGCTATAATAGCATTATAATACCTGAACCTGACTTTAGGTCAAGGCTTTTTCAGAAAAATTTTTGAAGAAAGCGAGAAAATTTATGAGCGACAGAACCTACACAATCGGGCAAGTTTCGGAGATGTTCGGTCTCCCGATTTCGACCCTCCGTTATTACGATAAGGAAGGACTCTTCCCGACGCTTGAGAGAAAGTCCGGAATCCGAAAATTCGGGGAGACTGAGCTCGAAACTCTCCGCGTCATCGACTGCCTCAAGAAGTCGGGGCTTGAAATCAAGGATATAAGAAAATTTATGGACTTGTGCGCCCGCGGGAGTGAGACATTCCAGGAGCGGAAGGAGCTTTTCGAGAACCAAAAAAGAGCCGTCGAGGAGGAGATGACCCGCCTCCAGGCGACCCTTGACATGCTGAACTATAAGTGCTGGTACTATGACACCGCGATAAAGATTGGCGAGGACGCCACCAAATCCACAAGCCCGGAGGACATGCCGGAGGATGTCAGGGAGGCGTACGAGAGGGCGCATGGATAAAGTTTTTTCCTCGCAAAAAAATATTTCAAAAAGTGCTTGACATTTGAGCCGCGATGTGTTATCATATCATACGTTGTTGAGTGCTTGCTGGTGTAGCTCAGTTGGTAGAGTAGCTGATTTGTAATCAGCAGGTCGGGGGTTCAAGTCCGTCCACCAGCTCCACACGAAAGCCCGGCGGCGTTGTGTAACACGAAAATCCATCGGCTTTTGCAATTTAATATGGGAGAGTTCCCGAGTGGCCAAAGGGGGCAGACTGTAAATCTGTTGCTTTTCAGCTTCGATGGTCCGAATCCATCCTCTCCCACCAGACAAAATGCATCCGCAAGGATGTATTTTTGTTTGGTGGAATGGGATGATTGAGGAGATTGGGTAAGATGAGTACTCTGCCGCCGCGCTCGCACCTATGGGGCTCGCGCACCTCCAGCGGAGGCTCACCACTCCACCGCCGCCTTCGGCAGCGGTCTCCCTCCCCTTAGTAAGGGAAGCAAGCTTTATTCTGTGCAACTTTTGTTTGAATTTCGTTGACTTTATTCGACGGGTATGTTATAATGTCGACAGTGAGAGGTTGGTTGCTTTTTTCCCTGTGAAGGGAGGTGCTGCTAATGGAAACATTGTCCTTGGTTTTGGAAGTCATAGCTCTGCTTATGACCGCGTTCTCTATTGGTTACGCCGTGGGTTCTAACCAGAAGAAATAACCGCGCTTGAGTTCTTCAGCGCGGTCGCACGATTCTATACTAACGTGTGGGAGAGGGTGACCGTTGCCTGAACTGCAATTCAGGCAAGCCTCTCACCACTTTTATTATATACCATCCCCGCCGTTTTGTCAACGGCTTTTTATTTTTTATTGTGACATTGCGGTTTAATTGTAGGGGCGGATAATATCCGCCCGTTTTTGTGTAGATTTGACGTAGGGCGGGCGGATAATATCCGCCCCTACTATCTTGTCCTTTCTAAAACTTTACATTTTTATGATTGGGTACAAATGCTTGAGT
>JAJQDP010000009.1 GCA_021202155.1 Oscillospiraceae bacterium | reverse complement strand
CACCACCACTTGTAGGGATTGTCAGATACTCGTCCTCCGCAACAGCAACCACTCCTGCAATGTTCCCGCATGAAAGGCAGAAAAGCATCGCTATAGTCGTTAAAATACAGAAAAATTTCTTGAACACGTTATCCCCTCCACATTTTTACACCGGCTGAGCTGGAAATCTATTTAAATCACAACTCATTAAAGAAAACTGTTCTTGCTTGTCACTTATCCAACGTCTTCATCGTCGGGAACAGAAGTACATCCCTAATTGCCGGTGAGCCGGTCATGAACTGCACCATGCGGTCGATTCCGAAGCCGATGCCGCCGGTCGGGGGCATACCTATCTCCAATGCGTTCATGAAGTCCTCGTCGATCGAGTTCGCTTCATCGTCGCCGAGGCGAATCAGCTCCTCCTGAGCCTCAAAACGCTGACGCTGGTCGACCGGGTCGTTGAGCTCACTATAGGCGTTGCACATCTCCGCGCGGCAGATGTACATTTCAAAACGCTCGACGTAGTCAGGAGCGTCCGGCTTGCGCTTGGTGAGCGGCGAAATCTCAACCGGGTGATCCATTATGAAGGTCGGCTGGATGAGGTTCTCCTCGACGTACTTCTCGAAAAGAAGGTTCAGAATGTCGCCCTTGTGGTGACGCTTTTCGTCGAAATCAAGGTGGTGCTCGCGGGCAATCTCAAACGCCTCAGCATCGGTCTTGATATTGGTGTAATCGACGCCCGAATACTTCTTTACGGCTTCGACCATGGTCATTCTCTCGAACGGCTTGCCGAGGTCGATAACCTCGCCGTCATATTCAATCTGAGTTGTACCAACAACGGTCTCTGCGATGTGTCTGTAAAGATTCTCCGCCAGATCCATCATGCCGTGGTAGTCGGTGTAAGCCTGATAGAGCTCCATCAGGGTGAACTCGGGGTTGTGGTGAGTGTCGACACCTTCGTTGCGGAAGACTCTGCCGATTTCGTAGACCCTGTCGATTCCGCCGACAATTAGTCTCTTGAGGTAGAGCTCAAGAGAAATCCTCAGCTTGACGTCCTCGCCGAGGGAATTGTAGTGGGTGACGAACGGTCTCGCATTCGCGCCGCCGGCGTTCTGGACGAGCATCGGGGTCTCAACCTCGACAAAGCCCTGTGAATCAAGCCATCTGCGGATCTCGCTGATGATTTTAGAGCGCAGAATAAACGTCTTCTTGACGTCCGGGTTGACGATGAGGTCAGTGTATCTCTGGCGGTATCTCGTGTCTCTGTCCTTGAGTCCATGCCACTTTTCAGGAAGAGGAACCAAAGACTTTGTCAGAAGCGTAATCTTTTTCGCATGGAGGGAGATCTCTCCCCTTCTCGTTCTGAAAACGAAGCCTTCGATGCCGATGATGTCGCCAATGTCCCACTTCTTGAAGTCCGCGAATGTCTCCTCGCCGACGTCGTTCATCCGGACATAGCACTGCATTCTGCCGGTGCTGTCCTGAATGTCAAGAAAGTTAGCCTTGCCCATGTCGCGGCGGCTCATCATTCTTCCGGCAATTCTCCAGGTTCCGGCGTGGATCTTCTCAAGCTCAGCGTTCAGAGCTTCCTCCGAATCTCCGGCGACTTCCTTGGCTTTCGCCTCTTCCTCCTCATAGTGAGCCCTTAGCTCCGAGGTGGTGGTGTTGAAATCAAACTTTGTTATCTCAAAGGGATTCTTTCCGGTAGCTTTGAGAGCTTCAAGCTTGTCAAGGCGGATCTTGCGGAGCGAGTTAACCTCCTCCGCGGTCATCTCCTCACCGGAGTTTTCCAAAATCTCTTCAGTCATTATATCTCTCCTTGTGGAAATTTATCTGTCTATTCCAAGAACCTCGAACTTGAGCGTTCCGGACGGAACCTCAACCTCGAAGATGTCGCCGACCTTCTTCTTGAGGCAAGCTCTGCCAATGGGAGATTCGTCGGAAATCTTGTTATTATCAGGGTCAGACTCGGTCGAACCGACAATCTGGTAAGTGAGAATCTCGTCCATGTCGAAGTCTTTGAGCTTGACATACGAGCCGACGCCGACCTCATCCAGGGAAAGACTGTCGTCGTCAACGATGATAGCGTTTGCGATTACGACCTCAAGGTCGGCAATCTGCGCTTCGAGCATACCCTGCTCGTTCTTCGCCTCATCATACTCAGCGTTCTCGGACAAGTCGCCATAGGAACGAGCTTCCTTGAGCCTTTCAGCGACCTCTTTACGCCTGACTGTTACCAGATACTCAAGCTCTTCCTGGAGCTTGTTGAAGCCATCCCTTGATATTGTAGTAGCTCTCGCCATAGTAATTACCTCCAAAATAGTTTTGCGGCAGTACAAACTGCAGTAAATACTGAAATGCATACTGCGCCATTCTTGTATATTATAAGCCTAAAACAGGCGGTTGTCAAGATATAAGTAAGAAAACCGGCAGAGGGTAAGTCTGCCGGCTTTTACAGCATTCATGAATTAAGATTGGAGTGATACCTCCGAAAGATTATGCGCTTATTTTGCTCTTTGCAAGATAAACCTCTGCCTCAGCATCAGTCAAGCTATACTCATCTTTAATTTCAGAATGAATCTCAACATCTGGGATGTTATGCTTTCTACAGGTTTTTATCGTGGCAAGAATAGACGCTTCCTTAGATACTCTTTCCGCTATCTCTTTCCCATACTCAATTCTCATATCTTCCATCAATTTGCACATTTGAGTGATACCTCCTTCAGATTCTTTGAAATGCCTCATGCGTTTGGCGAAGACTTCGTAATACATTTTGTCTGCAGATTTGCAGTGAAAATCGTGGACAAGTTTGCCCAAACGTGTCGATTCGTCTTTATTTTCACCGTTTACAAAAATTATATGCTTCTCGTCGCCCAAAATGTGACCGGTTTCCAAATCCTGCATCACGTAGTGGTGCATCGGTCGACCGTCGCCGATGGTGTCGTTCTCTGTGAAGAAAATCACGTAGGTCGGAATCAGCTTCGAGTAATCCTCTCCTCCGGAGAGCAATACCGTGTCCATCATACTACTGTTGTATCTCGCTCTGAGAGGAAGATTTCCCTTGTCCTGACGCTGAACTTCAATATCGTAGGCATTGCCTTCGCCGTCCATCGCCATTATGTCGAGCTTAACCGAATGACCTTCGATCCCTTTGATTTCACGCTGACCGACTACCTTTGTGACGACCATATCATCGCGGTCAAAAATAATATTCAGTACCAACGCTGTCGCTTCCGAGTTTCCGTCGAAAATAACTCTCATGAAATCATCGTCGAAAATCCTGAGATTCTTTATAATCTCCAAGTCCTGCTGATGCAGGCGTTCCTGGTCAGTCACGCAATCACGTCCTTTCCCTCTTCTGTGCCTACATTATACCACACTTTCAATCACTAATCAAGAGCTATTTTCACCGGATTAGTGCCATATAAACAGCGACGCCGACAACCTGTGGGGATTGTCGACGCGCTGAAAAATGTGGAAGGGCTGAAAAGCCGCGAAACAAGCTATTTAAGATGAATTTTGTCGGAAGTATCGGCGGACACCCCGCCACGTCACTATCAAACAGACCTACACCGGAACATTAAAAAAATTCCATCCCGATAGTTCCGGAAGGAATTCATATTGTCCCTCGTAGAACTACAAACCCGATGTCCTAAGCGAAGGTGGCTTTCTGCAAGCACACTTTCCATGAAGTATGCTTTTTGCGAAGCAAAAAGCACTACCCCCCCACGAAGGAAAGCCTATTCAAATTTCCCAAGCGATAAAACGCCCGACAAGCTACGCATAATCCGGCGCAGACCTCACCTGGCTATTATGATACCACATTCTGGTCGGAAATTCAAGTCCTTTTCTAAGATTTTTGCGTTTTTTTGTTGAGAAATTTTTAGCTTGAAAATTCGGATTTTCGTGATTTCTTACAAAAAATAAGTAACATTCGCGACTTCTCGATTTTTCTTGCTTTTTAGGCTGAAATGTGTTAACATGATTTTATATTGAACGCGAAAGGAGTCATTCCTCTGTATGCTTAATAGTAACCCGCGAAATGACGCGGTTTTCCATAGAGATGAGCCGGCAGACCAAAGAGCCCGCCCGGCAAAGCCTTTTTCAAGAACCAAGCAGATTATGCTCAGATTCCTGGTTATTATTTTGATAGGTTCGCTTCTTCTGATGCTACCGGTCTCCACAAAAGCCGGTCAGACGACCGATTATTCGGGTGCTCTGTTCACCTCCGTTTCCGCAACATGCGTGACCGGGCTCGTCGTCTACGATACATACACCCACTGGACTATCTTCGGTCAGCTCGTAATACTTCTCATGATTCAGATTGGCGGCTTGGGTCTTATCACAATAACAAGCTTCGCCATGATTATTCTGCGGCGGAGAATTGGTCTCAACTCACGTGAACTCATCCGTGAGAGTCTCAACGCTCCTCAGCTTCACGGCGGAGTCCGCCTCGTCAGAACTATTATAAGAGGTACACTGCTCGTCGAGGGAGTCGGTGCACTTCTCCTGTCGATAAGATTTGTCCCTCAGTTCGGCTTCTGGCGTGGAGTTTACTACGGAATCTTCCACTCCATCTCCGCTTTCTGCAACGCCGGGTTTGATCTCATGGGCTACCAGGGCGAATTCTCCTCGCTGACGGCATACGCGACCGACCCGCTCGTTTCGATAGTTATCATGCTACTTATTCTGATCGGCGGCATAGGCTTTTTGGTCTGGGACGACATCCTTGTCAACAAGTACCACTTCAAAAAGTACAGGCTTCAGACAAAGGTCGTCCTCGTGATGAGCGCGATTTTAGTCTTCGGCGGCGCAGTTCTCTTCTTTATTTTTGAGTACTCAAACCTCATGGCGGACATGAATTTAGGCGAGAAAATTTTAGCTTCGTGCTTTGCTTCTGTCACCCCAAGAACCGCAGGATTCAATACTATCAGCCTTTCTGAAATGACCAACGCAAGTAAGCTTCTGACAGTCTGCTTCATGTTCATCGGAGGCTGTCCCGGATCTACTGCAGGCGGCGTAAAGGTCACAACAATCGCCGTGATATTCCTCTACATAAAATCGTATCTACTCCACACCGAGGACTGCGTCGTCTTCAAGAGGAGGCTTGACAAGGACGCAATCAAGCGTGCGAGTGTCATCGTCTTCATAAACCTTTCCCTGGCACTCGTCATGCTGTTCGTGATAATGGCAACGCAAGACTTCGACCCGCTTGATGTCATGCTTGAAGTATTCTCGGCGACAGGAACAGTCGGGCTCTCGGCGGGGATAACCTCATCACTCAACACCGTTTCAAGAACGGGAATTATGATACTCATGTACCTGGGAAGAGTCGGAAGCCTCACGTTCGCAATGTCATTTACAGAGCGGCGCACGACCGGCAACATCCGCTACCCCGAGGAAAGAGTAATTATCGGATAAAAGAAGGGAGAAACCACCATGAAATCAGTACTTATTATCGGTCTTGGAGACTTCGGACACTACCTCTGCCGGGAGCTCATGCAGTTCAAGAACGAGATTATGATTATCGACCAGGACGAGACCGCTCTTGAAGACCTCACCGGTCTTGTGACAAGCAGTCTTATCGGAGACTGCACCCGCGAGAGTGTCCTTCGGAGCATCGGTGTCCAGAATTTCGACATCTGCTTTGTCTGCATCAGCGGCAATTTCCAAGCGAATCTTGAAATTACGAGCCTTCTCAAAGACTTAGGTGCGAAATACGTCGTAAGCCAGGTGAGAAGCGAGGTTCACTCAAAGTTCCTTCTCCGCAACGGTGCGGACGAGGTCATCCATCCGAACAAGGGCTCCGCCAAGCGTGCCGCAGTCAAGTACTCAAGCGACCGTGTTTTCGACTACATCGACCTCGGCGACGGCTACTCCATCTATGAGATAACCCCGCTCAAGGAGTGGGTGAATAAGAGTATCTTGGACTCCAACATCCGTGCAAGATACGATATGTACATAATTGGCATTATTTCGCACGACGACGTCTCGAACTACATGCCAACCCCACAAACAGTCATTAATGCCGACGACCACCTGATGGTTTTAGCACACGAGTCAACCATGGCGAAGGTTATTGCGAAGAGGGATAGGGATTAGCCCCTCCACTACCGCGCTTTGCGCGGTGGTCCCCCTCCGGAAGTTCGCTTGCGAACTTCATTTCAGAGGGAGGCTTTAACTGCTTCTATCAGAAGCCGACTGAGAGGTGCGTCCCCGAAGGGGACGCTCGGCAAGGCGGCAACAGCCGCCGCAGGCGATAGCGGTAGGGGCGGATACCATCCGCCCGTCATATCGCAATTGCACAGCATTCGGGCGGATAATATCCGCCCCTACTGACTACCGCCCACTGATCACTAACCACTAACCACTAAAAGAGGAATTTTCATGCCCCAGGACACAAAGAAAGTCGAACTTTTTGAGCGGGTGCCCATTCCGAAGGCTGTACTCACCATGGCAGTGCCGACGGTTTTGTCGAGCCTTGTTATGGTCATATACAACCTTGCCGATACATATTTTGTAGGCTACCTTAACGACCCGGTTCAGAACGCTGCGGTTACTTTGGCGGCTCCGGTGCTGTTGGCTTTTAACGCCGTCAACAACCTGTTCGGCGTTGGTGTGGGGTCGGCTATGAGCCGAGGTCTTGGAAGGAAGGACTACGATGACGTAAGACGCGCAAGCTCGTTCGGATTCTATGCGGCTCTTCTCTGTGCCATGATGTTTTCGCTTCTCTGCACCGTCTTCAAAACTCCGCTCATGAATCTTTTGGGTGCGGATTCGACCACCGTTGATGCCACGAGTAGCTATCTCTTCTACACGACAACCTGCGGGGCGATTCCCGCAATCTTAAACGTTGTCATGGCGAACTTCGTCAGAGCTGAGGGTTCGACCCTCCACGCGAGCATCGGGACGATGAGCGGTTGCATCCTCAACATAATTCTTGACCCGATCTTCATCCTTCCGTTCGGCTTCAATATGGGAGCCGCAGGCGCGGGCTTGGCGACCTTCATCTCGAACTGCTTTGCCTGCCTCTACTTCTTTGTCCTTCTGTTCGTAAGGCGCGGCAAGACATTCGTCTGCATCAGCCCAAAGATGGCGAATCCGACAAGGGCTATCGCTCGGGAGGTCTTCACCGTCGGAATTCCAGCCGGAATCCAGAATCTTCTCAATATGACAGGCATGACGGTCTTAAACAACTTCACCGCCGCATTCGGCACAGAGCCGGTCGCCGCGATGGGAATCGCCTACAAAATAAATATGATCCCCATGTACATCGGCATGGGAATCTCGCAGGGAATCATGCCGCTGGTCGGCTACACCTTTGCGAGCAAGAATATCAAGCGCATGAAGGAGTGCATCTACTTCACCGCGAAAATTACCATCTCAATTCTTCTTGTCATGGCGGTACTTTGCTTTGGATTCGCGCCGGGGCTCATCAAGCTCTTTATTGACAACGAGGAGGTTATCGACTATGGCACGAAATTCTTAAGAGGCATGTGCCTCGGAATCCCGTTCCTTGGGTTCGATTTCCTTGGCGTCGGCGTCTACCAGGCGTGCGGCAAGGGACACATAAGCCTCGGCTTTGCCCTTGCAAGAAAGGTAGTCCTGGAGATTCCCGCGCTGTTCATCCTGAACGCCGTCTACCCGCTCTATGGTCTCGCCTACGCCCAGCCGATTACCGAGTTTATCCTTGCAATCGCGGCGGGAGTGGTGCTGAGGAGGTTGATTGTGACGGCGGAGAATACGTCACCGTGAACGGGAAGTTGAAGAGGATTGATGAGTATGAGAGAGTGATTGTACTGACGGACGGGACGCGAATTAGAATTGATGAGATTATAGATATTGGAAGCGGGTTGTTTGTGGAAGAGTTCTGCGAGGAAGAATAGCAAGTGCGGCGACGGATATGAAAAGACAGCTCATCCGGCTGTCTTTTTTCTCATTTTCCATCCACCGAAACGACCTCCTGCCGCTTCCAGAGCTTCCTCGAAACACTGCCGAGGATTATCTCCTCCGCACAGTAGAGGACCACGTACATGAACACGCAGAACACTACCTTTAGGCTGAACATGTCAAGTTCGGCTCGCCACAGCATGGACGAAATGAGCTTCATGTTGAAGGGGATGCTCAGAATCGATGACAGCAGGAATATCCAGATGCTCTCGTGACCCTTTGCGAACGGGAGCATTTTTACTACCACGAATATCGCTATAATGGCTATGACTGCGGGGATGAAGTATCTGTAAGCCCGGATGATTGTCCAGACGAAATACGGCAGTTCCACATAATCGCCGTACTCGTTATAGTAAAATAACATTGTTTCCATTATGCAAGCCTCCTCATTTAAAGAAAATACTCTCGACCAGGTAAAGAATTCCGCCTACAGGAATGAGAAGAAGGAAGAACTGGAAGAGCCGTAATATTGCAAGAATCACCATCAGCGCGTACCCGGTTGGTCCCTTTTTGCGAAGGGATTTCCGGAATTTTCTGCTGTGGAAGACCTTTCTGACGAACTTGTCCACGTCCTTGATTCCGAGATATTCGGCGATTATGAGTCTCCCGTCCAAGCCAGTGTCGAAAATCATGTTGAAAACAGCGATAATAAGATTCCAGAACGCGATTCCAAACATCATCATGCCGATTTTCGGAATGGCGCAGGCTATCAGAAAGCTTACTCCCACAAGAAGAAGGTTCGACCTTATCCCTGCGGAGAGAATACTCACGCGCTCCTTTGACTCAAGCGCATCTGTGTCCATCAGGGTGTAAGTAATAGGGAGAATGCCGCTCAACTTAAGTCCCGACTCGTAGACGTGTGCCCCGCACGCAATTCCGGCGAGGGCGTGTCCTATTTCATGGAGAATTACTCCGGAGATTTCGCCTAAAATTATGCCGATAGCCATGACGCCAAAGTCGCCTTCCGTCGGCAGAAAATAGCCAAACAGGACGAATCCAAGAACAAGCAGAGGAAGCCACAGAATGTTAAGAAGGCGGGTGTAAATCCGTGCAAGCCTCTTTAATTTTGCGGTCATACTCGGAATCCAAAATGTGCTGTAGCTCTCCCCGGAAGCATTTTCCAATACACTTGAACGCCTGAGCAGTCCTATTTCGTCAAGAATCGCCACCGTCCAGACCACTTCTTCGCGAGAGAGCTTGGTCGGGATGCTGTATGGGTCGGTATTTCCGTCAAGCTTTTTCGCAAATTCGACGTTGACCTTATTTATGTTGTAGCTCCTCCCCGTGAACCAGTCTGTGACTCTGACCCACTCGTCGTCCACCTCCTCGAACGAGGCGAAGTTTGTAAGCATGGGGTATGTGAAATCGGTCATGGATTTTGCCTGCCTATTCATAGTCATTAGTAGGTTCGTTATTCTTGCTATCCTCATACTCACGAACCAAGTCAAGCCATGTAACTCCACTATCGTACTCACAATCACAATCCTTTTCGTCTTCACGATCATTCACACAGGAAAGGATTTTTCTGTGTTCTTCGGGCTTATCATGCCATCTGGATATATGGCAGTTATATTTTTCGATAGCAAGAGAATCGTTAGTTCGAAGTGCCTTAATAAAAACACCTCTCCAAGATCCAAGATTACTCGACATACTTTCATATATGTTATATGCCATTTCAGCGACATTTGTACCCGCACAAACCTCGGGCAAATCATACTCTACAACTATGCCGCCCAAGCAGTCAATATAAAATTTCGCATACCTGCTCATACAGTTAAGCAAATTACATGCTTCTAAAACACGAGTGCGTTCCATGTTAGAAATGTTTCTGAACAAGCCTTCAATTTTGATGGTTGCACTATTGCCATCATCCCGGTTTATAAAGCTTATTACAACATAACCTGAATCGACATCTGCAGTTTCAACCACACGCAGTGTCTGATCTCTATTGCCGCGATTTGCAACTTCGTACTCAACTCCATGCCTTGTAAGCTCAACTGCTATGCTGTCGATTGCTTCAAAATTGTTTGTTCTTTCGTCTGTCATCTTGTTGCACACTCCTTTTTTATGTAGCCAAACATAATATTGCCGTAGTCTTGCTATTAACTTGGTTTTATAGTTGTAACAAGAGTCAAAGCTATTCTCAAAATCTCAAGTTTAAGCCGAAACGACAACTCAGTCAAGGTTTATACAAGTATTGTACCACATAATAGTACCTTGTTTTTTTAAACGTGCACAAAACCAGCTACCAGCAACCATCATGTCATAAAAATCACTCTTGTGACGCGAAAACACGCCACAAGAGTGATTATTTATGAACGCTCAATTACTCGCTTTCACTTATATTGTTAGTAGCTTCCACTACATACAATTCACGCTTGACTAATGGTCGGAAATCATTTGCAAACGGTCTGAGCACTGCATAGCGTTGCTCGATTGTACGAGAATATGATCTGTCCTGATTCAGATCGTATGCAGACTGATAAAATTTCAGGGCGTTCTCAACAGTCACAGGAATCTTAAATTCCTCAGAATGAGCCTTCGCATCAAATGCAAGAGCTTTACGATAAACAAAGAATCCAATTGATGCGGATGGCTGTTCCTGTGTCGTATTACGTAGCCCCCTATCACACACCCGAATGATAAAGCCGTAATCATTACTATTATCCAAAATATTCAACAATGTTACACAACACTGCGCTGTAATCAGCTCAGATTTACTGTCTTTGTCATCCGGTTTAACGTCAAAGATATAACGCCGAAGTTCAGAAATTGCTTCCTCTCTCTTGTTCATCATAACCAAGAGCTCCGCCTTCTGGTTGTAGCCATGCTCATCAAATGGAAGATTCTTAATGTACTCATCCGCCAAATTGAGTGCCTTTTTATATAACTCCTCGTCAAGTGGATACGCGCTGAGTTTTGTTTTCAGAAAGTCTATGCTGTACAAGAAAAGGCGATAACTCCATTTGTCAAAAGGAATCTCATATGCCCTTTTAAGGTATTCTTCACCCCGACTAAACTGACTGCTATCTCCACAAGCTTTAATCGCATCACCAAGCATGTCTCTGTCATAAGGCGCGTGTTCAAGAGCGAAATCGCATACCTTAAGCGCAATGTCATAATCCTTTACCCTGAATAAGTCCATAATAAAGTTATGATAAACATCGCATTCGCTAAGCACCCTGTTTTCCGGATCGGTGATATACTCTACCAAGGCTCTGCGATATTTCGCTCCTCCGGCATCCATATGTTGTAGCAAAAGTGTATGCGCATCATCTATAGAAGAAACATAAATGTCTACATCTTGAGCTCTGCGAAGATCATCAAGAAATGCCATTATTTCTTTCCTTTCATTGTCCATTAGTATCTTTCCTTTCAAATAATAAATTATAGATTTTTTCTTGAAACCTATTAAACACCTTTAACGTTCCACTAAAATGTAATAGCTAATTAATCCTCCTGCCTTTCGATAATACTCATATAATCATCAAGACCTTTAGAGGGTATTTCTTCTTGTTGTCCATCAAACCTGTTCTCTACCTAAAAGAAACTCTATGAAATACAGCCAACAGCTTTCAGAACACCTGTGCTTAAGATATTGATCTCTATCGAGCAAGACGAGTCTTCGGCTACACCCCCTTTTTTCTACAATTGATATATTTCATGTCCGATTTCCATGTGCTTCGTGTCTCTCATTCAATCCCCCTTCTTTAGAATGATAGCCTTGCCAGCTATAACGGACTAAACAGTTTTTTCAGTTTATCTCCATCAGATGGACTCGGTATAAGCATTGCGAATCCGTCTTTGCAAAGAAGAGCATACAATATAAGCATTGCCAGCCCGATGTAGGGTGATCTCTGAATTTTATCTGCAACATTGTAGTAACATTCTTTTAGCCTGTCACCTTCTTCATCAATCACCTGGAACAGCAGTATTCGATTATTGATAAAACCTATTTTATCTTTTAATACTGTATTGCTTATCTGAAGCAGGCGATGTGTCCCATAATTTTCGACAATCTGAACAAGCCTATTTCTCAGCTCATTCGGATAGTTACCATTCATGACACCGGAGATGAAGCTTGATTTATCGGAAGAAGCATTCATATTTTGTTCTATGCACTCGAACAATTCTTCAGGCAATATAGTTTTCAAAAAGTCAATATCACTCACAAAAGTCTTTGTTGTGAGAGGCTTGAAAATTGAGTCATCAACTTTTTCTGGCAGATCAACATTGCGTCTGTCACACAGCTCATGTAGCCAACTGTTACTATTTGTCGTCCTGCCTTCAAGCATTGATTTCAGCGAGTAGAGCGTAAACGAGCGGGTGTTATCGGAATTGATTGGGTACAGTGGGATTTGCCTGGCAAACTTCCGAATTTCTTCCAGCATATCACTTGCCGAACTGTATCTTGAATCCTGATCCGCCAACGAAGTAAGAATTATTTCTATCAAGGATTTCTGAACTCGCTTCGGGAGTTTCAGGTACTCAATGTTGCGGGAGACTTTTTTCTTTATGTTGAAACTTTTGTCTAAAGCTATCCTCCCTGCACAGAGGAAATATAAGAGCATTCCTACGGAGTAGATGTCTGTTGCCGGAGAAAGCTGATTAAGACCTGTCAAAAGCTCTGGAGCTGAAAAGCCAGGGCTATATGAAGGCTGGTAACTCGGTTTATAAACACCGTCTGTCATGCTGACTGCACAACCATAATCCGCGATGAAAGCCGCACATCCGCCCGCCCAAAGCACATTCGAGCCGCTGATGTCCAAGTGAAGATAGCCCAATTCATGTATTTTTGAGAGTACAGACAATACGCTTTCTGTGATCTGCAATGAGTATCTGAGTCTTGTAAAGTCAGTAAACACAGGGTCGGAATTTTCCACAGTGGGAGGATTCTCCTCCCACTGTCCTACCACATCTGCAATAGAAATCATGTCTTCGCTTTCTCTTTGCATCAGGGCATATCCGCTTCCGCAATACAAAAAAGAAACCGTCTGAAAAGATAACGTCGCAATATGACCGCCTATTTTTCCCTCATCGATGAATTGTTTTAAGCATCTCGAGAACTCATTCTCACGATTCGGCAAAGGACATACCTTGCTCTGCTCATTACGCATCGCCCATTTATCGGGAAAGAATTCCTTGATTACAACAGGGGTTGTCCCACCACACGTCTCTGCGTCATATACAAGTGAAAAACCACCTGCTGCAATCTTTTTCTTGATTATGTATTCTCCTCCGTTATCCAAGCGAAGTACGTAACCTTCCGGTAACGGTGTTCGATTGTCCATATAGAAATCTCCTCCAAAGCTACTCCTCTTCTTTATCTTTTTTATGCTCAATAACGGAGTCACAAATCCGCTCGTATACCTCCGCAGGATCACGTCCTTCAGGACCTGTATACGCATAGACAATCGAAAGCATCATACTCTGCTCAACCAAATGAGCGGGATAAAAAGCAGGAAGCCTCGACTTTTCAAGGCACTTATAGGCAGTGTCTATAAATGCATATAGCCTGTTTCCACATTCACAGGGAGAAGGTTTTTCTGCCCCCGTCCAGCACAAGTTTGACGTAAGCCAGAGTAAAATAAGCATATCACTCTTCTCCACCTGAATATCCGTTCCATAAATGGGGTTATTATCTTCATTCTTTCCTATAGTAGGCTTTTCAAACAGAAGATCGTGAATTCGAGTGCGGCTCTCCCACAGTTCTCCGTTAACTGTGATCTTACCATTCTTTTTCGTATCGATAGTATGCATTGCCCTTGTCAGATCTGTATTATCGGAGAATTCCAAGTCTTGCATTTCCTTCATCAATCCATCTGCAACAGTTTTGCATTTGTCATCAGAAATCAAGCCGTCCTCAAACAAAGCCTCTATCGTCCGAGGCATATATCCATTATATGAAACAATGTCTCCGATCTTTTGCTCAAATTCGGTTGGTGCCAGGTTGTTATGGCGAATCGTATCAACATCTGGCGTTCCTCTCGTTGGATGACATATGATGTCGTATGTATAAACTGCAAGATTTCTGAATACACGCAGTGCAGTCTGAGAAGGAAGATCAAGATGCTCTGCGCGCTCTCCCATCCATTCCATGAATTTAACATCGCAGTCATCAGGGGACCAGACCTTAACTTTCTTATCAAGAAAATCCTCATTACTTTCTGTCCAGTTAAGCTTATCATCATGTGGGATTTTAGTTACTTTGCCATACTTAGAGTTATATTCAGACTTCAGTTCTTCCGACGATTTGCCGCCCTTTCCGCTCTCTGTTCTCAGGAATACATATACGTCAATCAAGTCAGAAGAAGAATTATACCTGAATCTTCCATCCACATTGAAAACTCTTAGCAAAAACCAGTTCATCTCGTCCAACGTTAAATCAATAACGTGTCCAAGGGTCATAGCTTCTTCTTTTGTCAGTAATTTTGTGTTCCTCTGGCGATACTGCAGAGCTTTATCAATGAGATTCTTACATTCCGACTCGCTATTAGTTCCTTGTGAACGTTTAGCCTTGTCCATCAACAGCTTCTCATACTTCTTCAGTTCGCTTTTCTCCATGTTTGCGGCATGCTCAATGGAAATATCCTTGAATTCGACAGTAGTTCCGTCATCAAGTTTAACTTCAAAACCTGTGCTACTGTCCCTATCGATTTCCTCCTTTGATACCTCTCTCCGCTGGAAAATCCTCATAAGTGCAAAGCGACTTGAAAGGACATATTCAGAAGCGATGCTCTCAATTTTCTTTTTCCACTTTTCCGGCTCAGAGTCATCCGGCATACTTTTGATGCCATCCCATATAGCATCAGTATCCTTATCAAACATTGATAAATAATTGTCTAGTGCAGATTCGGTATAACCCATTTTCATTTTTGCAACACTCCTGTCACGTATTCTTACTATAGTTATACCAGATTTCTTTATCGATGTCAACATCTTATGTGACAAATGTAGACATTTATTTACAAGTTTCTCACATCCTGATTCTGAGCAAATATACCATAATATCAGTTTGAAGAGCCTTCGCTTTTACGATCGATAACTATGAACGACGCATCATCAACAGGTTCGCTTCTCTCAACAATATGTGCAATCTGACATGTGTCTCCCCTTTCTTTTAAAAGTTTACGCATAGCCATTGAAATATTTGCCCCATGAGCTATAGCATCAGCCCCATCGGTAAACATTATCATCCTTTTGTAGTTGCTCATTTTTCCAAAACTGATTCTGAGGTGTAACAAGGCTCTTTCAGACGTTGTTAACCAAGTATATTTACTGGTAATGCCGTTCTCCGGAGCACTGACAAGCTTTATAGATCCATCTATACCATCTCCTATAATTCCTCCATCTCCAAGATGAATTACGATATAATCGTCAGTCTCCGGATCGATTACTAATGCAAGCAATGTGGATGAGTATTCTGTTATTTCAGAACTGCTATCTGCGGCCAATAGTTCAAGCCTCTTTCTTACTGCCTTGATAATCTCATACTGAATTTCGTCAACATACTCATATTGAGAAAGGCATTGAACTCCTCGCTCAGCTATATATCTTGCTATCTCGCTCAGCACAGCCTCACCACCAATTCTGCAATACTTCTTTCCAGATTGCCCATCTGCAAGTCCATAAAACAACATATTATTTTGTTCGCTTATAGCACATACATCTTCGCACTCTCTATTCTCTTTCATATGTGCAAATCCTGTTTGTGTAAAAGATTCCGCATGAAATTCAGGTTTACTTTTCTCTACATCTATCATCTTGTTTGCAATATCCTTTCTCTTTAATTAATACTTATTACTTTTTGCTTGAAGTTCCTATTTCTATTAGCAGAAGCTTTTAAAGCTACTGCTAATAGAAATCCATATTTATCGACTTTTCCACTCAGCGGAATCCAGTCTGATGCTTTAGTGTTCCGAAGATAGCATACTCGGCATCAGCAAACATTTCTTCTGTGGTTAAAATTATACCGTCCTCTTCCTGAGTTAATGCATGCTTAAAAGCATTCTCAATAACTGTATCGATCATCTGCTGATGCTTGCGAAGAGACGTTATACCATGCTTGACAAGACTGTCGATATGCTTATCCATCAGCTCATAATCAAAGTAAATTGAATCATGTAGCCCATCTGTTAACGTTTTGTTTGCATACTTTCTGGAGATAGACTTGATGCGAAATGCGCTGGGATTTGGGAAATGAATCACCGTGCAACGATCTGCAAGAATAGGAGACACCTTCTGTAAATCATTTGCAGTGAAGAACATAGGGCAATGTTCCAGTCCGACAAGTCTTGTCTCCAGGTAATTATCGACAACCTCGGAACAGTCTTCATCCGTGATTGAAAGTAACTCGTCATCAATTCCCGCATGGTAAACATCGCGTGATACTTTGTCTACCTCATCAAAGATGTATGCCACAAGCAGAGAGTTATTCTTAAGGCGTGCCTTAGCAATACATCCAACATCAGCGGACTGATAAGCACTGCAGTATCCCACCAATCCGTAACTGCCGGTTGCCTGAGGAACATTGATTTTCTCTGTGGGAATCCTAAGAGCTTCTTTAACAAACATTTTTACTGCTGTTGTCTTTCCACATCCCTTCTCTCCGACGAAAATAATCGGTCTCATGTGTCCGGTTTCAATATATGTAACCAACGTGGGAAGTACGCGCGACACTATTTCCTCAGGGATGTCATTTTCCATGCAGAAATCAAGCAGCCTTTTGTACAAAGCTTTCGGATCAACCGTTTCACGGAAAAACGATGGTACCTCCAAGCTCATTTTTTTAAGCTGTCTTAGATAGCGAAGTCGCTTCTGATCGACAGAACGTGAACTAAAGGGCTCATTAGACTGTTTTTCAAGCTTAGCCAGCTCTTTTTCTCCATCCTTATCAAGTCCTGAAGGCAAGCTATAAAACCACTTCTTAGTACCTGCATCTGTTTCCTTAGTGTCACTCTCTTTATCAGGAATATTAAGAATATCAAGTATTTCTTCATCGCTTAATCTCAGAATCAGCTTCTTAATATCGCTTAATTCTGCTGTGAAGAGACTCTCTGCTCTTCTGCGTTCCAAAATACCGGCTAATCTATCAGCGAGTGAAGATGACTCCTCATCAGAGTCGAATTCAACAGGCTCTTCGTCTCCGGAATCATTTTCACCATTCAAACCTGAAAAGAATTCTTCAAAAATAGATTTGCTCATAGTAATACTCCTTTTCTTAGTATTAGGCAACTGATTATACGATAAAATCTATGCCTATTCTCTTTGGCGCGGTCTTCTCTTTGCTCAACAGGCAAGTCCGGTGTTGCACCAAGCATCTTATGCCATATATTATAGCACTTCAGAAGGAATCACTTTTTTACGTTTAGCACAACACCTGACACATAGCCTATAATCTCATTTCGACCGCGACATGCCGTAGAAGCTCTATCACGTTCCCCATAAAGCATTCCCGCCAGTATGTCCGACAGAGTGTTCATCCTGTGACACCAAATCGAAGCTTCCTGTCTCAGGATTATGTTGCCAAGTATAGCCTTCAGGAGTGTAACCCTGTGGTTTTTCAAGTCTTTCCATCTGTCCGAAGGTTATGTCGTGAAGCTTTTCAGGAGTGTCATACATGTGATCCTGAAAGTCCTCTCTACATGCACTGAACTGTTCATGAATGCTCATATCATTTGCGGCATCTCCAAGCTCAACATGATGAATGCTATCAAACTCAGGAAAAACTCCCTCAACGGTCAAGCCATCAGCCAATTCTGCCGTTCTGCGTTCAAATGGAACTCCATTTTCAGCCTTTGAACCTTCCAATGACATGTTTCGGGTAGTTATGGGAATAGGATCTCCGGGGACGAACTCGCCCCCATCATAGTGACGAGAGATATAGTCAGCAGCCTTATTGAGCCCGAATGAGCGGGCATAATCGGCGGCTTTATCCGCGTCTGACTGATTCATTTTTTCATCAAACTCTCTCATTTAAACTTCTCCCTTCTTATATTGACTGCGCATGTCAGCTATCAGTCTTGTGACAGCCTGCTGGCTGATTGATATGTTGTTTTCCGACAAGCACTTTCTAAGAAGATGAACTGCAACACATCCGCAAAGTTTATCAAACGAGCGAGAATCCGTTTCAACATACCGAGATGATATAACATCCGGAATCTTTATGATATGAGCTGCAATTTCTTCAGGAGACCTGAGCTTGAGCTGCCTTTCGGCGAATATCCGAGTAGCATACATCTTTGCTTTTTCGCGAACCGCTAATGTGCAGTTCCCACATCCCGAACATTCGCAATTTGAGAACGGGCGAAATTCCTTTGCACGAGCATTCAGGTATGCAGACTGTTTTTTCATTATCTGCTCGTCCGAGATATGATTCTCATGCTCGTCAACAGAGATATAATCTGCTCTCATAGGCAAAGCAGAACGGAGAAAGCGGTTTTTGAGAATAAATTCTCCGGTAGAAAGTGCCGGGAGAACATCGCAGAGAGAATCTTCTTCTCCCATATTCTCTTTCAGGGCTTTTGCTTCCTTTCCACTTAGCCTGAACGAGATGACGTTGTCAACATTATCAAGCATTCTGCTACCGACGCGGGATGGGGACTGATCAGAGAATATTATTCCGACACCGTAAGCACGAATTTCAGTGATAACGTTAATCATTAGCTGTGTCATAGCATCGTTTAAAGACTTCTCCTCCTGAGTAGAGCCTTCTCCTCTGTCTAAGAGAGCATGAGCCTCATCAATCAGGATGATGTTTTTGAGCTTGGTATCGCTGTGTCTCGTTGCCTTTAAGTAT
The DNA here is from genome assembly GCA_021202155.1 of Oscillospiraceae bacterium. Classification (GTDB taxonomy): domain Bacteria; phylum Bacillota; class Clostridia; order Oscillospirales; family Ruminococcaceae; genus Faeciplasma. The sequence goes on along the minus strand of JAJQDP010000009.1, from coordinate 25,588 downwards.
GTCAATATGTTGATAAGGGTAAGTGCTGAAACCAGCGACTTCTGCTCCGGTTCAAGGCATCCCATCTCCAAAACGGTACAGCCAGTAAGAAGATCCTCAACCGGCGTGGAGCGAAGTGTGTCGAAAGTATAAGGGCACCTTTCGATAAGGCTCTGAAGCCTGAATGCTCCTCCTGACATCATATTGCCCTTTACTTCACCACTATAGCTCGAATTGGCAATAACCTGCTTAAAAATCCGGATAAACTCAGCCATATCAAACAGAGTTACGCTGTCATCCTCACTTGTATTCGTATCCGTCCAGCCGTTCATAGTATATGACTCCGAAATCGTCTTCTCAAACAGTGCCGGCAAAGGATCCGGCAATGAGAAAGCAGCTTTAAAAGCCGAGAGCAAGCTGTTCTTGTATTCCCCAAGAGTCACATTCTTAGGGACATAGAACGGATTAATGTGCAATGGAACTACGGGTCTTTCAACAGTGAATATCTTGCCGTTTTCCATACCGGCTACCAGATCGCGATACTCCCGCTTTACCGGCTCCATTATTAAAACAGGAATATTTCTACTACTAAGCTGTGTTATTATCTGCTTTAGGAGCGTCGTTTTACCAACACCTGATTTGCCTATCACGGCTGTATGAAGAAGTAGCTGATCGTGAGGCATAAATAGGCTCTGAGAAGAGAACACAGTCTTTCCAAGGCAAAGTTTCTGATTTTTGTCTCGTGTCGTTAGCTGAACAGGTAAAAGATCATTTTCCGGCAACAGCGAGAAAACGTTACTATCTACACCGATGAAATAATTACTCTGGAAAGGTAACCAGAATACCCGAGAAACTTCATCAGAAGTCCACTTAATGAAGTCTGTTCCCGATTTCTCCCTCAAAGCACACGCGATTATCCAAGGATGATTATAAATACCGCATGTGGCGAATTCTGAAACAGAAACAGTGCAAAGCGGAATTCCCCTGACCGACTGCCTCACCCGGGCGGCTACCGACGCGGCATCTGAAACAGAACCAATAACCATAAGGTTGACTTTAGCGAAAGGTTGTAAAGCATTTCCGGCAAAGTATTTCCATCTTTCTGCTGACGGCGAGGCAAGTCGGTCATGAAGTTCGGGGACGATTCCATCAACGGCCTGAGAACACGTGGCAACATTGTTCGTCACCAACTTGCATTCATCATCAGACAACAGTGACGGAATAATCTGAATACACAGACTGCAACCTGAGCCATCCAGAGCAGTATATATCTTTTCCCAGTCGACGCTTTCTACTATAGGCGGCGATGTATATGTTTTCCGGATGCCGTATTCGCGTATATCCCGCTTAGTCAACGCCCACACGGCATCGGTCTTCGACCTGAGAAGGCAATCTTTATAGGCATTGAAAGCTATTTCTTCGACTACATACCCTGAGCGTCGAAGAGAAGAAAGAATCCCATTTGCAAGAGCCTCCTGTCTGATAACACAGTTCTGTTCAGAACTGTCATGAGTTCTGATTGTAAGTATGTGATCTATCCGACTGCCAAGCTTCCTGTCTGCAACGCGAAGGATCTCGATAGCTGTCTGACCGTTTCCAGTAGAGGATAAGTAACATGCATCCTCACAAATGGTCTTTGCGAGTGCTACTCCAACCATGCCATCGTCTGAAATGGGAACCGCATTGATGCGGTATGAGGAAAGAACAAAGTACTCTCCACTATCATAGAACTTTCTCATTTTGACCTCCCTACTTAAACGGATTACTGCGATTATTGTACGAGTCTTCTGTAAGCTGTCCAATTATCTTAGCAGGTTGCATCGACAACGCTTTGTATAGGCATCCGCCAGCACCTCCCATACAAAGAAAGCCCACCGCATAACATTCGTCACTGAAAGCTATGCCAGTCAGAATGAAGAGAAACGCTGCTACAAGAAGCCATGTGATGATTCGGGATCTCTTAGCGTAAAGTACTTCACGCTGTTTCTCAACTCTTCTCCTGCTATATTCGTACATTTCACCATCAATGCCACCGAGTCTGCTGAGCTTGTCCCATGCATCAAATGCAATCTCCTTTATATCCGCACTATCCATATTTATGTCTTCAAAATCATGAGTAGCGGCTCGAAGAATCGCGGTATAGATCTTCTTGTCGTCCGGACGCTGTTCCGTTAACGGCTTAAGGATGTCGATTGTCTTTTTCCAATTGCCAGCGGAAAGATTCCTGATAGCAAGAGAATATGACCGATCATATTCAATATTCTGTTGTTCCTCCTGGGGATCATAAACCGGTGTCCCGCAAACAGCGCACTCTTTCCTTCTCCGGGTGGGATTGTAACGAAAAGTTGTACCGCCACATCCTCTACAAGTATTTGCCATCGAATCGCCGCCTTTCTAAACATCTGAATTTGTTATCGGTTCCTTGAGGGCAGAGGTCGGGGCGAGTGTGAGGTTTCGCGAGGTGATTGTGAAGGCAAAGGGGTATATGTAGTTCTTGAACCGCTGACCCCAATCTGTGACGCTCTGCGAGGCAAGCTCGGAGGTGATTGATTGCAGTGCTGTGTACCAGATACGTAGTTACTACTGTCGCCGTTACCGATAGTGGAGTAACTATCTGTATTCCCTGAACCAGTTGCATAACTCGCTTCCTGTTTATATTCCTTCAACGATGAGCATATCATCGGAAGCAATATAATCACACATACAAGTGCAGTGATAACATATGCGAACACTGCAGATCTTACTGAAGCATCCAATCCCAGGAGCAACGCTGAAACCACTACAACGACGATTTCAAGAGCAAGGGATACGACTGCGAGCCCCGCTGTTTTACGAAGGCTACTGCTGAAATAAGCCCCAAGGAATGAAGCAGCTATCCCCACAGTAAGAACTGTACCTGCAATGTATATTGCGAGATACGCGTTTGCCGAAGCCGGCGCAAGCCACCAGAAGAGAAGCTGGGGAATCGCGATGATTGCTACAACAACGGGAATTAAAGTGTAGTTTTTGTTGGCCATGTCAGTTATTCCTTTCGTTAAATCTATGTCCACAAATGGGACATGCTGTGTTTCTGGCGTCAACTTCGCCGTGACACGATGGACATCTCCTTCTTCTACTCGGAAGCGGAGGAGGAGAACCAGAATCTGCAGAAGATGTGTTTGCATGTGAATCAGATGAACTTCCCCTCATCATATCAGTATGGCTATGGCTCGTGAAATCTGAAAAGAAATCCCTCGCATTAGGAAGCATTGATGTAGCAAATGCCAACCTTATGAAAGAATCCATTCCTCCTACATTTCCTCCAGGATTACAAGTAGTTCCTGCAACAGGTGCCTGCCCTCGGGACGGGATTCCTGTCAGAGCTTCGCTCAATGTACGAGCATGGACATCATGATTCCATATCTTATCCAGGTTATAGAGTTCATTGTCTGTCCTGATTATCCCATCTGCCGTCTTATCTTCGAGTGATTGGAGTCTTTCCATTTCACACTGGTCAAAATTGATTCTTTCAACGCTAAACCGTTCCAGCCCGATACCATACTCTAAAAGCTCAGGTCTCAATGTCGGGAACACCGTTCTGCTGATCTGTGAAAGATTGCTGTTTAACTTATCAATATTAAACCCGCTAATTCCCCTTGAAACTGCTTCTACCACGAAAGGGCAGATTATTGCCTTGATACTCTCTTCAATATATTCTTCCATATAAGAAGAACTATATTTGCCAACAAGCTTTTCAAGAATCCTTGCCGGATCCGCAATTGAGATAGTAAGATTGCATGTCGCAAGCGGATTCATGGTAAGCATATAATTATTTTTGCTATAGATATAAGGAATCTTTCCCGTACCTAATGTGATAAGTTTTGACTTCCTATCAGATACGTAGAACACAGACACTGTAGTTCCAGGATCGCCGTGGCTCATGATGTTACGAAGCTTTACGAAGAAAGGATCGACGCCTGTAGAGATCTCATATCTGCCTGGATCATAGGGTCTTGACAGTATTCCGTTAATCGCGACAAACGCCTTCGTATCCGGAGGAACGATTAGTATGCTTCCGTTGACAACAGCATGATGTCTGTCGCACACAACCGGTAAGATACGAATTAAACTGTTGCCTCCAGGATCTCTCAAAACTGACTGGTACATACCTTCATCTCCTTCTGCCATAGTCTATCTATGACGTGATTGTTAATTACCGACTGATAATGCCTATGATGTTATAAAATTCTTTGTTTCACCTCCCTATAATTTCCTGAAAAAGTCTGAGAAAGCATTGCGATAACGATTATAATTCAGCTTTTCAGACGTACATTCAGGAATATTCGGGTTTCTGAATAAAAAGTGATCTCGGGATATTTGGTTGTCCGACAGGTTGAAGTAATCAAAGCGCGACTTTCCGTTATTCTCACTGTCCCATGTGACATCGCAGTGAACGGGAATTCCATTTATCCAAGCAATCGTCCAGCAGTGCCATCTGTCCGCTTTGGATTTTCCGTAGACCTTGATACACGGAATTCCGATTTGCCTGAAGCACAATAATAGCATAGCGTTATAGCCTTCGCAAACTCCCGACGAGAACAGAACTGGACCAACGATATTGTGATCTCGAACATCCCTGTGATTACAATAAGAAATACTTTTAGCAATTCTCTCGTAAACTATCTTTTCCTGCTCTAAAATCGGGAGTTTTTCAGTATCGCCGACTATATTGTAGATGCGCCTCCCCATTTGTCGGCGGATTCTTCTGATATTGTTCGGAGTATACAGTATCGGAAATATCAGCGTTCCAAGAGCTCCCACGCGAGTGAATTCGCTCTGAAATCCCAGGAAGAAATATTCAGGGTGGTCATCCCGTATAGCCTTGTATGCCGCAAAGCAATCTGAGGCAGACGCTTCTGGATCGCTTAAAAAGAATGTCACCTTTCCTGAATAATCCTCCCAGAGAAGTCGGGCGTTGATACAGTCATAAAATCCACGACCCTGTTCAGAAAGAAACTCTCTGTAATATCCCGAGCCTAACTTCTCTGGTACACTCATTATACCTCCATTCACTCCCACTGTTTTTTAGGGATCGCAAGCTTAATCTTCAGGTACTTCTTTCCGAACATGCGTGAACGAGTCCTGATGTTTCCAGCATATCCAGGAGTACGAAGACACTGATTCGTGAGACGTACGATTTCATCTTCATCCGTCAGGAACTCTGGCGAAGAAACTGAATCGTTGTCTGCTGTGGCATCACTATTGGAGCCATCCCTGCGGGAATATACGATAACCTCTGCCTCAGCAAAGTCCTTTCCTATACTACCCAGCATCTGTCTGCGAATCGGGTCACACACAAATATGCATATAGGAGACGTTGCAGCACGGGCGGTGCCACTCGCCCTGTCAGTTCCGCTATAGAACACGCCGATGCCGGGGTGGGTATGACCTTCGAAAACATATTCTGACGGTCCATACTTCTCCAGGAAGGGGTCAACCAGATAGCCGAATGCATCTATGTTATATTTTTCCTCATTTGCCAAGAACTCCTCACGATAGTATTCCAGGAAATCAATACCCGGATTATATTCGCCGTTAGGTCCTAAGCTCGATGCACTCGTCGCAGTTCTGTTCATCGTATGAACCTGAATGAAGTGACTGACGACTGTAATGTGATTTCCATTCTCATCGACCATAAAATGTCCGAATCCAAGGAACTTCTGTTCCTTTGAGTTCATTGGTGAACGCCTGCCATACGAAACCATCACTTCAAGCTCGCGGAAAGCTTCAGGTAGGATGATAACCTTATTCTCGCCTTTGCCGTGTCTTTCGGCAATGTAGACGTTACCACAGCTACTTTCGATAATTTCTTTAGCCTTCTCAAACGAGCATATCGGAAACGTCCTTGGATGATTCTGCCTGTTATCAGGAGGCAGGGGCTTATAGTTGCTCATGTGATTACTCCTTTCTATCTGCGTCTCGTGGGAAGAGGCGGCAGAGTCTTGGTTGTCTTATTAACCGTGTTGCGAGTCGGTAAGCTCACATATTCACGGGCGTACAGTAATTTCGGAGAGATCGTAGGAAATCTTCCGTGCGCTACCCCATCCTTATGCCAAAGTATCATGTCACTGTTCGCAGGGCTACTATACAGCGTTACGTTGGGGTCATGTATCATATCATGAACGATCTTGTCTACAACCGTAACGAGTGAGCTCTTAAAAACTCTCCACTCATCAATGCAGGCATGTCCAGAGCGAAAGACATTCGGACTCGCAAGATAATGGTTAGGAGAATAAAACACTTTAACAGCTATCAGTGGATAACCAATATAACAGATAACATCAGCCGTCATTGAGTTACACTCCTTGGGGGAGACATCGTTGGGTGACGACAGATAGTGAGACGGCGCGTTAACAGTAACCTTAAAGTGCATCGCTTCTCCAGAGGCGGCGCGCACTTCCTCGATTTGTACATACCGAGGGTCAAACTTATGCTTTATAACTTCTGAATCGTTCCTAAGTGCTTCTATAGAGTCTCCTTCCGAAATAGAAACCGCGTGGACGATCCCGTTTTCATCTGTATAATTTGCTGAGTAATTCATAGGTAGTCCTCCTTACTATGATAACTTTTTGATTTCATGCATTCTCTGGTGATCCTCATCGAAGGCAAACACCATCTTTTCTACCTTTTCATCTGCAAGATTAAACGCTCCATTCCTCTTTATTACCTGGATATGTGCTCCGAGCGGATAGCCGAGATCATAAAGCGTCATCTCCTGAATTTCATTATCAGTGTCTGGTGTAAACGCATATATGATTTTTCCGTTAGAGAAGTCGAAATTGCCGTTGTAATCAGCATTCTTTCCTGCCGCCGAACACTCATCACACGTAAGATCCTCTATGAACGTACGACCCTCATGCTTCATCACATGAATTGGCTTTCCGCATGAGCGGCAGACGTCATCTGCTACGAAGCCCCTATGGTAAACCTCTCTGTAGTGTAAGCAGTGTGATGTTATTTCAAAATCTGTCGTTCCAAGAATTTCAGATAACTGATTTATGGTATCCTTTAACTTAACCTCTAAGACACTGCCATGAAGCCACTTGATTTCAGCCGGAGGATGAATTGCACAGCCAGGGCAGTTTTCCTTACGGATCGGATGAGAAGAAGTAATCTCTAAATTAGGATAAGCAGTGTATGTCACCATGCGGTTCATTACGCCATCAACTATTCCCTTGATAGTCGCTTCTACCTGCTCAGCACTGAGATAAGCCGCCATAGAGCTGGCAAGATTTGAGGTTCTGACGATTACATCAGCGCCATCACGAACTCGGTACTGAGCTCCCCCGCAGGAGTAATGAACATTGATGTCCTTCAGCCATTCTTCACTTATCACACAGCGAAGGCAGAAATCGGTGTTGTCAGTAATTATGCTCTGGGCGGACTCACCATACGTACCATCCATAACTGCGATGGGACGACGTTCCTCAGGAATCTGACGGATGAGCTCATTAGCGAGAATCTTTGCGGCATAATTGTCTACTGCAAGTATCACATAATCGTAATCGGCAAGAGCTTCAGGACCGAGTTTGCATACGTCACAATCAATGCCATTGGAAGTACATCCTTCATCTAAAAGCGGCTGTACGCGTTCGGAAACACATACTGCTTTGTTACGACCGGCATCCTCTGGGGTGCGAACAAGACAGCTATGTTTCGCGGCATTTTCAAGTGTGTAAGAGTCATTGTCGATTACATCCGGCGAAAGTCCCATTTTAGTGAAGAACTCCATAAGATATGATCCTACTGCACCTGCACCGATAACTAACACTCTCTTTCCAATGAACAACTCCCGATACTCTGACAGCTTTTTTACGTTATAAATCTCAGTTTTCATGACGAACATTTCCTTTCGTTTCTTATCAGAAAAGCGGTTTTCCGTTACTTTTGAACCGGTGTCCTCTGGAACACCAATAGCATTCAGCACCGCTGTCCCAGAAGATAACCTGTTGCTTCCCAGATATATTTCTCTGCTTATCGAAAGGACAGCAAGGAAACTGATCAGGGCGCAATCCATTAGGACCATTGCTATAGTCATAGTCCACAAAGTCATAGTCTCGGAGGTCAATGATTGCGCTGTCGCGCAATCCATTAGGACCATTGCGATAGCCCACAGCTCCACCCGTTGGTTTCCTCTGTATAGGAAGCGGAGGAGGTGACGGTCTGACCGAAGAAGACCCGCCTTCCCTGGGCTGGGATTGGCTGACAGATGGCGAGCGTCTGATATAATCGTTTTGGTGCGGAAGTGGAGGAGGTCCTGACCTTGTAGGTATCTCTCCCTCACTGCCGCTGTCACTGTCACTTTTCGTCAGCCAGGCGATTACCGCCACACAAGCGATCAGCCCCAGCCCAAGAAGTATAAATAACATCATCATCTGTCAACCTCTCCTGTTTATACTACTCTACCTTACCAAGAGTAGACTCTAAGAACATCTCCATCTTCTAATCCAAGCTCCTCAACTGTGAAATGAAGATCTCTGGTTTGCTGACGGGTGCGTATGTTCTGGCATGAAGGACCTCTAAAACTTCCTTTAGCACCAGCATCAATGTTTATTTTTTCACCGTACTCGTCGATAATCTGCCTCATGAGATTTTCCTTATAAACAGGAATGTTAGAGCAACAATCCCCAGTTTCTGCATTTGCCAAGCTAATATAAATCACCTCCCCATCGTCCTGATTCCGGTTAAGCCCATATTCGTCTGCAGCCACACGAAGATCGTCGTGAACTGAAAGGGTATCGCCATCACGCATATCAAGCTCTCCAAAGGTCATCTTAGCATTGACAGTAGTTTCCCCTGTTCTCTTGTTGGTAAATATTAGCTTGCCACTTTTCGGATTTACACCAACTTTATTTCCAAACTCATTGATCACCTGCGCCAGATAATTTTCCTTACAAACCAATATGTGAGGTTCGAGAGCTCCAGTCTCTCTGTTACACAAATCAATCTCGAAAACACCTTCGGCATTGTTTCCTTCTGCATAGTCGAGTGCATTTTCAACATCAGTTATCCGGTTAGTGAAGTTTGTAGTGTAGTTTTCCATGTTTTTGTCTCCTTCATTTAAAATAATATTTGTGGTTTCCCACGACTGTAGCGACTATTGCCGCCACAGCTGTGATATAATCTTAGCATATCAAGCGAAACCTGTTTTTTAAGAATGGAAAAAATCTATGGATTCAGACCGAGAACAAAGCACTAAAAATGCGTAAATCCTCACATAAATCAAAAAAAGCTCTTCATATCGATGAAAGCTTTTTTACGGTTTTTGCAATTTTCACATGAGAATCCTGCAAAATGCGCGTTAATTTCGTTACCATGATTATTGACTTTTTTGCTGATTGAAACTATACTTAATATATGCGAAATTCACCTCAACGGAGGCTTACATATGATTAAAATCTGGGACGTCACAATCCCTCAGCTTTCGGGAGAGAAGACCCGGCGGGTCTATCTCTATCTCCCCGACTACTACGACGATGACGAGAGAAGATACCCGGTCATGTACATGTTTGACGGGCACAACGTCTTCTTTGACAGCGACGCTACATATGGCAAATCCTGGGGCATGAACAGCTACATGAGCTGGACGAAAACGCCTCTTATAATAGTAGCGGTTGAGTGCAACCACGAGGGCAACTCCCGCCTTTCGGAGTACTCCCCTATCGACTTCGAGAATTCCACCCTTGGGAAAGTCCCCGGGAAGGGAAAAATTTATATGGACTGGCTGGTCGGGACTCTGAAGCCGACTATTGACCGGGACTATCGCACCATGCCGGACAGGGAGCACACCCTCATCTGCGGCTCTTCTATGGGAGGGCTCATGTCGCTCTATGCGGCGATCTGCCACAATAAAGTATTCAAGCGCGCGGCGTGTCTGTCGCCAAGCCTATGGGTTGACCCGGGAAAGGTCTTAGAAATGATTGCGAAAGCGAACATACGAAACGACACCTGCATCTACATGGACTACGGCAGTAAGGAGATTTTCAACCACTCATCCTCCTCCGAAGCCCTGATTTCCGTCTCGCATATGCTTCTGACAAAGCGTGTAAATCTGACGTTCAGAATCGTCCCGGGCGGGACTCACAGCGAAGCGAGCTGGGAGCAACAGATTCCGATATTTATGGAGTGCCTTGGGCTTTAATTTGCCGAAGGCAAATTAAAGAATTCGTAATTCGTAATTCGTAATGCGTAATTAATTTGAGAGGATACATCCTAATACCACAAGCATTATAGCAGTTATTTAAACCGTGACATGGAGTTCAAGGTTTACGGTCACTCGGGGAAGCCGGTTATATTTATCCCCTGTCAGGGAGGAAGGTTCTTCGACTTTGAGAACTTCGGGATGATTGATTACTGGGCGAAATGGATTGACGAAGGGCGCGTGACCGTCTACTCGGTCGATGTCGTTGACAACGAGACCTACGCCGCGAACGGCGACCCACGAGGCAGAATCGAATGGCACGAGCACTGGTACAACTACATGATTGAAGAGCTCGTCCCGACTGTGAAGCACTTAAGCGGTTTGAAAAACGGGTTTGACCAGCCGATTATGACCTTTGGGTGCTCGATGGGTGCGATGCATGCGGCGAACCTCTTCTTCAGGCGTCCTGACATCTTCGACACCGTCTTCGCCATCTCCGGGCTCTACGACTCAAAGCTCTTCTTCGGCGACTATATGGACGACATCCTGTACCGCAACTCTCCTGTCAACTACCTTGAGAATATGTCCGCAGACCACCCCTATATCAAAATGTATAACGAGCGCAGGATTCTCATCGTCGTCGGTCAGGGAGCGTGGGAAGAACCGCTCCTTGCGAGCACCCGCTGGCTCGACGATGTGATGAGAAGAAAAGGCATCAACGGCAGGGTTGAATACTGGGGCTACGACGTCGCGCACGACTGGTGCTGGTGGTATAAGATGGTGGAGCACTACGTGCCACAGCTTCTGTAAACCCCTCCACCGTGCTTCGCACGGTCCCCTCCCCTTTCAGGGGAGGCTTTAACTGCCTCAAGACAGCTTTCGACAATAACACAACTATGATTTACAAATCTAATCCCTCAACTCAATCTCTCGGGAGAACGAATTAAAGCCTCCCCCGAAGGGGGAGGGGGACCGCCGCGCAAAGCGCGGTGGTGGAGGGGTGGAATTTCGCCTTCGGCGAAATTCCACGGTTTGCCACGCAAACTGCATTTCCCGCTTTCGTACTTACTATCCATTTGAAAGGATTGATTGATATGCAAAACTTCATCTTCATCTCCCCGAACTTCCCGGTGACTTACTGGAAGTTCTGCGCGGAGCTTAAAAACAATGGGCTGAGGGTTCTTGAAATCGGCGACTGCCCTTACGCGGAGCTTGACCAGCACCTTAGAGAGAGCCTTGACGAATACTACAAGGTCTCGACTCTTGAGAACTACGACGAGGTGTTCAAGGCGGTGGCGTTCTTCACCTACAAGTACGGGAAGATCGACTGGCTCGAATCGAACAACGAGTACTGGCTGGAAAGGGACGCGCACCTGAGGACAGAGTTCAACATCACCTCCGGCTTCAAGGATGACGACATTTCCCACGTCAAGTACAAATCCCTCATGAAGGAGTACTACAAGAAAGCCGGTGTCCCGACCGCCCGGTATCACGTAATCGACACCATCGACGACGCGAGGGAATTCATCGACACCGTCGGCTACCCGGTCATCGTCAAGCCGGACAACGGCGTCGGCGCGAGCCACACCTACCGCCTCAGCAGTGACGAGGAGCTTGAATTCTTCTTTGAACATAAGGACGACGAAGTCTACATCATGGAGGAGTTCGTCAACGGCTACGTCAGAACCTACGACGCCATCATCGACCAGAACGGCGAGCCCATCTTTGAGTCTGGAAACGTCACTCCCGAATCGCTTATGGACGTCGTCAATGAGGCAAGAAACACTATTTATTATATAGTACCCCAGCTTCCCGACGAGCTCATCGACATCGGCAGGCGCACAGTCAAGGCGTTTGGTGTCAAGGCTCGATTTATCCACCTTGAATACTTTGTATTAAACGCAGACCAAGATGGCTTGGGTAAGAAGGGCGACATTGTCGGTCTTGAGGTCAACATGCGTCCCTCCGGCGGCTACACCCCAGATATGTACGACTATGCCTATGATACTGACGTCTACAAGCTCTGGGCGGATATGATAGCCTTCAACAAACCATCCTCCGACCCCTATAAGGTTCGCAAGTTCTGCGCATTCTGCGGCAGACGCGACGGCATGGAGTTCAACCTCAACCACGAGGCAATCATGGCGAAGTACGGTCCGAACATGAGAATGTGGGGAAGAATCCCCGACGCCCTCGCCGACGCGATGTCCAACCAGATGTACACCGCCGTCTTCGACACCGAGGAGGAAATGAACCGCTTCTTCTCCGACCTGCTCACGCTCAAGGATTAACACCTCAAACAGCAAAGCCCGATTAATTTCGGGCTTTTTCGATGGAAAATGCAATAATGCCTTTGATTCACTGTTGAATTTGCGACGGAAATGTGATAGAATATTAACAGAACCGGTCGGGTTTACGGTTACTGTACTTGGAACATGAGGAATATTACTATGAAAAAAAGAATACTCTCTTTGGTCATCGCTTTTGTCATGATGGCTTGTTTTCTCTGCTCTTGCGGAGAAAACGTACAGTCTGAAACCGTTTCGGACGGTTCTGACAAGAACTCAATCACCGCCACAAACCCGCTTATCTGGGCGGATGTTCCCGACCCCGACGTAATCCGAGTCGGCGACACCTACTACATGGTCAGCACCACAATGTACTTCACTCCTGGTGTGCCGATTATGAAGTCGACCGACCTCGTCAACTGGGAACTGATAGGCTATGTCTACGACACTCTTGAGAACACTCCGCAGACTGAACTCTACGGCGACAGCAATTCCTACGCTCAGGGCTCGTGGGCGGCAAGTATACGGTACTATGACGGAATGTTTTATGTTCTCTTCTGCGCATGGGATCAAGGGAAATCCTACATCTACATGACAGAGGACATCGAGAACCCCGACTGGGAAAGGGTCGAATTCAACAGAGTCTTCCACGACGCTTCCCTCTTCTTTGACGATGACGGGACGCCATACATCATCTACGGTGTGGGAGATGTCTATATCATCGAGCTTGAAAAAGACTGCTCTGCCGTCAAGGAGGGCGGAGTGGATCAGATTCTCCTGAACAGCGGAATTGTCGACGGCTTGGACGGCGCGGAGGGCTCACACTTCTATAAAATCAACGACACCTACTACCTCTTCATGATAAGCTACAACACCGGCGTTGACGGGGTTGCGAGGTGCGAGCTTTGCTATCGCTGTGACGAGCTTCTTGGTGAATACGAGGGCAAGATGGTTCTCTGCGATTCGATGGACTATGGCAGTGCAGGCGTCGCTCAGGGCGGAATTGTTGAGACTCCCGAGGGCGACTGGTACGCGCTTTTATTCCAGGATCACGGCTCTGTCGGAAGAGTTCCTGTTCTTCAGCCGGTCACCTGGGTTGACGGCTGGGCTATGATGGGTTCTGATGAAGAGGCGGTCAGCGAAATTACCGTTCTGTCTGATTCTGACTCATGGAGCACTCAGGAGTCGGCGGTCACCTCCGATGACGAGTTTGACTATGACGAGGATAGCTTATCCGTCTACTGGCAGTTCAACCACAACCCCGACTCAAACTGGAGCGTGACCGAGCGAAGCGGTTGGCTGAGAATCACCACGGCGAAGACCGTTTCGGACGTCTTCCACGCCAAGAACACCCTCACCCAGCGCACCTATGGTCCCACATGCGTCTCGGAGGTTCTTCTTGACACTTCCGGGCTGAACGCCGGCGACTACGCGGGAATCTGCGCATTCCAGAGCTATGCCGGGCTTGTCGGCGCATATGTCGACGAGGACGGAAACAGGTATGTCTATTTCGCCCGCCAGACCCGCACCGAGGAGCAGGAAATCGTGAGCGAAACGCTCCTGGAACAGGACACTGTCTACCTGAGGATAGAGTACCGCTTCTCGACCGTCGGAGAGGACGGCACTATCACGACGGAAGACCAGGCAAGGTTCTACTACTCCCTTGACGGCGAAGAGTGGGTGAAGATTGGAAAATCGTTCAACATGACCTACAGCCTTGACCTCTTCACCGGCTACCGCACAGCCCTCTACTGCTACTCCACCTTCACTTCCGGCGGCTACGCAGATTTTGACTATTACCATATTTTCTCAAGTATTGAGGATTGACAAAAATCTTTCACGAAATCAAAGCCCGATTAATTTCGGGCTTTTTGTGCGCTGTTACCCCCCGTCAAAACTGAAAATTTTTGTCAAAATAGCTTGACAAAACAGTAAAAATATGCTACACTGTCATTATAATTTAGTCGATTGTAGGAGAAAGGAGACGTAAATATGTTCAAAACAATATTTGGGCTTGCATTCCAAGGAATCCGCAGGAAGAAGTCACAAACACTGTTGATTGCGGCGGTGCTGATTATTTCTCTTGCGTTTGCGGTTATGACGATAAGCTACTCCGAGAGCATCGTTGCGACCAATTCAAACTATCGCTTCTCGACTTATGGCTCGTGGTACGGGGGCTTTGCGAATGCAGACAGCGATGATATAGCATATCTCGAATCAACCGACTGGCTCGAAAGCTATGGCTTGACCACCTGCTACGGCACGGTTGGAAACACCGGCATCGGCACTATCGACGACAATTTCGTGAGCTTTGGCGTTTCAATGAACTCGGGACATCTCCCGAAAAATTCCGGAGAGATCGCAATCGAGGCAGACACACTGAGTTCGCTCGGATATGGGTACGACTTAGGACAGGACATCACCCTGACGGTTTCGCTTTCTGCCGGAGATGAGACAGTTTTCGTGTCACGGACATTCACCCTCTGTGGCGTTATCTCCGAATACAGCGACACCTGGTCAACCTCTTCAACGCTTAATGGCGCAATTATTACGGAAGAGGACGCCGAGGACATATACGAAACCGCATTGAAGATGGCTTCGGCTTATGGGTATGAGCTCGATGAGCCGGTGACCTCCTGCTACTTCTCTGTGAAGTCAGGGTTGACATCAACTGCCCAGAGCGACATGAATTATTATCTTTTCACTGTGTCGAAAGGCACTATCACAGCCAATTCGGCTTACATAGACAACGCCTCTGATTCTACTGTCAACACAGTCTATGTCGTGATGATATTCGCCGTCTCGCTTTTAGCGGTCGTAATTGTCTACATACTCCAGATGCAGTCGGAGATAAGAAAGATTGTCCGGCTCAGAAGCCTCGGCTCTACAAAGGGACAGGCACTATTACTTGTGATACTCGAAACCCTTATCGTCTCTGTACCGTCAATTATAATTGGAATGATGGCTGGAGCAGCCGGGCTATGGGCACTGCTTCGGTTCAGCGTCTACGCCGGTTCGGTTGATGTTATCGTGAGCGTTCCTATGGACGTGCTTACCGGCATGTTTGCCATGTGGATTGTGGGAATCCTCGTGGTCAGGCTTATCACCGTTCAGGTGGCACTCTTCACTCCTCTGACAGGAAGAATGGGAATGCAGGTCAGGAAAGCCAGAAACTCCCGGAGGCTTCAGAAAACTACGATTATCATTTTGTCGGCGGTCTTCTGCACAGTGGTTATCTACACTGTCTTAACCGCACTTCCGACTGTTGTCGCATATCAGCTAAGAGTTGCTGAGCCATCATACTACATCCATACGACCGAATCCTCAATTTCCGATGAGGAGATCGACGAAATTGCTGAAATCCCCGGAATCTCTGACGCCTGGGGCTATTCAAGAATATATGCCGATATTACCATCGGAGATATAGAAAGAGCCAACGCTGTATTCTATGTCGTTGACGAGACGGACGGATGGGATGGTGCTTTTGACTTCTCGAAAGTCGACCTCGAAGCCTTCCACAACGGCGACTGCGTTATGATTATAATCCCCAGCACAGACACAACCTCCGCAGTTCCCACTTCTGGAGAAAGCATGACTGTGACCGTTTCGGGCATCAATGTCGACACGACAATCGGAGCTATAAATAATTACAAGGTTCTGAACGGGAGTGGATATAACTACGGCTTTATGTTCAGCACCTACGACGTCGTCTGCTCCAAAGCATTTTTGCAGAAGCTGATTGACGCCCTGCCGGGTGGCTCAGTGTCCTACTATAGCGATGTTTTTGAGAGCGGAGACATAGCGGTCTTCAAAAATGCATATGCCTTTGCTGACTCGAACGCTTCATACCTTTCAACCGACACGGCAATTTCAAGCTATGTTCATTCGCGTGGATGGGGCATATCCAACTACCGTGAGAAATACTCCGCACAGCTTCAGTCGTTCAGCCAGACTCTGATTCTCTTATTCGTTGCCGGAGCGGCAATCGGAATAGTAACGCTCATAATCCTTTCGAGCACAATCCGCCTCGAAACCGAGCGTGAAAAGAAGCACTTTGGAGTTTTGCAAGCCATCGGAATGTCAAAGCGGCAGAGAAATCTGAGGCTTGCAGGCACAGCTCTATTACGTTCGCTTGCCGCACTTGCAATCGGCTGGGCAGTGTTCATTCTTAGACTCATAGTCAGCTACTGGAGCTCTATAAAAGCCGGCGCGACGGTCTGGAGCGTAATAAAGAGCTACATGGACAATATAATCTTGCTTTCGTCCCCTGCCACAATAGTCTTCGTAAACCTCGCCGCATTCGCTGTGGTGTTCGTGATATGCTATGCGTCAAAGCTTGGGCTGAATAAGTATACTCTGATGGAAATGCTCCGCGAGGACAGATAAGTTTTTGCAATTCGTGAAAATTCCTTGACAGGCAAGCGAAAATATGGTATAATCTTATTATGCTTTAATCAATTGGAATGAAAGGGGATAGGACCATGTTCAAAACAATATTCGGTCTTGCATTTCAGGGCTTATGGAGAAGGCGGAAGCAGACGCTTCTTGTCGTGGCGATTTTGACGATTTCAATCGCCTTCGTCGTGATGATGATAAGCTCCACCGACAGCATCACCGAAACAAACAAGGACTACCGCTTCTCGCTCTATGGCTCGTGGTACGGCTGTATCCCTAACGGGATGGATGGCGACGAGGAATTCCTTCTTGAGCAGGAATGGCTCGACTCGCTCGGCATAAGTGAATCCTTCGGCTATGTTTCAACCTCTGTCTACTCCTGCGGGTTCGGAACGATTGACGAAAACTTTTCTGAGATGGGCATCACTATGCTCGAAGGCAGGCTTCCCGAAACGAGCTCTGAAATCGCGCTTGAAGAGACTTATCTGTCAAGCCTTGGTGCTGATAAGGGCGTCGGAGACGAGATAACCATTTCTATTGCTTTTTATACTTATGACGATCAGGAAGAACCCCACTACCTGAACCGTACATATACAATCTCGGGTATCATCTCGGAATACACAAGGCTCTGGTCGGTTTCCAATTATACGACGCTTGTAGGAGCGGTCGTCACGGAGGATGCCCTCAATTCCGTTGTAGCTGATGCAAAAATCGTCGGTGCCTCCACCACAATATCCAGTGCCTACTTCTTCACTGTCAAGGAAGGCTATGAGGATGAGATGCAGGAAACGGTCAACGAATACCTAAGAGAAACGAGACCCGAAGGGCTTCTTTCAAGCTACAAATCCGTCAGGGTCAACACCTTGGCTTATACCGCCAACGCTGCGGATGCAAACTATAACACGACCTATGTCATTATGATTTTCATCATCAGTCTTGTCGCTGTCATAGTTATATATATTTTGCAGATGCAGACGGAAATCAGGAAAATTGTCCGGCTTCGAAGCCTCGGCTCGACGAAGGGACAGTTGGCACTTCTCATCGCCTGCGAATCGCTTCTGACCTGCGTGCCCGCCATGATTATAGGCACAATCATAGGTGCCATCGGCACATGGCTCATTCTCAAGCTCTCCGTTTTCGGCGGCTCTGTTGCCGTCACTGTTTCGATTCCATGGGGAATCCTTCTGCTAGCAATAGTCTCGTGGATATTGGGAGTATTGGCTGTGAGAATGGTGACATTCCTTGTCGCCCTTTCCACTCCATTGGTGGGAAGAATGGGCATGACTGCGAAGAAAAAGAAGTTCTATGCAAGATTGCAGAGGGTTCTCATAAGCGTCATGTCAATCGTCCTCTGCGTCTCGGTTCTGTTCACCGTTCTCAACTCCCTTTCACCTATATATGAGTACAACTACTGGAACAACATGTATGACTATTACTTAGTAAAGCAGGGCTACCTCCTGAACGCTTCAAAAGCCTCCTATGAGGAGCTTTATAATACAGGCTTTCTCGACGATATTTCCGATGAGTTTATAGAAGAGATGATGTCCATCCCCGGAATAAAAAACGTCAGAGCCTACACCCAGATGGATATAAACGTCCTCGTTGACGGCGAGGTCGTGGATGCTGCCATCTATGTCATCGACGGATACACCGACTGGTCAACCGTTTTTGACCTTTCAGGGATAGATATAGACGCCTTTGAAAACGGCGACGGAGTTCTTCTTGCGTTCACTTCGCGAGACGAAAATCCAGGATTCAGTAAGGGAGACACTATAACTCTCTGCCCCGACACCTTCACCGGAGCTATTGAATCGTACGTTGACGGCGAGGTTATGGGCATCGACATCGTGAGCGATAATGCATACACCTATATAGACGCTGAGGAAACGGAGTTTGCAGTCGTCTGCTCGAGGGCATATTTCAAGAAAATCCTTGAAGCCATGCCGGACGAGACAAGGTGGTTCGGCGGTACGAGCGGAATCGGCTTCCGCAACTATTCGTTCTCATATTTCACCAAAGTTGTCGCCTATGCCGACAGGAATATTGCCGGCTATGCCACCGATTCAACACTGAAATCCATCTTAGGTCAGAATTTCGTGCTTATGAAAAATGACCGCACCCTGAACACCGCCTATGCTCAGGACAACCTCCAGACGGTAATTCTCCTCCTCGTCAGTGGCGTCTGCATCGCCGTGGTCGTGCTCATCATCCTATTCAGCACCATCAAACTTGAAACTCAGCGTGAAAAGAAGAGATACGGCATACTTCAAGCGTTGGGAATGTCCCGCAGGCAACGAAACCGTGAGCTTTTGCGGACGGCGTTTGTCAGGTCTCTTGTGGCGGTGGTTGTCGGATGGGGAGCGTATTTCGGGTCTGTGGTTATAAGTAATTTTGACTCGATAAGAAGCGAGGGTGCAACGGTTATGAGCGTCCTGTCAAGCTACATGAGCGACCTCACAACCCGGTTCATACCATCATGGGCGATGATTCTTATGACAGCGGCGATGTTCGTGGCTGTTCTCATGATATGCTACGTTTCAAAGCTTGGGCTGAATAAATATACGCTTATGGAAATGCTCCGCGAGGACAGATAAGCCATCTTCCCGGAAAAGTCGGAAAAAAGTCGCAGAAAGTGGTTGACAGTAGCAGAAAAATATGGTATTATACTATTTAGAGGGCTCTTGAAGCTTTCTAAGGAAAAGGAGATAAAGATTATGAGTACTGTTTTAAAAGCCAATGACATTTACAAAACCTACAAAGCCGAATCCGGCGAGACCCATGCCCTCAACGGCGTCAGTGCCGAGTTTGAGGAGGGACTTTTCTACACCATCATCGGCAGAAGCGGCTCGGGGAAGTCGACGCTTCTACATATCTTGGGTGGTCTTGATGAGCCGACGAGCGGCAATATCTATCTCGGTGATGAAGATTTATATTCCTATCCTGATGCGAAAATGGCGGAGTTCAGACGCCGCCACATGGGCTTTGTATTCCAGCAGTTCAATCTCTTGGACGAGTACACGGTGCTTACGAACATCTGCATGCCGATGAAGCTCGACAACAAGAAGCCCGATCCGGAGTTCTTGCAGAACGTGACGGAGCTACTCGGCATTGATGACAAGCTGAAGAAATACCCGACCGAGCTTTCCGGCGGTGAACAGCAGAGAGTCGCGATTGCGCGCTCCGTTCTTGCAAAGCCTCAGCTCATCTTTGCGGACGAGCCGACGGGAAATCTTGACAAAAAGAACGGCGAGACGACCATCCAGCTTCTTCGTGACTGCGCCCAGCAATTCGGGCAGACGCTCATCATGGTCACCCACGACCCTGAAATCGCCGCAAAGGCGGACGTGGTTATAAAGATTGAGGACGGCGTGGTAATAGAATAAGCTGATAACTACTGATAGAATTCTTTTCAACGATAACCTTCCTGAAAAAGCCGGCAGAGGATTAACCCCTGCCGGTGATTTTTTATTCTTCGGTGTAGGAAAACGTGTCGAAACGCTTCAGTTTGAACTGGTTGAGACGGTTGAGGCGGTCAATCTTCGCCTTCACCTCCGGTTCGGGTTCAACTCCCTCGCGAATATACGCATCAAGTGCCTTGTAGGTGAAGCCAAGGTTGTCCTCGTCGGTCTTTCCGCAAAGACCGTCAAGCGGCGGCTTTTCGACGAACTTCTCGGGGAGTCCCAAGTATCTGCCGATAGCCTTGACCTCCTGAACGGTAAAGTTTGAAATAGCTCCGAAGTCCCCTGCCCCATCGCCATAAAGCGTCGCATAGCCGACCCAGTCCTCTGAAAGGTTGCAGGTGTTCGCGACTCTGCCGTTGTTACTCTGAGCGACAGCGTAGAGAACGGTCATGCGGACTCTTGGCGGGATGTTGGTTAAAGTTGCTACCGACGGCTCAAAGCCGAGGGATTTCTTCAAAGCCTCGACAGTCTCGCCGATGTTGATTTCTACACTCCTGATACCAAGAATCTCGCAGAGCTCCCGGGAATATCCGATGTCGAACTGCTCCCCCTGTGGCATGAGTACTCCGATTACCCGCTCCTTTCCAAGAGCCTTGACGAGTAGTGCCGCCGTAACAGAGCTGTCCTTTCCGCCTGAGATTCCCAAAACAGCATTGCAGTCATTGCCGTTGACAGAGAACCAGTTGCGGATCCATTCGATGCAATCTGCCGCCGCCTTTGAAGCGGTGAATTTGTATGACATTGTGAGTCCTCCTTTGTTGAAAGTTGCGCCTGCGGCGCACCCCTCCACCACCGCCTTTGGCGGCGGTCCCCCTCCCCTTTCAGGGGAGGCTTAGATTAGCGCAATTGCGAAGCAACTGCCAATACCAGTATTGCTAACTGCAAAATCAGTGCTATGATATTTATCGCCCAGAAATACCAGTGCCTCGTCTTGTGGCGGAAGAGCTTCATTCCTATGAGCCCTCCTGCCGCGCCGCCGATGAAGCCGAGTGTGAGAAGGGCTTTTTCGCTGATGCGCCACTGACCCTTCTTTGCCCGACGTTTGTCAATGCCATACATGACAAAGACGACGAAGCACATAAAAAGCAGGTATAAGACGTACAACCAAGCGAAAAAGCCCTCATAAATCATATTACTTGTTTCCCTCAACTACTGCAAGGGTGTCGCGGGCGATAAGAAGCTCCTCGTTTGTGGGAACTATCCAGACCTCAACCTTCGAGTTCTCGGTCGAAATCTTGACGAGCTTTCCGCGGGTGTGGCTATTGAGCTCTTCATCAATCTCGATGCCAAGGTAGCTCATGTCCTTGCAGACTCCGCCTCTGACTTCTGATGAATTCTCGCCGATACCGCCGGTAAAGAGAATAGCGTCAAGACCATTCATGGCGGCGGCATACCCGCCGATGTACTTCTTGATCTGGTATGTCAGAATATCAAGGGTAATCTGAGCTCTCTCGTTGCCCTCTGCCGCCGCGGCGCAGACTTCACGGTTATCCGAGCCAACTCCGCTCATGCCGAGGAAGCCGGACTTCTTGTTCATATACTCGCTCATTTCGTGAGCGGAGAAGCCGTGCTTTTCCATGACATAGGTGACAGCCGACGGGTCGACGCTCCCGCATCTGGTTCCCATGAGAAGACCATCAAGGGGAGTGAAGCCCATGGTGGTGTCGACCGACTTTCCGCCGTCAACAGCGGTGATGGAAGAGCCGTTTCCAAGATGGCAGGAAACTATCTTGAGGTCTGAGAGCGGCTTACCCATAGCCTCAGCAAGAGTCTTGGTTACGAATCTGTGAGAGGTGCCATGGAAGCCGTATTTTCTGACCTGGTAGTTCTTATAGTCCTCATAGGGAAGACCGAACATGAATGCCTTCGGGGGCATTGTCTGGTGGAAAGCGGTATCAAAAACTGCAACCTGAGGAGTGCCGGGGGCAAGAACCTTCTTGCAGGCTCTTAAAGCGAGTGCATTCGGGTGGTTGTGAACCGGTGCAAGCTCGGATAGAGCGTCGATGTCCTCGATGACCTTGTCAGTGACGAGGGTAGTCTCCTTATAGAGCTCGCCGCCGTGAACAACTCTGTGTCCGACAGCAGAAATCTCGCTCATCGAGTCGATAACCTTGCCTTCACCACTGGTGAGAACCTCGACAAGCTTCTCGAAAGCCTCGGTGTGGGTCGGGAAATCGCAATCCTTGCTGATTTCAACGCCCTTTGAAGGGACTTTGTGAGAAAGATGTCCGTCAATGCCGATTCTGTCGCAGTTGCCCTTGGCGAGCACCGACTCGTCATCCATATTGAGAAGCTGGTACTTGAGTGAAGAGCTTCCCGCATTTACTACCAATACTAAATTCATAAATAACTTCCTTTCGGTTTGAAGTATTATTTCCATAAAAATTATACAATATGAGGCGGGAAAAATCAAGTAGAGACGCAAAATTCGCGCGAAAATTCCGAGCGATAGCTCCCCTGCTCTGCTCTTGCGAAGTGCCACAGTTTTGAAGCTCTTTCGGTCAGCTCTGCATTCCGAACCGCAAGCGGCGAAATTTTTGACAGCTCCACAAGCGAAGTTGAGACGGGAATACTCCCCGACCTCTTGATTTCGCCTAAGATTTCGATGCCGGTCGCGTTGGCGGCTAAAATTCTTGCGTATGGCGGTTCTGTGGCGGTTTCACCGGCTTTTATTCCTAAAGCCGCTTGCAGGACTTCTCGGCGAACTCTGGCGTGGGTGACGTTTCTCGTTTTCACCATATCGTAAAGCTCGCTGAGGCTCGACGCCTGCATAGCGTATTTTTTGATTCTTGTGTTATCGCTATCTTGAAACGCCGCAAGACTCAGGATAACCTTATCAACGTTTTCTATGAAAGCTAAATCTCCCGGAACTTCAGGGACGAAGTTCGAGACATCCTCGCCTGCTCGAAGCATTTCACGGATTTTCATAGCCGAGACAGTGTCAGCAAATTCGAGACTATCATGAGAAATATTTCTCTGAACGGTAAACGGCAGGATGCCGGTATTTTTAAGCTTGCGGATATATTCTATTGCAAGAGTATTGTTTGCGCCGCTCAGTATGTCATCCCCGATAAGCCTTGCGGTCGCCTGCGGATAGGTGAGCCCTTCCGACATAAGCGATTTAATCTCAGCAGGATTAATCTGGTCAATAGCATCGGCACAGGCTTGGAGACGGGCTGCGTCCCCGCACTCGGAGCCGAAAGAGAGCGCATCTACACAGCCGAGGCGGGAAAGTATGCTCACGCCCGCCCGGGCGAAATCCTCAGCACTTGAAAGAGAATAGGGCATAAGAATCTCTAAAACGAGGTCAACGCCGTTCCGAACGGCTACTCTCGCACGAAAGCCCATATCGCAGACGGCGACGTCGCCGCGTTGGACAATATTCCCGCTCATCACGGCGATAATTCTGTCGTAGCCCGCTTCACGGGTCGCCCGAATCTGGCGGATATGCCCGTTGTGGAAGGGATTATATTCGGCGATGATGCCCGCTGTTTTCACGCTTCCTCACTCCTGTATATAGAGACTTCTTACGAAGTCGAATAGGAATAACTGTGCTATCCCCTCAATGCCTTTGGTGCATTCGGGGAGACCGTCGGGATAGTACTTTGCCACGGCGCGCTTTATCCAGACGTCGACCGGGAAAGCCTCCATAAAGCCGAGCCCATAGAGAAGGGTGCAGTCGGCGACTTTGCTCCCGACGCCGCAGATGCGCATGAGCTCTTTTTTCGCGTCGGGATAGCTCATCTTCCTACAATTTTCAAGCGAAATTTCTCCGGATGAGACCATTTTTCCGGCATCGACTAAATAACGTGCACGATAGCCGGAGTGCAGAAACTCAAGGCTCTCGGGAGTCTCGCGAGCCAGCTCCTCCGCAGTAGGGAAGCCGTCAAAGTGCTCAACTAACTTTGCAAGAATGCTCTTGATTCTTGGAATATTGTTATTCTGCGAGATGATGAACGCGATGAGCCCTTCCCACGCGTCCTGCCGGAGAATCCGAAGCCCCTTGCACTTCTCGCATGCAAGCCTGAGGGTCGGATCGACGCTCAGCCGTGCCCGAATCTCTCCCCAATCGGTGCCCAAATCAAAATAGTCATACCAGACGTTTTTAAACTCATCTTCGGTGGTATTCTCAAACAGAATCCCGTCCTCAGTCTCGGATATGTACAGTTTCCGGTTGACGTAATACCCATGGTATCGTCTTTCGCCGACCTTTTCCCACCGGAAAGCCTGCCCGCAATCGAGGGTTTTCCCAAGATTCAGGTGGTCGACCTTGACGAGCATACCTCTGTCTGTTACTTCATAACTAATCTTTTCTCTCATCATTCAATTTCCCTGCTCCACAATAATTACGCATTACGAATTACGAATTACGCATTGAATTATGCGTCACGCCCTGTCAAAAACTTAATCGCCCTCTCAATCGAATCGCGGGAGTTGCCCCAGTCGGCATCCGGTCCGGAGTTGCGGTAGTCGTACATCGAGCAGTAGTGGGAGACGTCGTCGTAGAGCTCGCCGCAGTACTTTCCGGCGAGGTCGATGCAGGTGGAGATGAAGGCGGACTGATACTTCTTATTCATCTCGCTCTGGGCTTTTTCGATGAGGAGATCGCAGTCACGCATGCAGATATACGGCTGTTCCGCGAAAAGCTTGCGGAAATCCTCCGAGTTCTCGTACATGTCGAAAACGGTCACCATCAGGCGTTCCATTCCCCAGTCGACCTTTGAACAGACAAAGCAGGAGTGGTCGTATTCGCCGATAGCCTTCTGCTTCTTGGAGGTCGAGCCGAAGAGTCCCTTCTTCTCGAAAACCTCGTGGTTGATGGTCTCCAAATGCGTCTGAAGCATCAGAGCCAGCGAGAGGCGGTTCTTCTGCTTTAACATCATGTTATAGTGCTCGCGGCAGAAGCCGAGACGGTTGGTCTCGATTCTCACATCCGGCTCCATCATCGCGGCACCCATTATGTATTCAATAGTCCGTTTTTCGAGCATTTCCCGCATGGTGCAGATAGGGCATCCGCACTTCGGCTCGAATATTTCACTTATCGGTATGGTCAATATGCTTTCTCGCATGATTAGTCCTTCTTTCGGGGGTATTTGATACTATTATAGAGGATTTTCGGGGAAAAATCAATGCGTAATTGAAGTTTGGCTGACGCCAAACTTGCTATTTTCGCCTTCGCCGAAAATAGCACCTCTCAGTCTGCCCTACGGGCAGCCAGCTCCCCTAAATTAGGCATCCGCGTACACTTAGCGATAAGGTATATACAAGTCAAAAAAAGTCTGGTA
>JAJQDP010000053.1 GCA_021202155.1 Oscillospiraceae bacterium | reverse complement strand
TGGAGTACTACCGCTACATCGTCTACGTCAGCCCGACACAGTTTGATACTACTATCACGGCGACTTTGACGGACAGCTCGACCACAATTTCAGTCTCCGATTATTCGGTCTATCAATACTGCGAGGCGGCGATAACAAGTGACGAATCAGACGAACTTTATGCCGTGAAAGACCTCTGCGAAGCGGTGCTTGTTTACGGCTATTATGCTGAGATTTACGCGGGCGAGGAGAACAGCACTCTGCCCGGCAATCTGACCACAATATTGGGCAGTGACTGGCTCACCACCAACGATGTCGTCACCTGGGACAATCCCGAAATCGAAGCTATCAGCTCTGACCCGGATGTCACGAAGTATCTCGCCCTCGACGGCAACGGCATTTACGTCATATTTGAGGTGACCGATACCGCAAGTATATACACAGTTAACGGCGAGACGCTTGAAGTCCAGTACGATAATGGCACATACTATATCGAATACAGAGTTCCAGCGAAGGAGATGAACCGGTCATTTTCCGTTTTCAGAGATGGAGAGGTGTATACAACTTATAGTGTGTATACATATGTCAAGCATATAATCGATACTGGCGTTTCCGCAGAATACAGCATAACCGAAGATGCAATTAATCTTTGCAAAGCCATTTACAACTATGGAGAAGCGGCGTCTGATTTTACCGGCTGGCGGTGACTGCTTTCAAGTTGAGTGTAGAAGCTGACACAAAAATAGCCAATTAAGAGCTTAGCAAATATAGTGCGTAGGGTAAACGAAGCCCGATTGCTTTTACTAAAGAAAGCAATCGGGATTCTTTATGCCACATCGTCAACCGATTCACCCCTTCAGCCGCGCTCTATTACAGCTCTCACCCGTTAATATACCCCCTGATACCTCCATACACTAACCTCTGCATCAGCTCGCTGATTTCCTCCGGACTGATGTCTTTTTTATTTTCATGCCAATGTTCTAAAAGTCCGAACATGGCGGAGTTGACGAAGGCGACGAGATAGTCGAAGTTTTCAAGGTCGGAAGGACAGGGGAGAAATTGGGAAGCAAGCGGAATAAGCTCGGTTCTGACCCTCGAAAGGAAGCTTGAATCGCCGTTCGGACCCAAGAGAATATAGATTTCCTCGTTCATTGCGGAAAAGACCATGCGGAAGAAATCCGTTGGCGGTTTCTCATCCGATATGGATTTCTGAGCAACTTTCTTGACCTCGTCAATAAGCCTGTCCTCGACATAGGACAATAAATCGTCGGTGTCTAAAAAATATTCATAGAAGGTACTGCGGTTGTAGCCGGCACGCCGCGTCAGCTCGCTTACCGCAATCTTCGAGACCGGCTTTTCCTTTGCCAGAGCCCAAAAGGCGTCGACAAACTTTTGCCTTGTTCTTTCTGTAATTTCCGGTTGTTTTTTCATCTAAAATCGCCTCTTCTTGATAATCCGACAGTTTTGAAAAAATTGGGGGTTGATAACGCCTCCGTACTGAGTATAATATATATTATATAACAGGTTGTTGGACAATGTCAAGATAAATCTTCCCGTAATTTTTTGTCGGAGAGGAGGGCGGATGTATGAGCGGCTCAACTGGTGGACATGCCGTAAGCATATTTAAAGAATGGCTCAAGTGGCGTAATGACTGGGACTCCCTGTGCACCCGTTGCGGAAAATGCTGTTACACCCGCTCCTTAGGCTCCGACGGCAAGGTAATCATTCATTATGACAACCCCTGTGAATATCTTGACACAACAACGAACCTGTGCCGTGTGTATGAGGAGCGATTCAGGAAGTGCAACCATTGTGGAAAACTTACCTTGTATACGGCACTGTTTAACACCACATTGCCTGAGGATTGTCCTTATGTGACCACCTTCCGGTTGTGGGAAAAAGAATAAAACGAGGAGGCTATTTCAATGGCAATCAACAGCTCAATGCAGGAAGCAATGAAGACGAGGCACACCGTCCGTAAGTATGAGAAGACGGAACTATCCGCCGAAATTGTCAAAAAGCTCAATCTAAGAATTGAGGAGAACAACCAGAAGTATGACCTGAACATCCAGCTCGTCACCGACAACAAGGAGGCGATGCCCGGAATCATGGCTGCAACTATGTCGAAAAACGTCCTGAACTACATGATTTTAGCCGGTCCAGACAAGGCTTCTACCGAGGAAATGCTCGGCTATGTCAGTGCCGACCTCATGCTGTATGCCCAGACTCTGGGACTGAATACATGGTGGATAGGCGGAATGTATAGCAAAAAGAATGCAAGAAAGAATTCCAATTCCCCTGAGAATTCAAAGATTATCGGAGTTGTCGCCGTCGGCTATGGAATGGAGCAGGGTGTTCCGCATAAGTCAAAGTCCGCAAGCGATGTTTCCTCATACGAAGGCTCAGCTCCCGAATGGTTCAAAGCCGGAGTTGAAGCGGCTCTCTTGGCTCCCACGGGGATGAACCGTCAGGAGTTCAGAATCAAAGGCATCGGCAACGAAGTTTCGATGACCGTTCCTGAGGGCTCATTCTCGAAAGCAGACCTCGGAATAAGCAAATATTTCTTCGAGCTCGGAGCTGGAAAAGAAAACTTCACCTGGAAGTAATGTTGATAGCAAATACCTCCGCAAGCCACATATAGATAACGCACCACCCACCGAAGAAGCAACGATTTGGTGGGTCGGTGTTTATAGGTACATTTAAAAGTATGGAGATGAATCTATGAGATACGAGTCAGGTCAATTGAGAGAATATATGGAAAACAGCGGCAAAACAGTCGCAGTAACAGGTGCCGGCATCTCCTATTTATATGGAATGAGACGCTTGAAGCAGAGCGTGGGGCTTATGAACTCAAGGAATGTCCTCTCACCTTCATTTGTAAAAAGCAACCCGGATGAGTTCTATAGAATTGTCAAGACTTCATTTTTGGACGCCACCTTCCAGAAGGGTCCGAGCGAGGTTCACAAACAGCTTGCGACCCTCGAAAAGCACGGCTTGCTTTATGGAATAGTCACCCAGAATATGGACTGCCTCCACACCGTAGCCGGTTCAAAGAATGTCGTCGAGTTTCAGGGAAGCTTCGGTGACAATATCTGCGTGGACTGCGGTGCAAGATACCTTAACTATAAAATCTGGAATCACGGACATACTCCAACCTGCGAGAAGTGTGGTGCACCGCTGATGCCGACGATGTTCTGCCGTGAGAACAAAATAAGTGAGCAAGTCTCGAAAGAGAGCATGAAAAAGGCGACTGAAATGATTTCCGAGGCGGATCTGGTGATAATTATTGGCACGACAGGGTTCAGGAGCGACGAATATCTGAAGAAGATGCGAAAAGATACAAAGCTCGTCCAGATAAATCCCTCGGAAACTCCACTCGACAGTGTTGCCGACTGGAATATCCACGCCGACGCCGCAGAGGTTCTTGGCGAAGTCATAGACGGATGGGAGAAGTGCCAGGATGTTCTCTAAATCGAACTCAGACGACAAGATACAGAAATTTGCGGAGTATGTGGATAACAGCCACGGGATAGTCGCAATCACGGGCGCGGGAATATCTATTTCCGGTGGAGGAGTGAGCTACAGTCAGCTTTCCCGTACCATCCGACCGGGTGGTAGCTTTGAAAGTGAGTCGTTTCTCACATCCTATGTCAAAGCCATGCACCACTATAAGCCAAGCCTGAGTCATTATGCCTTAGCTGACTTGGAACGTGAGGGCAAGCTCATCGGAATAATCACGACGAACGAGGACTGTATGCACACTATAGCAGGCTCGCAGAACGTCGCCGAGATTCAGGGTAGCTTCCAGATTAACCGTTGCAAGAATTGCGGCAAGCACTTTGACGGTTATGAAATCTGGAACAAAGATGATCTTCCCAAATGCGATTCCTGCGGAGGGACGATTCTCCCGTGGGAGCTATACAGCCATATCGGTCTCTGGAACGACGGCGTTCAGAAAGCACAGAAGTGGATTTCAAAAGCCGACCTGATTATAGTAATTGGCACCAACGGCTACTATGGTGGCGTGTATTGGAATCATCGCAGAAGCGACGCAGTGATTGTGCAGATCAATCCCGGGCACACAGCTTTTGACCGGGTTGCGGACCTGAACATCCGTGAGCCGTCAGACGATGTTTTCCGGAAACTGAAGGAAAGGAAAGAATAAAATGCCTGATGAGAAGATGAAAGAGCTTGCCGAGAAGATGCGCGAAGCTGAAAACAAAGGCTTGACAGAAGAAGAAATCAAGGTGCGTGATGCTGAAAGGGAGAAGCGCAGGCTCGAAAACATCCGGATTCTTGATGACACACTTGGCATCCTTGAAAAGGGCAGTTATCAGAAGGGTGGTTCTGAAATAAGTCTCAAATTCTCTATGAAAGAGATGCAGGAGGCGAAGGTATATCTTCCTGAGGACATTGAGGCACTTGAAAAATCGGCATCGGTTGAAAAGTATTCCACAGACCGTGACATGAGCTGGCTTTTCAGTTGTGAGAACGAGGACGCACTCGTTTTGGCTGAGAAAAAATACAGTGAGATGAAAAATGCAGGGGATTTCATGCCGAAGGTTTTGGTCCTTAACCTTGCCAGCGCGACAGAGCCGGGAGGTCACACCCGCAAAGGTGCAAGTGCGCAGGAGGAAGACCTCTGCAGGCGTTCATCTCTGTTACTTTCCCTTGAAAGCGAGAAGGCAAAAAAGTATTACGACTATAACGTCGCACTCAACACCCATATGGGCTCACACGGGATTGTCATGTCGCACAATGTCGAAATCATCAAAGACAAAGTTCACGAGACACTTGCAAAGCCGTTTTGCGTTACTGTCATGACCTGCGCCGCACCTATGATTCGCATGGGGCTTGAGGAAATGTCGCAGGAAGAGTATGAAAGTATGCTTGAAGCAAGAATACGCGGAATGCTCACAGTAGCCGCAACCGAGGGTTATCGCCATCTGATTCTGGGCGCGTTCGGGTGCGGAGTTTATGGCAACGACGCGAGCCTCGTGTCAAAGCTTTTCTATGAAGCGATTACTGGCTATTCATACTCCGGAAAGCCAGCAGAAGCACTTTTTGACTCGATAGATTTCGCGGTCATGTGCAAGCCTGAAAAGGATTATAACTATAAGCAATTTTGCAAGTATTTTTCGTAATTGAACCGTCTGCGAACTATCCGACACTCCCTGAAAAATTGAGGGTTGACACTTGATTTTGCCTGAGTATAATTATAATCATACAACAGGTTGTTGGATAATTGACAAGGAGGAAATTTTAATGCCGGTAATTTCTGTAGATCATCTGACAAAAGACTACGGTCACGGTCGTGGCGTGTTTGATGTGTCTATTCAAGTTGAAAAAGGCGAATGCTACGGCTTTCTGGGACCTAACGGTGCCGGAAAGACGACTACAATAAGACATCTGATGGGCTTTTCCAAGCCCGAAAAAGGCAAAACCTCTATTTCCGATAAGGACAGTTGGGAGCACTCGGCAGAGCTTAAGAACACCGTCGGCTATCTCCCAGGAGAAGTCACTCTTCCGCAGGGACTTTCCGGAACCGGCTTCCTTAAGATGATGGAGGGAATGCGAAACACAAAAAACGACGATTATCTGAAAATGTTGCTCGATAAGTTCGATTTAGATCCGAACATCAGCATTAAGCGTATGAGCCTCGGCGTCAAGAGAAAGCTCGCAGTAGTTACGGCTTTCATGCACGACCCGGATATACTCATCCTGGACGAACCGACATCTGGCTTGGATCCCGTCATGCAGGAGACGTTTATTGATTTCGTCAAGGAGGAAAAAGCAAGAGGCAAGACTATCTTCCTCTCGTCCCATATTTTCCGTGAGGTCGACGCTTCCTGCGACAGGATTGCAATAATACGTGACGGTAGCATTGTCTCCGAGTTCCGATCAGGAGAATTAAAGTCGAGCCACGACAGAATCTATCGTGTTTCGTTCAAGGACGAGAGCTCATACTCGAGATTTATCGCAAAGCCATTCAGGTTTACATCGAAGAATCACGATAAGCTGAGAGCTCGTGTCCAGATTGAGGCTGACAGAGTCGGCGAGCTGACTCAGTGTCTCTGCGATTATGAAATCGCCGATTTCGTCGAGATACCGTTCACACTTGAGGACTACTTCATGAGCTTCTACGACACAGGTCATCATTTCGAGGGGGTGAGGGCATGAGCGAATCGGTAATTTCCGTACAGCACCTGACAAAAGACTATGGATATAACCGCGGTTTGTTCGATATATCCCTTGATATTCAGAAAGGCGAGGTTTTCGGATACTTAGGAACCAACGGCTCAGGAAAAACTACTACTATCCGCCACATGATGGGCTTCTTAAAGCCTGATTCGGGAGAAGTGGATGTTAATGGCATCAATCCCTGGAAGAATGCCCCGGAGGTCATGAAGAACGTGAGCTACATCCCTGGTGAAATCGCCTTCCCGGATGTCAGGACAGGAACCGATTTCTTCAAGGTTCAGGCAGAGTTCCTGGGCGTTAAAGACTTCACCTATATGAACTATCTTATAGATAAGCTCGGTCTCGACCCGTCTGCAAACCTGAAGCGAATGAGTAAGGGCATGAAACAAAAGACTGCCATCGTTGCAGCACTCATGGGAGATAAAGAGATTCTCATAATGGACGAACCTACAACCGGTCTTGACCCGCTGATGCGTGAAACGTTTCTGGAACTTGTCCGTGAGGAAAAGAACAAAGGCAGAACCATTTTCATGTCGAGCCACATCTTCGAGGAAATTGAGGACGTCTGCGACCGGGTTGCCATCATAGGTAACGGCAAGATTGAGAGAGTACTGAGCCTTTCTGACCTCAGACACGGAACCAAGCGAAACTATAAGATAGTTTTCGGAAATGAGCCATCTGCCAGGAAATTCGCGGAGAGAATCCCTGAAGCGGTTCTTGATGGTCTCGAAGCAAGAGTAAGCCTTGTTGCAAATGAAACAGACAGAATGTTTAAAGCTCTCAGGAATCTGGAAGTAGTCTCGATCGACGAAAACCATGAGAACTTAGAGCAGTACTTCATGAATGTATATAGAGAGGAAACGAGAGAATGAAAGTAACAAAAGTATTTTCCGTACCGCTGTTCAAGCAAAGCCTCCGCGCAAACCGGGCTCTTCTGATAGCCTGCACAGTGGTTTTGTGCCTGATGACAGTCGTCACCACCTACGCCGGAAATCTGATTGCCGGAATGGAATCTGCAGATTATACCGATGCTCAGACCGATTTCTACAGCCATCTGTATGTCTTAGCGGCATATAACGAAATGATGGGAACTGAGCTTAGCTATGACGATTTCGCATCATCCGACGATACGACCATGTACGAGACTGTTTTCGAGATGATGTCCGCTCAGTCGGATGAGCTGGATCTGTCAGTTGAAAAGTTCGCCGAATCGGCTGAGCTTCTTGCCGAATCGGACGTAGGACTTGATGTCTATATCACAAACTTCGAGTATGTCTATGCCTTGGGTGCCACCGAAGGCGTCTTCACAGGCGATACCTTGGACGTCAGCACCATGATGACGAACATGTTTGAGATGATGGGTATGTCAAGCGATATGCTTAACACCATGACTGAGATGGACACAAGTGCTATGCTCAACCAGATGTACTTCACCATCATGTGTTTACTGCCGATCATACTCTTCATCATCTTTGCCGGAAACGAGCTTTTCGTTGACCAGGTTGACAAGGGATCAATGGCTTATGTTTTATCCACCCCAACAAAGAGAAGCGCAGTTGTCATCACTCAACTTATATACATGATAGTCACGCCGCTTATAATGGTCGGTTGCGGACTTATTGTAAGCTTGGCTACGAGAGCATTCACCGGCGAGGTGGATGTTGTGAAATATCTGGCTCTTTACGGTGGAATCTATCTCTTAGCAGAGGCGATGGCAAGCATCTGCTATATGGCAAGCTGTGTATTCAACCTCAGCAAGAACGCTATGGCTCTCGGCGGAGGACTTAATGTCTGGTTCTTCCTCTGCACGCTCTTAGGCATGTTCGGCTCCGATACGATGGTCAGCATGGGAATAGGTGCTGAAATGCTCGGAGTCTTCAACAATCTGACTATCGTCGGACTCTTCGATGTCGAAGCTCTCGGAACCGTAGGCTCCGGTGCTGTTGATTACGCATTCGTCCCGAAGCTTGTAGCTTTGGTTGTGATAGCTGTAGTCTGCTACGCTATCGGCGCAGTGAGATTCCAGAAGAAAGATTTACCTCTGTAATTACAAAATCAGCATTAAAGGAAGTGGTGCTTGGAGAATGTAGTATAGAAGGGAAGACAGGACGGCATTATAGTTTTAGATAGAAGTAAGTTTTATATTGGAGGAATGTTTTTTATATGCTTCATATTTTCAGTAATATGAAGACCAGGGACAGGTGGCTCGCACTTCTGTGCGTGCTGCTTGTTTGCGGTCAGGTTTATTTTGACTTGCGCCTGCCCGATTACACCGCTGAGATAACAGTTCTTATAAGCAGTGAAGTGACCGAGCTGTCGCAGTATTTTGCGGCAGGCGGCAAGATGCTCGCCTGTGCTTTGTGCAGTGCTTTGCTGACGGTCATAGTCGGATACTTATCAGCCATGATTGCGGCTGACTTCTCCTATGATGTCAGAGCGAAGCTCTTTGACAAGGTCACTTCTTTCGACCCTGGTGAGATAAAGAAGTTCTCGACCGCAAGTCTCATCACCCGTACCACAAACGATATAACCCAGATTCAGATGATAATCTCGATGGGACTTCAGATGCTCATCCGGGCACCCATTATGGCTATCTGGGCGATAATCAAGATAGTCGGCAAGAGCTGGGAGCTCTCGGCTGTCGTCGCCTCTGCTGTAGTAATAGTCGTCGGTGCGCTTATAGTACTTCTTGCAATTATGATCCCGAAATTCAGAATCGTCCAGAAGCAGATCGATGACGTCAACAGAATTACGGAAGAAAACCTGAACGGTATCAGAGTAGTCCGTGCCTTTAACGCCGAAGATTATCAGGAGGATAAGTTCGACAAGGCGAATACAAACCTCATGAAAACACAGCTCTTCACAGGTCGTGGAATGGCTGTTCTGTCGCCTATCATGATGTTCGTGCAGAGCGGCGTCAGCGTCGCTATTTACTATGTCGGCGCAATTCTTATCAACAATATTGAAGTACCCCTGAGTGGTACCGCCGCAGAGATTGCAGCATCAATTTCCGAGCGTTCAACAATGCTCGGCGAGGTCGTTTCGTTCAGTTCGTATGCTCTCTATGTCATCATGTCGTTCGTAATGCTTCTGATGATATTCATGCTCCTTCCCCGTGCGCAGGTATCTGCGACTAGAATCAACGAAGTCCTCGACTCGGATATTGCAGTCAAGGAAGGCACCGAAACTAATTCCGCAGAAACCGGAACTATTGAATTTAAAGATGTCTCCTTCCGTTATCCCGACGCCTCTGAGGATTGCCTTAAGCACATCACCTTTTCGGCCAAGAAAGGCGAGACGGTCGCCGTCATCGGTGCCACCGGTTCAGGCAAATCCACGCTCGGCGGGCTTGCCGCAAGGCTCTATGATGCCACTTCGGGGACGGTTTTGCTCGACGGCAAGGAAATCTCGAAATACGACTTTGAAACGCTCTATAAGAAAGTCGGATATATCCCACAGAAAGCGACTCTGTTCTCAGACACTGTTGAGGGCAACCTGAAATTCGGCTCGACAAGAAGCAATATAACCTACGAGGAAATGGAAAACGCCATGGATATAGCCCAGGCTTCCGACTTTGTCCACGCAATGGATGACGATGTGAACAGCAGAATTGCCGCGGGCGGCTCGAACGTCTCTGGCGGTCAGAAACAGCGTCTTTCTATCGCAAGAGCAATAGCCGGCAAGCCGGAAATCCTCATCTTCGACGACTCGTTCTCGGCTCTTGACTACAAGACAGACCGTGCACTCCGTCAGAGAATCAAGACAGATTTGAAAGATACAACCTGCCTCATCGTAGCCCAGAGAATCGGAACCATCCGCCACGCCGACAAGATTGTCGTTCTTGATGATGGCGAGGTCGCAGGAATCGGTACTCATGATGAACTCATGAAGAATTGCCCGGTTTATCAGCAGATAGCTTTGTCACAGCTCTCGGAAGACGAGCTTGCGGTGAATGAATAAGGAGGTGCTTTGATTATGCCGGAAACAAATTCAAGACCCACGGGCAGACCGATGGGTGGAAGAGGTCCCATGGGAGGTGGCAGAGGCATGTCAGGCGACAAAGCCAAGGACATGAAAGGCGCACTCTTAGGGCTTATGAAATATATCAGTAACCAGACGGGAATCATAGTATTTGCACTTGTTCTCGCCGCCGCAGGTGCTATTCTCACGATAATAGGACCGAATCAGCTCAGCCGTCTTACCGACTACATCTATGATGGCTTGACGACTTCAATAGACATGGACGGAGTTCTGAGTGTTGCATTACTTCTGCTTGGTTTGTACCTTGCGAGTGCAATATTCAGCTTCTTACAGCACTACATCATGCAGACTGTCACACAGAGAACCTCCAAGAGACTCCGTGGCGACATCAGCACCAAGATTAACAGGCTTCCTCTCAAGTACTTCTCGGGTAACGCCGCAGGCGACGTTCTCTCAAGAATGACGAATGACGTCGACATGATAGGTCAGGCTATGTCAAACAGCCTTTCAAACCTCGTAACGGCAATCGCCCAGTTCATTGGTTGCCTCATCATGATGTATTACACCAATGCCATTATGGCTACTACCACCGTTTTGACGACGATAGTCGGAATGGTTCTTATGGTAGTAATCATGAGCCATTCGCAGAAATACTTCACCGCAAGACAGGAGAACTTAGGTATTCTGAACGGCTACATCGAGGAGATGTACACCGGTCACGACGTTGTAAGAATCCTGAACGCTGAGGGCGAAGTCAAGGACACCTTCACTTCGATGAACAAGGCGGTCAAGAACGCTAACTTCCGCTCGCAGTTCCTATCTGGTCTTATGCAACCGATTATGACCTTTATCGGCAATTTCAGCTATGTTGCTGTCTGTGTTGTCGGTGCGGCTCTGATTATCGATGGCAGAATCACCTTCGGTGTTATCACTGCATTCCTGATTTACACAAGACTCTTCGAGTCTCCGCTTCGCCAGATTTCTCAGGCTATGACTCAGGTTCAGTCCTGCGCGGCGGCTTCCGAGAGAGTATTTGAATTCTTGGCTGAGGAAGAGATGGAAGACGAGTCCGATAAGACTGAGAAGATTGAGAACGTTCGCGGCGAGGTCGAGTTCAGAAACGTCAAGTTCGCTTACCCGAATGCTCCCGAGAAGGAGATTATCCACAATTTCAGCGTAAAGGTCGAGCCCGGGCAGAAGGTCGCAATCGTCGGACCTACAGGTGCCGGCAAGACAACTATGGTAAATCTTCTTATGAGATTCTTCGAGCCCACCGGCGGAGAGATTCTTATCGACGGAGTTTCGACCAAGGATGTTCCGAGATCTAACGTCCACAACCAGTTTGGAATGGTTTTGCAGGACACATGGCTCTTTGAAGGAACCGTCAGGGAGAACCTTCTCTACAACACCGAGGGAGTGTCTGATGAGCAGATGAAGGCGGCTTGCAAGGCCTGCGGAATCCACAGCTTTATCAAGGCACTGCCGAACGGCTACGACTCGGTTCTCAGCGACAATACAGCGATTTCCGCCGGTCAGAAACAGCTTCTGACCATAGCCAGAGCGATGATCCAGAACAGCCCGATGCTGATTTTGGATGAAGCGACTTCGAGCGTTGACACCAAGACCGAGATGATAACGCAGGAGGCAATGGATAAGCTGACCTCGAAGCGCACAAGCTTTGTCATCGCCCACCGTCTTTCGACCATCAAGAACGCCGACATCATCCTCGTCATGCGTAACGGCGATATAGTTGAACAGGGTAATCATGAGGAACTCTTGGCAAAGGGCGGCTTCTATGCCGAGCTTTATAACAGCCAGTTTGAAGAGGTGGCGTAATGGGCTTTCATGAAGACAAATAGTCCAGTGAAAAAGCAAGCAAAAAACATGTGCAGTTCCGCCATCAGAACTGCCCATCTTAAAGTCAAAAAAGCACTCCCTCAATCCAAGGGAGTGCCTTTTCGTATTCGTTTATTATGCTTCCGGCGTGACGGTCACGACGTCCGATTCGACGCCGTCAATCACTACCTTGAAGTCATAGCTGACGCCGTTTTTGAGCCCAGTGATGTTGACCTTGGTCTTTGAGACGGTTCCGGCGGTCTTCCATTCGTCTGAGCTTGAACGCTTGTAGTAGACGGTGCACTTGCCACTTAAGGTTGTGCTCCAGGAGAGCTTGACCTTGCCGTCGGAGGCGGTGGCTTTTAGCTCGACCGTCGCTTCCTCTTCTTCGTCATCATTGGAGGATATTTCAACCGCGCGGGACATGGTCTTTATTTCCTCAAACCCTTCAAGGATTTCCGAGTCGGTGAACTTGCAGGTGGTGCGGTTATAGAATCCGCCGGGAGTGTCCCAGAGAATCGGGCACATGCCCCTTGTGTATGCGGCTTCACAGACGGCGGTGATGTATTCCCGAACGGATGACATCGACTTGTTCGTGGTGGTACAGCCATACTCGCCGATAATGACGGGGATTCCGTTCGCAATGAAGGTGTCGTAAATCATGTCCATGTACTTCTTGAGAGTGGCATAATCGGACGATGTACCCCATGTTGACTGAGCCTCACCCCAGGAGGCATCCTCAGAAATAATGGTGAAGGTGGACGGTGTGTAATAGTGAATCGAGATTGCGTATCTGTTCGCCGGGTCGTCGGGGAGGACGAACATCTCGTCGCAGGTGAGCTCAGCATCGGTGGCATAGCCGGCGATGAGGAGGTGTCTTTCGGAATTGTTTCCGCCGGAAGCTCTCACAACGTCGACAAACGTCTGATTAATCTCGCCCAGGAGAGCATACGCTTCCTTCTTGCCCTTGGTAGAACTGCTGTAGCGGTTCCAGATGTCGTCCCAACAGCCCTCTTCATTGAGGGACTCAAACATCAGGTCCAACGAGTAGTCCTTGAAAGCTTCCGAAACCTGAGTCCAGATGCTCTCGTACTTCTCCATGCACTCGTCCTTGTCGGTGGAGAAGTTCTCAATCCAGCCGCCGTCCCAGTGGATGTTGACGATACACTTCATCCCGCAATCTAAAATCATGTCGACAATCCGCTGAACGCGCTCGATGTAGTCGGTGTCGATGTTGTAGTCGTCATCCATCATGTTTGACCATGCGACCGGAACGCGGATAACTCCGAATCCGGCGTCGGCATAGCCCTGGATGATTTTCTTTGTTATGAGCGGGCTTCCCCAGGCTGTCTCAAAGTCGGTGACAGTTTTGCCGTTGGAGTTTGTCGCCTCCATCGTGTTGCCAAGGTTGATTCCGATTCCCATGCTGAGAACGAAGTCCATCGTGCTCATGTTCTCAGAAGTCGAAGCCGCGCTGACACCGCCGGTGGAGCTCACAAGAGTAGTCACCCCGATAATCATAGCCATCAGAAAGCTCAGGATTTTTTTAGCTTTCACTTTTCAATTCCTCCCTGAAGTTTTTTGATTCAGTCAAGCCAGATTTTCAGCCTGTATGTTATAGTATACAGTATGTGGCAGATTTTTTCAAGGGGTTGTTTCTGAGAATTTTGAGCAGTATCGGTTATAACATATCAAATCACGATTTGACAAATTTAGATTTGATATTTGTTGCACTTTCCTTCGCCACGTGCTATAATATCCTCAACAGATTAAATTCCAAGAAAAGGACGGTTGCATTATGAGTACAAATTACAGAATTTCAGACAAATTTGAGGACATGAAGCCCTCTGCCATAAGGGAGATTTTCAAGAGTCTGGGGACTCCCGGCTCAATCAGCTTTGCGGCTGGAAACCCGAGCCCCGATTCTTTCCCGGTCGCCGAGATAAAGAAGATTGCCGACGACATTTTCACAAACGAGCCCATCATGGCTCTTCAGTATGGCATCACCGAGGGCTACGCGCCTCTCAGAGAGCTTGTCAAGGCAAGGCTTGCAAGAGTCTATGGAATCGACAATCCCGACGACGACACAATCATCGTCAGCGGCGGTCAGCAGGGAATCGAGCTTACATGCAAGGTCATGTGCAACCCGGGCGATGTTGTCATCTGCGAGGAGCCGAGCTTCATCGGAGCTTTGAACGCCTTCCGCTCAAACGGCGCGAAGCTGGTCGGAATCCCACTTAAGTCGGACGGAATCGATACCGAGCTCTTGGAGCAGGCTCTCAAGGAGAACCCCAACACCAAGCTTATGTACCTCATCCCGTCCTTCCAGAACCCTGCGGGAATCACCTCTACACTCGAAAACCGCAAGGCGGTCTACGAGCTTGCCCGGAAGTACGACGTTCTCATCATCGAGGACAATCCCTATGGGGATTTGAGATTCAAGGGAGAGGACGTCCCCACATACAAGAGCTTCGACGTCGACGACAGAGTCATCTACTGCGGCTCATTCTCGAAAATTTTAGCCGCCGGAATCCGTGTCGGAACCCTGACGGCAAACAAGGAGATTGTTTCAAAGATAGTTGTCGGAAAGCAGGTCGAGGACGTCCACACAAACGTCTTCTTCCAGATGGTCTGCGCGAAATACATGACCGAATACGACCTCGAAAAGCATATCTTAGAGACCCGCGAGCTCTACCGCCACAAGGCTGAGCTGATGATTTCATGCCTTGAGAAGTACATGCCCTCTGACGCCGAGTTCACCCGTCCCGAGGGCGGAATCTTCCTCTGGGGAACGCTTCCGGAGGGAATCGACCTTGGAAAATTCGTCGCAAAGTGCGGCGAGAAAAACGTTTTCGTCGTTCCCGGAACAGCCTTCCTCTGCGACGAGACAAAGCCCACACGCTCCTTCCGCCTCAACTACTCGATGCCCTCCGATGAGGAAATTGAGAGTGGAGTCAGGCTTCTTGCGGAGGCGATTGAAGAATTACGCTGATTCAGGCGAAGCCTGAATCAGCACCCCTCAGGCACTTCGTGCCAGCTCCGGAAGTTCGCTTGCGAACTTCATTTCAGAGGGAGCCTTTTTATGCATAAAAAAGCCTCCCCCGAAGGGGGAGGGGGACCGCCGCCGAAGGCGGTGGTGGAGGGGTCGGCGAGCCCGAAGGGCGAGCCTCATCGCCGTGGGGACATTAGTTTAGCGGCTCAAAATCCTCCACACCATGCTTGCAGAGCGGGCAGATGAAGTCTGCGGGGAGCTCGTCTCCCTCGTAGACGTAGCCGCAAATCTTGCAGACCCAGCCCTTCTTTTTCTCGTCCTTTGGTACGGGCTTCGGCTTGATGTGCTTGTGATAGTAGTCGTAGGTGATCGACGGCTTGTCGGAGAGAACTTCCGCCTCGGTGACGGTCGCAGTGAAGAGGGTGTGCGAACCGCAATCCTTAGTGTCGATAACCTCCGCGCTCATGAAAGCGTTCGTGAACTTTGGAACATATCGGAGTCCGTTCGCGCTTCTTGCGTCGGTCTCGCACTCGGCGAACTTGTCGACATCGCGCCCTGACTTCATGCCAAAGTGCTCGAAAACGCTGAACGGTGTCTCCTCTGTGAGAACAGAGACGTTGAACTTACCGGTGTGCATAATCATATCGTGCGTTAGATTGCTCTTGCTGACGGAAATTGAGATAGTGAGCGGACTGCTCGCGACCTGAGTGACAGTGTTGATGATGCAACCGTTATCCTTCTCGCCGTCTTTGGCAGTGAGGACGAAAAGCCCGTAGCTAAGCTTGTTAAGAGCCTTTTTGTCGACAGTCGCCTCGGCGGCTGTTTCTGTTACTGTAGCTATTACGGGAGCAGGCATCGTCTCCGCGATGGCGTCAGCCAAGGCGTCAATCTCACTGAGCTGGCTCTCCTTGAGAGAAGACTTGATGGAAACGGTGCTCTCTAAGATGTTCATATTCTTGAGCCCGCCGATAATTTCTCGCATGAGCTTTCCGCTCGTCGCCGCCCAGGAGCCGTTCTCGATGAATGCAACGGTTCTATTCTGGAGATTGTGGGAGGCGATGTCCCGAAGAAGTTCATCCATGCTGATGAAGATTCCGGCGTTATAGGTGGTAGACGCGAATACAAGGTGGCTGTACTCAAAAGCCGCCGCAACAATTTCGGAAGAAGCAGTCACGGAAACGTCAAAAACTTTCGTCTTTATGCCCTTCTCGCGGAGCTTGCAGGCAAGGATATTCGCGGCGTTCTCGGTATTGCCATAGACTGAGGCATAGGCTATCATGACGCCGGTGATCTCCGGCTCATAGCGCGACCACTGCTGGTACTTCTCGACATAGTCGCCGATGTTTCTTCTCCAGACGAAGCCGTGGAGCGGGCAAATCATGCCAATATCGACTGTTGCGGCTTTCTTTAGAAGTGCCTGAACCTGAGTGCCGTACTTGCCGACAATGTTGGTGTAGTATCTTCTTGACTCGCCGAGATAATCCCCGAAGAAGTCAACCTCATCCGCAAAGAGTGCGCCGTTCAGAGCACCAAAAGTGCCGAAGGCATCCGCCGAAAAGAGAATCTTGTCGGTAGAGTCGTAGCTTACCATAACCTCGGGCCAGTGAACCATCGGAGCCATGAGGAATGTGAGCTTGTGCTTTCCTGCCTCAAGGGTGTCGCCCTCGCCGACAAGGTGATAATTCTTAACGACATCCTCGCCGAAGAACTGATTAATCATCCCCTGAATCTTCTTGTTGCAGACAACAGTCACGTCGGGATAGATAGAGAGAATCGCCTTCATGGTCGCCGAGTGGTCGGGCTCCATATGGTGAATCACGAGGTAGTCAAGACTCCTGCCGCCGAGCCCATGCTCGACATTCTCCAAGAAAACCTTCTCAACAGCATGGTCAACGGTGTCAAAGAGCACCGTTTTTTCGTCAAGCAATAAATATGAATTATAGGAAACTCCGTCCGGCACAGAGTAGACGCCCTCGAACATAGCGAGCCGCCTGTCATCAGCACCAACCCAGAGCAAATCATTGGTTACATTTCGTGTGCAGTACATTTTCATCGTCCTTTCAATTAGAAGTAGAACCCCTCCACCACCGCCTTCGGCGGCGGTCCCCCTCCCCCTTCGGGGGAGGCTTTGACTGCTTCTATCAGAAGCTTTCGGGAGAGGCAGTTATAGGCTCTCCTGAAAGGGGAGCTGTCAGCGAAGCTGACTGAGGGGTTTCACCAAAAATCGGGGCTCTCGCCCCGATTTTTCATTCTTCCTCAAACATGTCCTTGCCGACTCCGCAAAGTGGGCAGGTGAAATCCTCGGGTAAATCTTCAAACTTGGTGCCGGGGGCTATTCCGTTGTCGGGATCGCCCAATTCCTCATCATAGACATATCCGCAAACTGAGCATACATATTTCATTTAAAGTCATCCTTTCATGTAAAATCATTTTTAGGAGGCATTCCTAAAAGCCTCTACAGCTATTATACCGAAACGTGCACTACCTGTCAAGCAAAATAGCCAATATTTGCGTAAAAAAATCCCGCAGAAATTCTGCGGGAAAATTTATCCTCATCAGACCTGATGATCGCTAAGCTCGGTGATGACCTTGACAAAGCTCTCCGGGTCGTCGAACTCTTTATAGATTGACGCAAAGCGGACATATGCCACAAGGTCGATGTCCTTGAGGGCAGAGAGGACGCTGTCGCCGATTTCGGCAGTAGTAATCTCGGTTCTCATCTCGTTAGCAAGGCGGTTCTCGATGTCGTCGACGATGTGCCCGATGGTTTCGGGACTGACGGCGCGCTTTTTTGTGGCTGAGGTGATGCCGACGATGACCTTGTCCCTCATGAACGGCTCGTAGCTTCCGTCCTTCTTGATGACCATAAGAGCCGGACGCTCAACAACCTCATAGGTGGTGAATCTCCTTCCACATTGAGTGCATTCACGGCGGCGGCGGATCTTCTCGTCGCTCGGGCGCGAATCAATAACCTTGGTGTCGTCATAACCGCAGAACGGGCATTTCATGATAGTCATCCCTCCAGTAGAGCAGGTCGCTGTTTTTTGAAATGTATCTTACAGTAATTATAGCATATTTTCCCGGCTTTTGCAACAGAAAATTCCGAATTTTAACTTTATTTTATCTTAACTTTGGCTTAATCAGAGCACTCTCCCGAGCGTCGGTATCTCTCTGTCCAGGATTCTTTTCGCGTAAGACCTGAGAAGCTCGCACTGCGCCGTGAATTCGTCCGAATTTGATTCGAGCATCGGTTTAAGCATGTAGACTGCGCCTTCCATCTCTTCTAAAATATCTTCATCCACGATGCATGAGAGCCGCCTCGAATACTCCTTGAAAGCCTCCTCAAGCTCGCCGACTGCGGCTTCAGCCTCTTCCTGAGAATCCGCAGAAAGAACCTCCTCAATCTTCCCGTAGATTTTCGTGTTCTCCGCCTCAATTCCCGCGATTGCGAAGCACCCTGCCGCAATGATGGCGGCGATTATCACTATGCTTATAAGAATCCGTTTCACTTTTCGTCCTCCTTTGGGATAATGTAGAGCGAGTTGTCCGGACGCATCATGCAAAGAAGGACATCTCCCGGCTCAAGGTGCTTTCTTTTCAATTCTTTCCGGAGCGATTTCTCGTCGAGACCTGCCCCGTTCATCCCGCTTGCGATGATGTCGCCGTCTGAGATAAGCACCTGCGGCGGGTCGCTCGTCGTTTCGGGAACGGCAAGAGTCCCCGGGGTAACCGGTCGGTTATTGGCTTTCAGCAGGACGCTAATTGCCCCCGTGGTCTCCACAACCGCATATTGCACTTCATCAATGTCGAAAACTCCGCTGTTCCGCAGAGCCGAGCAGACGTCGTCGACGGTGAACCGAAGCTCCTTCATGACAGACTGGTTGAGCTTTCCGCCAGAGATGATGACCTTTGGTCGCCCGGAGATTACGTGCCGGAGCTTTCGCGATTTGAGTGCCGCAAACGACGCTAAAATGTCGAGGCAGACAAGAGTTAAGATAGGCACAACACCCGTTATGAGCGAAGCCTCCGGGTCTTCCATTGCAAGAGTCGCGATGTTCGAGATGAGTATTGTGATTACAAGCTCTGACGGCGAGAGCTCGCCAAGCTGTCTTTTACCCATGACCCTCGTGGCAAAAATGACGAGGAAGTAGACAATTATTCCCCTTATGAA
Organism: Oscillospiraceae bacterium; assembly: GCA_021202155.1. GTDB lineage: Bacteria > Bacillota > Clostridia > Oscillospirales > Ruminococcaceae > Faeciplasma. The sequence goes on along the minus strand of JAJQDP010000053.1, from coordinate 129,116 downwards.
AACTATGAGCATGGCATACGAATCCTTTCTTTGTTACTCAGGCTATTTTTTACCGGAACGCTCCCGAATATCCCCGGAAACTCTGCAAAAACTAACCGAAAAAGAAAGGGTGAATTGTATGAACGAAAATTTGTCGCCGTCCCTTGAACGCTCAATCGCGAAAGTGAGGGAGCTTTTCGGAGGCTCTGACGATTTGAACATAGTCCGCTTTGAGACTGCCGGGATAAAGTGCGCCGTACTGACTCTTGAGGGGATGACGAGTTCTGCTGATCTCTCAAAGATGCTCTTCTCGCCGCTGATGGACTTCAAGAAAATCCTTGCTCAGCCTCAAGACGTGTATAGCTTTCTCATGCGAAAGGGCATATTTTCGACCGAGAGTAAGCATGTGAGGACTTATTCGGACGTTTCGGAAAGGCTCTGCTCCGGCTTTGCTGTGGTTCTCATAGACGGCGAGAAGAGGGGAGTGGCGTTCGGAGCGCAGGGCTTCAAGACAAGAAGCATCTCCGAGCCGTCGACCGAGAACAACCTGAAGGGCTGTATGGAGGCATTCTCCGACAACCTGAAGACGAGTATGTCGCTTGTCCGCAGAAGAATCAAAAGCCCGCTTCTCCGGTTCGAGACGATGAAAGCCGGAAAGATAAGCCAAACTGAGCTTGCAATTGCTTACATCTCCGGAAAAGCTCCCGAGCGTCTTGTCAACGAGGTGAAATCGCGTCTTCGGAAAATCAGGCTCGACATAATCTCCGGCACAGGTTGCCTTGAACCGTTTCTTTCACCAAATCCCGGCTCATTTTTCTCGGGATGCTCTACCACCGAACGCCCTGACGTCTTGGCGGCGAAAATCAACGAGGGCAGAATCGCAGTTCTGATTGATGGCGTCCCGTTCGCGGTCGTCTGCCCGGCTCTTTTCATGGAGAACTTCCAGGCGGTTGACGACTACGAGGAGAAGCCCTATTTTGCATTCCTGCAAAGGCTTCTCAGGTATCTTTCGTTCTTAGCGGCGGGCTTCCTCCCGGGATTTTACCTCGCCGCGACAATCCACCACCCCGAAATCCTCGCGAAAACCATCATGACAAACTTAATCACGTCTGAGGAGGACACGCCCTTCCCGCTGATGCTTGAAATGGTGATTGTTGTTGTACTTTTTGAGATTATGAGGGAGGCTGGACTACGGCTTCCGAAGGCTGTCGGCGGTGCAGTTTCGATAGTCGGCGGGCTTGTCATCGGTGACGCCGCAGTGACGAGCGGGCTGATTTCATCTCCGCTACTCATCATAATCGGAATCACAGCAACCTGCTCCTTCGTCCTTCCAAGCCTCAATCCTCAGCTTACGGCTCTTCGGTTCATCGGGATTTTCGCGGGAGGACTCTGGGGCTTCTTTGGAATGGCGGTATTCTCGCTCGTGATACTTGTGAACGCCGCGGCAGGGGACTGCCTCTCTGTCCCGTATCTTTCTCCGGCGGCACCTTTCACGATGAAGGCGACGAGAGATTTACTTTGGCGGGTAGGCTACAGGAAAATGCAGAAGAACAGGGTTACCGTCGAGAGCCTGAACGGCTCAGGGAGGGAATCGTAATGGCAAAGATAAGCTCCGGGCAGATGTTCATCCTCCTGATTCTTGCCCGAATCATGCATACAATGGTCTTTCACTCGGCTGAGTTTTCGGTGGGAAGCTTCATGCTTCCGACGCTTCTTGTGACGACTTTAATCGAAGCCGCTCTGTCGCTCCCCGTACTGATTCTCATTGACGGCGGGAGCGATATTACAGGGGAGCTTTCCCACGGCTATAAGTGGCTGTATATCCTCCTGAGAGCCCTCTACAGCCTCTATTTTCTCTATATAGCTACCGGCACAATCAAGTATATCGCCGAATTCATGCAGGATGAGTTTGAGGGTGTTATCAACCCGATAGCGGTTGTTTTAGTACTGACAGTAGCCGCCTCATATTGTGCGCATTTAGGGATTGAAGCCCTCGCAAGAGCGGGCACTGTGGTCTTCTGGATTTTCATAGCACTTTTCGTCTCGATGGCGGCTGTCAGCGAGGGGACTTTCAATCCCTCAAATCTCACCCCCATAACCGGGAGCGACTTCCCAGCAATACTGGACTATGCCGTAAGGGATTTGTCTTCAAGCTGGTGGCTTCCGATGCTGGTTGTTTTGGATGGTCACCTGAACGGCTCAAAAGACGGCGCGAGGAAAGCGGCGGGAGGGTATCTCGTAACAAAACTCGTCATGCTCGAATTGCTCACGCTTCTCTTAATACTCGTTCTCGGAAAGTTTGCGGACATCTTAGGCTACCCGCTACTTGCACTTGGCGCGTACGCAAGAACCGTTTTCGTCCGGAGTTTCAACGCCGTCAACATGTTCGTATGGTGCATGAACGCTGTCCTCGTTTCAGGAGTCTATCTTTTCATTGCGACAGACGGCTTGAAGGGCAAAAAGCGGACGGCTGGCGAGATTTCGGTGATGCTGATAACTGCCATAGCCGGAATTTTTGCATATCGTGCAAATCTGGATTTCAATGATGAATCAGCGATGGTGATAAAAACCGCGGGAATACTGCTTTTGGGTGTAGTCCTGCCGACAACACTGATGATAGAAAAGGAAGTGAGAAAATGCGTAAGCTTGTTGCGATAGTGGCGTTGGTGCTTCTTCTCACCGGTTGCACGAGTACTGATGTTCAGAAAAGGCTCGTTGTCACGGCAATCGGAATCGGCGACGGTGGCATCACCTATCAGGCTTTCTCGCCCGAGAATGAGATTGAGGTCTACACAATTCAGTGCGAATCTCTTCCGGAAGCTGAGGAAGAATTATCGCTCAGGACGGGAAAAGAGATTTTCTTAGGCGATGTTGAACTGATAATTTTCTCAGGAGCTGAGAATTTCGAGCCGTACCTTTCCTATCTCTGGCACAGTCCGGACATCTATATGGGCACTCCGGTCGCTTTCTCGGAAGACTCTCCCGAATCACTTCTTGAAACACAGTCGGAGGAATTAACGGGAATATTGACTGTTGCCGGCGAGAAAGTGGGTCTTATCGACCTCTACAACGACATTTATTCCGCCGAAAACAGTGCGACACTGCCGTTATTTTCCCGCGGCGGTGAAATTTCGGGCGAAATACTCTTGAAATCGTATTCAGAATGTGGTATCATAGCTTTGTATTATGAGTAAGTATGGCTTTGGGAACAAACCAAGGCTTCAGGAAATCCTTACGAAAGGGATGGTACTTTTTAATGATAAAGATTGAGAATCACTTGGGAACGATAGCCATGACCGATTCATATCTCACCTCGCTTATCGGTCACGCGGCAACAAGCTGCTTCGGAGTTGTGAGAATGAGCCCGGTGGGAGCTAAGCAGGGTGTCAGGACGAATCTTCTGGGTCTCGGCGGAATCGACAACGGTGTCAGAATATACACTCCCGCAAGAAAAGACCACGAGAACCAGAACAAGATGTCTATTGACCTTCACATCTGCGTGACCTATGGAATCAACGTCAACGCCATCGTCGACAGCATTGTGAATAAAGTCCGCTATGTCGTCGAGAGCGAAACGGGCATCGAGGTAAAGAAAATAAACGTCTATGTTGACGGTATGGAATCATAATTAAAGGGTAGGTACTGAATAATGATAACAGGTAGTATGCTGAGGGACGCGTTTATAAGTGCCTCAAACTGCATTTCAAACAACAAAAAGTCTATTGACGAGCTGAATGTCTTTCCCGTTCCTGACGGCGACACCGGCACCAACATGTCGATGACCCTCTCAAACGCAAAAAAAGAGCTTGAGCTGATGGCGGACGACGTAACGGTAGCGCAAGTGGCTAAAGTGATGGCTTCGGGACTTCTAAGAGGTGCCAGAGGCAACTCGGGAGTAATCACATCTCTGCTCTTCAAGGGCTTTGACAAGGCACTTTCAGGGCAGGAGACCGCCGACATCGAGCTTATGACCCAGTCGCTTGAAAAGGGCGTCGAGAGAGCCTATAAGGCGGTCATGAAGCCGACCGAGGGAACTATCCTCACAGTCGCAAGGCTCGCATCCGTCAAGGCAAGAGAGCTTGCAGGCGTTGAGACTGACCTCGTCTCCTACTGGGAGCAGGTCTGCATTGAGGCTGAAAGAGTCCTTGAAACGACTCCCGATTTACTTCCTACCCTCAAGAAGGCAGGGGTTGTAGACGCCGGAGGCAAGGGTCTTTGCATGATTTTCAGAGCCATGCTCCAGGTCTTCAAGGGCGAGGGAATTGTCCCGGATGAGTCTCAGAAAAAACAGGCGGAGGCGGTCACCATCGAAACCTATGCATCTGTAGTCGGAAGCTTTGAGGACGAGATTCACTATACCTACTGCACCGAGTACATAGTCAAGAAGGAGTCCAAGGCTGAAGGCAACGCTTTAAAACTCAGAGCCTATCTTGAATCCATCGGTGACTGCGTTGTGGTTGTTGAAGACGATGAGATTATAAAAGTACATGTTCACACCAACAATCCCGGTCTTGCGATTGAGAAGGGTCTTGAGTTCGGCTCGATGAATCTACCGAAGATTGAGAACATGCGCTATCAGCATAAAGCCAAGAAGGACGAGAACAAGAAAGTAACCGTTTCGAGCTCAAACAAGGTCTATAAGTCTGTCCCTCCCGAGAAGGACTATGGCTTTGTAGCCGTCGCAACCGGCGAGGGAATTGAAGCGATGTTCAAGGATGTCGGTGCGGACTGCATCGTGCGCGGCGGTCAGACGATGAACCCGTCGACCGAGGACATTTTGGCGGCAATCCAGTCAACTCCCGCAAGAACGGTATTCGTTCTTCCGAATAACAAGAACATCATAATGGCGGCTGAGCAGGCAGTAAAGCTTGCAGACAGAAAGGTTTGCGTCCTCCAGACAAGAACCATTCCACAGGGTCTTTCGGCACTCCTTGCGTTCGACCCGACTGCCGACTATAAGACAAACAGCACCGAGATGACCAAGGCGTTTGAGAGGGTTCAGACCGGACAGGTCACATTTGCAGCCCGCGACAGCGAATTCGACGGAGTCGAGATTCACGAGGGCGAGATATTAGCCATGGACAACGGTAAGCTTTCTTTGGTTGAAAAGGACGCAGTAAAGGCGGCATATCGCCTCACGAAGCGACTTGTGAAGCAGGACAGCGAATTCATCTCCGTCATCTACGGCAAGGACGTCAAGGAGTCGGAAGCGGAAGCCCTCAGGGCAAAGTTAGAGGAAAAGTTCGGCTCCCGCCTCGACATCAACGTAATAAACGGCGGTCAGCCGGTTTACTACTACATCATCAGTGTAGAATAAAATTGAGAAAAAATGCCGTTCGGTTTCGGGCGGCATTTTGAAACCGAGAAGTTTGGCTTCGCCAAACTTGCTATTTTCGCTTTTAGCGAAAATAGCACCCCTCAGTCAGCTTCGCTGACAGCTCCCCTTTCAGGGGAGCCAATTGCATCCTCTCGCAGTCTTCTGCGTGTGGCTCAAATAGCCTCCCCTGAAAGGGGAGGGGGACCACGCGAAGCGTGGTGGAGGGGTGCGCCGACGCAGTCGGCGCACCGCTGTGTGCGACACTATCACTAATCATTCCGGAGGAAAATATGCGCAGTCTTTTAAAATATTTCAAAGGCTACAAATTACAGGCGGTGTGTGCGCCGCTGTTCAAGATAATCGAGGTTGTGTTTGAGCTTTTAGTGCCGCTCGTGGTGGCGGACATCATCGACACGGGTATACCTGCAGGGGACAAGCCGTACATTTACAGGATGTGCGGCGTACTTGTGCTGTTCGGAGCTTGCGGACTTATGAGCACACTTGTTGCGCAGTATTTCTCTGCCAAGGCTTCTGTTGGCTTCACGGGTGCTGTGAGGCAGGCTTTGTTTGACCACATCCAGTCGCTGTCGTTCACAGAGATTGATAAACTCGGCACATCAACACTTATTACCCGCCTGACAAGCGATTTAAACCAGATTCAGACGGGCGTGAACCTGACCCTTCGGCTTCTCATCCGTTCTCCGATGGTCGTCATCGGAGCGACGGTTATGGCTTTCAGAATCGACGTCAAGGCGGCACTCATCTTTGTTGCGGTCATCCCGATTTTGTCGGTAGTAGTTTTCGGAATCATGCTGGGAACTATCCCGCTCTATACGGCGGTTCAGAAGAAGCTTGACGCAGTACTCCTCCGAACGAAAGAAAACCTCACCGGCGCAAGAGTTGTCCGTGCATTCAACATGGAAGAAGAGGAAACCGCCGATTTTAACGAGAAGAACAACTCTCTTGCCAAGTCCCAGAAGTTTGTCGGGAAGATTTCGTCGGTCATGAATCCTATGACCTATGCTATCGTGAATATCGGCATAGTCGTTCTCATCTATACCGGAGCTATCAAAGTCAGCACAGGAGTGCTCACCCAGGGTCTTGTAATCGCGCTCTATAACTACATGTCGCAGATTCTTACGGAGCTCGTGAAGCTTGCAAACCTCATAATCAGCATCACAAAGAGCCTTGCCTGTGCCAGAAGAGTCGAGGAAGTCTTCGAGATTCAGCCCTCTATGGAAAGCGGTACTTATACTGGCGAAAAAACTTCTGAAAGCGAATATGCGGTTGAGCTCAGCGACGTGTCGTTCAGGTATTCGGGAGCGGCGGCGGATTCGCTTGAGAATATCAACATCCAGGTTAAAAACGGCGAAAAGATTGGAATCATCGGCTCGACCGGCAGTGGCAAGACCACGCTTATAAGCTTAGTTCCCCGGTTCTATGACGCCACCTTCGGCTATGTCAAGGTCGGGGGCGTCGACGTAAGAGATTGGGACGAGGAAGCTCTCAGAGACAACGTCGCAGTGGTCATGCAACGCTCATCCCTCTTCTCGGGAACGATAAGAGATAACATAAAATTCGGCAACGAGAATGCAACTGACGGCGAAATTATGGAAGCCATCAAAGAAGCCCAGGCTGAGAACGTCGTCGATGCAAAACCCGAGGGGCTTGACAGCATGATTGAGCAAGGCGGAAAGAACCTCTCCGGCGGACAGATTCAGAGGCTCACTATTGCAAGGGCACTTGTCAAAAAGCCTAAGATTCTCATATTGGACGACAGCTCCTCCGCACTCGATTTTGCGACCGATGCGGCGTTGAGAAAATCCATATCCAGCCTTGACTATCACCCGACGGTTCTGACTGTCTCGCAGAGGGTTTCTACCGTCATGCACTCTGACAGAGTACTGATGCTCGAAGATGGCGTGGCAGTGGGCTTGGGAACTCATGAGGAGCTTCTTGAGAAATGTCCCGAGTATCTTGAGCTCTACCAGTCACAGATTAAGAATTCGTAAGAAAGGGGAGTCAGCTATGAGCAACAAATCAAAAGTACAATCCAATCAGCCGGCTTCCCAGACGTTAAAGGAGCTTCTCAGGTTCATAAAAAAGTACAGCGTCCTTCTTATCCTGTCGATAATCTTAGCGGCGGCTTCTGTAGTCCTGACCCTCTATGTCCCGATCCTTTTCGGAGACGCTATCGACTACATCACCGAGAACGGCGTCGACCTCGCGATGGTCGTGAGCTTCCTTGTGAAAGCCACAATAATCGCTATTATAGCGGCATTCTTGCAATGGCTGATGAACGTCATCAACAACAGAATTACCTATGAGACGGTAAGAGACCTCCGCGAAAAGGCATTCCAGAAGATAGAGAACCTTCCGCTCAAGTACATCGACTCGCACCCGCACGGCGATCTGGTCTCAAGAGTTACTTCCGATGTCGATCAGCTTGCGGACGGACTTCTCCTTGGCTTCTCGCAGTTCTTCACGGGAATCGCCACAATCATCTGCACACTTCTCTTCATGCTCTCAATAAGCTGGAAGATAACGATTATCGCGGTAGTTCTCACGCCGCTTTCGCTATTTGTCGCGAGGTTCTTAGCGACTTCGACCTACAATCTCTTCAAAAAGCAGTCGGAGATAAGGGGAAGTCAGACCGCACTCATCGACGAAATGGTCGGCGGCGCGAAGACGGTCAAGGCGTACAATTACACCGACAGAAGTCACGACCGCTTCAAGAAGATTAACGACGACCTGACGAAAACCTCCTCGAAAGCCATCTTCTATTCGTCGCTCGTCAATCCTTCGACAAGATTTGTGAATGCCGTTGTCTATGCGGCTGTAGGACTTGCCGGTGCTCTTTCAGTAGTCGCCGGAACAGTCACCGTCGGCGGTCTTACATGTATCTTAAGCTACGCCAACCAGTACACCAAGCCCTTCAACGAGATAAGCGGCGTTATCACCGAACTCCAGAACGCAATTGCCTGCGCCGCAAGAATTTTCGAGCTCATCGAGGCTGAGCCCCAGCCTTCGGACGAAGGCTTGCCTGAGCTCTCGGAAGTCAAGGGCAATATCGAGCTCAAGAACGTTTCGTTCTCGTATAATCCCGACACAAGCCTCATCGAAAACTTCAATCTTTCGGTCAAAGCCGGTCAGAGAATCGCAATTGTCGGTCCGACTGGATGCGGGAAGACAACTTTAATAAACCTTCTCATGCGCTTCTATGATGTCGACGGCGGTTCTATCTCAGTAGAGGGTCACGACATCCGCGACATCACCCGACACAGCCTCCGCGAAAACTATGGCATGGTCTTGCAGGACACCTGGCTGAAATCGGGGACTATCCGGGACAACCTCAAGATTGGAAAGCCCGACTCTTCGGACGATGAGATGATAGCCGCCGCAAAGACCACCCACGCCGACAGCTTCATCAGGCGTCTTCCTCAGGGCTACGATACACCGATTGGTGAGGAGGGCGGAAATCTCTCGGCAGGTCAGAAACAGCTTCTCTGCATCACGAGAGTAATGCTGACGAAACCTCCGATGCTTATTTTGGACGAGGCGACCTCGTCAATCGATACCAAGACCGAATTCCGTGTCCAGCGTTCGTTCGAGAAGCTTATGCAGGGCAAGACCACGTTCATAGTCGCCCACCGCCTCTCAACCATCATGAGCTCAGACCTGATCCTCGTCATGAAGGACGGTCACATTATAGAGCAAGGCAAGCATGACGAGCTCTTAGCAAAGCACGGCTTCTACTATGAACTCTACAACAGCCAGTTTGCTCATTAACTCCACTCTTCACTCTTCACGCTTCTAACTTCCGAAGGGCAAGCATATACTTGACCAAAAGACAACTTTCGGAGGGTTAGGTATGTTTGTTAAGACGGTGAAGGTTAAAAAAGTGGCGCAGGTGCTGGGGTATATCCTGTTGGCATTGCTGATTGTATTCGTTGCGGTGTTTCTCTTCAACAGATTCTATGGCGGGAGCAAGACTATCTCGCTTCCCGATGAAGCGTCACAGCTTGAATTCCTGCATGAACTTGGTTGGGAGACGTCCGAATCTGCGATTGATGTCAGGAGCGTCATCATCCCGGAGGAGTGGAACGACGTCTACAGCCAGTATAACGACCTGCAGCTTGAGCAGGGCTTGGACCTGAGCTCATACAAAGGCTGTCTTGTCGAAATCTACACCTATGAAATCTATAACTACGCGGACGAGGACAACATAGTCGTGAACCTGATGATTTGCGACGGCGTCCTCATCGCCGGAGATGTCTGCTGTACAGAACTCGGTGGCTTCATGCAAGGACTCGTAAGAGAGGGCACAGCCGCGACGGCATAAAGAGGGATAAAAGATGTATAAAACCTGTATATTCGACTTCTACGGGACTCTCTGCGACATCCGCACGGATGAGACAAAGGATGAACTCTGGGAGAAGCTTTCGCTCTTCTATAAGTTCTATGGCGCGGACTATTCTCCGGATGAGCTTAAGGACAGCTATTTTCGGACAGTTTCCGAGCTCGAAACCCGGTTTTCGGAAATCCAGATAGAACAGGTTTTCAGGAAGTTGTTTGAGGAAAAAGGCGTCCGGGCAGATGACACACTCACGCTCCACTCGGGACAGTTCTTCCGGATTCTCTCGATTGAGCATTTAAGGCTCTACGACGGCGCGAAGGAAATGCTCGGAAGACTGCGCGAGAGTGGCAGGAAGGTCTATCTTCTCTCGAATGCTCAACGAATATTCACCGAATATGAGCTGAAATCTCTCGGCATTTACGATTGCTTCAACGACATCTTCATCTCGTCCGACCACAATTGCAAAAAGCCGGACATTGAGTTTTATAACAAGCTCCTTGATAAGCACAACATTGATGTCAGTACTGCCATCATGATAGGAAACGACGGGGTCTGTGACATTCAGGGTGGGAAAGCCGTCGGGTTGCACACGATGTATATCCGCTCGGACATCTCGCCGGATGAGCCGATTCCCGATGCCGACCATGTTCTCCTGAAGCCGGACATGGCGAGTGTCGCGGAGATACTACTGAAAGAGGAAGATTGAAATGCCGGAAATTCGCCTTGACAAGTTTTTAGCGGGACAATTGCCCGATGTCTCCCGAACCGGTGCCAAGGAGCTCCTGAAAAAGGGCTTGGTGACCGTCGACGGAGAGACGGTCAAGAGGTATGACCATAAGCTTGACCCCGAAAAAGCAGTTGTTGCGGTCTCGGAGAAGGTGATCTCGTATCGCGAGCACCTCTACATAATGCTCAACAAGCCTGCAGGCGTGGTGTGCGCCGTGCGGGATAAGCTGACGCCAACGGTTATGGAGCTCTTGCCGCCGGAACTACGGCGACCGGGGCTTTTTCCGGCGGGAAGACTGGACAAGGATAGCGTTGGGTTCGTGCTTTTGACTGATGATGGCGAGCTTGCGCACAGGATGCTTTCACCTTCCAGCCATGTTCCAAAGAGATATTTCGTCCGGCTTGAAAAGCCGGTTTCAGACGATGCCCCGGAGCTCTTCAGGAGTGGAATGACCATTGACGAGGATGAAAAGTGCCTGCCGGCTGAGCTCGAAATCTGTGGTTGCGACAGTAGCTCTGACCACAATATGGAGTGCTTCGTGACCCTTCACGAGGGCAAATTCCACCAGATAAAGAGGATGTTTGAGGCGACGGGAAACAGCGTTGTATACCTCAGAAGAGTGAGGATTGGTGGGGTCACTCTGGACGACAAACTCAGTGAGGGAGAGGTACGGCTTCTGGAAGAAAATGAGATTAAGTCTCTTATTTCCTATTAACAAAATTTTCTAGAAGAGCCTATAGTCAAATTGCATAAAAACACACCTTAAACTTTGGTGAAAACGCCGTCTTGTAAAGGCGGGCTCGATATAGTATAATTATCACAGGTGCTAACCCGAGAGATTAGCAAGTTTTAAAAATTCGGCGAGGAGGCCTTTTGATGGCAAGCTTATCACTAAAGCATATTTACAAGAAGTATCCCGGCGGAGTTGTCGCAGTTTCCGACTTCTGTCTGGAGGTTAAGGACAAGGAATTCATTATCCTTGTAGGACCTTCAGGATGCGGCAAATCCACTACCCTCAGAATGATCGCAGGTCTTGAGGAAATCACCGACGGCGAGCTCTATATCGGCAACAGATTGGTTAACGATATTGCTCCTAAGGACAGAGACATCGCGATGGTATTCCAGAACTACGCTCTTTATCCTCATATGACAGTTTTCGAGAACATGGCATTCGGTCTTAAACTCAGAAAGACCCCGAAGGATCAGATCGCCCGCAAGGTTGAGGAAGCCGCAAGAATCCTCGACATCTCTCACCTTCTTGACAGAAAGCCGAAGGCTTTGTCCGGTGGTCAGAGACAGCGTGTTGCCCTCGGTCGTGCACTCGTTCGTGAGCCTCAGGTATTCTTACTTGACGAGCCTCTCTCGAACCTTGATGCTAAGCTCCGTGCTCAGATGAGAACCGAGATCACCCTTCTCCATAAGAGACTTGGAACTACGTTCATCTACGTAACCCATGACCAGACAGAGGCTATGACCATGGCTGACAGAATCGTCGTTATGAAGGACGGCTTCATCCAGCAGGTCGATACTCCTCAGAATCTTTACAGCTATCCCTGCAACCTCTTCGTAGCAGGATTCATCGGATCTCCTCAGATGAACTTCATCGATTCTAAGCTTATTAAGGTCGATGGCAAGTACAACGTCGAGTTCGGTTCAGAAGACACCAAGGAAACCAGAGGAAGAAAGTTCTATATCGAGCTTCCCGAGGCAAAGATCAACGAAGAAGTTCTGGCTCCTTACCTCAACAAGGAAATCATCTGCGGCGTTCGTCCGGAGTGCATCCACGATGAAGAGATGTTCATCTCCTCCGCTAAGACCGGTATCATCGAGACCACCGTTAACGTAGCCGAAATGATGGGTGCTGAGACCTATCTCTACCTCACCTGCGAGGGCATCAACCTCACTGCTCGTGTTTCCAACCATTCGACCGCAAGACCTCAGGATGTTATCACCTGCGCTATCGATGCGAACAGAATCCATCTCTTCGACAAGGAAACCGAGAAGACCATTATCAACTGATAACAAGATTTACGAACTATAGACATAGATGCGGCTGCTCGCTTCAGTAGCCGCATTTTTCTTAAGGGAGGCTTATATTATGAAGAAAATCCTATCTATAATTTTGGCAGTATGTTTGCTGTGCGGGTGTCTCAGTGCCTGCGGAAAGGAGACCTCAGTGGCTCTTGAAACAATCGAAAATCCCTCCTCGTACGAGGATTACCTCAACAACGCGAAGATAATTTCTCTGACCCAGACCGGCAATACCTATCGCCTTAAGCAGGCTATTGAGAAAGCAGAGAGTGGCGAGGACTGCAACATAGTCTACATCGGCGGCTCAATCACCGAGGGCGACGGGCTTGAGACCTGCTACGCCTACCGTTCGTTCACCTATTTCCAGGAGAAGTTCGGCAAAGGCAATGGCGATAATGTCCATTACTATAATTCCGGAATCAGCGGAACGCCCTCAACCTTGGGAGCTCTCAGATTTGAGGACGACGTTGAAGCGTACGACCCGGACATCGTCTTCATTGAATTCGCCGTCAACGACGGAAGCGACGATGAGTACTATGATGCATTCGAGAGCCTTATCCGCGACTGTTTGCAGTGTGAGTCTCAGCCGGCAGTAATCCTTTTGTTTGCAAGAATGGAGGAGGGTTGGACCTCTCAGGACTGGAAAAAAGAAATCGGCGAGTACTATGACCTGCCGATGATCAGCTATGCTGACGGTATCACCTATCTCTTTGACAACGGTGCCCTTGAGTGGAGCGATTTCTCGGACGACTACACCCACCCGAACGCCGATGGAAACGCGGTTGTAGCCGAGTTCATCGCCTACTTCTTTGATGAGGTTGACCGCCTTGACGGAAGTGCTTCGGATATAACTATTCCAGATGCACTTTACGGCTGTACCTACGAGAACGCCCATATGCTCCAGCATTCGACATATGACGCGGAAGACCTCGGCTCATGGAAGAAAAAGAGCTCCGGCTTCCACTACTCAGACGGCTGGACAAAGACCTATGACGACTCGAACGACCCGCTCGTCTTCACCTTCACCGGAACGAATGCTTATGTTGTGTACCCGACCTCGTCAGGTTCGGAGTACGGCACTCTTGAAGCGAAGGTTTATTTCAATGGCGAACTCGTGAACAGCGAAATCTTCAATGAATATGATTCGAGCGGCTGGCTCTGCCCGTCAGTCGGAATCCTCTACAGAGCCGAAGAATCCGGCGAGTTCAGGATAGAATTCACCGCCTATGGCGACAACGTCAAGTGCGACTTGCAGGTGCTGGCGGTGGCGTATACGGATTGACGTCCGAATTCGGAATTTGTCGGCACCTTTGGTGCCGACGCTATTTCAGGCTTCGCCTGAAATAGCACCCCTCCACCACCGGCTTCGCCGGCGGTCCCCCTCCCCTTGTCAGGGGAGGCTTTGACTGCTTCTGCCAGAAGCTTTTGGGAGAATATAAATAGGCTCCCCTGACAAGGGGAGCTGTCAGCGAAGCTGACTGAGGGGTGCTATTTTCGGCAACGCCGAAAATAGCAAGTTTGGCTTTAGCCAAACTTCATTTCCCCATCACCCTCGATTTCTCCGCACACGCCCCAACTGCCTTCATAACAATATCCTCAAACCCCTGTTCCTCCAGCACCTTCACCGCTTCGATAGTGGTGCCGCCGGGGGAGCAGACGTTTATTTTGAGCTGTTCGGGGGAGGTGTCACTCTCAAGAACCATCTCCGCCGCACCCTTGACTGTCTGCGCCGCGAAGAGCTTGGCGGTCTCTTCACCCATTCCGCCCTTGACTCCCGCCTTGATGAGCGCATCGATGAACATGTAGACATATGCAGGACCTGAACCGCTGATTCCGGTCACGATGTCCATGAGGGATTCATCCACAACAGCCGCCTTCCCGAAGGATGAGAAAATCTCCACCACTTTGGCGAGTTCCTCGTCGGAGACATTGGCGTTTCCCGAGATTCCGCTCATTCCGACTCCAACGAGTGCCGGGGTGTTCGGCATGACGCGGACAATTTTCGCGCCTGCGCCGAAATACCCTTCAAGAGTGGAAATCTTCTTTCCGGCAAGAATTGAGACGATAACCGCGGACTTATTGACCGAGCCGATTTCGCTCATGAGCGAGTCGAGCGACTGCGGCTTCACGGCAAGTATCACCAAATCGGCGTCTGCTACTGCATCTTTTGGCTCGGAGAAGGCGACTACTCCCAGCCTCTCTGCCTTTTTCCTGCAAGCCTCCGACTTGTCAGCTCCTGCGATAGCCTCTGCCGGGAGGATTCCTCCCGAAACGATTCCCGAAAGAATCGCACCGCCCATATTGCCGAGTCCCACGACTGCGGCTTTTTTTATTGTATCAACCATGCGATGACCTCCTTTATTGGAAGTATCATAGCACAAACCGAAGGAAAAGGCAAGTGGCACGCAACTTGTGTACAAATTGCACAAACAATTTTCGGCAAGGTTGTAGTAGATATTTTAACAGGCTGAAATTTTACAAAATGGCTTGCAATGCGGGTTTGAGTGTGATATTATAAGCCTATCTTTAGACGGGGATTTATACCCTGATGATATTTGAGGAGGACTTACTTATGAAAAGAATTTCACGCCTTGTGAGCGTTCTGCTCGCCATAGTCATGGCTTGCACGACCCTTGCAGTCACAAGCTTTGCGGATGACACCTATGTTGCATCTGTCACCATCGATGGGGTAACAACAAACTATACCACCATCGCTTCTGCATTCAATGCTTTGTCAAGCGACACTACTGCAACCATCACACTTTTGTGCGATACCAGCTATTCAGGCTCAGGCTTGCAGTTGAACGGCAACGTAACCTTTGACCTTAACGGCTTCACCCTGACCGGAACGAGCTCCACACCTATGGCAACATGATTGCGATAAAGTCCGGTTCTGTTGCAACCGTCAAGAACGGTACTGTTACCGGTAAGAGCGTATACGGACTCTTTGCCGCAAACACCTATGCTACCTTGAACCTGGAGGACCTGGTCATTGCCAATATCAGCACCGGAACCACCAATTCGTACACCTATTCGGCGATTTACATCTACATCAACATGGATCCCACCGTTAACGTCACAAATTGCACACTCAGCAGTGTAAGCAAGGGCAACAACGCGGCGGTTGTTTCCACATCCAACACTTCGAGCATAGTTGGTACAAGCTATGAAGTCAACCTGACCGGTTGCACACTTACCGGCGTCAAGTATGGCTTGTATGCTTCCGGTAACGGCAAGTCTGTCTGGAACGTCACCGACTGCTCCATAACCCTTTCGGGAACTTCCTCTGCCGCAGTTGCACTGAGAGGGCAGTCCAAGACAAGATCTACAATTGCGTATATCACCATCACCGATACTGATATATCTGCAACTTCTGCCGTCGCTACTTCAAGCACCTACATCAACAACAGCACTACCGTTGAGTTCACCGGGTCAACTACTGTAGATTGCACCACCTTCAATTCTTCCTCAGTTTTGGACGAGGACAACATTATTGTTTCTGGCGGAAGCTACAGCGTCGATATTTCTGAGTATTACGTCAGCTCCGATTCTAACATGCAGTATGTCCAGCTTGCAAGCGGTGCTTATGTTGCCGGATATGCCACTACAGTAACCTATGAGGCTACTGAGGGAACGGTTACGGGAGTTGATGAGGTAATTGCTCCCGATACAGAGGTTACACTCACGGTTACCTGCGAGACCGGTTATGAGGTTGAATCCGTAACCGTTACCGGCGACAGCGGAGATGTTACTGTTACCGACAACGGAGATGGCACCTACACCTTCACAATGCCTGCAGAGCCCGTAGATGTCTCAGTGGTATTCGCAAAGACCATCTACTCAGCATCTGATGTCGAGACAGTCTATGTTGAGAACGGCTCTTACACAGTAATCCCGACAACGGCAACCTATGAGGACACAGTCACAATCGTCACCAACCCCGACAAGCACTTCAAGGTTTCGTCTGTCACAGTTGTAGACGAGAACGGAAACCTTATTGCAGTTACCGATAACGGCGACGGCACATACAGCTTTGAAATGCCTGCCGGCAACGTTACGATTTCCGTCAGCTTCTATCAGTTCTCTGCGATAATCGGCAGACTCATCTATGTCAACGAGGAATACCACGGCATGTTCATCAACGGACATCTTGCAACCTATCCTCACATCGTTGACGATAACGGCTACTGCACCGTCTGCAAGGAATATATCGGTGTAGACGAAACTGAAGACGAAGACTAAGAGCCTTCCGAAATAACTTACCAAGCCTCCTCTTAAAAGGGGAGGCTTTTTGTATGTTCCCAAATGTTTTTGTGAGAATGTCTCTGGCTCCCCTTACTAAGGGGAGCTGGCGGCGAAGCCGCCTGAGGGGTGCTATTTCAGGCGAAGCCTGAAATAGCGCAGTTGTCCGTAGGACAACTGCTTGACACTTCTCGCTTAATCCTTTATAATGTTCTCAGCAATTCCGAATTATCTCACTAAGGACTGATTTTATGCTATCTCATATATTTGACACTCACTCACACTATGACGACCCTAAGTTCGACGGGCTGAGGGACTATCTCATCCCGGCTCTGTTTGAGCTGAATATTTCGGGGATAATGCACGCCGCGACTGACCTCAAGTCCTCCGAATTCGGCGTCGCGATGGCAAAAAAATACCCGAGATACTACACCGCCGTCGGGGTTCATCCCGAGAATCTCTACGACGCGACCGGCGACTATATCGACCGGCTCAGAGCACTTGCTGTCTCCGGAAACGCCAAGGCTATCGGCGAAATAGGGCTGGACTATCACTATGAAGGGTACGACCGTGATGCGCAGATAAAGGCTTTCCGGGAGCAGGTCGAGCTTGCAAACTCACTCGATTTGCCCGTAATAGTTCACTGCCGTGACGCCACCGGTGACTGTATGGAGATTCTCAGGGAACTCAGACCGAAAGGCGTCATGCACTGCTTCTCGGGCTCAGTTGAGACGGCGAGGGAGATAATCAACCTCGGCATGTATATAAGCTTCACCGGCGTCCTCACCTTCAAGAACGCGAAAAAGTCAGTTGAGGTCTTGAAGTCGATTCCGATTGACAGATATTTATTAGAGACCGACTGCCCCTACATGTCCCCCGAACCCCACCGCGGCAAGATATGCGACAGCGCGATGATAAAGTACACCGCCAGAAAAGCGGCGGAGGTCTTAGGGATGAGCTATGAGGAATTGGTTGAGAAGACGGAGGAGAATGCAAGGGCTCTATTCAAAGTTTGAAAGAGACAAACGCACCTGCGGTGCGCCCTCTCAGTCTGCCCTGCGGGCAGCCAGCTCTCCCAGAGGGAGAGCCAAGTTACTGCTCTATCGAAGGCTTTGTGAAAGAGGAAATCTTGGCTCCCCCTTTGGGGGAGCTGTCGGCGTCAGCCGACTGAGAGGGCGCGAGCAGTATGCGAGCGTACCGTTAGAGCCGACAATCATTTCACACTTCATGTAAATTTCGTCAAACCCTCCAAAAGAGTTATTTCGGCTTGACAAACTGCCTGGATTGTGGTATTGTATTCATGCTGAATACAGTTGTATTTGTAGCAAAAACTATCAAGGAAGAAGGTGACATGAGTGGACGAAAAATATGTCGTCGTGAGGGCGGACGTCCTGCCTGACGTTATATTGAAGGTAATTGAAGCGAAGAGGCTTTTAGCGACCGGTGAGTGCAAGTCCTCGTCCGAGGCTTGCGGTAAAGCTGGGATTTCAAGGAGTGCCTTCTATAAGTATAAGGACACTGCTTTCATGTACAGCGATGGCTTCGGTTCTCGGATTGTCACCTATTATCTCACTCTTTGCGACCGCGCAGGGGTCTTCAGCGAGGTTTTAAGATGCCTCTACAGCCACGGCGCGAATATTTTGACCATGAATCAGAACATCCCCATCGACTCAGCCGCCACAGCGACAGTCACCGTCCGCTTTGATGATGGCGACTATAACGCCGCCTCAATCTGCGAGGAGCTTTCGCAGATTGACGGGGTAATAAGGGCGGGGACGTCGTATGGGAGATAATGTTCAATTCGTAATGCGTAATGCGTAATGCGTAATTCGCACCCTGCGGGTGCGCCCTCTCAGTCGCGAAGTTTGCTTGCGAACTTCTTGACATCTCTCCCAAAGGGAAGAGCCAAGAAGTTCCACGGTTCGCAAATCTCGGCTCTCCCCCTGGGAGAGCTGTCAGCCCAACGGGCTGACTGAGAGGGCGCACGACCAGAGGGAGTGCGGTCGGCGAAGCCGACAATAAATTTTCGGAGGAAAAAACAATGCCATCAACAAAAATCGCCGTTATGGGTTTTGGAGTCGTCGGCTCGGGAACCGTTGAGCTTTTTTATCAGAACAAGGACGTTATCGAGAAGAGGTGCGGGCGGGAGCTCGACATCAAGTACATTCTTGATTTGAGAGATTTCCCGGGGAGTCCGTTTGAATCCAAACTCACAAAGAGCTTCGATGACATCTTAAACGACCCTGAGATAAAGGTCGTCGCTGAGGTCATGGGCGGGAAGACGTTCGCTTATGATTACACAAAGCGGCTTCTCCAGAAGGGCGTCAGCGTCGTCACGTCGAATAAGGAGCTTGTCGCGACGCATGGTGCAGAGCTCCTCAAAATCGCCAAGGCGAATAACTGCAACTATCTCTTTGAGGCGAGCGTCGGCGGTGGAATCCCGATTATCCGTCCGCTTCACCAGTGCCTTGCCGCGAACCGCTTCTCAAGAATCGCGGGAATTCTGAACGGCACCACGAACTATATCCTCACGAAAATGATTTATGACCAGCGTTCGTTCGACCAGGCACTTGCCCAGGCTCAACAGCTTGGCTATGCCGAGAAGGACCCTTCCGCCGATGTCGACGGTCACGATGCAACGAGAAAGCTCTGCATTTTAGGCTCTTTGGCATTCGGAAAGCACATCTATCCGGAATATGTCCACTGCTCAGGAATTCGCGAGATTACTCTTGACGACGTTGAGTACGCCGAGAGCGCGGGCTATGCCATCAAGCTCATCGGGCTTATAGAGAACACCGAAACCGGCATTGTCGCGACCGTCTGTCCGAGACTCGTCAGCGTAAACAACCCTCTTTCAAGCGTCAACGACGTCTACAACGCCATCATGGTGACCGGCGATGCCGTCGGCGATTGCCTCTTCTATGGCAGAGGAGCCGGCAAGTTCCCAACCGCTTCGGCAGTTGTCGGAGACATCATCGACGCCGCCAAGCACGAGGGCAAGGACATCGTCTCTCTCAACTGGGAGGAGAGCGAAGGAAGAGACTTCATCCGCCCCTACAAGACCGCCGAGGTCAGCATCTACGCCCGCATCCGCACCGAAAATCAGGACGCCGACAGCTTAAAGAGTGAAATCACCAACCTCTTCGGCTACGTCGACTTCATCCCGAGAAAGCAACGCTCCCAGCACGAGCTCGCCTTCATTACCCCTACAATGGTCGAGAGCGAAATCGACGAGAGGCTTAAAAAGCTTACAGAAGATTGTAAGCTGATGAAGAAGATAAGGCTGCTATGATAAAAACTCCCCAAGCCGTATGGCTTGGGGAGTTCTACATCCATGAAACTTTTGATTTATTTTGTTGACACCTAACGATTTATGTGTTATAATGCCTTTGATGAGAGGTGGTCGCTCTTACCTGGAAAGGGGGTGGACGCTGATGGAGATTATTTCGATTTTATCGTTGATCTTGGATGTAATAGCTATCGTTATTGTAGCCTTTACTATCGGTTACACCGTAGGGTCACACCGAAAATAGAATAAACCGCACCTGATTGTTTTATCAAGTGCGGTCACGCAAAACTCATAACTTTTATGAGAGTGACCGCTACCTGAATGGCAGTTCGGGTAGCCTCTCATCACTTATATTATACCCCATCACTGTTGCTTTGTCAACAGTTTTTTATTTTTTCAGAAGCTTCGATACCTTCCCGAAGGGGAGGGGGACCGCCGGCTGAAAGCCGGTGGTGGAGGGGTTTCCCGGGGAGAAGCCGCTCAAAGCGCGGTGGATGGGTTACTCCACCGCCTGAATCGAGCTTGTCGTGTCCTCCTCAAGCTTGAAGGTAATCTCAAACTCATCCCAGTTGCCGTCGTCGTCCATTCTTAGGACGGTGGCGGTTACTTCGTCGCCGGGACTGAGCTCAAAGATGATTTCATAGACATCCTCGGCTGAGGTGACTTTTACTCCGTTCATCTCTGTTATGACATCGTCAAGCTGAAGGTCGGTGTTAGAGATGTCGCAGGTCTCGTCTATCGCGGCGATGTAGAGACCGGCGGGGAGACCATAGACGCTCGCCATGGTGTCGGAAATGGCGTAGAAGCTGATGCCGACCTTTGCTCTTCCAAGAACTGCGCCGTTCTCGATGAGCTGTTCAATGATTGGAATCGCGGCGTTGATGGAAATTGCAAAGCCGATGTTGTCGTACTCGACCGCTTCAAGCTTCGATGAGGTGATTCCGACGACCTGCCCCCACATGTTGACGAGCGCGCCGCCCGAGTTGCCGGGGTTGATGGCGGCGTCAATCTGGATGCATTCCATACTGATGTTGTCCGACTCGACGCTGATCATTCGGTTCAGTCCCGAAACAATACCGGTTGTGACTGTTGATTCAAGACCGGCAGGGGAACCCAAGGTTACAACCTGCTCGCCGAGCTCAAGCTGGTCTGAGTCGCCGAACTGGGCGGGAGTAAGGTCGCTGGCGTTAATCTTGAGGACAGCCAAATCTGTTCTTGAATCGCTTCCGACGATGGTTGCGTTATATTCCGAGCCATCGCTCGGGCGAACTATGATTGTGAGGTTGGCGTCCGCGACGACGTGTGCGTTTGTGATGATGTAGCCGTCGGAGGTCATGATGATTCCGGAGCCCTGCGAGTAGGACGCGAATATCGTGCTTCCGGTGTAGGCTTCAATCGTCACGATTGACGGAGTGCAGGTGAGAGCGACACCCTCGACAGTGTACCTTCCGTCATCCTGATAGTACTTCTCTTCAAGCTCCTCGTGCTGAACAACGGGGATTGTGAAAGTCTGGAAGTTTCCGGTGCCGTTCATCATGTTCTTGATCCAGCCGGAGCCGAAAACATTGTGTGCAGTAATAAAGAATAGAATCACGAACAGTATGAAGAAGAACAGAAAGCTCACCAAAAATGGGTGACCGCCTCTTCTTGTCTTGGTTATCGGCTTCGGGAGATAGTCAAGGTCTGCCGCCTCCATATAGGCAAGCTCTCTCAGCTCATCCTCGACCGACTGCTCATGGCGTTCCTTCTTTTTCTTTGCAGGCCTTTCGCTTGATAACGCTTCCTTTATAGCGGCAACATCCTCTGCGGAAAAGAGGGATTCCTCAGAGGGAGTACCCGCTTTCTCAGCCAGAGCGGGTTCGGGAGTTACGTTATCGATGGTTTCTGTGGCTTCGTCGGGAGTTGAAACGTCGTTTATTTCATTCTCGTGGGTAAATTCATTCATATGGTATTGTGCCTTTCCGAAAATCGCTTATTCGTCGTCCTTCCTGTCAAGGAGCTTCACAGCCGCGGCGGTAGCCGCAACGATCGCGCCGACCTGCAGGAGAGTACGGGTATTGATGCTGACGGTGTGGTCGTTCTTCTTTTTGACGGTCTTCTTAGCCGTCTTTTTGGTCGGCTGGGTCTTCTGGGCTTTTTTGTACAGTTCCGGGTACTTGTATGCGGGAGTTTCCTCCTCGGCGTAGTACCTGTCGTCATATTCATAGCTGAATCCGGCTTCCTCGGTCACGGGTTCAACGCTTTCCTGAGCCTCCTCGGCAAGCTTTGTCGCCTGTGCCCTTGCCTGTTCCAGGGAGTCAACCGTTCGCTCCATGCTGTCAAGCTTTTCAAGGAGCCTCTGTAGCTCCTCATGCAAAGAGCTGTCCGTGTCCTCGGGGATTTCCTCCGCAACCGGCTCTTCTGGCTCTGGCAAATCTTCCGGAACTTCGGGCTCTTCCGGTTCTTCAACTTCTGCCGGCTTTTCCTCGTCCTCAGGCTCTTCCGGGACTGGCTCAACCGGAGGAATAACTGCTTCGTCGTCGACGCTTTCGTCCGAGAAGGAAATGTTGACGTCGGGAGCGTGCTCCTCTTCAGGCTCAGCTTCCGGCTCAGTAGCCATTTCCGGCTCTGGCTCAACCTCGGGGACTTCCTCCGGCTCGGGTTCAACATCCGGCTCTTCATCCTCAGTTTCCGGCTCAACAACCGGCTCAGGTGCATCCTCCGGCTCTTCAATCACCGGCTCTGACACTTCCTCCTGCACCGGCTCTTCTTCTGTGGACTCGGACTCAGGCTCTGGTACAGTCTCAACCTCCGGCTCGGGCTCGGGAATAGCTTCCTCTACAGGCTCTTCTACAGACTCTTCTGTGGGCTCTTCGGAGACCTCCTCCGCTTCTGCGGCGGCTTTCGCCTCTTCAAGGGCTTTTTTCTCTTCTTCAAGCTTTTTCTGCAGCTCTTCCTGCTTTTTCGTCAGTGGGAAATCTTCGTCAAAGAAATCTATCATGGCTTTTTCCTTTCCTGTTCGTTACCGGTGTCAGAGCTGTTAAGCTCAAACTTGTACCCGACGCTCCAGACCGTCGTCAGCTTCCAGTTTTCCGAAACTCCGTCAACCTTTTTGCGGAGTCTTTTTATGTGAACGTCTATTGTTCGCGAGCTTCCGTAGTAGTCGTACCCCCAGACCTCATCGAGAAGCTGGTCGCGGTTGAACACCGTGTTCGGGTGGGACGCCATATAATATAGTAGCTCCAATTCCTTCGGAGGAGTCGGGATAATCTCACCCTTGACCTTGAGCTCATAGCGGTTCATATCGATGTCAATGCCGTCGTAGTGAAGCTCCTTTTGCGCTTCCTTAGGCTTCGAGAGCCCGTAACGCCTGAGAACCGCCTTGACCCTTGCGGCGACTTCTCTTGTGTCGAACGGCTTCACGATGTAGTCGTCCGCTCCCAATTCAAGTCCTAAGACCTTGTCGAATATCTCGGATTTCGAGGTTATGAATATAATAGGTATATCCGACTTCTTCCTTATCTCGCGACAAATCTGCCAGCCGTCTATGGAGGGGAGCGTTACTTCGAGCAGGACCAAATCCGGCTTGAGGGCGTAGTACTGGGTGATTCCTTCTCCGCCATCGAGGGCAATCATAACGCTGTAGCCCTCTTTTTCGAGACTGACCCTGATAAGCTCACAGATATTTCTGTCACTGTCTATTATAAGAACCCGCCCGTTCACAAATACCAACTCCCTCCGAGATTGAGCTCCATACTTTTCTACCATATATTATAGCCGAAAGTTCGCCTTTTTTCAAGGGTTTCTGCGATTTTTGTTGCCAAAAGATTAATAAAAGCTAAAACGCGAAATATTCACAATCAAGAGGGAGTGTTTGCGCTTGGGCTCGGATTTAAACGCTTTTCCTGATTTTTGATGGTGCAAGTTGGGAACTTTTAATTGATATGAGCTCGGGTTTATTGTGCAAACCGCCGAAAATGAAGTTTTACTCCAAATATCGCTTGATTTTTCCGCAGGGCGTGGTACAATATATTTAGCACTCGGGAGCGAAGAGTGCCAAAATCAAGAATTTATATTATAATCCATAAAGGAGGAAACAATCATGACATTAAAACCGTTGTTTGATCGCGTTGTTGTCAAGATGACCGAAGCTGAAGAAACCACCAAGGGCGGAATCATCCTTACAGCATCCGCAAAAGAAAAGCCCCAGGTTGCCGAGGTTGTTGCAGTAGGAGATGGCTCTCCGAGAGACGGCAAGGAAACCGCTATGAAGGTAAAAGTAGGAGACAAGGTTCTTCTTTCAAAATATTCCGGAACCGAGGTCAAGGTTGACGGAGAAGAGTACACTATTGTAAGCATGGGCGACATCTTAGCGATAGTCGAGTAATTGCAGTTAAATTTTAAGGAGTGAATTTATAATGGCAAAAGAACTTTTATACGGCGAGGATGCAAGAAAGGCTTTGCAGTCGGGTATCGACCAGCTCGCCAATACAGTCAAGATTACATTAGGTCCTAAGGGCAGAAACGTAGTTCTGGATAGGTCTTATGGTCAGCCGCTCATCACCAACGACGGCGTAACCATCGCAAAGGAAATCGAGCTTGACGACACATTCGAGAACATGGGCGCACAGCTCATCAAGGAAGTTGCCACCAAGACGAACGACGCCGCAGGCGACGGTACAACCACCGCTACACTTTTGGCTCAGGCTATCGTCCGTGAAGGTATGAAGAACATCGCCGCTGGTGCAAACCCGATGGTGTTGAAGAAGGGCATCCAGAAAGCTGTCGACGTTGCTACCGAAGCTGTTGCCGCAAACTCAAAGGCTGTTTCCGGAAGCGCAGACATCGAGAGAGTCGCAACCGTTTCCTCCTGCGACGAGGGCGTAGGCAAGCTTATTGCTGAGGCTATGGAGAAGGTCACCGCAGACGGCGTTATCACAATCGAAGAGTCGAAGACCGCTGAGACCAGCGTCGATGTAGTTGAAGGTATGCAGTTCGACAGAGGCTACATCACCCCCTACATGGTAACCGATACCGACAAGATGGAAGCTGTCCTTGACGATGCTGTCATCCTTGTTACTGATAAGAAGATTTCTAACATCCAGGAAATTCTCCCGCTTCTTGAGGAAGTAGTCAGAAGCGGCAAGAAGCTTCTCATAATCGCCGATGACATCGAGGGCGAGGCACTCTCCACAATCATCGTCAACAAGCTCAGAGGCACATTCAACTGCGTAGCAGTCAAGGCTCCCGGCTTCGGCGACAGAAGAAAGGAAATGCTCCAGGATATAGCTACCCTCACCGGCACTGACGTCATAAGCTCCGACCTCGGTTATGAGCTCAAGGACACAACTCTTGCCGACCTCGGCAGTGCAAGACAGGTAGTCGTCACCAAGGAGACCACCACCATCGTCGATGGTGCAGGCGACTCCTCTGAAATCAAGGCTCGTGTTGCTCAGATCCGCTCTGAAATTGCAAACACCACCTCTGATTACGACAGAGAAAAGCTCCAGGAGAGACTTGCAAAGCTTGCCGGCGGCGTAGCCGTTATAAGAGTCGGTGCCGCTACCGAAACCGAAATGAAGGATAAGAAGCTCCGCGTTGAGGACGCTCTCTCCGCTACCAAGGCGGCAGTAGAAGAGGGCATCGTAGCCGGCGGCGGAACAGCACTCTTAAATGCTACTTCCGCAGTCGAGAAGCTCGTTAATGAACTCGAAGGCGACGAGAAGACCGGTGCCAAGATTATCCTCCGTGCACTTGAAGAGCCTGTAAGACAGATTGCCGCTAATGCAGGTCTTGACGGTGGAGTTATCGTCAATAATATCCGTAGAGCTGACAAGGTCGGCTATGGCTTCGACGCTTACAAGGAAGAGTATGTCGACGACATGATTTCTGCCGGAATCGTTGACCCGACAAAGGTTACACGCTCTGCCCTCATCAACGCCGCTTCCGCCGCTTCGATGGTTCTCACCACCGAAAGCCTCGTCGGCAACAAGAAGGAGCCTGTAGCTCCCGCTCCTGCCGCAGACCCGTCAATGGGCGGAATGTATTGATAAACCCTGATAGCAAGTAAACCGCCATATAGAATCCGTCATCTCATTGCGCGCATTGTTGAGATGGCGGATTTCTCTTTATGCTGAGTTGTGCAAGTTGCACAAAAACGTTTTCGATGTTTGTGAGAAATGCCAATAGAAATACAAAGAAACATGTGATATAATGTAGTTTCAAATATCTTAGGAGGTACTGTATTATGAAGAAACTTATCAGCATTTTGTGCGTAGTATTGATTCTCAGCCTTACTATGACAGCATTTCCGTTCGCCGCGACAGCAGACATTGTGAACACATCAATTGAGGGAACAGCCGTTGTCGATGGCGTCAAGGACGACGCTTACGATGGAGCGACCGCTCTCGAATTCGTCCAGAAGGGCGTAAACTATGGCGCAAACGTAGTCTTGGACGAGCCGATAGGCTATGCGTATATCATCAACGACAGCGAGTGGGTTTATGTCTATATCGATGTCATTGACGACAGCATCGACAAGTCCAACGTCAACACCTATGAGCAGGATTCAACCGAGGTTTTCTGGATGGACGATAACGTCAAATATCAGCTTCGGTGCAACTTTGACAGCGAGACGAGTGTTTCCGGCTCAGGAACAGACTGGGCTGAAAAGGGAGCGGAGGTCGTTGGAGTCACTACTGACACCGGTTATGCAGTTGAATACAAGTTCCCGATAACCGACGTTCTCAACAACCAGATCGAAATGTGCATCCAGATTAATGCCTGCACCGACGGTACCCGTAACTATACCTGCTATATTTTGGGCAACCAGGACGGCGATAACGCCGTCAGAAGACTCAGCCGTGACGAAATTGACTGGGATGTCTGGTGGACACTGACCTTAGCGGGTGAATTCGAGGACACAAGAGAAGAGACCGTAGAACCTGCGATGGAAATCACAGTCGACAACTATCAGGAAATCCAGTCTGTTCCGTTCTCGGTTCAGGGCTACATGCAGGATCACATCAACTGGACATGGAATTCAGCAGGCTCATACACAACCGGAACTCTTGGTGACACCCTTTCAATCAGTTGGAATTATGACCAGTATTCATTCAATGGCTATCTGACAGCAGACAACACCACCGATTGGATAGTCAATCCGACATTTGCGATTTCCGTCGGAGATGCGCAGTATCTTCAGCTTCCTGACGATGCCGTGGTCGGCGACACAGGCGAAAGTGCGAGGTACTCCTTCACCTACTCCGACATCACGATAACCGCAACCGGCTATGACGATGTTATAATTCCCGGCGACGTGGTTGACGCAGTAAGATTCACAGTCAAGCAGGAGAACGGCTACACCTCAGGCGTTTCAAAGGACATTGACCTCCTTACGGGAATTTTGGAGCAGACCGGTCTTACTTTGGAGGAGTTTGCTTCCGACTATCTTCCGAACCTCACGAACATCTCGTTTGACATCACCTTTGACGCCTATGAGCTGGTCACGCTTGCCGATATAGATACCTTCTTAGTAGAGCTTGACGCTGAGGACGAGGAAGTTTTGGTTTCCTTGCAGGAGTACATAGACAGAGTCGACGCCGCAGAGGAAATCATCAATGACGAGTCCACCACTCTTGAAGAGAAGGAAGAGGCTCTTGACGACGCCAAGAAGGCGGCAAACCGTGCAACCAAGGGTGCAGAAGGGTATACAAAGTCGGAAGCCGCCGCTCAGGAATTGCAGGACAGAGTAGCTGAGCTCACCGCTACAGTTGAAGCACTTTCCGGCGGAGATTCAACCGAAGAGGAAGTGGCTATCGAGGACATAGACGAGGCTGACGCGGAAGCCGACGCCGACACCTCTTCATCCGACAGCTCATCTTCGGGCTCAGTGGGTCTGATTGTCGGAATAGTAATCGTCGTTATAGTGGTTGTCGTTGTGGTAGTAGTTATAGTACTTAACGGCAAAAAGAAAAAGGCATAATGTGGATAGAGTTCGATAGATTTTTGCCGTCTCTCAGAAATGAGGGGCGGCAAAATTTTTAGAAACAACAGACAGGTATACTCAAAAAGCCACGCTGATTGTGCAGGTTGCACAAAAAACGGGTTTATATTTGTGCAAGTTGTCAATAGAATCTCATGACGTTTTGTGTTATAATAAATCTCGCCAAATACTTTTAGGAGGTATTATAATAATGAAGAGGCTAATTGGTATTATCTGCGTAGTCCTGGCTCTTACCTTGACTATGACAGCTATCGCATTCGCCGATCCCTCGACTGTCAACACTTCCGTTGAAGGAACTGCTACAGTTGATGGCACAAAGGACGAGGCTTACGACGCTGCTACTGCTCTTGAATTCGTTCAGAAGGGCTCAAGCAATGGCGGAAGCGAAGTTTTGGACGAACCGATAGGACGCGCATACATCATTAACGACAGTGAATGGGTATACGTCTGGTTTGAGGTGTATGACGATTCACTTGACCAGGGTTCTGCAAACACCTATGAGCAGGATTCAGTCGAATTCTTCTGGATGGACAACAACTCGAAGTATCAGCTCCGTGTCCGTTACGACGGAAGTACCACTGCTGACACCGGCTCTGACTGGGCTGACAAGGGTGCTGAGTTCGTTGCAGTTATCACCGACAACGGCTATGCTGTAGAAGCTAAGTTCCCGATCACCGACGTCAAGGACAACCAGATTGAAATGACATTGCAGATCAACGCCTGCTCCGACGGTAGCCGTGACTACACCTGCTACATCTTGGGCAATGACGACGCTGATAACGCATATCAGAGAACCAGCCGTGACACCGATTACGATGTTTGGTGGACTCTCACCCTCGCTGGCGAATTTGAAGACACCAGAGTTGACACTGCTGACCTTCCTTTGGAGCTAACTGCTGACAACTACCAGACCGTTCAGGGCTTGAAGATTGGTGCTCAGGCTTATGGTCAGGAGAATGTAACTTGGTCTAACTGGACCTCTGTTGGTTCCTACACATCTGTTGGCTACGGTGATTCCGTAGATGTAAGCTGGGATTATGATGCTTACACATTCGACGGACTCTTCACCGAAGAGAACACCAGTGGATGGACTGTGAACCCCGCACTCGCAATCCAGATTCAGGACGACGGCTATCTCCAGCTTCCTGAAGATGCACAGACCGGCGATACCGGTGACAGTGCAAGATTCACCTTCACCTATTCCGACATCACCATCACCGCTGACGGTTATGATGACATCGTAATCGCAGGCGATACCGTAACCACAAGATGGACCATCAAGGAAGAGGGCGGTTGGACTTCTGGAACTTCCAAGGCTATCGACCTTCTCGCTCCTATCATGCAAGCAACAGGTCTTGACCTTCAGGGCGTAGTTGAGCAGTATCTCCCGAGCATGACCAACATCTCCTTCTCACTCAGCTTCGACGCATTCGAGCTCGTATATCCTGAGGACATCGATGCATTCTTAGTTGAGCTCGACGCAGAGGACGAGGAAGTTCTTGCTTCCCTCCAGGAATACATAGACAGAGTTGACGCCGCTGAGGAAATCATCAACAATTCCGAATCCACCGCTGAGGAAATGGAAGATGCTCTTGATGATGCCAAGAAGGCTGCTAACCGTGCAACCAAGGCTGCTGAGGGCTACACCAAGGCTACCGCTGCCGCTGACGAGCTTCAGGACAGAGTTGCTACTATGACCGCTACAGTTGAGTCTCTCACCGCTACCGAAGAGGAAGAGGTTGTAGAGGAAGAGGATACATCCTCCAGCTCTGACACCGGCTCATCTTCGAGCTCCAGCTCAAGCTCCACCGGAGTAGTTGTAGGAATCATCATTGTTATCGTAGTAATCGTTGTCGTTGTCGTCGTAGTAGTCGTCACCGGCAAGAAAAAGAAGAAGTAATATCGATTAGCCGATCGATAAAAGATAACTCTTAAAAAGACATCGCCATCCATTGTGGGTGGCGATGTCTTTTTTGAGTCCTCTCCGCCTACGGGCAGTTGCCCGAAGGGCAACTGCGCTGATTTCAGCGGTGCTGAAATCAGCACCCCTCAGTCAGCCACTTCGTAGCCGCCTGAGGGGTGCTATTTTCGCCGCAGGCGAAAATAGCTTGGCGGAGACAACGAATTTGTCGTAGCCGCCGGAAGGGTTTAATCTATAAAGTCCTTAACTTTATTAGACCTGTTCGGATGCCTTAATTTCCTTAACGCCTTCGCCTCAATCTGCCTGATACGCTCACGGGTGACGTTGAACATCTGCCCGACCTCCTCAAGGGTGCGGCTTCTGCCGTCTTCAAGACCAAATCTGAGCCTTAAGACTTTCTCTTCACGTTCAGTAAGAGTGCCGAGGACCTGGTCAATCTGCTCCTTAAGGAGCACCTGGGAAGCGGCTTCCGTGGGCTCGGGGGCGTTGTCGTCGGGGATGAAGTCGCCGAGGTGGCTGTCCTCCTCCTCACCGATAGGAGTCTCAAGCGAGACAGGGTCCTGAGCGATTCTCATAATCTCACGAACCTTGTCGACCGGCATCTCAAGCTCCTCTGCAATCTCCTCCGCCGTCGGGTCTCTGCCGTTCTGGTGGAGAAGTGTGCTTGAAGCCTTCTTGACCTTGGTAATGGTCTCGACCATGTGGACTGGAATCCTGATGGTTCTTGCCTGGTCGGCAATCGCCCGGGTTATCGACTGGCGAATCCACCATGTCGCGTAAGTAGAGAACTTGAAGCCCTTGGTATAGTCGAACTTCTCGACCGCCTTGATAAGACCCAAGTTTCCCTCCTGGATGAGATCCAGAAAGCTCATGCCTCTTCCGCCATATCTCTTTGCGATGGAGACAACGAGTCTTAAGTTAGCCTCAGCAAGACGCTTTTTCGCTTCCTTGTCGCCCTCCTGAATCCTCTTGGCAAGCTCAATCTCCTCCTCAGAGGTGAGAAGCGGAACTCTTCCTATCTCCTTGAGGTAAATCTTGACCGGGTCGTCGATTGCGATTCCCTCGGCAAGGGAGATGTCGTAGTCATCCTCGTTAACGTCGGGAACCTCGGCATCGTCCGGCATATCCTCAAGCTCCATGTCGAGGTCAATCTCCGAGAACGGGTCGGGTTCAACTTCGACGTCGTCGATAATCTCAATGCCGTTTGTGGAGCAGGCGTCGTAGAAACGGTCAATCTGCTCGGCATCGAAGTCGGCGTCCTCAAGGGCGTCAGTAATCTGCTGTGTCGAGAGCTTTCCCGAAGCCTTGCCGGCTTTTATAAGGCTGTCAATTACATTTTTCTTATCACTCATGATTATTCCTCCTGTGTTTTGTCGTACCAAATGTTGTTTTTATGTCAGTTCTTCTCCCGGCGGAGCTTGGATGTGTAGGCTAACAGGTCGTCGTCTGACATCTTGGAAGCGTCGGTCGGGGAGTCACTTTTTTCATTGAGAATCCGGATATAGTCCGCAAGTGTGTTTTCGTCAATCATTATTTGTCCTGATTGAATTGAAATATGGCTTATTCTGTCCATATACTCGCCGTATAATTCGTTCTCCAAGGTTGTAACGGTCGCATAACCGCCATTTTCGTAGGTATTTTTGAGGATTTCGTAGGCTTTGCGGCAAAATTCGTCAGAAAAGCTGTCCGTACTCAGTTGTGAGAATACCTCGCCTTGCTGGTCGTGGTGCGTGAGAATATAGGCAAGAACGCCTTCCTCAGCCTTCTCACGCTTGGTGAGCGTCCGGTTCGGATTGGAAGCCGAGGTGCTGACAGTTCTTATGAGTTCCCGGTCGTCCCGCTTCTTTGCTTCGCGAGTCCGCCTCCTGAGATACACTTTGACCTCCTCCGAAAGATAGTCCTTAGCAACCCCGTTTTCAAGTGCTACCCTCGAAATATATACATCTCTCTGGACAGGGCTTTCTATGTTGGCAAGAACCGCAATCGTCCGGTTGAGATATTCAACCTTCCCGATGTCCGAGTCGATGTCCAAGCCTTCGCGGCACTTTGAAAGCTCGAATTCTACAGAGCCCTCCGAGCCGTTCAATAGAAGCCTGAATCTGTCCGCGCCAAGCTTATTTATGTAGTCGTCGACATCTTTGACTCCGTCGCCTGAAATCTTAACAACCTTTGACCTGAGCCCCGCCGCTGAAAGAAGACCTATCGCCGCAGAGGTCGCCTTCTGTCCTGCCGAGTCGGCATCATAGCAGATGTAGACCTCGTCGCAGTACTGCGCCATCACTCTGGCGTGTTCCGCAGTGATAGCCGTTCCACATGTCGCGACAGCCTCGGTAAATCCAGCCTGGTGGAGGGTAATGACGTCAAGGTTTCCTTCACATAATATCAGTCGCTTCGACTTCGCCGCGGTGTTCTTCGCGAAATTCATCGCAAAAAGCGTACGGCTTTTCTCGTAGACCGGTGTTCCGCGTGAGTTCAGGTACTTCATTCCCTGAGGGTTCGGCTCAAGCGTCCTTCCCGAGAACGCGACGACATTTCCGCGCAAATCGAAAATAGGGAACATGACCCGGTTCACAAAGAAGTCAAAGCACCTGCCGTTCTTCTTGTTGATAAGCGACGCGTTCAGAAGCTCGTCCTCGGTGTAGCCAAGTGAGAGCATGTAGTTTGTGAGGCTTGTCCACCTGTTCGGCGCGACGCCCAAGCCAAAGCTCTTTATCGTTTCGGGTCTTAGCCGCCTCTTATTGATGAGATATTCAAGCCCGGGCTTTCCGTCGGGAGTCCTGAGGCTCTGGTAGAAGAATTTTGCGGCGTCCTTGTTCATCTGCAGAAGCCGCTTCTTTGACTCTGCCCTTGCGTCCTCATAGCCGTTTTCAGGGATGGGAATCCCGGCACGGTCTGCTAAGAACTTGACCGCCTCCGCAAAGTCGAGGCTTTCCATCTTACTTATAAATGTGATTACGCTTCCGCCTGCGCCGCAACCGAAGCAGTAAAAGCTCCCGTCGTCGGGGTAAATCATGCAGGAGGGAGTCTTTTCCGAATGGAACGGGCAGTTGCACTTATAGAGCCGCCCGGCGCGCTTGAGGTCGACATACTGCCGGGCGACATCCTCAATCCTGTTCGCGTCCTTTACCCGCTCCAAAAAATCGTCCGAAAACCGCGGCATTATTCTCCCTCCTTCGCGTAGTTCGGGTAGTATAATAGTTATGTGGTCAGCAAACGCTCCAGCTCTTCGGAACGTACAAATCCATGAAGAGGTTGATGCAATACTTGTCGGTCATTCCGGCGATGTAGTCGCAGACAGCCGTGTCGGCGTCGAACCTGTTCGCAAGCTCGATATAATCGGGCGGAAGCCGCTTTGGGTCGCCAAGGAAGTACTTATAGAGCTTTTCGAGCATGACCCGCGCCTTTTTCTCCTCCGACTTACAAAGAGGGTTCGTGTACACCTGCTCATACATGAACCTGTGGAGGATGTTCTCGGCTTCGCCTATATCGTCGTCAAAGTGGATGTTTTCCGCACCGTTTTTAACAAGATTCGAGACGAGAGTCGTGATTCTTCGTGACTTGGTGTCGCCCAGGACTTCAACAGCCTCCTTCGGAAGGTCTTCATTCTTAAGAACCCCCGCCCTGATGGCATCTTCGATGTCGTGGTTGATATAAGCGATGACGTCCGCAAGCCGCACGACATAGCCTTCACGGGTTTCGGCAATCTCGTTTGTGTGCTTGACTATTCCGTCCCGCACTTCATATGTAAGATTAAGCCCCAAGCCGCCCTTTTCAAGGACGTCGACAACCCTGAGGCTCTGCTTATAGTGCTTGAAGCCTTTCGGGGAGAGCTCGTTAAGAACTGCCTCGCCGGCGTGTCCGAATGGCGTGTGCCCGAGGTCATGACCAAGAGCGACCGCCTCGGTGAGGTCTTCATTAAGCCGGAGTGCCCGGGCGATGGTTCTTGCAATCTGGCTCACTTCGAGGGTGTGCGTGAGCCTGGTTCTGTAGTGGTCGCCGGTCGGGTTAAGAAATACCTGCGTCTTCTGCTTCAAGCGGGAGAACGCGTTGCAGTGGATGATTCGATCCCTGTCTCTCTGGTAGCAGGTTCTTAATGGGTCGGGTGCCAAATATCTCTGCCTGCCCTTTGAATCCTTTGATTTCGAGGCAAATTCACAGAGCACATTTTCCTCAACCATTTCGGTATAAACTCTTGGATCGATATTTTCGCTCACGTATATCCCTCCTTCGATGGGTTTCACTACTTTATACAAAATAAATAACGAATTTCCTCTATTCTGTTCGCGTAAAAGAGAAAATTCGTATGAATGAACAATTTTTCAGGAGAAATCAATCGTGGTTTCGTCAGATTTGACTATCCTGACTCCGCCGTTCGTGATGTCAACAAGGGCATCCATAAGCCGATCGCTTGCCTCCGCCCTGATGGCGGCGGTAATCTTCACGTTCTCCGTGAATTCAGTTTGGTCGACTCTTGCGCCTTGTTCTCCCAAGCACCTTATGATTCTTTCATACCATGAATAGTCGCTTTCAATCGTGAGATAGAACCCGGAAAGCATCTCGACAACCTCCGCGGCATTCACCGCCAGCGAGGCCGCATTTGAGTAGGCTCTTGTGAGCCCGCCCTTGCCGAGTAGTATTCCTCCGAAATATCTCGTAACTATTATAACAACATCTGTGAGCCCGTTTTTCTGAATCACGTCCAAAATCGGAAGACCCGCAGTGCCCTGGGGCTCGCCGTCGTCCGAGTAGCGGGAGATGAAGTTCTCCCGAAGAACATAGGCATAGCAGTTGTGCCGGGCTTTACGATTCTCAGCCCGAACGCTCTCGATAAAGGCTACCGCCTCCTCATCCGTCCTGACAGGGGCTATGACGCCGATAAATTCGGATTTTTCGATAGTGATACTATCTCTTGCACGTTTACGAACAGTTTTATAGCTCACGATGATACCCCCTGAAGTCTGCGAACGAACAAAGCGGCAAACCGGGTTTCCGTTTGCCGCTGATGCACATCTACTAAGCAACTTACTTTTCGTTCACAAGAATTACTTGTTGTCCTTGTTGAGACCGTAACGCTTGTTGAATCTGTCAACACGTCCGCCGGTGTCTACAAGCTTCTGCTTGCCGGTGAAGAACGGATGGCAC
Organism: Oscillospiraceae bacterium; assembly: GCA_021202155.1. Lineage (GTDB taxonomy): Bacteria > Bacillota > Clostridia > Oscillospirales > Ruminococcaceae > Faeciplasma. Next base: position 94,127 of record JAJQDP010000053.1, on the reverse strand, counting down.
TTTGAGCAAATTTCAACCTTGATGTCCTTCTTGGTGGAACCGGTGTGGATTACATTGCCACATGCACAAGTGATAGTTGTTTGCTGGTAGTTAGGATGAATTCCTTCCTTAGCCATGAGATTTCCTCCTTTCTGAACTTATAAACATAGTAGCCCATCTTCCTAAGTTCAGACAGTAGTACTATGGAATTTACATTATAGAACTGCCAACGCAGTTTTCGACGATGACTATTATAGCACAACGCAAAAAGAAATGCAAGCATTTTTTTATTCGTAATGCGTAATTCGTAATGCGTAATTGTGGTGTCGCCTCCGGCGACTATTTTAAGTGGATTGTGCGACTTTTTATCTGTCATACAAGCGTAATTACGCATTTCGCATTACGAATTACGCATTAAATTTATCCCGCCCCAATATTAATCGCATCAAGATTCACATTCTCAAGACTGCTCTTGTCGACTGCGACCGCTAAGAGATACCACTGTTCGTTCGCCTCGTCGAAATCGTAGGTGAGGTTATCTATTGTCACGAAAATCTGGCGGTTATAGATGAATACGTCAGAGACCTCAGGCTTGGGGAGGGTCTTATCAAACGGGAAGACCATCACAAGAAGGACGTACTCCTCGAACATCTCCTCGTCGAATACTGCACCGAAGTACTTCACAAACAAAGTGTCAAGGTCGAAATCTCCCTTGTAGGTCTCGTAGAATCCAAGCATTTCCTCGTAGGTTTCAAGAGTGTCGACGTGCGCGCTGACATCTTCCACCAGTGCGGGAGTTCTGAAGTTGAAAGCCCAGTATTCCGGGTAGACATAGGTGAATCTTTCCGAGTCATAAGCACCCATGTTTTCCTCGTCGATTATCTCGGTCACCTCGACAGAGATGTTATTCACGTCTACGTCGTCGAAGCCGCCCTTTGGAGCAGTGAACACAAGATGATATATCGTCCCGTCGCTCCGAGCCGCGTTCTCGGGAATGTGTCTCGTAAGATTTATCCTGAATGAACCGTCCTCGAAGAGCTCCATGCTGTCGACCGTGTGGCTGACATATATCGACGGCTCACTGATGACGACGATGAAAACGTCATTATCCTCAAAGAAATCGTCCGTGAAGGACGCCATGGTGATTGTGAACCGGGCACCGAAGGAATAGCTCTTTTCAGTGGCGTAGTAGTACTCCTCAATTTCCGAGTAGGAGTGCATGATGTATGCCATCGGGTAACTGCTTGTGTCGCTTGAACTGAGAACCATTGTAAGGAAGCTTCCATAGAAGTTGCCGTCGTGCTTGGCTCCCGAGATGGAGATAACGTCTTCCGGGTCGGGAGCGGAGGTGGTTACCTCCTCGGTGACGTCCTCCGACACAACCTCAGTATCATTTCTGACATCAGAGCAACCGGTGAAGAGAGTTATCAAAATCAGGCAGGCGGTGAAAACTGCCACTATTTTATTCAGAACAGTTTTCGTAGACATCGCCTTCCTTCAACTGTTATAGATTCTGGGTTACGAAAATGTCGTAGATAGCCTTGATGGAGGTCTCAAAGTCCTCGTTTGAGATTCCCACGATGATGTTAAGCTCGCTTGAGCCCTGGTCTATCATCTTGACATTGACCTTGGCATGAGCCAAAGCCGCGAATATCCTTGCCGCAGTACCGCGCTGTTTTCTCATTCCGCGTCCGACGACAGCGACAAGCGCGACATCTCTGTCGACGTCGATTCTGTCTGGGTGAACGGTTCTCTCAAGAGCGCGGATAATCTGCTCTTCCTTCTCCTCGTACTCGCTCTTGTGGACGACGATGCTCATTGTGTCGATTCCAGATGGCATGTGCTCGAACGAGATGCCATAGGTCTCGAATACTTCCAGAACCCTTCGTCCGAAGCCGAGCTCGGAGTTCATCATATCCTTTTCGATTGTGACGGTGACAAAGCCGCAGTGCCCGGCAATTCCGGTGATGACATATTGGCTCGAATCTCCGCCGTCGTTCTCGACAATCATGGTTCCCGGGTCGTCCGGCTTATTAGTGTTGCGGATATTTATCGGTATGCAGGAACGGCGGACAGGGAAGATAGCATCCTCGTGCAGAACTCCTGCTCCCATATATGAGAGCTCTCGCAGTTCCTGATAGGTTATAGTCTTTATCGGGACAGGGTCGGGGACAATGCGGGGGTCGCAGACTAAGAAGCCTGAAACGTCAGTCCAGTTTTCATACAAATCCACGCCCATAGCCGCCGCAACGATAGAGCCGGTGATGTCCGAGCCTCCGCGCGAGAAGGTCTTGATGGTATCGTTCGGCATTGAGCCGTAGAAGCCGGGGATAACTGCATTTCCGACCTCGTCAAGACGCTCCTTGACTGCGTGGCAGGTCTCCTCAAGCTTTAATTTTGAGTCGTTCGCGAAGAAGATGACCTCCGCCGCATCGACGAATGCAAAGCCTAAGTACTCCGCCAGGATTTTGCCGTTCAGGTATTCTCCTCTTGAAGCGGCATAATCTCTGCCTGCTCTTGCCTTGAAGCCGCGCTCGATGGTCTCGAATTCCTCATCTAAGCTCATGTCAAGACCCAAGCCCTCGATTATATCCATATACCGGCTCTTTATGGCAGAGAACATCCCTTCAAAGTCTCCGCCGCGGGTAGCCATGTCGTAACATGCATAGAGCATGTCGGTGACTTTCGTGTCCTTTGAGCTTCTCTTTCCGGGAGCTGACGGGACAACATACCTTCTTGCAGGGTCGGCTTTTATTATATTTGCAACCTTTATGAACTGGTTGGCGTCTGCCAAAGAACTTCCGCCAAACTTGACTACTTTTACTGACACACTGAAATCTCCCTTGCGTTATGTTTGCCTGCTCATGAAGGAAAAGCCCTCACAAGACGGCTCATAACATTATATTATTTTGCGCGCCCATAGTCAACAGATTTCTTCGGGAAAATCCAAAAAATTTCTTTCCCGGGAGTGCAACTGTCCGCCACTGAAATACAAATTTCCGCAATCGTTCTCGGAACTACCCGAGCCGGTAGGATTGTTACTGCTGAGCCTGGTCGTCGCTTACCTTCTTGCCGGCGGCTTTTACGGTCTCGCGCGCGGCTTTGACTTCACTGAGTGACTTGTTGAGAGATTTCTCGGTGTCGCTTAAAATACCGTCAAGCTTTTCGACCATGGCTCTCTTTATCTGAAGATCCATAGCATGAGACTGAGCGGTGATGTCCTGAGCCGCCGCTCTCGCCTGCTTGACAATCTCTTCCTCGGAGACTATCTTCTTTGCCTTCTCCTCAGCATCCTTGATAATCTGCTCAGCCTTATCGTTGGCTTCCTTGATGATAGTTGAGCGGTCGGCGACCATTTCCTTGGCTTTTCTTATCTCTGTTGGGAGATTGTAGCGGATATTGTCGATGCAGTCGCGAAGCTGTTCGGTGTCAACCAAGCTCTTCTTGTTCGAGAAGGGGACGGTAATCGCCTTATCTAAAATCTCGTCCATCATCTCAAGGATTTCATCAATAGTCATTAGTTTTCTACTCCTTCAATTGTTATTCTGTCCGCACCGAGACCCGAAAGTCTTGCGGAAATTTTATCCTGGATTTCAGCCGGCACGAAGTCATATATGTCCCCGCCAAAGTAGCCAATCTGCTTCACCATGCTCGAGCTTAAATACATGTTTTCCGAGCGTGTGACGAGGAATATCGTCTCCGCCTCAGGGCAGAGCTTCTTGTTGGCAAGTGCCATCTGGAATTCATACTCAAAGTCGGAAACAGCCCGGAGTCCCTTGACAATAGCCGTCGCGCCGCTCTTTTTGACAAAGTCGGCAAGTAGCCCGCCGGAAGTTTCGACCTCGACGTTGTCAAGGTTTCTTGTCACAGTCCTGATCATTTCGACCCGCTCTTCCGGCGAAAACATCGGCTGTTTGGTCGGGTTTATCGAAACAAGCACTATCACCTTTTCGAAGATAGCCGCCGCACGCTGGATTATGTCCACGTGCCCAAGAGTGACCGGGTCGAAGCTTCCTGGGCAGACCGCAATTCTTGGCTTACTTTCACTGCTCATCGCTTTCTGCCTCCCCGTCATCTTTTATAAACACGCTGAGAGCGGTCTTTTTGCCGCAACTGTATCGTTTCCTCAGCCTGAGCCCTGCGAATTTCTCCGGCAGAACAAGTTTCGCCTCGTGTTCGCAGACGACTATGCACCTGTCGCTCATGACCGGCTCGCAGAGTTCGAGCGACTTTTCTGTAAGCCCTTCCTCATACGGCGGGTCCATCAGGATGATGTCGAACTTTTCGCGTCCGCTCGCCGCCATCTTGAGATAGTTTATAGCGTCGGTCGTGATAATCTTCGACTTGTCGCCCAAATTGCAGGCTTTCACGTTCTCTTTTATTATTCCGACCGCGTCGCGGGCTCTCTCAACAAAAACTGCACTATTAGCACCTCTTGATAACGCTTCGATTCCGAGCTGTCCGCTTCCCGCATAGAGATCCAAAACCCTCGTGTAGGGGATGTCGAACTGAATTATCGAGAATATTGTGCCTTTGATTTTGTCGGTTGTCGGTCTTGTCTCTTCGCCCTCAAGGGCTTTGAGCTTTCTTCCTCTCAGACTGCCGGTAATAACTCTCATACCCAAGCCGCCTTTCTTTACTGTATTTTATTGGTTTCCGGTATTGTATTTTTCGCGGTACTTTCTCATCGATTCCGCGAAAACCTCTCCGTTCGACGGAGGAGTGTAGGTAATGGCATTCGCTCCCGCCGCGATGGTTTCGGAGATTGACTCGTCCGTGGAACCTCCGGTCGCAATAATCGGGAAGTCGGGATATTTCTCCCGAATCATCCGGACAAGAGCCGGAGTTTTTGTCGATGCCGCAATGTTAAGTATGTCCGCACCCGCCTGAATACGCCGGTCGATGTCCTGCTTTTCGGAAACGATGGTCGCAACGACTGGAATATCTATCTTGGTTTTTATCTGCGTGATAATCTGCGGGTCGATGGGAGCATTCACGACAACTGCAAACGCACCCTGATTTTCGGCGGTCTCTGCAAGCCTCACCGACCGCTCACCGCCGGTAACTCCGCCTCCGACTCCGACGAAAACCGGAACGTCCGAGACCTCGATAATCGCCTGGGAGATAACCGGCTGTGGAGTGAACGGATAGACCGCAATGACAGCGTCGGCGTTGATATTTTTTATGATAGCCACGTCGGTGGAGAAGACAAGCGACTTTATCCGCTTGCCGAAAATCACTATTCCCGAACACTGGTAAATTGTATCTGGTACGCTGAGTATATGGCTTCTTAAAACGCCTGAGTATTCGGGTATCTTTTTTTGCATTGTAAGTCCTTTCCCTGAAATTTTGCCGTGGTAAATGGTGTCGCTATTGAAGTTCGTCTATGAACTTCTCTTTTACTTCCCGAGCTTTCTCGGGGCTTATCTTCATAACCGCCGCTATGTCCTCAATCGTCGCCGACTTGAGCTGTTGCTTGGTCTTGAATTCGTTGAGTAACGCCTGCGCTTTCTTCTCGCCGATGCCGTAAATTTTTGTGAGCTCCGTCTCGTGGGTGTGGGTTGAACGCTTCTGCTTCTGGAATGTGATAGTGTATCTGTGCACCTCGTCCTGGAGGTTTGTTAAGAGTGCGAACACCGAGCGGGACTTTGAAATCTGGATTTCGCTCCCGTCTGCCGTGACGACAGCCCTCGTGTGGTGCTTGTTGTCCTTGACGAGACCGAAAAGCGGGATGTCGAGATGATATTCCTCAAGAAGCGGCAGTACAGCCGAAACGTGACCCTTTCCGCCGTCCAAAAAGATGACATCGGGAAGCCTCTTGAAGCCTTCGTCCTCGCAATCGGGGTCAAGGTAGTTCTCAAGCCGCCTTGAGATGACCTCGCGCATACTTGCGTAGTCGTTCTGCTCGGCGACAGTTTTGATGTTGAATTTCTTATAGTACTTCTTCGCGAACCGGCACTTGTCCATTACGACCATTCCTGCGACCATGTCGGTTGAGCCAAGGTTCGAGATGTCGTAGCATTCGATATAGTTCGGCGTCTTCTTAAGACCAAGTAGCTCGCCAAGCTCTTCAAGAACGGCAACTTCCTTGCCGGTTCTTCCGATTCTGACAGAAAGCTGTTCAACCGCGTTCTTCTCGGCAAGGGAGAGCAGGCTCTTCATCTCTCCGCGCTTCGGGTTCGCGATGCTGACAGCGTGTCCCGACTTTTCGGCAAGGTAACGCCTCAGGTTGTCGGTCTCCCTCAGCTCTTCATCGATGTAAATTTCCCTCGGAATCTTCACTGCCCGGTCGTAGTACTGAATCAGGAACTCCTCACGGGTGGAGATGTCGTCGGTGGTCTCGCCTAAGATGAAATCCTGCTTGTCATAGAGCCTGCCCAAGCGGTAGTTGAGCACAGATATGCAGGTGATTCCGCCGTTTTTCGCCATGGCGAAAATGTCCGTGTCGGGCATGTTCTCCTCGAAAATCTTCTGTGTGTCGGCGGAGCGAGTGATTGCGGCGATTCTGTCGCGGAGTACTGCCGCCTTCTCGAACTCAAGATTCTCCGAGAGCCGGTTCATCTCTTCTGTAAGAGCCTCGACCGACTGCTTACTGCCGCTTTTGATGTAGTCCACCGCCTGGTCGATAATCTCGGCGTAGTCCTCTTTCGAGAAGCACCCCCGGCAGAGCCCGATGCACCGCTTTATCTGGAAGTTGAGGCAGGGTCGTCCCTTCCCGAAATCCCTCGGGAACACCCTCTTGCAGGTCGGGAGCATGAATACCCGGTTGACTTCCTCGACAGTCTGGCTCGAGGTGAGCCCGCTTGTGTATGGACCGATGAATGTGCCAGGACCTTTTTTCTGCATCTCGCGTGTGATTCTGGGGTACTCCTCATCCGAAATCTTGATGTAGGAATAGCCCTTGTCGTCCTTTAAGAGAATATTATATTTCGGCTTGTGCTGTTTTATAAGGGAGGCTTCTAAGACGAGTGCTTCATAGTCACTTGAAGTGCAGATGAAGTCATAATCCCAGACATTCGAGACCATCTTCGCAACCTTCGGGAGATGGTCGTTGTCGTGGAAGTAGGTCTGCACACGGTTACGGAGATTTTTCGCCTTGCCGATGTAGATGATAGTCCCGGCGTGGTTCTTCATGATGTAGCACCCGGGCGAGGTGGTGAGCCCCCGGGTCTTCTCCCGGAGGTATTCAAGCCTCGGGTTATCCTCTATGGTAACGCGCATGACCTATTTTCTCCCTTTGCCTGAAGTCATTGATCAAAATAGTTCTCGATTCTTATTGTCTTGATTCTCTGTGGAACTACCGGTCTGTCGTTGATGTCTGTCTTGACCGAGGCGATTCTGTCGACAACGTCCATTCCCTCGACAACCGTTCCGAAAGCGGCATATGAGCCGTCAAGATAGAGTGAATCCTTGTGGACGATAAAGAACTGCGAAGAAGCGGAATCCGGGCTCTGAGACCTTGCCATTGAGATGGTTCCTCTTGTGTGCTTGAGGGTGTTGTTGACGCCGTTGAGCTTAAATTCTCCGCGGATATTCTCGCTTGAACCGCCAGCACCCGTGCCGGTTGGGTCGCCGCCCTGAATCATAAAGTTTCGGATGACTCTGTGGAAGATGAGCCCATCATAGAAGTGCTCATTTACAAGCTTCTCAAAGTTAGCAACAGTAAGCGGGGCTTCCTTGGGGCAAAGCTCAATCTTAATCTTCCCGCCGTCTTCCATTTCAATTACTACCATAGTGTATTCCTCCTCATAATAATTACGAATTACGCATTACGAATTACGAATTTGCTTAAAACTCACTCGCCTCAGTCTCCGTCAGTCCATCAGGAATTGTCATATCCATCCCGCTCACGTCGCTGTCGGCAACTTCAAAGTAGTATCTCGTGAACGAGCCGGAGTCCTGGTTCTCGTCGACAACGGTGAATGTCCCATCAGTATAGAACGTCCAGGTTGAGGTGATGGTGCTGTTTCTTGATGATACCGAGTAGATCTCGATGACACAATCGTCCTCTTCACTTGTCGAAACGAGAGTGTAGTACTCTTTACTATATCCGAACTCGATTTCCGAAGCGGTCGAGGTTCTTGCGTAGCTGTAGTAGGTGTAGGCGTCCAGATCAATGACCGTGACAGTGTCAGAGGTCATGACTATCTTCTGCGAATTGTTGATATATACTTTATTTACCCCGCTGATGTAATATTCCCGCTCGTACATGACGACCGTCTCGCCGTCGTATGAGGTAGCCTCGGTCAGTTTTGCGTGAACCTGGGTTGAATTCAGAAGCGTCAGATAGTCCATCGCGATAGTGTCGGGGATGTAAGTGACTTCTTCTTCGTCATCAAGCTCGACAGTATCTTCATCATAGGTTGTTGTAGCTTCTCCTGAGGAGCTATCAGAGGTTGTGGTCACCTCGGGAGTCTCTTCCGTCGCCGCGGTCTCGGAGGAAGTCTCCGCTTCCGTGTACTCTACAGAGGTCACAGCCTCTGCTTCATTTGTAGTCGTATTTGTTACAACATTGTCGGGAACTCCGTTATAGGACGTGGTGGATTCTTCACCACTTGGGTTTTCTTCCTCCGTGTTTCCACACGCAGTCATAGAGATAATCATGCAAAAAACTGTCAGGAATGCAAGTGTTCTTTTCATAAAAACCGTCCTTTCCGGTCTGAACCACTGTTTCTACAGAAAATACCAAGCTTATTATATCACAGTCTCCCCAAGAATTCAAGCTTTCGTATTTCAAAACGCATAAATTAACCTTATTTGCGGAGAATAAGGTCAGAATCAAGTGAAGGGGAGTTGTAATAATGTCACAAAGATTAGGTCTGTCGACCATAATGATGGACAACGCCGTCTCAGTAAGAAGCTGGGCATCGGTTGTCGGTAAAAAAGAGGGTGAGGGACCTTTCGGCGAGTGCTTCGACTATGTCGATAAGGACGACCGCTTTGGTCAGGAGAGCTTTGAGCGGGCGGAGAGTGCCATGCAGGGGCTTTGCCTTCAGACAGCACTTGAAAAGTGTAAACTTACTCCATCAGATTTATCCTTCATGTTCGGCGGAGACCTCCTCAACCAGTGCATCGGGACGAGCTTCGGAATATCTGACTTCAACGTGCCGTTCTTAGGCATCTACGGTGCGTGTTCGACCATCGCTGAGGGAATACTTTTAGCCGCACTCACGGTCGATTCAGGAGCGGGAGACACAATCGCGGCGGTGACCTCCTCCCACTTCTGCACGGCAGAACGGCAGTATCGCTTTCCTTTGGAGTATGGCGGGCAGAGGACGCCGACCTCGCAGTGGACGGCGACAGCTTCGGGGGCTGTGATTTTGGAGAGAGGGAACGCCTCGCCGTTCGTCCGGGCAGTAACAATCGGCAGAATTGAAGACAAGGGCATCAAGGACGCGAACAACATGGGTGCCGCGATGGCTCCGGCGGCATACTCCACGATAAAGCAGTTCCTTTCAGACACAAAAAAGTCGCCGGACGAATTCGACCACATCGTTACAGGCGACCTTGGAAGCGTGGGTTCGCGAATTTTAGTTGAGCTTCTCCATCGCGACGGTATTGAAATTGCCGACAGGCATCTTGACTGCGGCTGTATGCTCTTTGACAGCGAGAATCAGGACGTTCACGCCGGAGGCTCAGGCTGTGGCTGTTCAGCAAGCCTTCTTGCCGGGCATTTCCTGCCGGAGTTGAAGTCTGGCAAGCTCAGAAACATCCTGTTCGCCGCAACTGGCGCACTACTTTCAACAACATCAAGCCAGCAAGGCATGACGATACCCGGAATCTCGCACCTCATCTGGTTTTCAAGTGAAATCGGGCTATAAGGAGGCGAAAACATGCAGTATTTATGGGCGTTTTTGATCGGCGGACTCATCTGCGCCATCGGTCAGCTTTTAATAGACTTCACCAAGCTCACTCCCGCAAGAATACTGACTCTTTATGTGGTTGTGGGAGTAATCCTGAGCGGAGTTGGAATCTACCAGTACCTCGCCGACTTCGCCGGAGCAGGCGCGACCGTGCCGCTCACCGGCTTCGGCAACTCAATAGCCAAGGGAATCCGTGAAGCCGTCGACGAAAAAGGCTTCTTAGGCATCTTCACCGGCGGCTTGACCGCCTGCTCGGGAGGAATCACCGCCGCAATGGTCTTCTCGCTCTTATCGGCTCTCATATTCAAGCCAAAGCCGAAATCGGCATAAAAACAGCGCAGTCATCAGAAGACTGCGCTTTGTTATCACAGATAACCGTATTTCTTTCTCTTTGCGAATATGAAAACCGACGTCGTTGCAACTGCCATTATCTCTGCGGCGACGAGGGAGAACCAGATTCCGTCTATGCCCCAGATGAGTGGGAAGATGAGCACCGCCGCAACCTGGAATACTAAAGTTCTCAGGAACGAGATTATCGCCGAAATCACGCCGTTGTTGAGAGCTGTGAAGAAGGAAGAGCCATAAATCGCGAATCCCGCAAACAGGAACGAGAAGGAATAGATCCTGAAGCCGCCAAGAGTGAGCTCAAGTAGCTCCTCATCATAGCCGACAAACAGCGTTGAAAGTGGCTTGGCAAGAAGCTCGGAGCAAATGAGCATCGAAACCGAGAAGCACAGAATTATAATAACACTTTTGCGGAGCAGGCTTTTCAGTTCGTCTTTATTTCCAGCACCGTAGTGATAGCTCACAATGGGAGCAGAGCCTACAGAATATCCGATAAACACGGCGATGAAAATCATGTTGACGTACATAAGAACGCCATAGGCGGCGACTCCGTCGTTCCCGGCATACTGCAAAAGCTGGTAGTTATAGAGCATCGAGACGGTAGACATCGCAATGTTGCTCATAAGCTCCGATGAGCCGTTGGTGCAGGCTTTTAAGAGTGACCTGCCGTCAAATCTCGTCTTCCCGAGTCTTAAAAGGCTCTTGTTCGGAAGGGCGAAGTAGATAATCGGTATCAGTCCGCCGACGCACTGGCTCATCGCCGTCGCAACTGCCGCGCCGACAAGTCCTTTTGAAAGGACTCCGACCAGAACCGCATCTAAAATTATATTTGTGAATCCTGCCGCAACCGTCACCGCAAGTCCTAAGTTCGGTCTTTCAGCCGTCACAAACAAACTCTGAAATTCGTATTGGAGCATGAACGCCGGAAGTGCCATAAGTATTATTCTTCCGTAGATGACGCAGTCTTCAAGGATTTCGCCCTCTGCACCGAGAAATGCCGCAACCGGTCGCAGGACAGCAATTCCAATAGCCGCAACGACAATTCCCGCAAGAACTGATATGTAGATGAACAGCGAAAACAGGCTGTTTGCCTTTTCCTTGTTGCCCTCGCCCATCGTCTTCGCAATTATCGCGCTACCGCCGGTTCCCATCATAAATCCGAGTGCGCCTAAAACCATCAGAAACGGCATGATGAGATTAATCGCCGTGAACGGAGTCTTTCCCGCAAAATTCGACACAAAGAATCCGTCGACCACGCCGTAAATAGACGTGAAAATCATCATGACGATGGACGGCAAAGTGAATCTGAGAAGCCGCCTGAAATTGAATCTATCCGAAAGCTGTATCGCCATAAAAACTGTCCTTCTGCCCACCCATATTTTAAAACAGAGTTGTGGGCAGAGGTATTGTACCACATTGGAATTTTGATTGCAATAGGGATGGGGTGAAAATTTGGGAAGATAAAGGTTCAGAGGTTTGTGGGGTGAAAGTTCAGGATTTTACGTCATTGTAACCCTTGAATTTACACCCAACTCGTGCTATAATATTCTCATCAATCTTAGGGAGCACTTATAAAATGCAGATTTCAAGCCGATTCACAATAGCTATTCACATCCTCACCTGTATCGAGACATTCAAAGACCAATACAAGACCACGAGCGAATTCTTGGCGGGGAGCATCAATGTCAACCCGGTCATAATCCGCCGGATTCTCCAACAGCTCAAAGCCGCAGGGCTCATCACCGTGGCTCGGGGGAGCGGGGGAGCGTCCATCGCGAAGCCGCTTGATGAGATCACATTCTTAGACGTCTACAACGCTGTTGAGTGTGTAGAGAGTGGCAAGCTCTTCCACTTCCACGAAAACCCCAGCCAGGCTTGCCCGGTCGGGAGGAATATCCACGCTGCCCTTGACGACAAGCTGATGATGATTCAGCAGGCGATGGAGGACAAAATGCGGGAGATAACAGTCGCCGACGTCGTAAATGACACGAAAATATGCATGGAAAAAGAGTCCGGAAGCTGAGCTTTCGGGCTTTTCTTTTACTGAGATAGTCGATTTTATACTACTTTGAAAAAATCGTTGTAACTCTTGACATTACAACTGAGATGTGATATACTCATGTTGTAATCGAAAAGATTACAACGATATTATTTAATTTTTCGGAGGTAATCTAAAATGGAAATCGCAGTAGTATGTGCAAATGGAAAAGCAGGCAAACTTATCACCAATGAGGCAGTAGCAAGAGGACTCGACGTTACGGCAGTAGTCCGTGACGAGAATAAGACCGACGCCAAGAAGGTTCTCAATAAAGACCTCTTCGACCTCACAGCCGCAGACCTCAAGGGCTTCGATGTAGTAGTTGATGCCTTCGGAGCATGGACAGAGGACACTCTTCCTCTTCACAGCAGTTCTTTGAAGGTTCTTTGCGACGCTCTCAGTGGGACTGACACAAGACTTCTCATTGTCGGCGGTGCAGGAAGCCTCTATGTAAACCCTGAGCACACAGCATGTGTCTCTGATGGTCCCGACTTCCCTGACGTTTTCAAGCCTCTTGCGGCTGCAATGGCAAAGGCTCTTTCTGAGCTCCGCGAGCGCAGTGATGTCAAGTGGACTTATGTCAGCCCTGCCGGCGACTTCCAGGCAGACGGCGAGAAGTCCGGCAAGTACATCCTCGGCGGTGAAGAACTCACCCTCAATTCCAAGGGCGAAAGCATCATCAGCTATGCCGATTATGCTGTAGCAATGGTTGACGAGATCGTTTCCGGCAATCATGTTCAGCAGAGAATTTCGGTTGTGAGAGAGTAATTGAAAAGAAAGGCGTTGTCATGACCCAACCCGACCGCAGAATCTACCTTGTAAAAGAACTTCTTTCGGAGAGCCCGCCCCTTCTGGCAGATGACCTTAAAGAACCCGAAAGCGACCTACGCCTGCATAAACTACGGCGACGCCGCCTGCCCGTCGCAGATTGCAGGGCAGTCGATTTGCATTGATGATGACATCGGGAAAGTGCTGAAAAAGCTGATATAAACAAAGCAGGACTGAGAAATCAGCCCTGTTTTTCATGTCTCACTTCCCGAGATTTTTGCCTCAAAATCGTATCAGAATATTAAGAATTTCTCAGAAATTTCTCGCCTCTGAAAGCTAAAAACTTACTATTGACAAATTTTGCGGGGGGTATAATAGGGTTATCAGATTTGATTCTTTTATTGAGAATTTTATAGCCAAATGTCCCAATTTCTCAGATATTGAGCTATATGGTTCTCAGCGACAGCGAAGGGATGAGACTTATGCCAGGTCGAGGCAGACCGAGGACGGGAAGGTCGGTTGAAAAGAAGCGCGCTTGCCGGAAGCGATACTACGACAAAACATCGTACATTTACGCCCGCCACGCGTGGACAGAGGAAGAGTGCAAGCTCGTCATGGAGCACACAATGCCCGACAGCGAACTGTCCGCCCAGATCCAGCGTTCGGTAAAATCCATCCAGGAAAAACGCCGCAGGATGAAAAAGGAACAAGCTGAGCAGAATTAAATTGAAAATGCGGAAGGCACAAGCCTTGCATAAGAAAAATGGAGGTATTTTGATATGGATATGTTTGAGAAGCATGAGATGAACGTGATTGCTTTTAGGGAACAGGAGATGTACGTATTGGCTATTAGTAGCACTTGTCCTCAGTATACATGTGTCGATGCAACATGTAACTATGTGGATTACGAAGATATTCCTATTAGCTAAAAAATGGAAGAAATAAGTAAAGCACATATAACTATTTCCAAAGCACTTGGAGAACAGTGTATTACTCATGGAGACAATGTGAGCCTTGCTTCATGGTGTGTTGCTACTACAGCGGATTGCGGTATTCTGTTACTGAACAATCTTACAAAGGAGCTTATTCTCATCGATAAGGGTGAGAGTGAGTTTCTTTGTGTTTCTGATTTGCAAGAATCAGATATTGATAGCATCAGGGATAGTGAGCTCTTCGACTATCTTGTGAAGAACTGGTTCTTGGTGTCTACAGAGCATGACGACCTGAAGCTTATCAATGAGGTCAGAGATGTTGTAACATGTTTTGATACTAAAGAGGGCATAAACAGCTATACTATCTTAACAACTACCGATTGCAATGCCCGGTGTTTCTATTGCTACGAAAAGGGTATCGAACGAGTCAGTATGAGCAAGCAGACTGCGCTTGATGTTGCGGAATACATCAAGAAGAATGCTGGCAAAAAAGTTGGTTTGCACTGGTTTGGCGGCGAGCCGTTATTCAATATTTCTGTTATTGACATTATTACAAGCGAACTGCGAAAAGCTGGGATTGAGTTTGAGTCAAGTATGATTTCTAACGGTTACTTGGCGACAGATAATGTGGTCAAAAAGGCAGTGGAAAACTGGAACTTGAAGAAAGTTCAGATAACACTTGATGGTACAGAGGAAGTATATAACGAGCGCAAGGCATACGTTAATCCCGAAGGCAGTGCATTTCAGCGGGTACTTGACAATATTGAGAGGCTACTGAAAGCGGGAATAAGAGTTAGTATCAGATTGAATCTCGACCTGGATAATGCCGAAGATCTGTATAAACTCAGTGAGCTTTTAGCGGACAGATTTTCATCGTATGAGAAGCTTGGAGTATATTCGCACTACTTATATGGTGAAAAGTATAGCGAGTCGTTTGACAGAACTTGTTCCGAAAACAGTAAGTTGAATGCTTATCTCACCAAAAAGGGATTGTCTCATTGTGGTAAGATAGACAAAAGAATAAAAACGAATCATTGTATGGCGGATAACGATTCAGCAGTTGTTGTTACACCGACAGGGGAACTTCATAAGTGTGAGCATGTTGGTATCACGGATAAGTGCGGAACTATTTACGGGGGCATCACAAATCAGGACGTTATCGACTATTGGAAGAAGCGACCGGAAATCGGAGAGATATGCAGGAGGTGTCCTATGTATGCCGATTGCGTGAAGTTGGTCGCTTGCCCGGATGACTTCGACTATTGCCCGCAGGTGGTCTATGATGATAAACTTCAAAAACTTAAAGACTCAATGCTTTATACTTACGAGATGGAAATGAAGAAATAAAATCGTCGATCGCAAATTTCTCTCAAAAACCCCTTGATTTTTTCGCCTGGATGTGCTATTATATCCGAAGTACTGGGGTATTAGCGCAGTTGGGAGCGCGCCACACTGGCAGTGTGGAGGTCACGGGTTCGAATCCCGTATGCTCCACCACCACGTCGTCGCGGACTTCATATCGTTCGCGACGAAATTTTTTAAATTTCGCCTCTCACTCATTCCGTCGCTCCTCCTTTTCCCACAAAGCTACGCTTTGCGGGAACCCTTTTTGCTCGAAGGCAAGCCGTTTTCGGGCTTTTTCTTTTAACCTTTTGTCTATTTTTGCAGGGCTTTTCTAACACTTTGTCTAACACCCCTTGGCTCACCCGCCGACTTCAAACGACATCTTGTCCGACAGCATTCTCTTTCTGAGCGGTCAACTGTGTCATCTGCTTGAACATCCTTGGCGGAATGTGGTCTCTGCCGGTTAATGATGCACTCTCTCCACGCTCAAAGTCGGGATATTTCCTGACCATATACTCCCAGAACCTGTCCTGCCATTCTGTGAGCTTCTTCTTATTGCCTACAATTTCTTTTGCGCTGAGCCTGTTATCCTCCGTCAGCGGCGCGAAGCATAAGTGCATATGCGGAGTCTTCTCGTCCATATGTACGGTTGCTGACATGAGTGTTGGTGGCTTGACATCCGGGATAAAACTCCGTTATAATAACAGAGTGAGGAGGCAGACTTATGAAGGATTACCTTACTATCAGCGAGTTTGCAAGGCTTCGGGGAGTGAATATCAACTCACTTCTTTACTATGAGAAGTTAGGGATGTCCATGCAGATGGGTTCGGTAATATCCACAAGCCTGTCAAAGACAAGCTTTATGTCATCGAGGAAGTCTTGTTTAAAGCGGGTGATTTTAGAAGCATCGGGGACTTTGGTAAAACCACAGAATTCACGCAGATGTCTGGAGTAATGAAGGAAAACAAGCAGAAGGGAATCTGTGGGGATGGAGAAGAGGCACTGTATAATCAAAGCCCAAAGCATGGCTTTAAGCGGGTATTTACGGTTTCTGCCTGTGGAAGCATAGTAATGAAGGAAAAAAGAAGCCGGGATAATTTCATCAAGGTCAATATTGTTTTCAAGAAGAGACAGGAACTGGGGCTTGTCGGAATCGAAAATATTTCGACAATCTTCAAAAATATCTCCCAACGAGAGCTGATTATATGGTATCATGTAAACACATCTCTTTTTTGGTGGGTTGGTTGATAGTTTTTGGCGACTCTATTTTACCATAAAACATTGAGGAGATGTTTTATTTTGTAGTAAAAAGAATCCCGTAAATATGCGGGTTCTGACGTTTCGCAAACGCCTAAGTTTGTATAAAAAAGAAAGGAATTTTGATATGAATGTTATTTGGTCAAAGTATGTTCAAGGTACTAATACATTATACTACTCCCGCAAATTACGATTTGATGATCTGTTTGAGCAACAGTACAGACAGCTTTTTGATCTGGACACAAGCCGCACTTTGAAAGTCATGGAAATCGGCTGTGGTCCCGGAGCTTTAGCAGGAGCGATTCATCGCTGGTATCCCAATGCTGAAATTACCGCTGTTGACAGAGATAGCGAATTTATCCGGTTTGCATCAGAACACGAAGACGGCATATCTTTCATGGAAGGAGATGCCACCCAGCTCCCCTTTGATGATGATACTTTTGATGTGACCATTTCAAATACGGTAGCAGAGCACATAGAGCCTTCCGGGTTTTATGGGGAACAGCTTCGAGTATTGAAACCGGGAGGAAAATGTCTTGTGTTATCCTCACGGAGGGGTATCAACATAACTCCTGCTTGTGTAAAGGAACTCAATGATTTTGAACAGGCATTTTGGGAAAAGGCTAGAGAATATGATACATCGTTTGAAACATATTCCGTTTGCAAGTACCCAATGAACGAAGCGGAAATGCCGATAGCTATGGAAAAGTATGGCTTCCGAAATATAAGAACAGGGTATGCAACGATTGATTTGACTCCTGATAACCCCAGGATCAGTTCCCAGCTTGCCTGCAATATGATAAATGCAGAACGCTATTCCACTTTGGATAGAATAGACTCTGTATTTGGGACAATGCCGGAACATTTTAACGCCCGGGAAGTTGCTGAAATGAAGCGGCTCGCCAACATGAAGTACGATACAAGAATTGAACAGTATAACCGTGGAGAGAAACAATGGGACACCAATGTTTCCGTAATAATGGTGATACAAGGAACAAAATAAGAAGTTACGAGAAAGATGGAGCAAGCCTAAGACTATTATATAGCCATACTGCATGGCATACGGAAGTGAATTTTCCGATGCTCCGAACAAGAGGCAGAGCGGTTTCATGAAGATAAGCGAAATCACCATGAAGATAAGTCCACAGATGACTGACATCAGGCAGGCATTGCAGACGCCACGGGAGGCATTCTCACGGTTGCCTCTTCCTTGCTGAAGGCTCGTATAGGATGCACAGCCGTCTCCCCAAAGGATTGCGACGGCGAGCATGATTACCATAAGCGGATTGACAACGTTTGTGGCGGCATTGCCGAGGTATCCGACAGTTTGCCCGATAAAAATCTGGTCGACGATGTTATATAATGCGTTTACGACAAGAGCTACTGTCGCAGGAATCGCAAACCTCCAGATAAGCTTTCTTATCGGTTCCGCCCCGAGCGGATTTGCGACAAGCCCTTCGCTTTCAATAGCATTTTCCTCTGTCATACAGTGTCCTCCTTATTATAAGCTATCCTTATAATTTTAAACTCCATTATAATAATGGAGTCAAGAGGATTCTGAATTTTCATCTTTCTTTCACAGAGAGAAGCAAAAATTTTGCACAGGTTGATGACGCATAAGATTGATGTTGATGTTCTGAACAGGCTTATAGAGTACAGAGCCGCTCCGCCTTTTCCGAATAAATATCCGAAAGCATAGGTCAATGTAATGACAGGCGTGCAGATTCCCATCGCTCCAAGAGCTGTGGAGCCGAGCTTCTGACCGATTACGAAGGAATTCGTAAACGTGTATACAGCTAAAAGTGCCATTGAAATCATGCTGGGAATCAGAAACTTTTTGAATTTTTGAAGATAGTGCAGATTATCCGTGATTCTGCGATTGCGATTTGCGGACTGTCTGTAGGTGGTTATGACTTTCATATCATTACCTCCTTAGAAAGCCATTTTTCACAGGACAAATTTATGATATACCTTCTTGCCTTTTTTGATTTTGATGCCGTCCCTGAGGGCTTCTGAGGTGACTTTTTCGTCGGAGGAGGTTACTTTTTCTCCGTTAAGGGTGATTCCGCCTTGGTCGATCAGTCTTCTTGCTTCGCCCTTGTTCTTGGCGAGATTACCCATAACCAGAAGGTCAAGAATGCCTATCTGCCCGTCTGAAAGAGAATCCTCGGAAACGGTGGTTGTCGGCATATTGCTGTCGTCGCCATCACCCGCAAAGAGTGCCAAAGAAGTCTGTTTCGCTTTATCAGCTTCATCTTTGCCGTGAATCATTGAAGTAAGCTCATAGGCAAGGATTTCTTTTTTCTCATTGATGCGGCTGTCGTCCCAGTTGTCCATCTCTTCGATAGTCTCAACGGGGATGAACGTGAGAAGCCTCAGGCATTTCATGACGTCTGCATCGTCGATATTTCTCCAGTACTGATAGAATTCAAAAGGCGAGGTCTTGTTCGGGTCAAGCCAGACGGCACCCTTGGCGGTTTTGCCCATCTTGTTGCCTTCGCTGTTCATGAGAAGGGTTATCGTCATGGCATAGGCATCCTTGCCGGTCTTTTTGCAGATAAGCTCGGTTCCGGCGAGCATATTTGACCACTGGTCGTCGCCGCCGAACTGCATATTGCAACCGTATTTTTCGTTGAGATAAAGGAAGTCATATCTCCGGCTCGTCCGTTACCTGTGCGATAAGTCCTCTTGCCTGTAATTCTTCATAAATTTTCATTTTCGTTTCCTCCTGAAAAATAAAAACGCCGGATAAGAATAAATCTTATCTGGCGCATTCGTCCATCCGGCTACAAAGTCGTGCCTTGCAAGGTATGGGTTACATACCGTCCGATTCGTATGGCATTATAGCAAATTATTCGTGGATTGTCAAGCCGTACTCAGCATATAATCTGTTTTTTTATTTCCTCACACGCTTCCTGAATCTCAGAAATCATCTCAGGAGTAATTCCGTCAAGATGAATCCCACAGCTACATACTGCGGTGCAGTTATTTCTGATGGCGACTGCTTCGGAAAAGCTCCGGGCAATGCTTTCCTCCTTGTGCCCGATGCAGTTGAGCACCGATGTAGTTGCGCTGATGCCATTTCCCGTAAGACTTGGGCGAGCCACGGACATGCAGACCGAGCCGATATGCCCGCCTTTTTCGTCCCACAGGCAGACAGCATAGTCTTTTCCCATCTGAATAACATCGCAACAAAGAGTCGTTCCGCAGACGGCTCTTTCATAATGCTTTCTTAATTCCATCTCTGAAAGCCCTCCGTTTCGATTCCGAAAGGCTGCATGAGTCTTCCGACAATCTGCCGCTCCATGTCCTCAAGCGTTTCATGGGCGTGATAATAACTGAGCATCGGCGGCATGAGAAATACTCCCGGAATACGGGAAAGCTTCAGCATGTTTTCAAGATGGACTGAGCTTAAAGGATTTTCCCGTACAGCCAGCACAAGCTTGCGCTGCTCCTTGATTGTCACATCTGCGGCTCTCAGAAGCAGGTTGTCGCTGTAGCCGTTTGCAATGCCACTGACGGTTTTCATCGAGCAGGGGAGAATAATCATCCCTGCGGTCTGGAAGGTTCCGCTCGCAATCGCCGCACCGATATTCTCATTATCATAGCAGACAGTAGCGAGTCTCTTTATATCCTCCGCCTCATAGCCGGATTCCGCTTTTGCCGTCAGAACGGCACCGTGTGTATAAACGAGATGCGTTTCAATCTCCGGCTTTTTCTTCAGTTCTTCCAAAAGGCGGACAGCCAGTGGAAATCCACTGGCTCCGCTTATGCCTATGACTAATCTTGTCATAATAAACTCCTGTCAGAATAACTCCGGGACCCATTTTTTCGGGTCAACATCCATAAACTTCGCACGCTCAAACCGTTCTTTCTGGTCATATGGAACGGTGCAGTCGAAAATAGCTTTGCAGGCAACGCCGGTAGCACGGATGTCAGGACTGTATTTCGGATTGTTGGATGGATCCAGAGGGTGGCACTGCACACCCGGAATCATGATGATGTCCCTGTCCGCCTGGAATCGGGTTGTCATCGCCCACATTACGTCCTTGATGTCAAACGGGTCGACGTCCTCGTCCACAATGAAAACGTGCTTGAGCTCCGCAAATGCTGAGAATGCTAAGAGTGCCGCCTGTCTCTGGCGACCTTCATCCGATGGCATGGATTTTTTGAACTGCATGATTGCAATATATTTTCCGCCGCCGGGAGATGCGCAGTAGACATTCTGGAGCTTGCCGGGCATAGCCTTTTCGACCATCGCCAATATGCTTGCCTCGGTCGGAATTCCCGCCATGGAGACGTGTTCCTCGGACGGACCTATGCAGGTCTGCATAATCGGATTTTTGCGGGTGGTCACAGCCTTGACTTTTATGACGGGAAGCGCAGGATTTGCAGGACCGCAATAGCCCGGAAATTCCGGCATGGCTTTGCCGGTATCTGAATTGATGTCTTCGCGGATTCTTCTGCCCGGAAGCACTTCGCCCTCGATGACATACTCCGCATTGGCAATCGCCCTCTCATTGATAGTCAGGCACTTCACCAGTTCGACCGGCTGATTGCGGATTGCGCCCGCAACCTGGAGCTCGTCATATCCGAGCGGGGTCGTCGGCGGCTCAAAGCAGGATGCAATCTCAATCGCAGGGTCAACACCGATGGAGATGGAAATTGGCAGAGGCTCGCCTTTTGCTTCCGCCAGCTCAAAGAAATGCCCGATATGCCGTGCCCCCGGCTGGAAGAATATTGAGATTTCATCCTTGCTCTGAAGGCACATGCGGTGGATGGTCACGTCCGAGGTTCCCGTTTCGGGACTCGTGGCATAGCACATTCCGAGGGTGATATATGGTCCTGCGTCCTCTTCGGTGTTGGTGGGAGCAGGAACCAGCTTTCTTACGTCAAAATCAGGGTCACTCGCCAGATAAACAACTTCCTGACACTTAGCCTGATCATTGGGAATCTCCACCGGCGGCAAAGGATTTGCCACGCTGTCTTTCAGCAGGAATCCAAGTCTCTTCGGGTCGCAGTCAAGAAGTGCTCCGACTCTTTTTCTGCTGGCAAGAAGTCCAATCAGGACTTTTGCGTCGGGATGACCCTTGACGTTGTTAAAAATCATCGCAGGACCCTCTTGTGTAGGTCTTTGGACGGTTCCGCCTGCTCCGACATGGCGATAAACGCCGGAAATCTCCGCCATCGGGTCTGCTTCCACATCCGTCTCAACAAGCTGTCCCGGCATTGTTTTCAGGAGTTCAAGTGCCGAGCGCAGGTCTGTTACTTTATTCGACATGGCTTTTCCTCCTTAATCTGCAAGTCCCAGTCCCATAGGCTCTTCACGGAAAATCCGCTCGTCCATAAGCCTGAGCTCTGGGGACACAATCGGCTCAAAGTCCATCTTTTCCAGAATATTCTTCTGAAGGTCAACACCGGGAGCGATTTCGATAAGCTCCAAGCCCTTTTCCGTAAGGCGGAAGACAGCACGCTCTGTGATATAGAGAACCTTCTGACCGCTTTCCTGAGCATACTGTGCCGAGAATGTGACCTGTCCTACTTCTTTTACAAATTTCACGGGCTTGCCGTCCTGCCGGATTTCTAACTTTCCGTCATGTGCGATTATGTCATTTTTACCGGCTGTGAATGCAAACAGGAATATGACCTCCGGCGTGGACTGTGAAATGTTGATGAACCCGCCCGGACCGGTGCAACGACCGTTGAAGGAGGAGACGTTGACGTTGCCCATTTTGTCAATCTCTGCGGCACCAAGGCAGGTCATATCAAGACCGCCGCCGTCATAGAAGTCGAAGGTGTCCGCCATCGACATTATGCACTCGGCATTTACCGAAGCCGCAAATCCAAGACCCGCAACCGGCACACCGCCGATGGGTCCCGATTCAAGCGAAAGAATTGTATCTCCGATGCCTTCTTCGTTGGCAACTGCCCCGACGCCCGACGGCATTCCGATACCGAGGTTGATAATCATTCCCGGCTTGAGTTCCATTGCCGCACGTCTTGTGGCAATCTTGCGGGTATCAAATGGAAGCGGTTCGAGAGTATTCGTCGGCACCTGAATCTCGCCGGTCAGTTCAGGACGGTATACGTCGGTTGCATAGCCCTGATGATGGAATTCTGGCTTGGCGACGAGGACATAGTCGACGAGCTTGCGGTGAACCCGAACCGTCTTCGGCTTGAGTGTCCCACGCTTCACAATCTTTTCAACCTGTGCGATAACGATGCCGCCGCTGTTGTGTGCGGCAAGTGCCATCTCAAGCTCCATGCCCGTCAGTGCTTCATGATCAAAGGACAGATTTCCGTCCTCATCCGCATAGGTGGCCCGTATGAATGCAACCTGAATGGGGAACGAAGGATAGAAAAGACATTCCTTTCCGGCTACATCAATCAGCTTTACAACTTCACGACCCATATCACGAGCCGCCTGATTGGAACAGCATCCATCGTTTCTCGGATCAGCGAGAGTGTGGATGCCGACATGGGAAGCGACACCCGGTTCTCCGGCGGCAATCGACCGCATCAGGTGTGCAACTACTCCGAGCGGAATTACATATGCCGGTATTTCATTTCTTCCGACTGCCTTTCCGAGCTTCACGCAGTTTGCCAGGTGTGCGGCAATGACACATCCGGTCATGCCGGGAATGCTGACCCGATTCATGCCGATTTCGTTTTCTGTATTATCTCCGGTGCCGATGCCGGTCACCCAGGTAATCCCGTTCGGACTGCCGGATGCTTTATAGCTTTGAACCACTGCGTCCAGGAGTTCATCCGGACATCCATATGCGCCAAAGCCTCCGACAGCAATGGTATCACCGGAGTGGATTATGGAGGGAACATCAACAGATTTTATAATCTTCATTGAATTTCTCCTTTCAGTCGATAATTCAAATAAATGGGGCTGTTGCGTTTGGCTGCATCAGCCCCATTTGTAGTTATATTACAGATTTTGTGGCTATTTTGCTTCAGCTTCAGGAATCTCGCCACGCTCAATCTGACCGTTGCGAGTGCAGGTCTGGATGGCATTATCCAGCTTGTAGAGCAGAGGCTGAATGCCCTTCTTGCAGATGATCTGGCAGATGAATCCGAGTATGCAGGAAATAACGATAACCGCCAACAGGCACAGATAGTATTGCCATGAGGTCGTCACGTTTTCACCGCCGACCAGACCGCATACCAGGTTAATTACATGGATATGTACGATAAAGAAGTACAGAGAGAATTCGCCCAGCTTGCCGAAAATCGGCTTGTTGAATACCTTCTGAGTCAGATAATCCTGGTTTGCCACTGCAAAAATCATGGTGACAGCAACTATGATGTCAACATACATCTCGGAGTTGATGCGGATTTCGTCGCTGGTGACGTAAAGACCGTCAAGTCCTTTGACGCAAATGAATATGAGCCACGCAGCTAAAAGCACATGGATGACTGTGAGCCAACGCTTGCCCTTCTCGCCGATTTTCATCTTGCGCAGTGCTTCGTAAGGGCGATACAGGAAGATACCGAGCGCAGTACCCCAACCGCCGAAGACGAGTGCATTGTCGAACATGCCGAACGCCAGAGCACCGTAGCCACGGTCGTTCATGCTCAGGGAACTCATTGCCCACATGCACGGGCAGATGATTACAATCAGCGGTACGATGAGACCACGGGTCAGATCCTCATTTTTGCAAAGCAGATAGTAGAAAATGTATCCTGCTACAAAAATAGCGGAGATGTACCACATCGGAGAATTCCAGGAGAAGGAATAGCCGGTGTCGGCGAGAATACCTGTTGCATCAAGACCGAACCACTGCAGAACGGTGGAGTTCAGTGAAGCAATGATATCCTTGAACCCATTGAATTCCTCTCCCACGGTCAGCAGTTTGCCGTGCCACAGACCGGTCAGGGAACCTGCCAGGCACATCAGATAGCCGAACAGCGTACCAACAAAGAGCGCCGGCCACAGACCGAGGTAGCGGGTCTTCAGGTAGGTCAGAGCGAGAGAGCTTGCCGACTTGCCTTCGTTTAAGCCACGAAGCTTCTTGCCCTCGAATGACTTCATCATGAAGTAGCCGGTGAATACCAGGAATACACCCAGAACCGGACCGCCGGTGAAAAGTGTGGAATCCGGATAATTCACGCCGCCTGAGGTGAAGCGGAAGCCGACGCTTCCCATGTGTCCCCAACAGACAGCCAGGGTTGCAAACATACGCCAAAAGTCAACGGCGTAGTTGCGTTGTTTTGTAGTTGCCATACTTTTACCCCCTTAAGGTATAGTGTTTTTATATGAGAAATGCAATTTCTCTATATGAAATTATAACAGATGCAAAAATTTTTGTAAAGAGTGCAATTCTATTTCTCCCTTTTGCACAAATCACACGCCGACAATAGTTTCACTTATGTAGAATTTCAACAAAACATCACAAATTTCATATAGATTTCGTTTCGGATAGCGAAATTATTGTTGAATAATGTCCTAAGCTTATGCTATAATGAAAAGCACGACTATAAACAGACAGGCTGATACCTACTTAAAGGAGTACAGAATATCATGGAAAAAGACCCTTATCAGTTAAGCACAGTTACCAACTCGCTTGCCGTTATGGACACATTGAGCCATTACAAAAGCCTTTCGCTTGCCGAGCTACAACGGCAGACCGGTCAGGGCAAATCCAGCCTGTTCCGAATACTCTGCACTCTTGAAAAGAACGGATATATAGAGAAAATCGACGGTCCGAGGTATCGTCTCGGCTACAAATTCTTCTATTACGGAATGTTGGTTGAGATGAGGCAGGATCTCGTCACTGTGGCAAGACCGCTTCTTCAGAAGCTTGCCTACAGCACCAAGATGACCATTCACATGGGTACCCTGAACAGAGACCGTGTGGTAACAATCTGCAAGGAAGAATCCCCCTATGATATTCAGGTTACCGCCCGGATTGGTAGCAACGCTCCCGCCTATGCGAGCGCAATGGGTCAGGCAATTCTTGCTTATCTTCCCGAAGAAAAAAGGGAAGCGCTGATTAAGGGTTATACCTATAAAAAATACTCCGACCATTCTATCCTGAATGCGGATGAATGCCGCAGAATGCTGGATGAAGTACGGGAGTGCGGATATGGAACCGATGTTGACGACCGTTTCACCGGCTTCGGCAGTGTTGCCTGTCCCGTATTTGATTATTCGGGAGAGCCGGTAGGTGCAATCGGGACGGTTGCCATCGCCCAGAAGATCATAGCGCAAAAGGACATCTTTTTGCCTGAACTCAGGGAAACAGCCAACGCAATCTCGAAGCAGATGGGACACCGTGTCGGGAATCCTGCGGAAAAGTAAGTGATGAAGAATCCCCGATTGCTTTCTTGATTGAAGGCAGTCGGGGGATTCTTTTACTTTTGATTTTTTTAACACGGTAAAGTTTCTAACACTTCTCTTAACACGCACCCTGCACAGAACCCATCGGCGGAAAAAATTTTTGCCGTTTTTTCATTTTCCCTCTTGACAACTTCAATACTTCGTAATATGATGTATAGCATAACAGGAGGTATTCAAAAGGAGGTGCTCCTATGGACACACAGTTAAAACGAGGGCTTTTAGACGTCTGCGTGCTGGCGGCTATCAAGGGCGAGGATTCCTATGGTTACAAAATTATCAAGGACCTCACGCCGTACATCAGGCTGTCCGAGTCCACTCTCTACACCATTCTCAAGCGGCTTGAGTCGGCGGG
Source organism: Oscillospiraceae bacterium (assembly GCA_021202155.1). Lineage (GTDB taxonomy): Bacteria > Bacillota > Clostridia > Oscillospirales > Ruminococcaceae > Faeciplasma. Next base: position 67,900 of record JAJQDP010000053.1, on the reverse strand, counting down.
AATGCTGACGGTCAGGAACGTCGAGCACGACGGCAGGCTCCGCAAGTACTACCACATCACCGAAGCGGGGCTTAAACGCATCGAGGAGTTCAAAGTCGAGTGGGGAGAAATTTTCGCAATCTACCGATTTATAACCAAGGAGGATAATGAAAATGGTGAAAAATGAATTTTTGGAGAACCTGCGCCGCCGGCTTTCGGGGATTCCTCAGGTCGATGCGAACGAGCGTTTGAGCTTCTACAGCGAGATGATTGACGACCGGATTGAGGAGGGGCTTTCTGAAGAGCAGGCAGTTGCGGAGCTCGGCACGGTTGACGAAATCGTCTCTCAGATTCTCTCGGAAGTTCCGCTGACGGCTATCGTCAGGGAAAAGGTGAAGCGCAACCGGGCACTTCGCGTCGGGGAAATCCTTTTGATAATTCTCGGCTCTCCACTTTGGATTTCGCTTCTTGTGGCAGTTTTTGCGGCAGTAATCTCCGTATATGTATCAATCTGGAGCGTGATTGTCGCCGTCTGGGCGGTGGATTTCTCGTTCGCAGTGGTCGCAGTCAGCGGAATATTCTCGCTCTTCGTCTTCTCGGCAATGGGAAAAGTGGTCTCCGGAATCGCCATGCTCGGCGTGGGAATCGCCTTTGTGGGCGTAACTATTCTCGGCTTCTTGATTTGCCTGTGGATAACCAAAGGCATCATCGGGGCAACGAAATGGGTATTTCTTAAAATCAAATCGGGTCTGATAAGAAAGGAAACAGTATGATGAGCAGAACTAAAAAGTGGATTATAGCCGCAGTGATTCTTGTTGTAGTCGGAGCAGTGATTTTTGTAGGGGCACTGGCGGCGGTCGGCTTCGACGCCTCAAAGCTTGAAACGTGGTTTTTCCACACCAATACTTACGAATTTGCGGACGATTTCGACAGCATTTCCATCGACACCGAAGTCGCCGGAGTGACAATTCTTCCGTCGGATGACGACGTCTGCCGTGTGGTCTGCTACGAGGACGACACCCTCACCAACACCGTCAAGGTCGAGAATGGCACGCTTTCCATCGAAACAGTCAACATCCGCAAGTGGTACAATTATATTGGCATCTTTTCCGACGAGCAGTCGGTAACGATTTATCTTCCTAAAGACACCTACGCCTCGCTCTCCGCAAGCGTGACGACGAGAATGATCAACCTGAGCGACATCGACTTTGAAACCGTCTCGCTTGAAGTGATAACCGGCGAAATCTATCTTGAAGACGTCATCGCAAGCGACATTCTCTCCGCAACCGTAACCACCGGCAGTATAAGCCTCAAAGCCTGCGATGCTGGAGAGATGTACCTCGAAACCACGACAGGAAGCATCATCGGCACGGTTCTCACCGAAAAGATTTTTGTAGCGAGCACGAACCTCGGCAATATCTCAATTCCCCAGACCACCTCCGGCGGAATATGCAAAGCGACTACTGTCACAGGGGAGATCAAGCTGGAAATTGAATAGAATCCGGGCACGAAAAAGCACCTGACTCTGGTCGGGTGCATTTTTCACGCCTATTTCATTCCATACCTCGTAAGAAACCCTGTAATCTCTTCGCCTGAATCCTGCATTCCACGGTTTACCCATTCCTCAATCCACCCATAGGTACCGTGGACGATGAACGCGGTGATGTATGCCCAGGTGTTGTCCATTTCCGGCTTCGGACCCGACTGCTCCAGGAGGACGTCAAGAAAGAGGTGGAAGAGGTTTCGCTTCCGCAGGAGCATATAAAACTCCCGGTTATCGCTCAGATGCTGAAACAGGCTTCCAAACATTTCGGCATTAGAGCCGGAAACAGCCGCGTCATTGTCCTTGCGCCAGTCGCCAAGAAGCCGGCGGACATGTTGCAGGAGTATATCCTCCTTGCTCTCGTAATTTCTGTAGAACGAGTTCCGGCTGACCTGCGCCCGCTCGGTAATCTCCGAGACCGAAATCTCTTCAAAATCACGCTCAGCCAAAAGGCTAACTGTTGCGTTCAGAATCTGAACCTTGACATAGGTGTTTCTGTCTGTGTTATTCATCCTCATGATGGTACAATCTCCTTTATTTGCGCCATTTTCGATCGAATTATTGACTTTAAAAGCAAGTGATGGTACAATTGCTACATCAGTATTTTACACCAACTGTGTGTAATTGTCAAGAGCGGAGGAATCATTATGAAAAACTTTTTCACCCTGAGCAGAATAGTATCCCTCGTGGTAGTGGTTCTGTTTGGAACGGTCACCGGCAGACTTGCTGTGAGAGCTGTCATCAATCTGATGGTCGGCGGTTCACTTTTTGGAGGTAATTTCTTATGAGCACTACAAAATCAGAGAAGAAACACAGCGGACTTTTTGTAATGCTTTGTGTGTTGGCGTTTGTCGCGGCGTTCGTCGCTTCCGCAATATTCAAGATGACCTACACATCTCCGGCATTGGTTGTGTATTCGGTAGAATGGAGTGATGAAGTCGGAACGGTCTATACCGACCTGTCCTATGGCGACGGGGAGGCAAACAAATTCGACTTGTATCTGCCTGCGGATAACACGAAGGAAACTTACAGTCTGGTCGTGTATCTTCATGCAGGAGGCTTCACAACCGGCGACAAGTCGGACGATGCCGAAATGCTCCAATGGCTCTGCTCGAAAGGCTACGTTGCCGCAGGAATCAACTACACTCTTCGCGATGACGACCATCCCGACGCAAGTGTCTATACTCAGTCGATGGAGATAAAAAGCAGTATCTCAGCGGTTGTCGAAGCTGCTAAAGAACTCGGCTATAATCTTGACGCAATGGCGATCGGCGGAGGCTCGGCAGGCGGAACTCTCGCAATGCTCTATGCCTATCGCGATGCGGACGAATCCCCGATTCCTGTGACGATGCTCTTTGAGGCAGTCGGACCGTCAAGCTTCTATGCCGAAGACTGGAGCTGTTACGGGCTCGACCAGAGCCCCGAAGCGGCGGCGTATCTCTTCGGAGTGATGGCAGGTACTGAAATAGATGTCGACGTTCTCGGCACGGATGAATATGAAGAAATCATCAAGCCCATCTCCGGCTATATGTGGGTAACCGAAAACTCCGTCCCCACTGTTTGCGCCTACGGTGTTTACGACAAAGTCTGTCCGTTTGATTCAGCCAGGTGGCTTGTGAATGCCCTCGAAGAAAATGGCATCACTCATGAATACATAGAATTCCCGCACTCCGGTCACGCTCTGCAGAATGACAATAAGCTGTATGTTCAGTACATGCAGACTGTTGAGGAATATCTTGCAACGTATTTGCCAGTAGAATAAGGGAGGAAAACTCATGAAAACAGCACTGAAAGTAATCGGAATCATCGTTTTGGTAATCATCATCCTGATAGCCGTGTTCATCTATTGGATTACCCACTTGGACAGCTCTCTGAAAGACAACTACCGTGACAGCATTGAAACCGGCGGGGTTATTGAAGCCGCCTATCTTGAAGACGGTCCGTACGAAACGTCCTACTACGAACAGGCTACCACGCAGATTTTTGAGAAATATATGATAAGCTATCCTACGGAGCTCGAAACCTCCGATAAGAAATATCCCGTTATCGTCATCTGCAACGGAACAGGCTGGAAGGGCTCTTACTCAAAGGCACAACAGCAGTTTTACGCTTCCTATGGCTTTATCGTTATATCGACAGAGGAAACCTATTCGTGGAATGCGTTCGGAGCGGAGATGTGCGTGCGACATCTGGAGTTGCTGAATGAATACATAGACGACGAGGGTCAGACGAGCATATTTTATCAGAAGGTCGATTTCGACAACGTGGGAATTGTCGGTCATTCGCAGGGCGGAGTCGGAGTTATAAACGCAATCACGGACACCGACCACAAGGACATCTACAAAGCCGCCGTGGCACTTTCTCCGACAAATCAGCCGGTGGCAACTGCGCTCGAATGGTCTTATGACGCTTCGTTGGTTGAAACGCCGATTATGCTCATTTCGGGAGCAGGCGGTGGCGATGACTGGGTTGTGACTTTGGAGGGCTTGACCGACATTTATGATCAGATTTCGGGAGAAAAGCTGATGATGAGAAGATGCGACACAGCCCACGGAAGCACCAATACCGCCGAGGACGGCTATGTTGTGGCGTGGTTCATGTGGAAGCTTCAGGGCGACGAGGAAGCCGCAAAGGCATTCGTCGGCGATGATGCGGAGATACTCTCAAACGAGCTCTATCAGGACGTAAACAAGAATTTCTGATTTTCAGCCGCCATCTACGAAATTTTCGATTTTAGATATTGACAAATGCGCTCGTGTTTGATATAATAACGTAGTTGTGAACCGAGCCATTAGCTCAGCTGGCAGAGCATTTCACTTTTAATGAAAGGGTCTGGAGTTCGATTCTCCAATGGCTCACCATAACTCCCAAAAAGCATCCACCCCGGGTGCTTTTTTTCTTTTCTCAACAAATCCATGCTGTCTTGTCCCCTCTTTTTCAACAAAATCTGCATTTTCCTCCCGTCAAGACCTTCAATTTTTCTTCTCAAAAAGTCACGTATTCCGTGCAAAAGGGCGAAAAATGAATATTTGAGCTTTCAAAAGCTTCATTTTGGTTGACTTTCTAAATTTCATGTGCTAAAATTACAAGAAGTAAACACATGAATGTGATAGAATCAGACGTATCAGAACCATTTATTTGTATTTTTGGAAAGAGGAGATTATCATGCAGTTAAAAATAGATGAATCAACAAGGGACAGATTCAGACAGACATTTTTGGAAAACAACCGTATAGATCCGAAGTACTATAACCGCTACGACGTCAAGAGGGGACTCCGCAACGCCGACGGCACCGGTGTCCTTGCCGGGCTTACCAATATATGTAACGTTCACGGCTATGTCATGAACGAGGGCGAGAAGCAGAACATCGAGGGCGAGCTCTATTACCGCGGGTATAATGTCAAGGACATCGTCGCAGGAATCCAGGGCGCAGACAGATTTGGCTATGAGGAGGTCGCATACCTTCTTATAATGGGAAAGCTTCCGACTGCTGATGAGCTTGCGGGCTTCCAGAGACTTCTTGCGCAGAACCGTGAGCTTCCTGCCGGCTTCTTTGAGGATATGATTCTCAAGGCACCCTCAAAGAACATCATGAACAAGATTTCACGTTCGATTCTCGCGCTTTATTCATACGAGGAAGATCCCGAGGCAAAGACACCCGAGGATGAACTCTACTGTGCACTTTCGATTTTGGCGAAGATGCCTGTTATCATGACGTCGGCATACCAGGTCAAGCGCAGGGCGTTCGATGGCGGAAGCATGTATATGCACCAGGTGAGACCTGAGGAGTGCACCGCAGAAACTGTTCTCTCGCTTTTAAGACCGGACAGGCAGTATACATACGACGAGGCGAAGCTACTTGACCTGATTCTCCTCCTCCACGCAGAGCACGGCGGAGGTAATAACTCGACATTTGCCTGTAGAGTACTCACATCTTCCGGAACCGACCCCTATTCCGCATATGCGGCGGCAGTCGGATCTCTCAAGGGTCCGCGCCACGGCGGAGCGAACCTCAAGGTTCTCGAACAGCTTGACTACATCGAGGCAAACGTCAAGAACTGGTCGGATGACGGCGAGGTTGCGGATATGCTCACGAAGATTGTCCGCAAGGAAGCTTCCGACAGAACCGGTCTTATCTATGGCATGGGTCACGCTGTCTACACACTTTCCGACCCGAGAGCCGTTATACTCAAGAGAACAGCTCTCCAGATGGCAAAGGGCACAGAATTTGAATCTCAGTTCTCGCTCTTGAATTCTATCGAAAGGCTTGCGCCGGAGATTTTCCACCGCGAAACCGGCTTGGAGAAGGCTCTCTGCGCAAATGTAGATATGTACTCGGGGCTTTGCTACCGTATGCTCGGAATCCCGGAGGAGCTGGCAACCGCCCTCTTTGCAACCGCAAGAATGGCTGGCTGGTCTGCTCACAGATTCGAGGAGAAGGTCACCGGCGGAAGAATCATCCGCCCTGCATACAAGGCAGTAGGCAAGCCAAAGGTCTACAAGGACATCACCGAAAGATAATATTCTTATATTCTGTGATTTTTGTTGGACATTTTAAAATCTTTGCGGTAGAATTTTATTTGACATTCTGCTATAATCATGGTAGAATAAAACTCGTATAGGCTGATTTCAGAATCAAGCCAACAAAGGTCTCGAAAGTGAGGATTAATGTCGTGAAAGACGTGAGCCTTCTTGTTATGATAGGACAGTTAGGGCTTTCGGCCGCAGTCCCGCTTGCCGGATGCGTGATGTTGGCAGTCTGGCTGAGAAATAAATTCTCGCTCGGTGTATGGGTGATATTCGTTGGAGCAATTTTGGGTGGAATACTTGCGATTAGCGGTTTTCGTTCGACTCTCAAAACGATGGAAGACATCACGAATAAGGACGACAAGGATAAGAAGCCTCCCGTAACCGGCTTCAATAATCACGATTAAGTATAAAATAGGAGAAGAAATGGATTCCCGTAAGGAAGTTTTGCACGAAACTCTGATAATAACAATAGGGCAGGTAATCTGCATCGCCGCAATGTTCGGAATCTTTGCTCTCTTGGGCTATTTCGACATGACAGTCCTGCTTGGCGGAATTGTCGGCGGGATCTTAGCGATCTTAAACTTCCTGTTCATGGCAATCTCGGTCTGCGTGGCATCCGACAGAGCGGTAGCTCAGGACGTCAAGGGCGGAAAAAGCCTCATGACCTTCTCGATGGTTCTTCGTTACGCAGTCATATTCATAGTATGGGTAGCGGGAGCCGTGAGCGGGCTTTGCAATGCGATAGCACTTGTTTTGCCGATAGTGTTTGTCCGACCGACAATAACGGTTGCCGAATTCTTCCGCAAGAAGGAGACGCCCGCGGCTACAGCCGTAAGTGAGATTCCCGCGGAAGACGACCCAAAAGAAGAGGGTGATAGCTGATGGATATAGAAATAAATGGCGCGTATATCTACTTCACGATTCCGATTTTCGGCGGAATCAACGTGACACAGACGATGCTGTCACTCTTACTCGTGACAATATTCCTCTGCGTTGCGGGAGTGCTCTTGGGACGCAACCTCAAGACCCACCCCGGAAAAATGCAGGTTCTTGTCGAGAAGGGTGTTGAAATGCTCAAGGGTCTCGTCACATCCTCAATGGGCGAGCACAACGTAGGCTGGACACCCTACATAGGGACGATATTCCTCTCGTCAATCTGCGGCTCACTTATCGGCATGTTCGGCTTCTTCCGCTCGTCAACTGCGGATTTAAGCGTGGTTCTCACGTGGGCACTGATGACGACGGCTATCATCTGGTACAATAATATCAAACGTAACGGCTTCTTAGGCTGGCTCAAGGGCTTCACCGAGCCGGTGTTCATCATGACACCGATGAACATAATCTCTGAGATAGCACAGCCGATTTCGATGGCATTCCGTCACTTTGGCAACGTCTTCGGTGGAAGCATCATAACCGCAATCGTCTATACCGCGCTGAGCGCGCTTTCAACACTTCTTCTGAACCTCGTTTCCGGTACTGTCATAATCCCGATTGTGATTGTCTTGCTTGGAGCAGGAATCATAGTTTATCAGAAGCTTAAAAAGAAGAAAATCGGCGTTTTCAAGGGGATTCTCCTTGGTATTTTCATAGCGTTCGGAGCTTGCGGAATTTTGGAAGCTCTCGGACTATTATCGGGAATCCCGATTCTTTCACTTGGTATACCTGCACTCTTGTCGGTGTACTTTGATCTGTTTTCAGGCTTTGTTCAGGCGTTCGTATTCAGCCTGCTTAGCATGATATATATTGGACAGGCTTGCCCGCCACCGGCGGAAGTCGAAAAAACAAAACAGGAAACTACGTCGGATCTTCCGGCAGTAAAATAATTAAGGAGTAACTATTATGGATCAAGCAGCAGCAGAAGCTTTAGCAGTAGGATTAAAAGCAATCGGTGCAGGACTTTGCATGGGTCTCGGAGCTATCGGACCGGGCGTTGGCGAAGGTAATGCAGTAGGAAAGGCACTTGAGGGAATGGCTCGTCAGCCTGAAGCGGCAGGAAACCTCAGAACCAACATGATCCTTGGTTGCGGTATCACCGAGACCACAGGTATCTACTCACTCATCATCGCGTTCCTCATCCTGTTCGCAATGGGATAATGAGAAGTCCTGATATTTCCGGAGGGAGGAATTGACATTGTACGAGAGTATTTTGGGGGTCAACGTGTGGACAGCTCTGTTCACGCTTGCCAACACTCTTCTTTTGTTCTTTGTCCTGAAGAAATTTCTGTTCAAGCCGGTTATGAAAATAATCGACGACAGGCAGAAGGAAATAGACGACCTCTACAACAGTGCCGACACAGCCAAGGCTGAGGCGGATGAAATGCGCGATGAGTATCAGAAGAAGCTCGAAGAAGCCCGTGAAACCGGCGACAAGATTATTTCTGACGCCGTAACCCGTGCCCAGAGCAGAGAAGAAGAGATAGTCTCGAAAGCTAACAAAGAGGCGAGCGCGATCCTTGAAAAAGCTCAGGAGGACATCGCCCTTGAGAAGAAGAAGGCTATGGGCGAGGTCAAGGACAACATCTCCGTTATTGCTGTAAGCATTGCGGGAAGAGTTGTAGAGAGGGAGCTCACTCCCGCCGACCAGAGCCGCCTTGTCGACAGCTTTATCGACGATTTGGGTGACCTGTCATGAGCGGGCTTGCAGGAAATTACGGCTCGGCTCTTTACTCGGTTGCATTGAGCGAGAACATGACAGGCGAGGTCTATAATGAGCTATGCGAGCTCGAAAGAGTATTCTCGGCTCAGCCACAGTACTTGAAGCTTCTCTCTGCGGCAAATGTTGCAAAAGAGGAGAGGCTTGGGCTCGTTGACGACTGCCTTGACGGCAAGGTTCATCCGTATGTCCTTAACTTCATGAAGCTTTTGACCGAGAAGTCGATTACCACGCACTTTGGCGACTGCGTGAAAGCCTACCGCGAGAGATACTATCTTGATAATGGCATCATGCCGGTTACGGCTGTAACCGCAGTGCCGCTGAGTGATTCGCAGTCGAAGAGGCTGACAGATAAGATAGCCAAGGTCAGCGGCAAGAAGATAATCCTCACGAACAAGGTTGACCCGTCCTGTTTGGGCGGAGTTAAACTCAGTTATGACTCAAAGCAGATTGATGGCACTGTTTCACACCGCCTGAAAGAGGTTTCGGAGCTGTTGAAGCTTGACGCTTCAGCGATGACATGATATAAAGGAAGAAGCCAATGGATATAAAATCTGATGAAATTGTAAAAATAATCAGCGACCGTATCAAGAATTACGAAACTAAGCTTTCGGAGGTCAATGTCGGAACTGTGGTTTCGGTAGGCGACGGCATTGCGAAGGTTTCGGGACTCGACGGCGTCATGTATGGTGAACTCGTCGAGTTTGAGAACGGTGCGCACGGAATGGCGCAGAACCTTGAGGAGGACACCGTCTCGGTCGTCATCATGGATAACGACCAGGGAATAAAGGAGGGCGACTCGGTCAAGATTACCGGAAACGTCGTCTCCGTCCCCGTCGGCGAAGCACTTATAGGAAGAGTTGTAAATGCTTTGGGACAGCCCATCGACGGCAAAGGACCGATTGAGACTACAGAAACAAGACCTATTGAGTCTCCCGCCCCCGGAATTATCGACCGTGAGCCGGTAACAGTACCGCTTCAGACGGGAATCAAAGCTATAGATTCGATGATCCCTATCGGACGCGGTCAGCGTGAGCTCATCATCGGCGACCGCCAGACAGGTAAGACAACAATCGCGACCGACACCATCCTCAACCAGAAGGGCAAAGGAGTCATCTGCGTCTATGTTGCAATAGGACTTAAGCGTTCGACCGTTGCTCAGGTCGTAAAGAACCTCACCGATGGCGGAGCTATGGACTATACAATAGTCGTCTCCGCAACCGCAAGTGAGCTTCCGACAATGCAGTATATCGCGCCCTACAGCGGCTGTGCCATGGGCGAGTACTTCATGTATCAGGGCAAGGATGTCCTGGTTGTGTATGACGACCTCAGTAAGCACGCCGTTGCATACAGAACTATTTCGCTTCTCATCCGCCGTCCGCCGGGACGTGAAGCTTATCCCGGTGATGTTTTCTACCTCCATTCTCGTCTTCTTGAGAGAGCGGCGCACCTTTCAGAGGAAAAAGGCGGAGGAAGCATGACAGCTCTTCCGATAATCGAGACTCAGGCGGGAGACGTTTCCGCATATATACCCACTAACGTGATTTCAATCACCGATGGTCAGATATACCTCGAAACAGAGCTCTTCAACGCAGGAGTAATGCCGGCTATCAACCCGGGTATTTCGGTATCCCGTGTCGGCGGCAACGCCCAGATTAAGGCGATGAAGAAGGTTTCGGGATCTTTGAAGCTCATCTATTCGCAGTATCGCGAGCTCCAGTCGTTCGCACAGTTCAGCTCCGACCTTGACGCCGACACCAAAGCCCAGCTCGATTTGGGTGAAAGAATCGTCGCGGTTCTGAAGCAGAAGAACAACAACCCTATCGATGTGGCTCAGCAGGTCTGCATCTTCTATGCAACCACTAACGGCTACCTGAAGAGCATCCCGGTCGAGAAGATTCCGGGCTATGAGGCTGACCTCCAGGAGCATATGACCAACCACCATAATGGGGTTTTAGAGGCTATTCGCTCAACAGGAAAGCTTGAGCCGGAGACTGAAACCGAGCTCAAGACAGCACTTGAAGAATTAGCAATCAGATACGTATCTGATTGAGATACGTCACTGAATAAGGAGACACTTAATGTCATCAGCAACGGCAAAGGGCATAAAAACCCGAATAAACAGCCTGAAAAAGACGGAGCAGATAACCAAGGCGATGGAGATGGTTGCGGCGTCAAAGCTCAACCACGCGCAAGCCAAGGTTTTGAATTCCCGCCCATACTTTGAGATTCTCTTTTCGACGATAAGTAATATCGCTGCCTCTGAAAGCGACCTCAGTTCACCGTATCTCAAAAAGCGCGATGTGAAGAAGTCGGTCTATGTCGTCATTGCCGGCGACCGTGGACTTGCGGGAGGGTATAATCACAATATCCTCAAGATGTGCTTAAGCGAGATTGAGGCGAAGAACGCAGTGGTTCTCCCGATTGGAAGCAAGGCGGTCGAGTACTTCAAGCTCCGTGATGCCGACATTCTCACCGAGAACTATACTCTTGCCGAGGGAGTTGGCGTGGGCGATTGCTTCTCGATAGCGAAGACGCTCTGCAAGGGCTTCAAGTCGGGCGAGTACGACGAGATTTGCGTCGGGTATACGAACTTTGTGTCGGTGCTCTCGCAGACCCCGGCGGTGCTTCCGCTTCTGCCTCTCAAGGGCTACGAGAAGGGAAAAACCACCCAGTCTGACATCCTGTACGAACCGAGCAGTACCGAGGCTTTCGATGCCATCATCCCCGAGTATTTGGGAGGAGTCCTATATGGCTGTCTCTGCGAGAGCAGAGCCGCCGAGCAAGCCGCAAGGCGCACCGCTATGGATTCCGCCACCCAGAACGCTGAGGAAATGATAGACGACCTCAGTCTCAAGTATAATCAGATAAGACAGACCGCGATTACCAATGAAATCATAGAAATAGTAGCAGGTTCACAATAAAATGAGTAATTCGTAATGCGTAATGCGTAATTAAAATTAGAATTATGGAGTAAAACAGCATGGACAAACACACTGGAGTTGTAATACAGGTCATGGGACCGGTTTTGGACATCAGATTTTCCGATGACGAACTGCCGGAGCTTCTCGATGCTATTGAGATTGAGCATGAGGGGAGAACCATCGTTGCCGAGGCTTCACAGCATATCGGCGACAACGTCGTAAGATGCGTCGCTATGAACTCGACAGACGGTCTCAGGCGTGGAGAAGTCGCCGTCGACACCGGACACCCGATTCAGGTTCCCGTCGGTGAAGAGTGCTTAGGAAGAGTATTCAATCTTTTGGGCGAGCCAATCGATGAGGGCGAACCGGTCAAGACGGAGGAAAAGTGGTCAATCCACCGTCCTGCCCCGTCCTATGACGAACAGCAGCCGGCGACCGAGATACTTGAAACCGGTATCAAGGTTGTAGACCTCATCTGCCCGTACGCTAAGGGCGGTAAGATAGGTCTGTTCGGAGGAGCGGGAGTAGGCAAGACGGTTCTCATCATGGAGCTCATCAATAACGTAGCCAAGGCTCATGGCGGCATTTCCGTCTTCACGGGTGTTGGCGAGAGAACACGTGAAGGAAACGACCTGTACTTAGAAATGAACGAGTCGGGCGTCATCAACAAGACCGCCATGGTCTATGGTCAGATGAACGAGCCGCCAGGAGCAAGAATGAGAGTCGGTCTTTCCGGACTCACTATGGCGGAATATTTCCGCGATGTCAAGCACCAGGACGTGCTTCTCTTCATAGATAACATATTCAGATTCACTCAGGCAGGCTCGGAGGTTTCGGCACTTTTGGGACGTATGCCCTCTGCGGTTGGCTACCAGCCGACGCTTGCCACCGAGATGGGAGCTTTGCAGGAGAGAATTACATCGACAAAGAACGGCTCTATTACGTCGGTTCAGGCGGTCTATGTCCCTGCCGATGACTACACCGACCCGGCACCTGCCACAACGTTTACACATCTTGATGCGACTACGGCTCTTGACAGAAGCATAGCTTCAATGGGTATCTATCCCGCAGTTGACCCGCTTTCGTCCTCCTCAAGAATCCTCACCCCCGACATCGTCGGTCAGGAGCACTATGAGACAGCCCGTGCAGTCCAGAGCATCCTCCAGAGATATAAAGACCTTCAGGACATCATCACCATCATGGGTATGGACGAACTGAGTGAAGATGATAGGCTCACCGTCAACCGTGCAAGAAAGGTTCAGAGATTCCTCTCCCAGCCGTTCGCCGTTGCCGAGCAGTTCACCGGCTACGAGGGCAAATATGTGCCTCTCAAAGAGACCATCCGCGGCTTCAAGGAGATTATCGAGGGCAAGCACGACGAGATTCCCGAGTCCTACTTCCTCTTTGCCGGAACAATCGACGATGTCGTCGAAAAGTACAAGAGCGGTGAGCACTCATGACGAGCTTCCCACTTAAGATAGTAACTCCCGATGGCTTGCAGTTTGAGGGTCAGGCAGAGGAACTGATTGTCCGGACTATTGCCGGCGACATTGGAGTTTTGGCAGGTCATACCGACTGCGTGTCTCCCCTTGGAATGGGCATGGCGACCGTCGTCATAGACGGTGAGAAGAAATACGCCGCCTGCATCGGCGGAATGTTGTCGGTTCTTAAAGGCGATGTGACGCTTATTCCCACGACTTTCGAGTGGGCAGACGAAATCAACGCCGAACGCGCCGCAGACTCTGAACGCAGGGCAAAAGAGATTATCGAAAATCGCTCTTCCTCCGACACCGAGCTCAAATTAGCCGAAGCCCGCCTCAAGCGTTCCCTCATCCGCCAAAGCGTCGCGCAATATCGAAATGTAAGATAAATAAAAGTCCCGCAAAGAAAATTTTTGCGGGATTTTTTTAGATAGAATGCAATAATTCGGACACATAATTTGTATTATAAGTAGAAGCTATGTAGGGGCGGATATTATCCGCCCGAAAATGTACCGGCGATGTTTGTCGGGCGGATGGTATCCGCCCCTACAGAAAAGAAAGGAGAGCCTTCTATGAAAAGAACACTATTGATTTTAACCTGCCTCGCAGTTCTTCTGAGCCTTGCCGGCTGTGCGGAAGCTACAGTAACCGACTACGATGAAACCCATTACAGCGATTCGGACGTAACCGAAGCTGACGAGCCGGAAGAGGTTGAAGAGCCCGCCCCAAAATACACAGGACATATTTCGACTGCCGACCTCACCGACTGCACAGTAACTGCCGCCAGAATGTTCGACGTCCAGGCTCTTAATGACCCGATTGCTCTTACGGATGATGACCTCACGGAGCTTATAGCTGCCATCGAAAACGCCGAAATAGCCGAAGAGCCCACGGAGCTTGAAGACTTCGATTCTGACTCTGTCGTCACCCACTACGCCATAGCTCTTTCAGACGGCTCTGAGATTGAACTGAGCAGTTATGAAGAGTATATCGTCATAAATGGCGAACTGTTCACCATCGACGAGGAAAGCCTGAGCCAGATTGAAAGCTACTATCTTGAAATCTATGCTGAGGATTACAAGATTCATGAAATCTGCTATGCTGAGTATAAGCTTCAGACCGGCGAGTGGAGCGAGGCTTGCTATAATCAGGTAAGGTACAAAATTCCCAGAAACAGCTTTTATATCGCGAACCCGGACGGCAACTATTTTTCTACCGGCGATTGGGAGGAACGAACTGAAAGAGAACAAGCCGAGCTGGACGAGATTCTTGCCGGAATCGATGACATCCTGCCCTATGTCCTTAAGGACGACGGCACTGTGAACGAAGACAGATTTGTGAACGACGGCGAGATGATTCCGTATAAGATTGATGAGCCGGTGAACCCGCTTCTGAGTGCCGATTTTGATGGATGCGCCGTCTACGCCGAGAGTGTTTACACCACCTCAACCGGCTCTGTCCAGATGGATGAAGATACCGGAAACGATTTTCTCACAACTCTTATGAGCCTTGAAATGGACGAAACCCCGACAGTTGACGATAATGCATATGATGGCGGAGTATTCAGTGTCAGTTATACGATAGTCCTTTCTGACAGCACAGAATACCGGATATACTTCATGTCTGTTTCCGCTCCCGTTGGCAACGGTCTCAGCGGCAGTGCGCGGTATGTCATCGTCAATGGTTACAAATACTGTGTCACGAATTCGGATGTTGATGACCTGTTTGTAGAGCTCACAAGCTATTATAGTGAAATTGCATCTTCAACTGGTGATGAGACTCTTGAAGTCTCGGACACCGAAGCGGAGGCTACGTTCACCGCATCCGAAGTCTCCGAATTCTGTGACATCATAAGCCAGTGTGCAAATGTCGCCCCTGGCACTGCCGGAAGCTCTCTTCGGTCTGTGTCCGCCGCAGGAAGACTTCTTGACTGGGCACAGGAGCACAGCGACATGGTCAACGAGGAGAAGCTTGCAGAGCTTTTGAGCGAATGGGAATTAAGTTGCGAGGATTTAGATTGGGAGTTTGAAAACTTGTCCGAAAGTTGGGAATCAGTGACTGGTTCAATCAATGAGATAGTTTCTGATCCAACGGACGAGTCACTGTTGGGACTGCTTGAAGATGCGGGATATTCACTTCAGTATGACGAGTATGATGAAGAAATCGCTGAGCTGTTAATCTCTTTTATTGAAAACTATCTTTATAACGGAATCGAAGACTAAGACAAAAAAATCAACCGTAAGGGCAAATCCTTACGGTTGTTTTATTATGCCGTGACTTTTTCGGTTTGCTTTTTTGCAACTTCTTTCTGCGCAGACGTCAGCATCAGCTTGATGCGGTTGAACTGGTTGACCTCCGACGCTCCCGGGTCATAGTCGACTGCGACTATGTTCGCCTCGGGGTAGTGCTTCTTGAGGGCTTTTATCGCGCCCTTGCCAACGACGTGGTTCGGAAGACATGCGAACGGCTGAATGCAGACGATGTTCGGCACACCCATCTCGATGAGCTCTGCCATTTCGCCGGTCAGAAGCCAGCCCTCGCCGTACTGGTTGCCGATTGAGATGACCGGCTTGGCAAGCTCGGCGACGTGCCTTATATCACTCGGAGCTTCAAACCGCTTGCTCTTCTCAAGGGCATCAGTCGCAGGCTTACGAAGCATCTTTATCGCCTTGATGCCAGCTTCGTTTACGAACTGCGAACGATACGGAGCACCTAAGTACTTGTGCTTATAGACAGCGTTGTAGAGGCTGTAGTTCATGAAGTCCATGAGGTCGGGGACAACCGCCTCCGCACCCTCGCTCTCAAGGAGCTCAACTAAGTGGTTGTTCGCAAGCGGCATGTACTTGACAAGAATTTCGCCGACAATGCCGACCCTCGGCTTGACTATTGTCGGGTCAAGTGGCAAGTTGTCGAACGCATCGACGATTCCCTGACATACTTTCTTATAGGACATCCCGTTTTCGTTGTCGATAAGGGAGTCGATGGCAATCTTCTGCCACTTGTCGTGGAGCTTGTTTGCAGAGCCCTTCTCAAGTTCATACGGTCTCGTTTTGTATAGACACCTCATGAACAGGTCGCCATAAACAATAGCCTTCGCCATGTCAAGAAGGAAGGGAAGAGTTATCTTGAAGCCCTCGTTCGTCTCCATGCCGTTGGCGTTAAGAGAAATAACCGGGATGTGCCCGAGGTTTACTTTCTCAAGAGCCCTTCTTATGAATCCGACATAGTTACTCGCTCTGCAACATCCGCCCGTCTGGGTCATGATGATTGCAAGCTTGTCGGTGTCGTATTTGCCGGAAAGCACCGCCTCCATAATCTGCCCGACAACGGTGATGGATGGGAAGCAGGCATCGTTGTTGACGAACTTCAAGCCCATGTCGATTGCCGAGCGGTTGTCGTTGTCAAGAACGACTAAATTGTAGCCGTGCTTTTTCGCAACCGGTTCTATTATGTCAAAGTGAATCGGGCTCATCTGCGGCGCGATGATGGTGTAGCCTTCCTCGCGCATCTGTTTGGTGAATGTAGCCCGGTTGTAGGCAGCGGTTTTAGGAACAGCCTTGATTCCGCTTCTGTCGCGCTGGTTCATGGCAGAAAGCAGGCTTCTTATTCTGATTCGAGCGGCTCCCAGATTGGAGACCTCGTCAATCTTAAGAACAGTATAAAGCTTGTTCGAGCCGTTTAAGATTTCCTGAACCTGGTCTGTCGTAACCGCGTCAAGTCCGCAACCGAACGAGTTGAGCTGAATGAGCTCCAGGTCATCCCGGTTTCTTATGTACTCCGCCGCGGCATAGAGCCTCGAATGGAACACCCACTGGTCGTTCGAGCGTAGTGGACTGTCGGTCATGAAGTCGTTCGGGAGGCTGTCCTCCGTCAGAACCGCCAAGCCATAGGAAGCAATCATCTCGGGGATTCCGTGGTTAATCTCCGGGTCGACGTGGTAGGGTCTGCCCGCAAGTACAATGCCCTTGCGGTGGTTGTCCTCCATCCACTTAAGAATCTCCGCGCCCTTGGCTCTTATGTCAGCCTTAGCCTTGTGCTGTTCCTCCCAAGCCTCGTGGACCGCCTCTCTGACCTCTTTTTCGGGGATGTTCCACTCTTCCTTGCAGACAGAAACAAGTCTGTCAGCGGCAGTTTTCTCGCTCGTGAAAGCGATGAACGGGCGGATGAGTCGGACGTCTCCGTCGATGACTCCCTCGACGTTGTTCTTTAAATTCTCGGGGTATGAGATAACGATGGGGCAGTTGTAGTGGTTCTGCGCCGTCTTCGACTCCATGTGCTCATAAAATACGCACGGGTGGAAGATGGTCTTGATGCCGTGGTCTATCAGCCACTGAACGTGCCCGTGCGAAAGCTTCGCCGGGTAGCACTCAGACTCCGAGGGAATGCTCTCCATGCCGAGCTCATAAATCTTGTGGCTGGATTTTGGGGAAAGTTCAACTCTGAAGCCTAATTTTGTAAAGAAGGTCGCCCAGAAGGGGTAGTTTTCGTATATATTGAGTACTCTCGGGATTCCGATAACGCCGCGAGTCGGGTTCTGAAGTGGTTCGTAGCCGAAAATCCTTTGGTACTTATACTCCATCATGTTGGGACCCTTGTCGGTACTGACAGTGTTACCGAGACCCTTTTCGCAACGGTTGCCGGTGATGTGCCGCCTTCCGCCCGGGAAGGTGTTGATGGTGAGCATACAGCTATTCGAGCATCCGCGACAGTGGGTTGTCGCGGTCTTATATGTCAGATTCTCGATTTCCGAGATGGGAAGCATCGAGCTTTCCGTGCCGTCATATCTGTCCTTGGCGATAAGAGCCGCGCCGAACGCACCCATGATTCCTGCGATGTCCGGGCAGATTGCATCCGCTCCGGAAATCTTCTCGAAAGCTCGGAGTACCGCCTTGTTCATGAACGTTCCGCCCTGAACGACGACCGATGAGCCGAGTTCCTGCGCACTCGAAAGCTTGATGACCTTGAAGAGTGCGTTCTTGATGACAGAGTAGGCGAGACCCGCCGAGATGTCCTCGACCGTCGCACCCTCCTTCTGAGCCTGTTTAACGTTAGAATTCATGAAGACGGTGCAACGTGTGCCAAGGTCAATCGGGTGCTTCGCGTAAAGTGCCTTCTCGGCGAATTCCTGAGCGGTGTAGCCGAGCGACTGCGCAAAGTTCTCAATAAACGACCCACAGCCGGAGGAGCAGGCTTCGTTGAGTAAAATCGTATCGACCGAGCCGTCCTTTAATTTTATGCACTTCATGTCCTGCCCGCCGATGTCGAGGACGCAGTCGACGTCCGGATTGAAGAACGCCGCCGCGGTGGTGTGCGCGATGGTCTCAACCTCGCCGTCGTCAAGATTGAATGCAGACTTTAAGAGCGATTCGCCATAGCCGGTCGAGCAAGCTCTGACAATTTTTGCGCCTTCCGGCATGTGCTTACCCATGTCCGAAACAGCCTCAATCGAGCTCTTGACGGGCGAGCCCTGGTTTGATGTATAGTAAGAATAAAGTAGCTGACCCTCCTCGCCAATGAGGGCGATTTTCGTCGTAGTAGAGCCGGCGTCTATTCCTAAGTAGCAGTTTCCTTGGTAGTCTTCGAGTTTCTCCTTCTTGACTACAGCCTTGGCGTGTCTTTCGGTGAATTCTTTGAAGTCCTCCTCGTCCTTGAAGAGCGGGTCGAGCCTCTTGAGCTCAAACGCCATCTCGATTCCGGATTGCAAACGTTCAATCAAAACGTCCGGGTCGGTGAGAACTTCGTCCCCGGCTTCCAAAGCCGCGCCCATGGCGGCGAACAGGTGCGAGTTATCCGGGTCGACGACGTTTTCGGAGGTAAGTTTAAGTGTTCTTATAAACGCCTTCTTCAGCTCCGGGAGGAAGTGAAGCGGTCCTCCCAAGAACGCGACACACCCTCTTATCGGCTTTCCGCAGGCAAGACCGGAGATGGTCTGGGTGACAACCGCCTGGAAGATTGAAGCCGCTAAGTCCTCCTTTGCCGCACCCTCGTTGATGAGTGGCTGGATGTCCGTCTTTGCAAAAACTCCGCACCGGGCGGCGATAGGGTAGAGCCGAGTGTAATTTGCGGCAAGATTATTAAGACCCTCTGCATCAGTTTGCAGAAGTGCCGCCATCTGATCTATAAATGAGCCGGTTCCTCCGGCACAGACGCCGTTCATTCTCTCCTCAAGTCCGCCCTTGAAGTAGATAATCTTTGCGTCCTCGCCGCCGAGCTCGATTGCAACATCGGTCTGTGGAGCTATGAGTTCAAGAGCCGAAGCGACCGCCGCGACCTCCTGAACGAATCCGATGTTAAGAGCCTTTCCAAGATTGATGGATCCTGAGCCGGTAATCTTGAGCCGAAGTTTGAAATCGCCAAGTCTCGCTTTCGCCTCAGTCAGAAGCTCACTCATTGCAGGCTGAATCCGTGCCTGATGGCGGCGGTATTCGCCGAAAATTATCTTATTGTCATCATCCAAAATGACCAGCTTTATGGTCGTGCTACCAATGTCTATACCTGCACGATAGATATTCATTTCCGTGGAATTCCTCCAGTCAATTATTTTAAATATACAGCTTTAATAGGGCACGACCATTTTCAGGCGATGCCCAGTTTTTTACAGTATTTAATTTTAAGTGGTCTTACTCGACCAATCGATTTATTCGATTGTGGATTTGTCAGGAAGAATCAGAGCGCATACAATATATGCAATAATTCCGACAAAGAGAGCGAGGATAAGAGTTGCCAAAGCCCAGATGACTCTTACAACGGTCGGGTCGATACCGAAATACTCGGCAATACCCGCACAAACGCCGCAAATCATCTTGTTTGATCTGTCTTTACAAAGTTTTTTCATGCCAAAGCACTCACTTTCAAATCAAATTCTTATAGTTATTATAGCACGATGTCCCGGGGAATGCAAGGGGTAATTATCGGAAACCCCTCAGTCGCCTCAGGCAAGGGCTTGCGAGAGAACAAAAAAGCCTCCCCCGAAGGGGAGGGGGACCATCGCCGAAGGCGATGGTGGAGGGGTGCGCCGACCGAAGGAAGGCGCGTCGCCACCGCAGGTGGCGACTATGCATCAATCGTCGAAATCGGCGGAATCATATCTTCAAGGACATCCAAAAGAATCCTTACCGTATCGAGCGAAGTAAACGTCGTAACGCCGTTCTGAATCGCACAGCGTCTTATCTCGATGCCGTCCTCATAGTGGACGCCTGAGAGAACAGCCCTCGTATTGATAATGTAGCTGACATATCCTGCTCGGATGGAATCGAGTATTTCGTCGCTTCCTTCACTTATCTTGCCTTTGACACGCGTTCTGATGCCGTGTTGCTTGAGGAATTTGGCAGTGCCTGCGGTGGCTTCGATGTTATAACCCAAATTATAGAACCTGCGGATCAGCGGCAGGGCTTCTTCTTTGTCCTCGTCGGCGACCGTTACGATAACCGTGCCATATTCCTTCATCTTGATTCCGGAAGCCTGAAGAGCCTTGTAGACTGCGCGGTTTAGCTTGTCGTCATAGCCGATAGCCTCGCCGGTCGACTTCATCTCAGGCGAGAGATAGGAATCCATGCCGGTAAGCTTCTCGAATGAGAAAGCCGGAGCCTTGACGTACCAACGGCTCTTCTCCTTCGGGGTCATGTCCGTAATGCCCTGCTCTTTGAGGCTGTGACCGAGCATACATTTAGTCGCAACGCTTACAAGATTTATGCCTGTAGATTTCGAGAGGAACGGCACGCTTCTTGAAGCTCTTGGGTTTACTTCGATAACCGAAACGTTGTCATCCTTGTCGACTATGAACTGAATGTTGAAGAGTCCGACAATGCCTATTCCCAAGCCAAGTCGGGTTGTATAGTCATTAATCGTATCTTTGACCGCCTGTGAGATGCTGAACGGCGGGTAGACGCTCATGCTGTCGCCCGAGTGGACACCGGTTCTCTCGACCAGCTCCATAATTCCGGGGATGAATACCTCTTCGCCGTCGCAGATGGCGTCGACCTCGACTTCCTTGCCCATGATGTACTTGTCAACGAGCACCGGCTTGTCGACGTCGACCTCAACGGCGTTCTTGAGATAGTGCCTGAGCATTTCCTCATTCGCGACAATCTCCATTGCTCTGCCGCCTAAAACGAATGACGGGCGAACCAAAACCGGGTAGCCGATTCTCTCGGCGACCTTGACGCCGTCCTCGATGTTGGTGACAGCCTCGCCCTTCGGGTTCGGGATTCCTAAGCTACGGATGACTTCATCAAATGCATCACGATTTTCAGCCTTCTCGATGGCGTCGCAGTCTGTTCCGACAATCTTCACTCCGCGCTTCGTGAGAGGAGCTGCTAAGTTGACGGCGGTCTGTCCTCCCAATGTCGCGATGACGCCGATGGGGCTCTCGTGGTGGATGACGTTCATGACGTCCTCAACTGTCAGCGGCTCAAAGTAGAGCTTGTCCGCGGTGGTGTAATCTGTGGAAACCGTCTCGGGGTTGTTATTGATAACTATAGCCTCATAGCCTGCATCCCTTATTGTCTTGATAGCGTGAACGGTGGAGTAGTCGAACTCGACGCCCTGACCGATACGAATCGGTCCCGAACCGAGTACAATAATCTTCTTTCTGTCGGAGACAATCGACTCCTCTTCGTCCTCGTAAGTGGAATAGAAGTAGGGGACATAGCTGTCAAACTCGCTCGCGCAGGTGTCTATCATCTTGTAGACGGGATAGATATTTGCATTGCAACGCTCTTCGTATACATCGTCCTCGGTGGTCTTCCAGAGCTCCGCTATGTAGGAATCGGAGAAGCCCATCTTCTTCGCTTCCTTCAGGAGCGTAATCGAATGTGGAGATGCTTCAAGCTCCTTCTCGAAATCAACGATATTCTTTATCTTGTCAAGGAAGAACATGTCGATTCCGGTGATATTGCAGATTCTTGAGTGGTCGACACCCATCCACATGAGCTGTGAAATGGCGTAGATTCTGTCGTCCGTGCCCTCGCGGATATACTGCAAAAGCTCATCTGTGGTCATATGCTCAGAGTCGAATTTTGCCATGTGGATGTGATTCTTGCCGTCCTCTAAAGACCTGATAGCCTTGAGAAGGCTTTCCTCCATCGTCCTTCCGACGCTCATGACCTCGCCGGTCGCCTTCATCTGAGTTGAGAGTACATTTGAAGCACTCGCGAACTTATCAAACGGGAAGCGCGGCATCTTTGTAACGACATAATCGAGCGACGGTTCAAAGCAGGCGGGAGTGTTGACGAGCTGAATCTCGTCAAGGTTCATGCCAACCGCAATCTTAGCTGAAACCCTCGCAATCGGGTAGCCGCTCGCCTTTGAAGCGAGAGCCGATGAGCGCGAAACTCTTGGGTTGACTTCTATTACATAGTACCTGAACGACTGCGGGTCTAAGGCGAACTGAACGTTACAGCCGCCCTTTACTTTCAGTGCTCTTATAATCTTGAGCGCGCTGTTACGGAGCATGTGGTACTCTTTATTTGTAAGCGTTTGGCTCGGCGCGACTACAATAGAGTCGCCGGTGTGGATTCCGACCGGGTCAAGGTTCTCCATGTTACAAACAGTTATAGCGGTGTCGTTTGCGTCCCGCATGACCTCGTACTCAATCTCTTTGTAGCCTTTGATGCTCTTTTCAACTAAGACCTGGTGAACAGGGGAGAGGGCAAGAGCATTCTTCATCATAACCTTCATCTCTTCCGGGTTATTGACGAATCCTCCGCCGGTGCCGCCAAGAGTGAATGCGGGTCTCAGGATGACCGGGTAACCGATGTCCTCAGCCGCCTTCAGGCCCTCCTCGATGGAATATGTAATCTCCGAGGGAACAACCGGCTCGCCGATGCTCTCGCAGAGTTCCTTGAACCGCTCTCTGTCCTCGGCGCATTCGATGCTGTCGGCATCAGTTCCCAAAAGCTCAATCTCGCACTCCTGCAGAACGCCCTTTTTGGAGAGCTGCATCGCAAGGTTAAGTCCCGTCTGTCCGCCGATTCCGGGGACAATGGCGTCGGGACGCTCATAGCGGCAGATACGCGCCAGATACTCAAGAGTAAGTGGCTCCATATAGACCTTATCGGCAATGGAGGTGTCAGTCATGATGGTTGCGGGGTTTGAGTTCGCCAAGATTACCTCGTAGCCCTCTTCTTTAAGGGCAAGGCAAGCCTGAGTTCCGGCGTAGTCAAATTCAGCCGCCTGACCGATTACGATAGGACCGGAGCCGATAACCAAAACTTTCTTAATATCAGTTCTCTTCGGCATGACTCTTCGCCTCCTTCATGTAATCAAGGAATTTCGAGAATAAGTATCCCGAATCCTCAGGACCGGGCGCACTTTCCGGGTGGTACTGAACGCTGAAAACTTTATCCTCTTTGCATTCAACGCCCTCGATGGTGTTGTCAAGAAGATTTATGTGCGTGACTTCAAGACCCGTGCCCTCAAGGCTACTGGGGTCAACGGCATAGCTATGGTTCTGCGATGTTATCTCAAGCTTTCCGGTAGCCAAATTCTTGACCGGGTGGTTTCCGCCACGGTGACCGAACTTGAGTTTATATGTCTTTGCACCGTACGCAAGGGAAATGACCTGATGCCCGAGGCAGATTCCGAAAATCGGGTACTTGCCCCTGAGCCCCTTCACGAGCTCAACCGCCGGTGTTACGTCCTCAGGGTCGCCGGGACCGTTCGAGAGGAAGACACCGTCCGGCTTCATGAAAATGACCTCTTCGGCAGTGATGTCGTAGGGGACAATGGTGACGTTGCAGCCCTTACGGTTCAGGGAGCGAACAATGTTGAGTTTAATTCCGCAGTCAAGAGCAACAACGTTGTACTGTGGATTTGACGTTCTTGAGTACCAACGCTTCTTTGTGCTGACCCGTGAAACGGCATCGTGGGGAACGGGGGTTTGCTTTATCTTCTCAAGCCCTTCTTCAAGGGTGGTTGAAATATCGGTGATAATTGCCCGACGCGAACCATAATCACGAATGCTTCTTGTGAGCTTACGGGTGTCAACTCCGCTGATGCCGGGGATGTTGTTCTCCTCCAAAAGCTCCGAAAGTGTCTTTATATAACGGAAATTCGACGGCATGTCGTTATAGTCCCGGACTACTAAAGCACCGATTGACGGGTACTTGGTCTCGAAATCGTCGTCATTGATTCCGTAGCTTCCTATAATAGGATAGGTCATAACGACCATCTGATCGGTATAGGACGGGTCGGAAACTATCTCCTGATAGCCAACCATGGAAGTGTTGAACACAAGCTCCAGCACTCGTTCGTCCGAGCTTCCGAAACCGTACCCGAAATATTCGCTTCCGTCCTCCGTAATTAACTTGCGGTCATACTCTTTCATTTTTTAGAGTTTGCCTCCTTATGTTTCAGTTAGGCGTTTACCGGCAATAAAGCCGGTAAACGCTTGCTGTAGTTTATCAGAACATTGTAATGTATTCGTCTCTTTCCGCACCGACTGAGACGTACTTTATCGGGCAACCTACTGCGTGCTCGATGAGACGGATGTAGTTAAGTGCATCTTCCGGTAAATCTTCCTTTTTGCGGCACTTTGAAACATCGCCGAAGCCCTTGACGTACTCTACAACCGGCTTTGCGCGCTCAAGTCTGTCGCCGGTCGGGAAGTTGTCGGTAATTTCGCCGTCAACCTCATAGTGAACGCAGACGGGAATCTTGTCCATGTATGAAAGGACGTCAAGCTTTGTGAGAACCAGATAATCCGCACCCTGAACTCTTACGCCATACTTTGAAGCGGGGACATCAAATGGTCCGACTCTGCGGGGTCTTCCTGTTGCCGCACCGTATTCTCCGCCTGCGGCTCTGAGGGCTTCCGCCTCTTCACCGAACATCTCGCAGGTGAACGGTCCCTCGCCGACGCATGTGGAATATGCCTTCATGATTCCGATGGAGCAATCAAGCTTTCTTCCAGGGATTCCGGCACCGATGGGTGCATAGTGAGCAAGAGTCTGCGAAGAAGAAGTGTAGGGGTAGATTCCGTAGTCGATGTCTCGAAGAGCTCCGAGCTGAGCCTCGAACATGATGTTCTTCCCGTCGTCAGCGGCTTTCTCAAGGTATGAAGAAACATCGGTGACATACGGTAAAATCTCGTCGCCGTACTTTTTAAGCCACGCTAAAATCTCGTCAGCGTTGATGAGCTCGTGCCCGTAGCCCTTGAAGGTGAGGTTCTTCCACTCGACAATGTCCCTGACTTTCTGAGCCAAAGTGTCGGGGTTCTGGAGGTCGCTCATCCGAAGGCTCTTCTTCATGTACTTGTCCGCATAGACGGGAGCGATGCCTCTGCGGGTTGAGCCGAACTTCTTGTCCGCAAGACGCTCCTCCTCCATGATGTCAAGTTCCTTGTGATAGGGCAGGCAAATGGTGGCTTTGTCGCTTATCTTGAGATTTTCCGGGCTTATTTCGATTCCCTTTTCTCTGAGGGACTTGATTTCGTGGCAAAGGTGCTCAAGGTCGACGACCATTCCTCCGCCCATGACGTTGACAGCCGTCTCGTGGAAGATGCCAGATGGCAGAAGATTCAGAACGAAGCTTCCCCGCTCGTTGATGACGGTGTGTCCCGCATTGTTGCCGCCCTGATAGCGGCAGATGATGTCGAAGTCCTTTGACAGAAGGTCAACCATTCTGCCCTTGCCTTCGTCGCCCCAGTTGATTCCAACTATTGCTGTAAGCATATTGCCTTGTCCTTTCTTATATAAAGCTTTTGCTGAATGTAATCTATACGTTTATGGTAACGTCGTCGGCTTTTTCTCCCTCATTCGGAAGTATCTCTGTTCTGACGTAGTTGACATATTCCGCCGCCTGATCTGTTGCCAGACCCGTAAAGCCGCCTTCATCTATAATACTCTCGATTTGCGACTCTGTCAACCCGAAAATTGGGTCAGCGGCAATTCTTGCGATGAGATTTCCGTCTCCGCCTTCCTTGATGTCGGTCGCCGCGGCAACGGAGTGGGTTCTGATTGCCTCGTGAAGGGTCTGTCTGTCTCCGCCCTTCTTGACGCAGTACATGAGTATGTTCTCGGTCGCCATGAAGGGAAGCTCAGCCTGCAAGTGTCTTGCGATAATTTTCGGATAGACCTTCAAGCCACTTATAATGTTGATATACAGGCTCAGGATTCCGTCGACTGCTAAGAATGCTTCCGGGATGCTGATTCTGCGGTTGGCGGAGTCGTCAAGGGTTCTCTCGAACCACTGCTCGCTCGCTGTAAGAGCCGGGTTGAGTGCGTCGACCGTCACATATCTTGCAAGCGACGCAATTCTCTCCGAGCGCATCGGATTACGCTTATATGCCATCGCGGAAGAGCCGACCTGTCCCGCTTCAAAGGGCTCGTCGACCTCCTTGAGGTGTGAGAGGAGTCTTATATCGTTCGAGAACTTGTGCGCACTCTGCGAGATTCCCGAAAGAACCGACAGCGAGTAGTAGTCGACCTTTCTTGTATAGGTCTGACCGCTGACCGAATATGCCGCCTCAAAGCCCATCTTCTCAGCAATGAGCTGTTCGAGCTTTCTGACCTTTTCCTTGTCCCCGCCGAAGAGCTCAAGGAAGCTTGCGCCCGTTCCCGTAGTGCCTCTGCAACCTAAGAGCTTTAAGTTTGAGAGGGTGAAGTCGAGCCTTTCCAAGTCCATAACGAGATCCTGAAGCCAGAGGGTAGCGCGCTTGCCGAGGGTTGTCGGCTGAGCCGCCTGGAAGTGGGTATAGGCGAGGCAGGGAAGGTCTTTGTACTTTTCCGCAAAGTCGCAAAGTGACGAGATAGCGGTTACAAGAAGGCTTCTGATTCTCAAAAGCGCGTCTCTTTGCAGAATTATATCTGTGTTGTCCCCGACATAACAGCTTGTCGCGCCGAGGTGGATAATCGGCTTTGCCTTCGGGCAGACCAAGCCATAGGCATAGATGTGCGCCATGACGTCGTGCCTGACGACCTTCTCTCTTGCCGCCGCCGCCTCATAGTCGATGTCGTAGATGTGCTCCTTCATCTCGGCAATCTGCTCGTCAGTAATGTCGAGCCCAAGCTCCTTCTCGCTCTCAGCAAGAGCAACCCAGAGCTTTCTCCAGGTCGAGAACTTGGTGTCGTCTGAGAAAATTTTCTGCATCTTCTCGCCGGCATATCTTTTGCACAACGGATTTTCGTATTTATCAGTCATAGGGGTTTAACCTCCATTGTTGATTCGTGATTTTAATTACGCATTACGAATTACGCACTCAGATTGCGTTTTCAAGCCTTGCAAGTACGTCTCTGTAACCGTCGAGGACGTTGCCTAAGTCTCTGCGGAAGCGGTCCTTGTCAAGCTTTTCGTTGGTCTCGACGTCCCAGAATCTGCAGGAGTCGGGGGAGATTTCGTCGCAGAGGAGGAGTTCGCCGTCAACTCTGCCGAATTCGAGCTTGAAGTCGATGAGCTTGATTCCGCATTTTAAGAAGAGTTCTGTCATGAGCTCGTCAACCTTGAGGGAAACTGCCTTGAGCTCGTCAAGCTCAGCCTGAGTAGCAACGCCGAGAGCTGTAATCTGGCAGTCGTTAATCATCGGGTCGCCTAATTCGTCGCTCTTGAGGCTGAATTCTGTGACGGTGTTGAGGAGCGGTGTGCCCTCCGGAACGCCGTACTTCTTTGAGAAGCTTCCGGCGGCAACGTTACGAACAATGACCTCAACCATAACGATGTCGGCTTTCTTGACGAGAACTGATGTCTCGTCTAAAACCTTGATAAGATGGGTCTTGACGCCGTTCTTTGCCAGATAGTCGAAGATGAGGTTAGAGATTTTCGCGTTGAGAAGTCCCTTGCCGGGAAGGTCTTCCTTCTTTGCGCCGTTTCCAGCGGTAGCAGTGTCCTTGTATTTGATGACGCAAGTACCCGGCTCAGTGCCCTCGTAAACGATTTTCGATTTTCCTTCATAAAGCTTGTCCATGATAATGTCCTCCTAAAAGTGTTTGAATTTATTATTTTTTAGTTTTGAATAGGCGTGATTTTTGCGGTTTAGCCTCAGAGAGTTTCCCCTCGAAGCGTCCCTTGTCCGTGTGGACGGGAATTCCCGTCGGATAATCCCCGGTGAAGCAGGATGTGCAGATGTTTTCGCTTCTTGCAAGAAGCTTCAAATCCTCCGTCGGGAGATACCCCAAAGAATCCGCGCCGATAATCTCCGCAATCTCCTCAACCGTGTGACTGCACGCGATGAGCCCGTTCTCCGAATCTATGTCCGTGCCGTAGTAGCAGGGATTTAAGAATGGCGGCGAGGAAATCCTCACGTGAACCTCTTTCGCACCGGCATTCCGGAGAAGCTTTACTATCTGCGCACTCGTCGTGCCTCTCACGATTGAGTCGTCAATCATGATGACCCGCTTTCCCGTTACAGCCTCACTTATTGGGCTCAGCTTGATTCTGACCTGATCCAATCTGTCACTCTGCGTAGGCGAGATAAACGTCCTGCCGACGTACTTGTTTTTGATGAAACCGAGCTCATACGGAATCCCGGATTCAATCGAGTAGCCAAGTGCCGCATCAAGTCCCGAATCGGGAACGCCTATGACGACGTCAGCCTCTACCGGATGACTCTTTGCGAGCAGTTCGCCAGCCTTTCTCCTTGCCGCGTGAACCGAAACGCCGTTTATCACTGAATCGGAGCGGGCAAAGTAGATATACTCGAAAACGCAGAGCCTTTCCGGCTTCTTTCCGCAGTGGTCTTTTATCGAATGGACGCCGTATTCGTCGAATACGACAATCTCGCCGGGTAGGATGTCCCGGATAAACTCCGCTCCTACAGCCGCCAAGGCACAGCTCTCTGACGCGATGACGTAGCACCCGTCGGGAGTTTTGCCGTAGCAGAGAGGTCTGAAGCCGTTCGCGTCTCTCATGGCGATGAGCTTAGTCGCCGACATGAAGACGAGGGAGTAAGCACCCTCTAAACGCCAAGCGGCGCGGTTCACCGCTTCCTCAAGTCAATCGCTCCTGCGTGACAATATAAGCTATGGTTTCGGTGTCGCTGGTTGTGTGGAAAATAGCACCCGAGAGTTCGAGCCTTGCCCGGAGCTCATAAGCGTTGGTCAGGTTTCCGTTGTGAGCAAGAGCAAGCCTGCCCTTGCAGTGGTTTACTTCAATGGGCTGACAATTGGCTCTGCTTGTCCCGCCGGTAGTGCCGTAACGGACATGTCCGACAGCCATCTGCCCTGACGGAAGCGAAGCAATAGCCTCTTTTGTGAACACCTCGCCCACGAGTCCCAGATCCTTGTGGGAATAGAAAAGCCCGTCATCGCATATAACCATGCCACAGCTTTCCTGCCCGCGGTGCTGAAGCGCGTACAGCCCGTAGTAAACCATATCCGAGAGCCGCCTGGTATCCGGAGCATAAACCCCGAAAATCCCGCACTCCTCGTGAATATCTTTCATTCCTATCAATCCCTTTGTCAATGTAACAAGTTGCCTTAAGCTACTTATAGCCTCCCCCGTCAGTGGGGAGACGAGTTCGCGAGCGAACTCGGGACCGCCGGCGAAGCCGGTGGTGGAGGGGTGCCGCACGAAGTGCGGCGTCGCCCGCAGGGCGACTAATTACGCATTACGCATTACGCATTACGCATTATTTTTGTGCTTCATCGCCGCCTCAACAAACCCCTTGAACAGCGGGTGAGCCTTGTTCGGACGCGACTTGAATTCCGGATGGTACTGAACTCCGACGAAGAAAGGTCTGTCGGTGAGCTCTACCGTCTCGACAAGTCTTCCGTCCGGCGAAAGTCCCGAAAGTGTGAGACCGTGAGAAGTAAGCACTTCTCTGTATTCGTTGTTGAATTCGTAACGGTGGCGGTGTCTTTCGTGGATAAGCTCTTCACCATAGCATCTCTCCATCGTTGTGCCCTTCTGGATGACGCAGGGATAGCTGCCGAGCCTGAGCGTTCCGCCCTTGTCGATGTCGACGCTCTGTCCGGGCATGAAGTCGATTACTTTATTGCGGCAAAGCTCATCAAATTCGCCCGAGTTGGCGTCAGTGATTCCGGCGACGTTCCTTGCGTACTCCATAACCGCAATCTGCATTCCAAGGCAGATGCCGAAGTAGGGGACATTGTTCTCTCTTGCATACTTGGCGGCAAGAACCATTCCCTCGATTCCTCTGTTGCCGAAGCCTCCGGGAACGATGATTCCGTCAACCTGGCTGAGCTTTTCCTCATAAGTGGACTCAGTAAGAGTCTCCGAGTCAATCCAGCTTATATTGACATAGCTTCCGAGAGCGAAGCCGGCGTGTCTTAAAGCCTCTGCGACAGAGAGATAAGCATCGTGGAGCTGTATGTACTTTCCGACAAGACCGATGTTGACCTCGCCAGAACGCTTCTTGATAAGCTCAAGCATGTCGAGCCAGTCACTGAGGTCGGGCTCGGGAGCGTCGATGTGGAGCTCTCTCAGAACAACAGAGGAGAAGTTCGCCTTCTCAAGCATGGTGGGAGCTTCATAGATACTCGGAAGCGTGATGTTTTCAATAACGCAGTCCGGCTTGACGTTGCAGAACATCGAAATCTTCTTGAAGATGGAGTCCTCAAGCGGCTCATCGCATCTTAAAACTATGATATTCGGGTTTATTCCCATTCCCTGGAGCTCTTTTACAGAGTGCTGGGTGGGCTTTGACTTGTGTTCGTCAGAGCCACGCAAAAACGGCACCAGTGTGACATGAATGAAAAGGCTGTTCTCCCGTCCTACTTCAAGGGAGATCTGTCTTGCAGCTTCGATAAAAGGCTGTGATTCGATGTCGCCGATGGTGCCGCCGATTTCGGTGATGACAATGTCCGCCTGTGTCTTCTTGCCGACACGGTAGACGAAGTCTTTGATTTCATTTGTAATGTGAGGGATGACCTGAACTGTCGAACCGAGATACTCGCCCCGACGCTCTTTGTTGAGTACGTTCCAGTAAACCTTTCCCGTAGTGAGATTTGAATACTTGTTAAGGTCCTCGTCTATAAATCTTTCATAGTGACCAAGGTCAAGGTCGGTCTCTGCGCCGTCCTCTGTGACGTAAACCTCGCCGTGCTGATAGGGACTCATCGTTCCGGGGTCGACGTTGATGTACGGGTCAAGCTTCTGAGCCGCCACCTTTAAGCCCCTTGCCTTGAGAAGTCGTCCCAAGGATGCGGCGGTTATACCCTTGCCGAGTCCTGAAACAACACCTCCGGTCACGAAAATGTACTTGGTTGATTCTACTGCCATCACATATCCTCCTTGCTGTTCTGTTCGTATTCTTTTATTATATCCCCTGCGGCGACTTTCTTCGGGACACAAGTGTCCATCGCTCGCTTCTCGATATACCTGTGTGCTTGTGCTTCGCTCATTTCGTACTTGGTAATAAGAATCAGTTTTGCCTGGTTGACAAGCCTGATTTCCGCCATCTTCTCTTCAAAAGTAGGGCTCTTCTTCTCCATTCGCCTCAGTCTTTCGCGTGTGCCTCTGAGTATCAGAAGCGACTGCTGGATGAGCGGAACGCTCACCGGCTTTGGTATGGTCAGAACTCCATAGGGCATCAGCATTTCCGAGATTTCCGGAAAATGCTCCGCCCCCGCGAAAAGTATCACGCCTGAGCCTGAGCTACTACTTAGGTCAATCGCGAACCGTTTGCCGAATTCGTCGGTAAGAGGGGAGTTTATCATCACGATGTCGTAGTCCCGCTCAAGAACCTCTCTTTTTGCGGAGCTCACGTCGGACGCCGTTGATACCGGGGAGTACATATTTTTGGGAAGAAGCCTTTTTATAACGCCGGAAAATTTTTCGGAGGATGATACAACCAAAACGCTGTATACCTTCTCTTTGAGTTCCATTTTCACGACCTCCGGTTTGTAGTGGCGTTACTGACTGGCTGAATTTTTACCTTGAGGAATAGTCGTCTATTATCGACTGCGGAATCGACGCTTTTACGAAATCTGAATTCTTGGCTACAGAAACCGCATCCTGGATAGTTCTCGGAAGAGTCTCAAAGCCTGAAAGCTCCTTCGGCGTCGCCTTGAAGAGATTGATTCCTGTCGGCTCGCAGAGAGGGAGTTTATTCTTTACTCCGTCAACCATAGCCTTCATGAGAAGAAGCAGTGCGAGATAAGGGTTACACATAGGGTCGGGAGAGCGTAGCTCAGCTCTCTTGCATTCGCGCTTTGTAGCGGGAATTCTTATGAGCTGGGAGCGGTTCTGCTCCGACCAGGATATATAGAGTGGTGCTTTGTTTGCACCGAATCTTTTATAGGAATCGGGCTGGGAATTCAAAAACAGCGTAATTTCGGAAATGTGCTTCAAAATACCTGCAGTAGCATAGGAAAGAACGTCTTCGCCGTTATAGACAGCGGAGATATTTATGTGCATTCCGTTGCCGGGAAGGTTCGCAAGCGGCTTCGGTGAGAAGTCGGCATAAAGTCCGTTCCTTGCGGCAATGGTCTTTACGACAGAGCGGAATGTAATCGCATGGTCAGCGGCTGTAAGAGCGTCAGAATAACGAAAATCAATCTTATTCTGGCTCGGACCCTCCTCGTGGTGGGAGGATTCCGGGACGATTCCCATCTGCTCAAGTGTTAAGCAGATTTCGCGCCGGACGTTCTCGCCCTTGTCCTCGGGGGCTAAGTCCATATAGCCCGCGTGGTCATAGGGAATCTTGGTGGGTTCGCCGTTTTCGTCCTGCTTGAAGAGGTAAAACTCCGTTTCCGGACCGAAATTGAAGTCAAAGCCCTCAGCTTTCAGCTCTTCTGCAGTGGATTTCAGCAGGCTTCTTGTGTCCGCTTCAAAGACCGTTTTATCGGGATTGCAAACGGTGCAAAACATTCTCACAACTCTTCCGTGCTCCGGACGCCAAGGGAGAATAGAAATCTCCGAAGGGTCGGGGATAAGGAGCATGTCCGAGCGGCTTTCCTCGCCGAAACCGGCGATAGCCGAGGCATCAATCGAGATGCCCTGCTCAAAGGCACGCCTCATCTCATTCGGCATGATGGAAATATTCTTGGGTGTTCCGAAAACATCACAGAACGCCAAGCGGATGAACTTGACATCCTCTTCCTCAATATACTGGAGAATTTCGTCGGGAGTATAGCTCATTTTGCACCGTCCTATCATGCTGAATCAATTATTAACGTACAATTGCTTGTAAGGGTTCTTCGAGTTCGGAGTGACTACCGTGAACTTAGTGCCGATGATTTCCATGAGGTCTGCGCCGAAATAGGTACAGTAATTCTTGAGGTATGGCATAATCTCCGCCATGTCCTCGTCGGTCGCTTCGTTCACATTCACCTGAGCCGGGAACTTTAGCCCGTCGGCAGTCCGAAGGTACAGCTTTCCGCCGTGCATTCCTGTTCCGGGGAAGTTTCCGACAATCGGCATGTCGCCCTTGTTGAGCCCCAAGACTATAATTAAGCCGCCAGCCTGATATTCGCCGAGGAAGCTTCCGGTTCTTCCGCCAATGACCATAACCGGTCTCTTTTCCTTGTACTGCTTCATGTGGATTCCTGCGCGGTAGCCGGCACTGTCTCTGACATAAATCTCTCCGCCACGCATAGCATAGCCGACAGCGTCGCCTACGTGACCGTGGATGATAATCTTGCCGTCGTTCATCGTGTCGCCGACTGCGTCCTGAGCGTTGCCGTTGACGGTAATCTCGCCGCCATTGAGGTAAGCACCGAGTGCATTTCCGGGAGTGCCGTCAATCGTGATTTCGCGGTATGACATACCGGCACCGATGAACCTCTGGCTCAAGCAACCGGTGAGGTGACAGCTTTCGCCCTGTTGTCTTATGAGGGTGTTGATCTCGCTGAATCCCAAGCCTGAAACATCTATCAACATATTATACCACACCTCCGAGAGAATTTCTACAGTATTCTTGACCAAAAGAAAAGATATTTGGAGCTGTTTTTATGGTATCAAAGTCAATAGAGCTAAGCGAAATACCGTTTCTTATCAAATTTGTATAAATTCCGGCACGAGCCGTTTCGCCCGCCAAAATGAACCCCACAAGTCGGTCGTCCTGAGTGAACAGCTTCTTCGAGTGAGTGTCAGATTTTTCCTCATAGAGCTCTCCCTGCGGAGTTCCGGCACTCATGACGTGGAATCCGAACATTCCGAGTGAATTCATCGGGATGCCGTTGTCGAATGTGACATCCGCGCCCGCCATATTCTCACCGGCGCAGTGCCCCTGCATGTAGGCGTTCGGCATGATAGCCATGACTTTTACAGCTCCACTGGAATAGTCCAACGACTCTGTGCAGTCTCCTGCGGCGTAGATATTTTCGAGGCTTGTCGCCATGTGGTTGTCAACCGTGATGCCACGACCACAATTTCCGCCGGCATCTTTCACAAGAGAGATGTTGGCTCTTACGCCGACAGCCAAGACCAGAACATCAAACTTAACCTCTGCTCCGCTCTTCATATAGGCAGTGTTTCCGTCGAACTTGGTGGCGGTGTCGGAGAGCATAAGCTTAATGCCTTTTTCTTCGATGTGCTTGGTCATCATCTCAGCGGTTTCAGTGTCCAAAATACTCGAAAGTACTCTGTCCGCCAAGTCGCAGACGGTGATGGATTTGACCCTTCCGTAAAGACCCTCGGCGCACTTAAGTCCGATAAGACCCGCACCGACGATGAAAACGTCGCTGTCTTCCGAGATTGCACCTTCAAGATTCTGTGCGTCGTCAAGAGTCATGAACGGGAACTTGACAGGAACGCTGTCCAAGCCCTCAAAAGGCGGGACGAGCGGTCTCGAACCAGCCGCAACGCAGACACTGTCATAATCGACCTTTTCGCCACTACTGAGAACTACAGTCTTACTGTCAGTGTCAATCTTCTCGGCACTCTCGCCATAGATGACTTTCACGTTATTTCTGTCATAGAAATCGTCGGGACGATAGCTCATTCTTTCCGGAACAGCCTTGCCCTCAAGGTAATAGGAGATAAGCGGACGGCAATAGGCGGGGTGATTCTCAGCCGAGATAACTGTGATTGAGCCATCCAAATCGTGAGCTCTTATACCCTCTATACAGCCGACAGCGGCGGTTCCGTTGCCGATGATAACGTATTTCTTTGCCATTTCGCTCACCTCTCTTCGTAAACTATAGCGTTGTTCGGGCAACCGGCAACACAAGCTGGCGCGCCCGAAGAATTCTTGAGACAGAGCTCGCACTTCTGCACCGCTCCGTCGCCATCCTGGATGACTGCACCATATGGGCAGACGAGGACGCAGGTAAGGCAACCGACGCATCTTGACTTATCAATCTCAACCATTCCGTCGGGGGTCTTCGAGAGTGCACCGGAAATACAGCTCTTGATGCAGATGGGATCTTCACAGTGGCGGCAGGAGATTGCAAATGTTATCTTGTCGTCGCCCTCAACCCTGATTCTTGGGTATATCTTCTGACCCTTCAATTTCGCCATGTTCTTGAGCCCTGAGTTTGCGAAAGCGCAGTTATACTCGCAGAGATGGCATCCTAAGCACCATTTTTCGTTTACATAAACTCTTTTCATATCCGTCACTCTCCCGCATGAGAGATACCAAGTATCTCTAACTCTTTTTCGTTGAGGTTAACCCCTCTGAGCATCAGTCTGTTTCCTCTTAACGCCTCAATCGAGTTTATACCCATACCGCCCATCAGCTCCATAATCTCGTGCCGCCATGCGGTCATGAGATTGATAAGTCTCTGCGAGCCGATGTCCGGGTTAAGTCTCTTGACGAGCTCCGGCTTCTGGGTAGCAATTCCCCAGTTGCAGTTGCCGGTGTGGCAAGTTCTGCAGAGGTGGCATCCAAGTGCCAACAGTGCGGCAGTCGCAACATAGCAGGCATCAGCACCGAGTGCAACAGCCTTGACAACGTCCGAAGCCGAGCGAATGCTTCCTCCGACGACGAGGGAAACGTTGTTTCTGATACCCTCATCTCTGAGTCTCTGGTCAACAGAAGCAAGTGCAAGCTCAATCGGAATACCGACATTGTCTCTTATCCTTGTCGGAGCCGCACCGGTTCCGCCTCTGAAGCCGTCTATAGCGATTATGTCGGCACCGCTTCTTGCAATTCCGCTTGCGATAGCCGCTATATTATGTACGGCCGCAACCTTGACGATAATAGGCTTCTGGTACTGTGTCGCTTCCTTGAGGGAGTAGACAAGCTGTCTTAAGTCCTCGATGGAGTAAATGTCGTGGTGGGGAGCAGGGGAGATAGCGTCCGAGCCCTCGGGAATCATTCTTGTCCTTGAGACATCGCCGACAATCTTCTTTCCGGGCAAGTGTCCGCCGATTCCCGGCTTTGCGCCCTGACCCATTTTGATCTCGATAGCCGCACCCGCACTCAGATAATCCTCGTGAACGCCGAAACGTCCGGAAGCAACCTGAACGATGGTATTGGCACCGTACTTGTAGAAGTCCTCGTGAAGCCCGCCTTCACCGGTGTTGTAGTAGATACCGAGATTTTCAGCGGCTCTTGCAAGGCTTTCGTGAGCGTTGTAGCTTATCGAACCATAGCTCATCGCCGAGAACATGACCGGCATTGAGAGCTCAAGCTGGGGAGCCAAGTCGGTCTTGAGACTGCCGTCGGGGTTTCTTTCAGGCATTGTAGGCTTCTTGCCCAAGAATACCTTCGTTTCCATCGGCTCACGAAGCGGGTCGATAGGGGGATTCGTAACCTGTGAAGCGTTTATCAGAATCTTGTCCCAGTAGACAGGAAGAGGCTTTGGGTTACCCATTGACGAAAGGAGAACTCCTCCGCTTCCTGCCTGCTTGTATATTTCATAGATGGTGTCCTGTTGCCAGTTGGCGTTCTCCCTGAGGGCGCAGTCGTTCTTGACAATCTTCAACGCTCTTGTCGGGCAGAGTGCCACGCATCTCTGGCAGTCGACGCACTTTGTCTCGTCCGCCATCATCGTTCCTGTTTCCGGGTCAAAGCTGTGGACGCCGTTGGAGCACTGACGCTCGCAGACCCTGCAAACGATACAGCGGTTGGGGTTTCTTATTACCTCAAATTCGGGGTTTACATAATTTATAGCCATCAGTATTTCCCTTCTTTCACCTTAACTATAATCGGCTCTCCGCCCGCAGGAGCATACACATTCGTAGCGTCCGGGGCTATAGCCCTTATCGCCGATTCCTCACTTGCAACGAAGACCAAATCATCCTTCTCGGCAGTGACCATCGAGCGGAGCTTCAGTCTGTCATTAAGTGCCATAAGCCCGCCCTCAAAGCCTAAAACTATCGAGAACGGTCCGGTGACCAAGAGGCTCGAATAAACTGTTCTTAAGTAGCTAAGCTTCTTTTTCTCTTCCTCCGGTTTATTTTCAATAGTAGACCAGAAGGGAGCGGCAATTACAGATGCAGTCTCCTCAAGGGTCAGACCCTGTCTGCGGAGAAGATAATCTGCAATATATGTGATAACCTCGGTGTCGGTCTGAAGAGTGCACTTGTAGCCGTACATCTCGATGTAGCGGCGGTTTGCATCATACGAAGAAATTTCGCCGTTGTGGACAATTGTATAATCCAGGAGTGCGAACGGGTGAGCACCGCCCCACCAGCCGGGGGTGTTTGTAGGGTATCTTCCGTGAGCCGTCCAGCAGTAGCCCTCGTACTCATCAAGTCTGTAGAAATATCCGACATCTTCCGGGAATCCGACCGCCTTGAAAACGCCCATATTCTTTCCGGAGGAGAAGACATACGCGCCGTTAATCTGGGAGTTAATCCTCATGACCGTCTCCGCGACATACTCCTTTTCGTCGACATGCAGTCTTGACAGAACTGACGACATCGGAGCGACGAAGTACCTCCAGATAAGGGGGACATCCGAGATTTTCGGGGTCTTCCTTATCGGAATACTCTCCGACTTGATAATTTCAAAGCCGTCCTTGAGGAGATTCTCGCACTCCATCCTGACATTATTGTCGTTATAGAAAATATGCAGGGCGTAGAATTCCTTATATTCCGGATAAATGCCGTATGCCGCGAATCCGCCTCCCAGACCATTTGAGCGGTCGTGCATCGGTATCATGCTCTTAATGATGGCGTCACCGCTCATCTTCCTGCCCTCGCGCGAAATAACGGCGGAAATGGCACAGCCCGAAGGTATGCGTACCTGACCTTCTAACTTCATGACTTCTCTTCCTTTCATACAAAAAAACAAAGGCTCTTCACAGTAAAAAGGGTAGACTACCCCTTATATGAACGCCTTTGCTCATTACGAGAAATTATATCATGTTAAAGTCAAAGTGTCAAGTTTTGATGCAGTTTAAATTTTACCAAAATGCGCGCAAAATCCTGTTGATATTTTGAATATTATATGCTACAATAGTCTACCAGGAGGACATTTAACATATAAGTGTCCTCCAATAGCGGACAACTGTTGGTGGTGAAAGTATAAAATGGCATCAGAAAAAAATAAATCGAAGAAGCTCGGCAAGCCGGCATGGGGGCTCTACCATATTTATCTCTACATTTCCGCACTTGTCATGAAAATCAGGGGCGTCCACATGACGATAGATCGCACCGCTATACGTGAGATAGAGGAGCCCTCGCTCATTTTAGCTCCGCATATCTCGCTTAAAGACCACATCATAGTCGGGCTCACACTTCTCCCGCACAGACCGACTTTCGTTCTGAGTGAGCACTTCCTGTACTCGCCCGTCATCGGCTGGATAATCAGGAAATTCGGGCACACCGTCTCAAAGAAGATGTTCTGCCCTGACACCGGAACGATAAGAGGAATCTTGCGGGCTAAAAACGAGGGCAACATAATCGTCCTTTTCCCGGAGGGAAGGCTGAACGCAGTTGCGCACTCGCAGAAGGTTACAAAAGGCACGCCGGAACTCGTCAAGAAGCTTGGAATTCCGGTCTATACAATAACCGGTAACGGCTCAGCACTCGTCTTCCCGAAGTGGGGCAAGAAGTACCGCAAGGGAGACATAAAAGTCGAAACCGCACGGTTACTGACCGCCAATGAGGTCGCAAAGCTCTCAGTGGATGAGATCTCCGAAAAGATTGACGCGGCTATCTATCACGACGACGAGTTTGTGATGAAGGGGCATCAATACAAGACCGACAAAACCGCCGAGGGTCTTGACTCCATTCTCTACATGTGCCCGAACTGCAGAACTGAATTCCAGATTAAGGCTGAGGGAAACGAAGTCCACTGTGAAGCCTGCGGGTTCAAAACGACTCTTTCGGACAACTACCGATTCGACAACGAGATGGTTCGCTCAGTCAATGCGTGGTACTATCTACAGAGAGGTCTGCTTCCGCTTGATACAGTCATGGAGGACGACATCAAAATAGGTGCGGTAAACAAGCACGGGCATATGGACATGGAAGCCGGCGAGGCACACCTCAGGGTTGACATGGAAAACTTCGATCTTGTCGGAACGGTCTATGGCGAGCCGGTCGAGCTCCACAAAAAGACCCGTGACATCGGTGGCTCACCCTACACTCCGGACGGCTGGTTCAACCTCTACTATGAAAAGCGTCTCTTCTACCTTGTCCCGCCGGACAAGCGAAGAATTGTGAAATATGTCAATATAATAGATGCTTGTGCAAAATAATGTAGTGGCGGATATCATCCGCCCGCGTGTCGTCGGTTGCTTTTCGGGCGGGCAGTTAGCGAAGCTAACTGTATATCCAGCCCCTACTATCTTGTCCTTTCTAAAACTTTACACATGCCAAGGCTTTGCGACATAACAGATTCTATGTGTCTTGCAACTATTGTGCAAAGTTTTAAGGGAGACAAGGTACTACACCTCACGTAATAAGAAAGGCAGATAAAAAATGTCATTCGTCACAGTATTGAGAAAAATCTGGAACTACGTCTTTATAGCCTTGTTGGCAAGCGCATGTGCTCTCGTTTATGTACTGTTCATCTTCCCGAACAGCTTCGCGCCGTCGGGGGTCAACGGTATCGCGACCATGATTCAGTATGTTCTTGGAATCAATGTCGGCTACCTCTCGCTCATCATCAATATCCCTCTTATCATAATAGTGTTCTTCTATGTCGACAAGCAGTTTGCGCTTAGAACCCTTGTCTACATATCCGTCTTCTCGGGGATGCTCATCGTCCTGCAGAGCTCCTATGTCGACCTCTCAAGATTCATCTACCAGACAGACACCGGAACGAGCACAATCCTGGGACCAGTGGCCTCGGGAATCCTGAACGGCGGAATCTTGGGCTATGCGATGATGACCAACTGCTGTTCCGGCGGAACAGACCTCATTGCTGTAATCATCCACAAGAAGCACCCGGCATATAACCTTGCGTGGGTGATGTTTGCCCTCAACACCGTTGTTGCAATATCCTCCTATTTCGTCTATGACTATAAGATTGAGCCGGTGCTCCTCTGCATCGTCTACAGCTACTTCTCGAGTACCTTAAGCGACAGAATCCTCCGCGGCAACCGCGAGGCGGTTCAGTTTGAGATAATCACCAACTTCCCGAACGAGATTTCGGGGGAGATAATCACCAAGCTCGGTCACTCCGCGACGATAATTGAAGCCAAGGGCGGCTACACCCACGAAAAGAAGAGCGTCCTCATGTGCGTAGTCAATAAAGACCAGCTTGTCTCCCTCAAGAATATAATAGAGCAGTATCCCGGCTCGTTTGCAACAATGTCGACAGTCTCGGGAACGGTGGGCTATTTCAAGTCAAGAAGGAAAGTTCCGGACGCGGTGGATGAGTAACATACAAACAGAAAGCTGAGCAGTTTTGCTCGGCTTTTTAAATTTTGTGAGCACAAAAGTGTTGACAAAATGGACACGATAGTGTATACTGGTATTGTATTAGGGAGGTGCTGTAGATGAATTTCTACTCAGTAAGAGATTTGAGAACGGAATCCAAAAGTATGTGGGATAACCTTTCCCGCGGCAACGAAATCGTTATCACAAATAATGGTAAGCCTGCCGCTTTGATGATGGATGTTTCGGACGATAATCTTGATTTAATGCTTCAAGCAATCCGCCAGGCAAAAGCAATGATTGCTTTTAACAGTATGCGCTCTCAGGCAGCAACTGCCGGCTATATGTCTGATGAAGAGATAGAGGCTGAAATTCAGGCGGCAAGAAGAGGAGAATAGGAAAAGTGTTTATCGTACTAGATACCAATGTCCTTGTATCTGCTCTCTGGTCTGAAGGAAGCAAGCCGTCTGCGATAGTATCGGCAACTGTTACAAATCATTTCAAGATATGTTATGATTATCGGATTCTTGAAGAATATCGTTCTGTTTTATCCAGACCGAAATTTAATTTTGACAAATGGCAGGTGGATTGGCTTTTGGAACAGCTGACGCTGTCCGGAATCTCTGTTATAGCGAAGCCTTTGCCGGACGTCAGGTTTACTGATGAAAGTGATCGCAAGTTTTACGAAGTGGCAAAATTCTGCAACGCAACACTGATAACTGGCAATATCAGGCACTATCCGGAAGACAAGTGCATATCAACGGTGGCTGATTTCTATAGCTCGCACCTTGCAACATGACGGATTCCCACTCCGAAAAATTCAAAATTGGCGGGCGGCTTGTTGTCTATGCGGCATAAAGCCGCTATTTTTGCAAATTTTTGATGTCTGATTCGGCAAAATATCCAAAGATGAGGGCTTGCTATTGACATCGGCTTTTTACTGTAATAAAATAAACCTAATACTATTATAAAGGGGCGATAGCATGGGTTATACCGTAGCTGAAAAAATATTAAAGGCTCACCTTGTTGATGGTGAGTTCAAAAAGGGTTCCGAAATCGGAATCAGGATTGACCAGACGCTTACTCAGGACGCAACCGGAACGATGGCATATATCGAGCTTGAGGCAATGGAGATTCCTTCTGTCAGGACGGAGAAGAGCGTCGCATATGTCGACCACAACACTCTTCAGTCCGGCTTTGAGAATGCCGACGACCACCTGTTTATCGGCTCTGTCGCCAAGAAGCGCGGAATTTCCTTCTCCCGCCCGGGCAACGGAATCTGCCACCAGGTTCACCTTGAACGCTTCGGAATCCCGGGGAAGACCCTCATCGGCTCCGACTCCCACACCCCCACCTGCGGAGGCTTGGGAATGCTTGCAATAGGCGCAGGCGGGCTTGATGTCGCGGTCGCGATGGGCGGCGGACCGCTCTATATTACATACCCGAAGATGGTTAAGGTCGAGCTCACCGGCAAATTGAGCCCTTGGGTTTCTGCCAAGGATGTAATTTTAGAGGTATTGAGACGCCTCACCGTCAAGGGCGGTGTCGGAAAAATTATCGAATACACTGG
Source organism: Oscillospiraceae bacterium (assembly GCA_021202155.1). Classification (GTDB taxonomy): domain Bacteria; phylum Bacillota; class Clostridia; order Oscillospirales; family Ruminococcaceae; genus Faeciplasma. The sequence goes on along the minus strand of JAJQDP010000053.1, from coordinate 25,608 downwards.
CGAGGGCGTCAGGACTCTCAGCGTTCCCGAGCGCGCAACCATCACGAATATGGGCGCAGAACTCGGCGCGACAACCAGCATCTTCCCCTCTGACGAGAAAACCTACGAATTCATGAAGGCTCAGCACAGGGAATCCGATTGGTCGGAGCTTAAGGCTGACGACGATGCCGTTTATGATGAAGAGCTTGTCATCGACCTCAGCACTTTAGAGCCTTTGGCGGCTTGCCCGCACTCTCCCGACAATGTCAAGCCGGTAAGCGAGCTTGCGGGAATGAAGATTAATCAGGTCTGCATCGGCTCCTGCACAAACTCTTCTTTCGTCGACATGATGAAGGTCGCCTATATCCTCAAGGGCAAGACAGTTCACCCGGACGTTTCACTTTCCATCGCTCCCGGCTCAAAGCAGGTTCTTAATATGCTTTCAAAGGGCGAGTATCTTTCTGACATGATTGACTGCGGCGCAAGAATCCTCGAATCAGCCTGCGGACCCTGCATCGGCATGGGTCAGTCGCCCAACTCTGCAGGCGTTTCGCTCCGTACATTCAACAGAAACTTCCTTGGCAGAAGCGGCACCAAGGACGCACAGGTTTATCTCATTTCTCCCGAAACAGCCGCGGCTTCTGCTCTGACGGGTGTACTCACCGACCCGAGAACACTCGGAGACATGCCCGAGTTCAGAATGCCTGAGGAATTTGTCATTAACGACAACATGGTAGAGCTCCCGGCAACTCCGGAGGACGCTCCCGCAGTTGAAATCAGGCGCGGACCGAACATCAAGGGCTACCCGAAGACCTCTCCGCTCCCGGACAGCATCGAAGCAGAATGTTCACTTAAAGTGGGTGACAACATTACTACCGACCACATTATGCCTGCCGGCTCAAAGATTCTTCCTCTCCGCTCCAACATCCCCGAAATCTCGAAGCACTGCTTTGAGGTTGTCGATACCGAGTTCCCGGCAAGAGCACTTTCGCTTGGTACAAGCATCATCGTCGGCGGCTCCAACTACGGTCAGGGCTCTTCAAGAGAACATGCCGCGCTCGCGCCTTTGTACTTAGGCATCAAGGCTGTCGTCGTCCAGTCGTTCGCAAGAATCCACAAGGCGAACCTCATCAACGCCGGAATCCTGCCGCTGACTTTTGAGACCGAATCCGACTATGAAAAGATTTCACAGGGCGACAAGCTCAGCCTCGCAGGTCTTAAGGACGCAGTCGCGAACGGCGACACAGTCGAGCTTAAAAATCTCACCACCGGTGAGAGTATTGTCCTTAAGATAGAGCTCTCCGCACGTGACAGAGAGATTATTCTTGCGGGCGGCTTGCTTGATTATACGAAATCCCAGCTCTGATGTAGGGGGGCGGATATTATCCGCCCGTAAAATGGCGATAGATTGCTACATAACAACAGGAGGTCAAAGAAAATGGCAAAAATTCAAATGAAAACGCCGCTTGTCGAGATGGACGGCGACGAGATGACAAGGGTTGTCTGGCAGATGATTAAGGACGAGCTCATCGCTCCTTACGTCGACCTGAAAACCGAATATTACGACTTGGGACTCGTTCACAGAAACGAAACCGACGATCAGGTAACTATCGACAGTGCCGAGGCTACAAAGAAGTATGGCGTTGCCGTCAAGTGCGCAACCATCACTCCGAATGCCGCAAGGGTTGAAGAATACAACCTCAAGGAGATGTGGAAGTCTCCGAACGGCACAATCCGTGCCATCCTTGACGGTACAGTTTTCAGAACACCGATTATCGTAAAGGGCATCACCCCATTCATCCCGACCTGGACGAAGCCTATTACAATCGCGCGTCATGCCTATGGCGACATCTATAAGAACACCGAGCTTTCTGTACCTCAGGGCTCAAAAGCCGAGCTTGTAGTGACCGACGAAAACGGCAAAGAGACGAGGGCTCTCATTCACGACTTCAAGTCAAGTGCCGGAATCATCCAGGGTGTCCACAACCTTGACAGCTCAATCAAGAGCTTTGCCAGGTCCTGCCTCTCCTACGCTCTTGACACCCACCAGGACGTCTGGTTCGCGGCGAAGGACACCATCTCCAAGACCTATGACCATCACTTCAAAGACATTTTCGCGGAGATTTACGAGACTGAATATAAGAAGAAGTTTGAAGCGGCAGGAATTGAGTACTTCTATACCCTCATCGACGACGTTGTTGCCCGAATCGTCCGTTCAAACGGCGGCGTGATCTGGGCTTGCAAGAACTACGATGGCGACGTTATGAGCGACATGGTCGCGACCGCCTATGGAAGCCTTGGGCTTATGACCTCGGTTCTCGTCTCTCCCGACGGAGTCTATGAGTATGAAGCCGCCCATGGCACAGTTCAGCGTCACTACTATAAGTACCTGAAAGGCGAGCGCACCTCGACGAATCCCGTTGCGACTATATTCGCCTGGTCGGGGGCTCTCCGCAAGCGCGGCGAGCTTGACGGAACAGATGAGCTCTGCAAGTATGCCGATAATCTTGAGAAAGCGACCATTTCGACTATTGAGAGCGGCATCATGACCGGCGACATGGCGGCACTCTCGACGCTTGAGAACAAGCAGTCGGTGTCCACCGAGGAATTTATCGGGGCGATAGCGCGGGCACTCCGTGCCTGACCTCCAGTCGGAGTTTGCGAAGCAAATCTCCATGAGTTCGCCAACGGCGAACTCATGCGCTCCCCTTTCAGGGGAGCCTTTTTGCATTCTCTCTAAAGTCTTTGTAAGAGGCAGTCAAAGCCTCCCTCTGAAATGAAGTTCGCAAGCGAACTTCCGGAGGAGGACCGCCGCGCAAAGCGCGGTGGTGGAGGGGTGGAAGTTTGGCGAAGCCAAACTTCCGCAGTTCGCGAAGCGAACTGCTTGACACCATCCACGAAATCCATTATAATATCCCTATCAGCTTGACTACATTAGGAGGACAACTATGGATATTTACAAGGATAAAACAAAGTCGCCCGAGGAAAGGGCTAAAGATCTTGTCTCAAGGCTTACTGTATGGGAAAAGTGTGAACAGCTCAAGTATGGTGCTCCGGCTGTCGAAAGACTCGGAATTCCTGCCTACAATTGGTGGTGCGAGGGTCTTCATGGTACTGCCCGTGCAGGCGTTGCTACCATGTTCCCGCAGGCTATCGGAATGGCGGCTTCTTTCGATGAGGAGCTTTTGGGAGACATCTCCGAGGTCATCTCGGTCGAGACAAGAGCGAAGTATAACGAATACTCGAAGCAGGGCGACCGCGACATTTATAAAGGCTTGACCCTCTGGTCTCCAAACATCAACATCTTCCGCGACCCTCGCTGGGGCAGAGGTCACGAGACCTATGGCGAAGACCCGTACCTCACCTCCCGCCTCGGCTGTGCTTTCGTAAAGGGCATCCAGGGCGATGGAGAATACCTCCGCGCCGCCGCCTGCGCCAAGCACTTTGCGGTTCACTCGGGTCCGGAGGATTTAAGACACGAATTCAACGCAATTGCCGACAAGAAGGACCTGGAGGAGACCTACCTTCCGGCGTTCGAGGCACTTGTCAAAGAGGCGAATGTCGAGGGCGTGATGGGAGCGTATAACCGCACCAACGGCGAACCCTGCTGTGGCAGTGAGTTCTTAAAGTCGACCCTTGACGAATGGGGCTTTGACGGTTACTTCACCTCCGACTGCTGGGCTATTCAGGACTTCCACCAGCACCACCACGTAACCGAAACTCCCGAGGAGTCGGCGGCTCTGGCACTCAAGAACGGCTGTGATGTCAACTGCGGAAGTGCCTATGTTCACCTCTATAAAGCTTACCAGGAGGGACTTGTCACCGAGGATGAGATCACCACTGCATGTGAACATCTTTTCAGAACCCGCTTCCGCCTTGGAATGTTCGACGAGACCGAATTTGACAACCTCGGCTATATGGACGTCGAGACTCCGGAGCACCTTGCAGTCAGCAGACGCGCGGCAGAGTCCGCCTGCGTTCTTTTGAAGAACGACGGAATCCTTCCGCTTGATGCTTCAAAAATAAACACTATCGGCGTAATCGGTCCCAATGCGCAGAATATCGGCGCACTGAGGGGCAATTACTACGGCACTGCCTCAAGATACGAGACCATCCTGATGGGTATTCAGGACGCATTCCCCGGCAGAGTTCTCTTCTCCGAGGGCTCGCACATGGTGAGAAATAAAGTTGAGGTTCTTGCCTTCCCGGACGACAGAATCGCGGAAGCTAAAGCGATAGCCCAGCACAGCGATGTAGTTGTCCTCTGCGTTGGACTTGATGAGAGCCTTGAAGGTGAGGAGGGCGACGCAAGTAACGCCTATGCCTCCGGCGACAAGAAGGATTTGAAACTTCCAGAGTCCCAGAGACACTTGGTTCACGCTGTTCTCTCGCTCGGAAAGCCGACTGTTGTGATTTTAGCAAGCGGCTCATCCCTCAATCTTGAGGACGACAGACCGAACGCACTCCTTCAGGCGTTCTATCCCGGCTCAGAGGGCGGCAAGGCTGTTGCGGACATCCTCTTTGGCAAGGTTTCTCCGTCAGGAAAGCTCCCGGTGACCTTCTATAAGAGCACCGACGGTATGCCTGAATTCACCGACTACTGCATGAGAGACAGAACTTATCGCTACGAAGACTTGAGCAAAGACAATGTTCTCTACCCCTTCGGCTATGGTCTTACATATTCAGATATTAAGGTTGACAGTGTCAAGACCACCGTCGATGAAGAGACAGTCCACGCAGAAGTAACTCTCACGAACTCCGCGGCTTCCGGCTCGGACGCTTTGCAGGTTTATTTCAAGTCGACTTCCAAAGATGCTGTCAGAAACCACGCTCTTTGCGCGTTCAGGAAGGTCGCGCTCGCCGAGGGAGAAACAAAGACTGTCACAGTCGACATTCCTCTCAAGAATCTCACCGTTGTGGACAACGACGGCAAGAGATACTTAGACCGCGATGCCGAGACAACTCTCTACTTCGGAACTTCTCAGCCGGACGAGTTGAGTGTTTCGCTCACCGGCAAGACTCCCGTAGCAGTAAAGATTTCTCTGTAATCAGGATTTACAAAAAAGGCGTGCCTCTATGGTGCGCCTTTATTCGTTTCGGTCAATAATATCTCAGGTTTCATCATTGACTGAGCGCGGATTTTAAGGTAAACTTGAATAAAAACTTTTACTTGGAGGATTACTATGACTAAGGGATTCAACCCCGTTATAAACTGCGATATGCCAGACCCGGATGTTATCAGGGTCGGCGACACATACTATATGTGCTCAACCACTATGTACTATATGCCCGGAGGAGCCGTGCTTCGCTCATACGACCTCATAAACTGGGAATTCTGCTCCCATGTCTATGAGACTCTTGAGGACACACCGCGTGAGAACCTTGACGGCGAGAACCACGCATACGCAAACGGCATGTGGGCACCGTGCCTTAGGCATCACAACGGCAGATTCTACGTCATTTTCATAGCGAACGACACCCGGAAAACCTATTGCTTCACCGCCGAGAATCCGGAGGGACCGTGGCAGAAGAGCTACATCGACGGCTTCTATCACGACTGCTCCGTCCTCTTTGACGATGACGGAAGAGTCTATATCATGTACGGAAACCGGAATATCCGTGTAACAGAACTCAAGCCGGATTTGTCAGCACCTCTTGAGGGCGGCTTTGACAAGATTGTGATAAGAGACGCTCCCGGCGACTTTTTAGGCTACGAGGGCTCGCACTTCTATAAGATTAACGGCAAGTATTACGCCTTCTTCATCCACGCCGCTCAGCACGAGTGGCGGAGAATCGAGGCGGCGTATATGGCTGACAGCATTGATGGCGAGTGGGTCGGAGGAGACGTCATCAGCTATTGTTTGCCTGACACAACCGGCGTCGCGCAGGGCGGAATCGTCGACACTCCCGACGGCAGATGGTTCGGAGTAATCTTTGCCGACAGGGGAGCGGCAGGAAGAATGCCGAACTTAGTTCCCATGCACTTTGACGAGACAGGCTTCCCGGTCTTTGATACCCCGTCAGTTGAGGTTGAGAACACCTCCACAAGACCGGATTATAAGTACTCGCCTATATTCGTATCGGACGATTTTACAAGCGAAAAACTCAATCCCGCATGGGAATTTAACCATAATCCCAAGCCGGAGTACTATTCCACCGGCGACGGCAGATTCACCATCACGACAGAAAAGCTGTCTCAGTCCGTCGAGTTCGCCAGGAATACTCTTACTCAGAGAGCTAAGTACCCCGAGTGCTTTGCTTATGTGACACTTGACGCGAGCGGGCTTCAGGACGGCGACACTGCCGGGCTTACGATGCTCCAATATCAGTACGGCATCATCGGGCTCGAAAAAGAGGCAGGCAAGCTATATCTTGTGATGAAGTCAAGGGAGAAAACCTGCGCCAAAATCCCGTTTGATGGCGACACAGTCACCGTCGGCGTCAGGGGCAAGTTCTCTCTCGATCACAGCGAGGTGAGCTTCATGTACCTAAAAGACGGAGAATGGACTGATTTTGGCGAGACTGTTTCCCCGACATTTGACCTCCGACATTTCGTTGGTTGCCGGATAGGGCTGTTTGCATATTCGTCAGAGAAGACCGGAGGAACGGCTGAATTTTCGCACTTCGCGTATAAGTAAAAACGGGATTGCCCTTTTGAAATAAAACTGTTGAAACCGTGGAAAATGCCGGATTTGCTTGATAAAACGGAGGCGGTTTGCTATAATGATAGCCGTAAAAATATAATTCTTCCGTAGTCCGTGGGAGGCTTGAATCTCACTGTGGCTACAAAAATACAATAGGAGGTATATACTGTGAAGGCAAGTACCGAAAGAACCCCCATTGAAAGCGTCGAAGCCCTTGAGGCGGCGATTGCACGTGTAAGAAAGGCTCAGGAGATATTTGCAACCTACACCCAGGAGCAGGTTGATAAGATTTTTCTTGCCGCCGCTACCGCCGCAAACCAGGCGAGACTTCCTTTAGCCAAGATGGCAGTAGAGGAAACCGGAATGGGCGTTGTTGAGGACAAGGTTATCAAGAACAACTACGCCGCTGAGCATATCTACAATGCTTACAAGAACACCAAGACCTGCGGAGTTATCGAGGAGGACAAGGCTTACGGCACGAAGAAGATAGCCGAGCCTATCGGAGTCGTCGCGGCAGTTATTCCCACGACCAACCCGACATCCACTGCAATATTCAAGTGTCTCATCTCCCTCAAGACGAGAAACGCTATCATCATCAGCCCTCATCCGAGAGCAAAGAAGTGCACTGCCGAAGCCGCAAGAATCGTTCTTGAAGCCGCAGTCAAGGCGGGAGCACCTGAGGGGATCATCGAGTGGATTGACACCCCGACTCTTGACATGACAACTCTTCTTATGAAAGAGGCTGACATCATCCTTGCAACCGGCGGACCGGGCATGGTCAAGTCGGCATATTCGTCTGGAAAGCCTGCCCTTGGCGTAGGTGCAGGAAACACCCCCGCAATCATCGACAGCACTGCCGACATCAAGCTTGCAGTAAGCTCTGTTATTCATTCAAAGACCTTCGACAACGGCATGATTTGCGCTTCCGAGCAGTCGGTCATCGTATTAAACGACATCTATGATGAAGTGAAGAAGGAATTTGCCTACAGAGGCTGCTACTTCCTTAACGACGAGGAAAAAGACAAGGTAAGAAGCACCATAATCATCAACGGCTCGGTAAACGCCAAGATTGTCGGTCAGCCCGCTCCTAAGATTGCCGAGATATGCGGAATCACCGTTCCCGAGGGGACCAAGATTCTTATTGGTGAGGTCGAGTCCGTAGATATTTCCGAAGAGTTCGCACATGAAAAGCTTTCACCGGTACTTGCTATGTATCACGCCGAGAGCTTCGACGACGCAATCGGAAAGGCTGAGCACCTTATCGCCGACGGCGGCTTTGGTCACACTTCGTCAGTATACCTCGACGCAGTCACCGAGCGCGAGAAGATTGACAGATTCGCTTCCAAGATGAAGACCTGCAGAATCCTCGTCAACACTCCCGCATCCCACGGCGGTATCGGAGACCTATACAACTTCAAGCTTTCGCCTTCGCTCACTTTGGGCTGTGGCTCATGGGGCGGAAACAGCGTCAGTGAAAACGTAGGAGTCAAGCACCTTATCAACATAAAGACAGTCGCTGAGAGGAGAGAGAATATGCTTTGGTTCCGTGCACCTGAGAAGGTCTACACCAAGAAGGGTTGCCTGCCGGTAGCTCTGGATGAGCTCAAGTACGTCATGCAAAAGAAGCGTTGCTTCATTGTTACCGATAGCTTCCTCTATCACAGCGGCGTTACCAAGTCCATCACTGACAAATTGGATGAACTCGGAATCGCTCACACCACTTTCTTTGATGTTGAGCCCGACCCGACTCTTGCAAGTGCAAAGGCAGGAGCCGCGGCTATGACATCCTTCCAGCCCGACTGCATCATCGCAATCGGCGGCGGTTCAGCAATGGATGCCGGCAAGATCATGTGGGTTCTCTATGAGCACCCGGATGCCGACTTCATGGACATGGCTATGAGATTCATCGACATAAGAAAGCGTGTCTACACCTTCCCGAAGATGGGCGAAAAGGCTTACTTTATCGCAGTTCCGACTTCCGCCGGTACCGGTTCAGAGGTTACCCCGTTCGCCGTTATCACCGACGAGACGACCGGAATCAAGTATCCTCTTGCTGACTATCAGCTCATGCCGAACATGGCAATTGTCGACATCGACTTCCATATGACCGCACCGAAGGGACTTACTGCCGCAAGCGGAATCGACGCTGTAACACACGCTCTTGAGGCTTATGCCTCCGTAATGGCTACCGACTACACCGACAGCCTTGCAATCGGTGCTTTGAAGACAATATTTGAGTATCTCCCTCGTGCTTACGACAACGGTTTAACCGACGAGGAAGCACGCGAGAAGATGGCAAATGCCGCCACTATGGCAGGTATGGCGTTCGCAAACGCTTTCCTCGGCATCAGCCACTCGCTCGCACATAAGCTTGGTGCATATCACCACATCGCACACGGCGTTGCAAACGCCCTTGTCATCGAGGACGTCATGAGATACAACGCAAGCGAAGCACCGCAAAAGATGGGAACATTCTCGCAGTACGACCACCCGAACGCTCTCCACAGATATGCTGAGATTGCGGACGCTCTGAACCTCGGTGGAAATTCAGATCAGGAGAAGCTTGAGAACCTCATCTCCGCCGTTCACGAGCTCAAGCACCGTGTCGGAATCAAGGACACCATCGCAGAGTACGGCGTTGACGAGAAGAAGTTCCTTGAAACTTTGGATGAGATGACCGAGTGCGCATTTGACGACCAGTGCACCGGTGCAAACCCGAGATACCCATTAATCAGTGAACTCAAGCAGATTTATCTTGACGCATACTACGGCGGAACTTTCACTGAGAAAGCTATGCCGACGTGCGAATGCACGGGCAAGTAACAGAGAGGAGTGACGATAATGAATCTTGACAATGTTGTTTCAGTAAGAAAGACGAAGACCATCTATCGCGACGGCGACCGTTGCATCAAGATGTTCGAGCCCGGCTACTCAAAGGCTGACATCTTAAACGAAGCTCTCAACCAGGCAAGAGTAGAGGAGACCGGCTTTGACATCCCCGCTATCATCGAGGTCACCACTCATGACGGTCAGTGGGCAATAGTCTCCGAATTCATCGAGGGCGAGACCCTGCAGGATCTGATGGACGCTCACCCTGAAAAGATGGATGAGTATCTTGAGCTGTTTGTCGATTTGCAGATTAAGATGCACTCCCTCAAGAGCCCGAGCTTAAATAAGCTCAAGGACAAGATGAACCGCAAGATGGGCGAAGCCAACATCGACGCTACAACCAGATATGAGCTGAGAATGAGACTTGCTTCCATGCCGAACCATGACAAGCTCTGCCACGGCGACTTCAGACCCTCTAATATCATCATCGACAAGGAAGGCGTTCCGCACGTCATCGACTGGTCTCACGCCACTCAGGGCAACGCCTCCGCAGACGTCGCAAGAACCTATCTTCTCTTCTGCCTCAAGGGCAACATGCCTCTTGCAAAGAAGTATCTCAATATGTTCTGCAAGAAGTCAAACACCGCCCGCCAGTACGTCGAGAAGTGGATGCCTATCGTAGCCGCTTCCCAGTCGGTAAAGGGCAACGAAGCAGAGAGGGAATTCCTTCTTTCGTGGGTCAATGTCGTTGAGTACGAATAATATCAATTCGTAATGCGTAATTAAAATTAGCACGCTGTTGCAAATAGCTCCAGCGTGCTTTTTAATTTCATTGTACGTTATTTATTGCTTCGTAAACTCGTTCTGCGATTTCTTCGGGGTCGCCTACTGCGTTTACTACCTTGATATTGTGGTCGGGAAGGCGGGAGAAGACCTCGAAGTATTTTTGCCTTGTCCTCTCAATCGTCTCTCGCTTTTCATAAATCTCGCGGGAGGCTCTTCCCGATTCGATCCTTGAGTCGCAGACGTCGGAGGGGACATCAAGGAAGACGCAGACATCAGGCTTTATTATGTCCGGACAATCAAGGTTTGCCCTCATGACCCAATCCAAATCTGTGTCCATCCCCTGATAGGCGAACGACGAATAGTAGTATCTGTCGGTGATAACGGTGACGCCGCTCTCAAGCATACACTTGATTCCAACCTTGGGCGACTGGCAGTGGGCGATTCGATCCGACAAAAATAGCCCTGCAAGCTCGGCAGGAGTCCTCTTCGTCAGCCCTGCCAGAGCGTCTCTTATGAGCCCGCCGGTCGTGAACTGGGTCGGCTCGCTCGTTAAGTATATTTTAGTGCCCTCGGCTTCAAGCCGTTCGGCAAGTTTTTTTATCTGTGTGCCTTTTCCGGAGCCGTCCAAGCCCTCAACGGCAATAAAAAGCGGCTTTTTCATAAATCAAATCATCCTCGCAAATGTATTCTATCGGATATTATAGCGACTTTTCTGCATCAAGTCAAGCCCGGGCTTGGATATAAATCTTTTACAAAAAGCAACAACTGCGGCATTGCCGAAAATAATGTTGAAAACTGCTCACAAGATGCATAAAAAATTTCGGAAATCGCTAAAAACGCTTGACAAATAGTATAAATGAGCATATAATCGAAATATATCAATGTGACAGGACATGCGAGGAGGGACGAGTTATTGTGAGAATTTTGCAATACTCTGTCCTTTTTTTCTTGTACTTAATATCAAGGAGGAAACCTTTATCATGCGAAATATCATCTGCTTAAATGACAACTGGAAATTCATTCGTGAGGACGTCGGTCTGCCTGAGAGCTTGCCGGAAAGCTGGGAAACAGTCAATCTCCCGCACACCTGGAACGCCATCGACGGAACCGACGGCAACGGCTCATACTACCGCGGACTTTGCTGGTATGCCAAGACCTTCAGAACTCCGAAGCAGCCGCTTCAGGGTGGCAGAACCTATGTTGAAATCTTAGCTGCAGGTCAGCAGGCGACAGTCTACGTAAACGGCACCGAGGTTACATATCACGAGGGCGGCTACTCAACCTTCAGAGCGGACGTCACCGATTTGTGTAAAGAAGACGGCGAGAATTTACTCGTGGTGGGTTGCTCAAATGAAGAGCTTGACCACGTTTATCCCGCATCCGCCGACTTCACCTTCTATGGTGGTCTCTACAGAGGCGTTAACCTCATCAGCGTCCCGAACACTCACTTTGACCTCGATTACTATGGCGGTCCTGGCATCATGGTTACTCCCACAGTCGCCGAAGCGAACGGTGCGAATTTCGAGATTGAAACCTGGGTCAAGAATCCCGACGAGAACTACACTGTTCTCTATTCCATCAAGGATACCGCCGGAAAAGAAGTCGCAGGAGCTTGCAGACCTGCTGACAACACGAAAGTTACGATTCATGTTCCGACAGTCACCAAGTGGGACATGGACAACCCGTACCTCTATACAGTAACTGCAATTTTGCAGAGAAGAAACGAGGAGTGCGACGAGGTTTCCGCCAGAGTTGGCGTAAGAAGCTTCTCTGTTGACCCGGAAAAGGGCTTCTCAATCAATGGTGTTGCAACACCTCTCAGAGGCGTCAGCCGCCACCAGGACATCGTCTACAAGGGCAATGCTCTTTCTAAAGAGGAGCACTACCGCGACGCTGAAATAATCAAAGAGCTCGGCGCGAACACAATCCGCCTCGCTCACTATCAGCACAATCAGTACTTCTATGACGCATGTGACGAGCTCGGCTTTGCAATCTGGGCTGAGATTCCGTTCATCAGCGTCTTCAAGCCCGGCGATAAGGCTCACGAGAACTGCCGTAGCCAGATGACCGAGCTCATAGTCCAGAACTACAACCACCCGTCAATCATGTTCTGGGGCGTTTCAAACGAGATATTCATCGGCGGAGCATCCCAGGAGCTCATCGAGCGTCACCACGACCTCAACGACCTCAGCCACAAGCTTGACCCGACAAGACTCACGACCATAGCTCACGTTACAATGACTCCTATTGAGAGCCCGATTCACGGTATCACCGACATCGAGAGCTACAACCACTACTTCGGCTGGTACGGCGGAAAGATGCCTTGGCTTGACAATTTCCACAAGATTCATCCGGAAATCTGCCTTGGTATGTCGGAATACGGCTGTGAGGGCATCATCACATATCACGGACCGAATCCCGCCTGCAAGGACTACTCGGAGGAGTATCAGGCACTCTACCACGAGCATATGGCAAAGGTATTCGACGAGAGACCGTATATCTGGTCAAGCCACGTCTGGAATATGTTCGACTTTGGCTGTGCCGCAAGAGATGAGGGCGGAGTCAAGGGCAGAAACAACAAGGGTCTCGTCACTATGGACAGAAAGACCCGCAAGGACAGCTTCTATATCTATCAGGCATATTGGACTACGAAGCCGATGGTTCACGTCTGCGGAAGACGTTATGCCCAGAGAGCAGGAGACACCACTGAGATAAGAGTCTACTCCAATCAGCCGACAGTTACGCTTTACCTCAACGGCGAAGCGGTCGAAACCCAGACTGCAAGCAAAGTCTTTGTATTCACCGTATCTCTTAAGGACGGCTTCAACACCGTCATGGCGGATGCCGGCGAGGTTCAGGATAGTATCACACTCGAAAAAGTCGAGAAAGAGCCGTCAATCTACGTTCTCCCCGAAGTAAATGAGAGGAACGAGGGCGTTGCAAACTGGTTCAAGACGACAGGCGACATGGATCTGACCGCTCCTATGGAATTCCCTGAGGGCAAGTACAGCATCAAGGACACCCTTGAGGAAATCGGCGAGAACGAGGGTGCATTCGAGGTAGTCGCAACCGCATTCAAGATTGCGATGAACATGACTCTCGAAAAGGGCGAAGGCATGTGGAACATGATGAGAGCCATGAAGATGGAAGACATGTTCAAGCTTGCAGGAGATATGCTTCCCAAGGGCTTCATGGAGAGCATAAACCAGAAGCTCACCAAGTTCAGCAAAAAGGATAAGGAGTAATCCTGACCTTTAAATAAAAGCAAAAATCGGACGGAGGTAAATAACAAAATGGAAGAAAACAAGAAAGTGTTAAGCACACGTAAATTTGGCTTGAGGGATAAGCTTTGTTATGCCAGCGGAGACATAGCGAACGACTTTACCTTTATGTTGATGTCGTCGTGGATGCTCAAGTTCTATACCGACATAATGGGCGTAGAAGCCGCACTGGTCGGAGGACTTATGGCTGCCGCCAGAATAGTCGATGCATTCACAGACATCGGAATGGGAACGTTGGTTGACGGAACCGACCCGTCAAAATCCAAATTCGGCAAGTTCAGAATCTGGATGCTTAGGGGCGCAATCCCCTGCGTACTGTTGGCAATACTCGTATTTGCAGGAAGCGTTGTCGCTGATTCAGCATATGCCGTCAGGGTTGCTTGGATGTTCGTTACATACATCCTTTGGGGCAGTATATTCTATACTTGCGTAAATATCCCCTATGGCTCGATGGCGTCATCAATCACCGATGACCCACACCAGAGGACTCAGCTTTCGTCCGCTCGTTCCATAGGCGCGATAATCGCCAACTTGGGAATCGGCGTTGCGGGTCCGTTGCTCGTTTACAATGCTGATAGCGAGCTCGTAGCAAGCAAGGTTTTGATATTCGCGATAGTCTGCGGACTTCTCGCCCTTTGTTTCTATGCGATATGCATTTTCGGCTCTGTTGACAGAGTTTATATTCCGGCTAAAAAGCGCGTTGCCAAGGCTGAAAGAGCCGAGGGCGAAAAGGGCATCGTTATGACGCTCTTAACTGACAAAGCCCTCATCCTCCTTATCATAGGAACTGTATTCATGCTGATGACTCAGATGGCACAAAACTCGATGGCGGGTTATGTATTCCCGAATTACTATCAGAACACCACTGCTCAGTCGATAGCAAGCATGGTCGGCTGCGTAATGATGATAGCAATAGCGGCGTTCGCACCCAAGCTTGCCAAAAAGTTTGGCAAACGCGAGCTTGGATTTGTCTCGATGTTTGTCGGTGCGGTGGTATATCTCGTTGCGTTTATTTTACGCCCTGAGAGCGTTTGGGTTTACATTGTGATTCAGCTCTTTGCCTACATGGCACTCGGCGCATTCTCGGCGATATGCTTCGCAATGATTATCGACGTTATCGACAACGCCGAGGTCAAAAACGGCAAGCGCGACGACGGCAAATACTACGGCGTTTACTCGTTTGCCCGCAAGTTAGGGCAGGCAGGTGCATCGCTTCTTACAGGAAGCCTTTTGACCGCTGTCGGCTACTCAGATGCAACAAAGTTTGAGGCGTCGGTAACCACCGGCATTTACAATATCGCAACCCTCGTTCCGACGATTGGTTTTGCAATTGCTGGCATATTCCTCGTTTTCTATCCTCTCAAGAAGAGCCAGGTTGACAATAACTCCGAAATTCTCCGTCAGAGACGTGAAAACGGATAATAAAGCAATCTTTCTGAAGGAGTCGCCCAAGTGGCGGCTCTTTCTTTTTAAAAATTAGCACAAATCTTATATTGAACTTTGAGCCCATATATGTTATACTTTTTCCGAGAGAAAAAGCATGAAAGGGGTCATCATTATGGCTATGAGAGGAATATATAACTCGGTTACGGATATACGCAGGAAGGTCTTCACCGAGGTCGCCCGGCTTGCATATGAGGGCGGGGACTACGCCCAGAAGATAACGGATTTGCCGTATAAAATAGTCCCGGGAAGCGAAGCAGTTTATAGAGAATCGATATTCTTAGAGAGAGCAATCGTTGAGGAGAGACTGAGGCTCGCTATCGGTCTGCCGCTCCGTCCTATTGATCAGCACGAATCGGTCGCCGACGGAATCGACGCTTCGGCGATTTCTGAGAAATACTACGACCCGCCGCTTGTAAACATCATAAAGTTCGCCTGTAACGCCTGCCCGGAGACTCACTATCATGTCACCGACTGCTGTCAGGGCTGCCTTGCTCACCCCTGCAAGGAGGTCTGCCCGAAACACGCGATAGAGATAATCCACGGAAAATCCGTGATAGACCAGTCTAAGTGCATCAAGTGCGGCAAGTGCGCATCCGTCTGTCCCTATGGCGCGATTAACAAGATGGAACGCCCCTGTGCCTCCGCCTGCGGAATGGATGCCATCCACTCGGACGAGCAGGGAAGAGCACAGATTGATTATGACAAATGCGTCTCCTGCGGAATGTGCCTTGTCAACTGCCCGTTCGGTGCGATTGTAGATAAGGGTCAGATTTTCCAGCTCATTCATGCGATTAAGTCAGGAAAAGAAGTCATAGCGATAGTAGCTCCTGCGTTTGTCGGTCAGTTTGGCAATAAAGCAACTCCCGAAAAGCTCACTGCGGCGATGAAGAAGCTTGGCTTTGCAGGAGTAACGGAAGTCGCAATCGGCGCAGATCTGTGTGCTATAGATGAGGCAAAGGATTTCGTCGAGAACGTCCCCGCAAATCAGCCGTTCATGGCGACCTCCTGCTGTCCGTCCTGGTCAGTTATGGCGAAAAAGCTCTTCCCCGAGTTTGCGGGATATATTTCGATGGCTTTGACGCCGATGGTTCTGACTGCAAGAATGGTCAAGAAGGAGCACCCGAACGCCTGTATAGCCTTCATCGGTCCGTGCGCCGCAAAGAAGCTTGAAGCGTCAAGAAAATCAATCCGGAGCGATGTCGACTTTGTTTTAACGTTTGAAGAGCTGATGGGCATGTTCGAGGCAAAGGAGATAAACTTTGATGAGATCACCCCAGATGAGGAAGTGCCCCTGAACGAGGGCACAGCCGACGGCAGAATCTTTGCGGTTTCGGGAGGAGTCATCAAGGCAGTGACCGATGTCATCCACGAGATTGATCCCGATCGAGAGGTAAAAACCGAGTCGGCACAAGGCTTGAAGGAGTGCCGCAAGCTGTTGCAGATGGCGAAAGCCGGCAAGTATAACGGCTATCTTCTTGAAGGAATGGCATGTCCCGGCGGATGTGTTGCCGGTGCGGGAACGCTTCAGCCGGTAGAGAAGTCGAGCGCGGCAGTGAACCGCTACTCCGCTGGCGCGGATAAGAAGAATGCGCTTCAGACGGAGCATGAGTTTGAGATTACGGAATAACGCACCCTGCGGGCGCGCCCTCTCAGTCGGCTTCGCCGACAGCTCCCCCAAAGGGGGAGCCGAGAACTTGCGAAGGACGCTAACTTGGCTCTCCCTTTGGGAGAGCTGGCACGCCGCAGGCGTGACTGAGAGGGCGCACGAAGTGCGATTTTCAAATTTCTCAAAATTCCCTCTTGACAAATCCATTTCAATAGCGTATAATAATTGGCAGATAACTACTTTAAACCGATGAAGCGGAGATAACGGCGAGTATGCGCTTGCAGAGAGCGGGGACAGTCGGAGACCGACGGGAAACCTGACGGTAGCCGACAGGGCTGGGAGCCTCGTAGAATTGCAGTTCGTCAAATGGACCGCGGAGGGCATGGTCAAAGGGTTGTAGGAGGAGAGTGGCTTAGGTCGCAGGAGTTCCGGACAGCCTGAGTATTCCATGACGTTATGCGTGCGTGAAGCGCAAGGAGTATGTTGGTACTCCGATAAGGGTATTTCTCTATCACGAGAAATAAATCAAGGTGGCACCGCGGGAATAGCAGATTTCTCGTCCTTGGTCTTAAAAAAGATCAAGGGCGTTTTTGTTTTATAAGGAGCTGATTTTATTGCCTAATCCAAACTATGAAGAAGCTAAAAGGCTTGCAGAGGGTCATAGCGTTGTCCCGCTGTCGGAGGAGATTTATTCCGACCTCAGGACGCCGATTCAGACACTGAAAATTCTGAAGAAAATGAGCGTGAAATATTATCTCTTGGAGAGCGTCGAGGGCGGCGACAAGTGGGGAAGATACTCCTACCTCGGCTTCGACCCGGCTCTTGAAGTAAGAGGCAAGGGCGAGGACATCGAGATAATCTCAAACGTCACCATCAGGCAGAAGTCAAGCGACCCGAACTCGGTATTGAGAGATATTCTTTCCCAGTACAAGAGCCCGAAAGTTGAGGGCTTGCCGCCGTTCACCGGTGGATTCGTCGGGTACTTCTCCTACAACTATATCAGATACGCCGAGCCTACCTTGAATCTCAATTTGCGGGATGACGGCAACTTCTACGATTTCGATTTACTTCTTTTCGACAAGGTCATCTGCTTTGACCGTCTCCGGCAGAAGATAATCGTTATCAACAACATCAAAACCGACAATTTTGAGGAGAACTACAACCGCGGAGTGATGGAGCTTGACCAGCTCTGCACCCTCCTGAAAACAGAGCACTCCTATTCTGAGGAGTACGCCGGAATCAAGGGCGAGTTCAAACCGCTTTTCTCAAAAGAAGAGTACTGCCGGATGGTCACGAAGACGAAAGAGTACATCCGCGAGGGCGACATCTTCCAGGCAGTCATCTCGAACCGCCTCGAAGCGGAGTTTGAGGGAAGCCTCCTCAATACCTATCGCGTTCTCAGGACAATAAACCCGTCGCCATACATGTTCTATATGAAGTACGACGACTGCGAGATTGCGGGTGCTTCCCCAGAGACGATAGTCTCAATCAGTAACGGCAATGTCTCGACCTTCCCGATAGCGGGAACGAGAAAGCGTGGCAAGACCGAAGCGGAGGACAACGAGCTCATCTCCGGGCTTCTTTCGGACGAGAAGGAGCTCAGCGAGCACAACATGCTCGTCGACCTCGGAAGAAACGATATAGGAAAGGTCAGCGAATACGGAAGTGTCCATGTCGAGGGCTATAAAGAGATTTTGAAGTATTCCCACGTCATCCACATAGCCTCTACAGTAAGAGGCAAGCTAAGAGATGGGCTCGACCAGTTCGACGCACTTTCGGCAGTTCTTCCTGCAGGAACACTTTCGGGAGCCCCGAAATACCGTGCCTGCGAGATAATCTCCGAGCTTGAGGGAGTGAACCGCGGAGTTTACGGCGGAGCGGTCGGATATATTGACTTCAAGGGCAACATGGATATGTGCATCGCCATCAGAATGGCAAGTAAGAAAAACGGCAAGGTCTACGTTCAGGCGGGGGCAGGAATCGTCTATGACAGCGTCCCCGAGAGCGAGTATCAGGAGTGCATCAATAAGGCGACTGCAATGGCGGAAGCGATAAAGCGCACTTCCGAAGTGAGATAGGAGGGGAATATGGTCCTTCTTATAGACAACTACGACAGCTTCACCTATAATCTTGTGCAGTTAATCGGTCAGTACGACCCGGACGTGAGGGTTGTGAGAAACGACGCGATCACCGTCTCAGAAATCGAGAAGCTTTCACCTGACCGAATCGTAATTTCTCCCGGACCGGGAAAGCCGAAGGACGCCGGAATCTGCGAAGAGGTTATAGAAAAGCTTAACGGCAAATATCCTATCCTGGGCGTGTGCCTCGGACATCAGGCAATCTGTGAAGTATACGGCGCAACCGTTACCTACGCTCCGACACTCATGCACGGCAAGCAGAGCGACATCCACATAGCAAGCGGAAGCGAGATTTTCCGGGGTCTCCCTCCGATAATCCAGGCGGCGAGATACCACTCCCTTGCGGCGGACAAATTCACTATCCCCGACACTCTGAGAATCATTGCTGAGTCGGACGACGGAACGGTGATGGCAGTGGAGCATGAGAGTGCTCCCACATTCGGTATTCAATTCCATCCCGAGTCAATCATGACCCCGATGGGCAAAGAAATCATAGAAAACTTTTTAAAAACGGAGGTATATTGACATGGAAAGAATCCAGGAAATGATTGGTAAGGTCGTAGAAAGAGAGGACCTCACATTCGACGAGATGAAAGCCGTTTTCGGCGACATCATGGAGGGCAAAACCACCAACGCACAGATGGGCGCATTCTTGGCGGCACTCAGAATGAAGGGCGAGACCATCGACGAGATAACCGCCTGCGCAACAGTTCTGCGTGAAAAGAGTCTCCCGATGGACACCGGCGATATGGATGTTTTGGACATAGTCGGAACCGGCGGAGACGCGGCATACACCATCAACGTCTCGACCATTTCGGCATTCGTTATCGGAGCGGGCGGAGTCAAGATAGGAAAGCACGGCAACAGAAGCATGTCTTCAAAGTGCGGAAGTGTTGACTGCCTCGAACGACTCGGCGTAAACGTCAACCTGACGCCAGAGAAGAACTTGGATCTTCTCAACAAGATGGGCATGTGCTTCATGTTCGCACAGACATATCATTCAGCTATGAGATATGCCGCTCCCGTCAGACGTGAAATCGGCATCAGAAATATATTCAATGTCTTGGGTCCTCTTGCGAACCCGGCGAAGGCTAAGCTTCAGGTACTTGGCGTTTATGACGAAAAGCTTGTGACTCCGCTTTCTGAGGTTCTTATAAAGCTTGGTATCAAGAGAGCTATGGTCGTTCACGGTCACGACGGCTTGGACGAAGCCACCAACTGCGACACCACCACCATCAGCGAAATCAACAACGGCAGAGCCGTCAGCTTCTTCCTGAGCCCCGAGCAGGTTGGTCTTACAAGAGCCGAGCCGGGCGCACTTCGTGGCGGCACTCCCGAGGAGAACGCCGAAACAGCGAGACGAATCCTCAAGGGCGAGGAGAGGGGAGCCAAGCGCGATGCAGTCCTTCTCAACAGTGCACTTGGTCTTTACATCGGCGGCGCGAACGGGACTCTCAAGGACTGTGTAGCTTTGGCGGGAGACTTAATCGACTCCGGCAAGGCATACGCGAAATTGGAAGAGCTCATCAAGCTTTCAAACGAGGAATAAAGATGATTTTAGACGACATTGCCCGCGCGACAGTCAGGCGGGTTGAGAAAAGAAAGGCTGAAAATCCTGAGATAGTGGAGCAGGCACTTTCTATCAGGAAAGAAAAGCCGTTCTATCTCGAAGAGAAGCTCCGCGAGCCGGGAATCTCCTTCATCTGTGAGGTCAAGCGCGCTTCGCCCTCAAAAGGACTGATAGCTCCCGACTTCCCGTACCTGGAAATAGCCCGGGACTACGAACAAGCCGGTGCGGACGCCATCAGCGTTCTCACCGAGCCGGAGTACTTCAAGGGGAGCAATCAATATCTGAGCGAGATTCGTGAGGCTGTGGAAATCCCGATACTCAGAAAAGATTTCACCGTCGACGAGTACATGATTTACGAGGCACTCACCATCGGTGCTGACGCCGTTCTCCTCATCTGCGCCCTTTTGGACACCGAAACGCTGAAGAGATATATCGCTATCGCTGATAAATTAGGGCTTTCCTGCATAGTCGAGGCTCATGATGAGGATGAAGTCAAATCTGCACTCTCTGCGGGAGCAAGAATCGTCGGCGTCAACAACCGTAATCTCAAGGATTTCACCGTCGACATCACGAACTCAGCAAGGCTTCGCAAACTCGTGCCGCCCAGCATAATCTTCATCTCAGAAAGCGGAATCAAAACCCGCGAGGACGTGAAGAGGCTTGAAGACGAGAACGTAGACGCCGTCCTCATCGGCGAGACGTTCATGCGGAGTCCCGACAAAGCGGCTATGCTCCGGAAATTGCGAGGCAAATGATGCCGGTGAAGCTTAAAATCTGCGGATTAAAAAGGCACGAGGATGCCGAGTTCTTAAACGAATTCAAGCCGGATTTCGCCGGGTTCGTCTTTGCTGGAACTAAGCGGAAGATTGACTTTGAGACGGCGAAAGCATTGCGGGAGATTCTTGACCCCGAAATCAGGACGGTCGGAGTTTTCGTCAATGCGGAGATAGACTTCATCCGCAGGCTTGCCGACGAGCGGGTGATAGATTTCGTCCAGCTTCATGGCGACGAGGATAACGATTATATCGGAAAGTTGCGGGAAGTCTGCAATCTCCCGATAATCAAAGCCCAGAGAATCGCGAGCCGGGAGGACATCAGGCACTATGATTCCGACTACTATCTCTTTGACACAAAGAGAACGGGCGAGTATGGCGGCACAGGCGAGAGCTTTGATTGGAGCGTCCTGAGCGGAATTGAGAAGCCGTTCTTCTTAGCAGGCGGGATAAATCTTGGAAACTTGGACGAAGCACTCAGAGTCGCCGGAGAAAAGTCGGCATTCGCCCTCGACATCTCAAGCGGTGTCGAAACGGACGGATTCAAGGATAAACAAAAGATTCAAGAAACAGTCAGGAGAGTGAGAAATTATGAGCACTAATACTGCAAGTAAGGGCAGATTCGGCATTCACGGCGGACAATATGTTCCCGAAACGCTGATGAACGCCGTGAACGAGCTTGAAGAAGCCTATAACTACTATAAAAACGACCCGGAATTCAACGCTGAACTGGATAGACTCATGCGTGAATACGCCGGAAGACCATCGCTTCTCTACTATGCCGAGAAGATGACCCGCGACCTCGGTGGCGCGAAGATTTACCTCAAGCGCGAAGACCTGAACCACACCGGTGCGCACAAGATTAATAACGTCTTAGGGCAGGTGCTCCTTGCCAAGAAAATGGGCAAGACCCGCGTCATCGCCGAGACGGGAGCCGGTCAGCATGGAGTTGCAACCGCTACAGTCGCCGCACTCATGGACATGGAGTGCGAGGTCTATATGGGTGCCATCGACTGCGAAAGACAGGCTCTGAATGTATATCGTATGAAGCTCTTGGGAGCGAAAGTCCACCCTGTCGAGAGCGGCACGAGAGTCCTGAAAGACGCCGTAAACGAAACCATGAGAGAATGGACAAACCGAGTCAGCGACACACACTATGTTTTGGGAAGCGTCATGGGTCCGCACCCGTTCCCGACCATCGTCCGCGACTTCCAGAGCGTCATCAGCCGCGAAGCAAGGGCACAGATACTTGAAAAAGAAGGCAAGCTTCCGGCGGCAGTACTTGCATGTGTCGGAGGCGGAAGCAACGCCATGGGCATGTTCTATCACTTCATCCCGGATGAAGGCGTCCGCCTCATCGGCTGTGAAGCGGCAGGAAAGGGAATCGACACTGACAAACACGCCGCAACCATGGCGAAGGGCAAGTTAGGCATCTTCCACGGAATGAAGTCCTATTTCTGCCAGAATGAATACGGTCAGATTGACGAGGTTTACTCCATCTCAGCCGGTCTTGACTACCCCGGCATCGGTCCCGAGCACGCAAACCTCAAGGACACTGGCAGAGCCGAGTATGTCCCGATAACCGACGACGAGGCGGTTGACGCGTTCGAGTATCTCTCAAGGACAGAGGGCATCATTCCTGCCATCGAGAGCTCCCACGCCGTCGCATACGCTATGAAGATCGCGAAGGATTTCAGCCCGGACGACAGCATGATTATATGCCTTTCCGGAAGAGGCGACAAGGACGTTGCGGCTATCGCGCGCTATAGAGGAGTTGATATTTATGAGTAGAATTGCAAGCCTCAAGGGCAAAAAATGCTTTGTCGCGTTCCTCACCGGCGGCGACCCGAACCTTGATAAAACCTACGACTATATCTTAGATATGGCAGAAGCGGGAGCAGACCTCATCGAAATAGGCGTCCCGTTCTCCGACCCGATTGCCGAGGGAGTCGTCATCCAGGACGCAAATATCCGCGCGCTCTCAGTAGGCACGACCACCGATGGCATCTTTGACTGCGTCGAAAAGGTACGCGAAAAGACCCAAGTGCCGCTTGTACTCCTGACATACGCGAACCCAGTCTACACCTACGGCAAGGACAGATTTTTCGCAAAGTGCGAATCGGTCGGCATCGACGGAGTCATCGTCCCCGATGTCCCGTTTGAGGAGAAGGCGGAATTCTCGGAGGAAGCGAAAGCCCACGGGATAGACGTAATCTCGATGATAGCTCCGACGAGCGACGAGCGAATCATGAAGATAGCCTCCGAGGCGAAGGGCTTCCTCTACATCGTCTCCTCCATGGGTGTCACCGGCGTCCGCGAGCACATCACGACAGACGTTAAGTCGATAGTTGAGAAGGCAAAATCCGCCACCGACATCCCCGTTTTCGTCGGCTTCGGCATCAGCACACCCGAGCAAGTTCGTGAATACACCTCCTACGCCGACGGCGCAATCGTCGGAAGCGCGATAGTGAAGATTATCGCGAGGTGTGGGGAGAATGCGGGAGGAGAACTGAAAGAATACGTTAAGGCGATGAAAGAGGGTACGAGATAATTGTAGGGGCGGATATTATCCGCCCGAACCTTCGGCAAGTGCATTGTCGCCCGCAGGACGACAATCCCCTTGCTAAAATATTCACATCACACTCTTACATCCCTTCACAAAAACGAAATGCGGTTGGGTACACAAAAGTGCACTCGACCGCCTTGTTATGCATCCTGCACAAAATCAACATGCATTTCTTGTATAAAATGACGATTGAAATCTAATGTGAAAAGGTGTATAATCAACATATCCCAAAATGCTCATTTTTCAATATTAAATGCGACAATTTTTTGAGGTTGAAAATGTTTGTATGAAGTCCTGTGCGGATTTCATTTTCGCGTTTTCGGGATGACTTTAGAGAAAACTCTAATGCAAAATTTATCGGAGGTGCTTTATGAAGAAAATTATTGCATTACTTCTTGCGGGGTTGATGATCGTGGCCTTGGTAGGTTGCGGCAGCTCCTCAAGAGAAGTAATCCAGCTTACCTTTGCTACCGAGGACGCAGAGGCTATCCTTAAGGCCGCCGGTATCTATCTCCCCGAGGTTGAAGATACCGAAGCCGCAGGATCAACTGTCGTTTGGTTCGCTTGGTACGATGATATGCAAAATTATTCAGATGATGAAATCATCAATTCCGGCTACTGGACCTTCCAGGAGAAGTACGGTTGCTCCGTCAGTTGGTATGAGTGCACATGGGATACAAGATTTGATGAGCTTGCAAACCTCATTCTTGCTTCCAACTCACCCGACTTCTACCCCGGACATGATGAAGTCTTCCCCAACAACTGTATCAAGGGTATGTTCGTCCCTGTCGACGACTACATAGACTATGATGATCCTCTTTGGGAAGGCGAAAAGGATTATGCTTACACCTATTATTCCATCAAGGACAGACCTTATGTTATAGTATACGACAACACATTTAACAATGTTGTTGCTTATAACAGAAGAGTCATGGAAGAATACGGCTACGATGACCCCGCTGAGCTCTACTACAATGACGAGTGGACATGGGATGTATTCTATGATATGTGCCTTGACTTTACCGATGCTGATGAGAACAGATATGCTCTTGACGGCTGGTACTACAGCGTGGCTCTTCTGCATTCCTGCGGCGAGACTATCGTCCAGTACAACACAGAAACCCAGCAATTTGAATCGAATATTGATTCCGCGGCTATCGAGCGTGCGGCTAACCTCCTTTATGACCTTTCCAAGAACGGCACCATCTATCCTGTCTGGGATAACAGTTGGACCATCAGAAACGGTACTGAAGGCGGCGGTATGAACGAGGGCTTGTGCCTGTTCTATCTCGGCGGCACATGGATGTTCACCGGCACTGTTGACACCATCAGTCCTGTCTGGGGCGACCTCGAAGATGGCGAACTCATGTTCTGCCCACTTCCTCGTGACGACGACGGTGACGGCAACTACTACACCGAGTCCATCCCGACCGGCTACTGCATCATCCAGGGTGCTACCAACCCTGAGGGCGTTGCTTTGCTCTCTGCCTGCATGAGATTCAAGGTTCTTGACCCGACAGTTGTCGACATCGACAGACTCCAGCTTGAGGAGACCTACCTCTGGACTGAGGAAATGCTCGACATGTATGATGAGTGCTATGACCTTGCAACTGCTTCACACGTTATTGTTACCTATGGCGAAGGCTACGGCGACAAGCTCTACACTGTTGTTGATACCCTTGAGAGAATCGCACAGTCCTCTGATGCCTCCACATGGGCACAGCTCAAGGAATCCTACACAGAGCAGGTCGAGTATTATGTAAATCAGCTCAATGAGCAGATTACAGCCTACGACCCGTACTCGTTGAATGATTACGAAGGATAAGACTGAGGAAACCCCTCAGTCTGCCCTTCGGGCAGCCAGCTCCCCTTTCAGGGGAGCCTTTTTTATTCCTCCGCAAGGCTTCTGGAGGAGGCAGTAATAGCCTCCCCCGAAGGGCATCCGCGTACACTTAGCGATAAGGTATATACAAGTCAAAAAAAGTCTGGT
>JAJQDP010000008.1 GCA_021202155.1 Oscillospiraceae bacterium | reverse complement strand
TGACTTGTATATACCTTATCGCTAAGTGTACGCGGATGCCCTGAAAGGGGAGGGGAACCATCGCCAAAGGCGATGGTGGAGGGGTTTATGAATCGCAGAATGGTTTTCTATGTAGCTGGACAGATGGTTTTGGTAGAGGCAATTTTAATGCTTCTGCCTCTTATTGTTTCCGCAATTTACATGGAAAAGTGCGCTTTCGCATTTATAGCATCAATTTTGATAGCTCTCGTCTTGGGCGGAGCTATGGTTCTTATATTCAAGCCGTCGAATAAGGTCATCTATTCAAAGGAAGGCTTCATAATTACTGCACTTTCGTGGGTACTGCTTTCATTGGTCGGATGCCTGCCGTTCGTCATAAGCGGTGAAATTCCGAATTTCGTTGACGCTTTCTTTGAGACGGTCAGCGGTTTCACGACAACGGGAGCATCAATACTGACGGGCTATGATGGCATGAGTCATGGAATCATGTTCTGGCGAAGCTTCACTCACTGGGTTGGAGGAATGGGAGTTTTGGTTCTCGTAATGGCAGTATCTCCGACCTCAACCGACCGTTCAATGCATATACTTAAAGCTGAAATGCCAGGACCAATTGTCGGAAAGCTCGTCCCAAGAGTCCGCCAGACAGCAAAAATTCTATATCTCATCTATGTCGGGCTCACCGTTCTTGAAATAGGCTTTCTTTTTGCAGGAGGGCTCAGCCTCTATGAGAGCTGTATCTATGCATTCGGCAGTGCCGGCACCGGCGGTTTCGGAATCATGTCGGACAGCCTCGCAAGCTACAGTCCATACGTCCAGTGGGTAATAACAATCTTTTTGGTGCTGTTCGCGGCGAATTTCAATATCTACTTCCTTCTCCTCATGCGCAAATTCAAGACTGCGTTCAGGTCGGAGGAGCTATGGACTTACTTAGGAATAATCGTAGCGTCAATAACAGTGGTCGCTGTGAGCATATCCTCGCTCTATGATGGATTCTGGGAGACTCTCAGAATGGCGGCGTTCCAGGTCATGTCGATTCTCTCGACAACCGGCTTTGCAACCGCGGACTTCAACCTATGGTCACCTGTCGCGAAAGCGGTGCTCTTTGTCCTTATGTTTATCGGAGGTTGCGCCGGTTCTACAGCCGGAGGACTGAAGATTTCAAGAGTTGTAGTTCTCTTTAAGTCCATAAAGCGTGAGCTCTACCGGATGATTCACCCGCACTCGGTGGGAGCAGTCAAGCTTGACGGCAAAACCGTCGACGATGGCACAATCAAGGGCATAGGAACCTATTTCTCGCTCTATATCTTCATCATGATTGCCGCTTTCCTTGCGATTTCCTTTGAGCCGCTCACCTTTGAGGCAAAGTTTTCCTCGGTCGTAGCCTGCTTCAATAATATCGGACCCGGCTTCGCCGAGGTAGGACCGATGGGAAGCTATGCAAGCTACTCCGCCTTCTCGAAAATCGTCCTCTCAATCACCATGCTACTTGGCAGACTTGAAATCTATCCTCTTCTCTTCATACTGATGCCTTCCCTCTGGAAGAGAAAGAGCAATGCATAATAAACCAATCGGAGAAAATATGACAAGTAACCTTTCAAACCCAACCGTAATCAAAGAAATCCTCAGCCGCCACGGCTTCACCTTCTCAAAGAAGCTTGGGCAGAATTTCCTCATCGATGCGACCGTCTGCCCTCGCATTGCCGAAGCAGGAAATGCCTGTAAGGGCTATGGCATAATCGAAATAGGCGCGGGAATGGGAGTTCTCACAGTCGAACTCTCAAAGCGTGCCGATAAAGTAGTTGCGATAGAAGTCGACCATAGGCTGATAGAAGTACTGAATGAAACTCTTGCGGACTGCCATAATGTCAAGGTGGTGGAAGCCGATGTCCTTGAGCTGGACCTCGGCAAGCTCATTGAGGATGAATTCCCGGGACTCAAAGTCGCTGTCTGCTCAAACCTCCCGTACTACATCACATCCCCGATACTCATGAAGCTTTTCGAGTCTCGGCTTCCCATAGAATCAATAACCGCACTCGTCCAGAAGGAAGCCGGTATCCGCCTTTGCGCTCCAGTTGGCACACGCGAAGCTGGAGCTGTCACAGTCGCGGCAAGCTACTATTCCGAGGGCAAGATTCTCTTCAACGTCTCGCGTGGCTGTTTCATGCCTCAGCCGGGTGTCGATAGCTGTGTCGTCAGATTCGACATGCGAAAGACTCTGCCCGATGTAAGTAACGAGGATTTCTTCTTCAGGATGGTCAGGGGGATGTTCACCCAGCGTCGTAAGACCACACTCAATGCCATCTGCGGCTCTCTTGGAATGGATAAAGCAGTAGTGACAGATGCCATGACTGAATCTGAGATAGCTCTTAATTCTCGCCCCGAACAGCTCAGGATGGACGAGCTTATAGCCCTTTCAAATGCGCTTTACAGATAAAAAACAGCCGACCCCGAAAAGGTCGACTGAATTTGTTTTTGGTATGGTTTGCGCGATTAAGCTCTGGTTACTTTTCCGGATCTTAAGCACCTCGAGCAGACATACATATGGCAGGGAGTACCGTTCTTGATAGCCTTAACTCTCATGATGTTCGGCTTCCAAGTTCTGTTGGTGCTTCTCATTGAGTGAGATACCTTATTTCCGAAAGTAACACCCTTACCGCAAATTTCACACTTTGCCATTGGGCTGCACCTCCTTCTTCAAGCTTACTTGAGAGACAGAAAATCGTGCCAACTCAATCAGCGTAGTTATAATCATAATTCAACGTCATCTATCATATCAAATTTCCGCGACAAATGCAAGTGTTTTTTGAAATATTTTTTTCGGAATCCGAAAAATAGCCTCAAACCTGAAAAAACTGTGTCCAAATCTTTAAAATTTCACCCTGAAAGCATTTATTGGGGTAAAGATGACTTGAAATTTTCACATAAATGGTGTATCATTAGTCTGCACGGTTTTTAACACAAATATCAAGCCCGTATCGGCTTTGAAAATATACCGAAAAGGAGCAACCCTAATTGTCAATACTCTCTTATCTCAACGACCCTCAGACGCTTCTGATATTAGTTGGAATCAGACTTCTTATCATATTCACTGTTCTCCCTGTCCACGAATGTGCCCACGCCTATGCCGCCCACAAGATGGGAGACGAAACTGCATATATGTCGGGCAGAATGACCTTGAACCCAATTGCACACCTTGACATTTTCGGAGCAATTTTTCTTGTGCTGTTCGGTTTCGGCTGGGCAAAGCCCGTTCCTGTAAATCCGAGGAACTTCCGCGACTACAAGAAAGGCACGGCTATAACTGCCGCCGCAGGACCTATTTCAAACCTACTCTGTGCGGCAATAGGAATGTTTGCCTTAAGAATCATAAACTATATCCCGGTCTGCATCGCGCTGTCTGATACGGCATATAACGTTCTCTACTACGTCTTCCTTGCCGTTTACTATTTCATCACTGTAAATCTTTCCCTGGCGATATTCAATCTCATACCGATTCCTCCGCTTGATGGTTCAAGAGTACTGAGCGTCTTCGCGCCTTACAAGGTCAATGCCTGGCTCTCAAGGTATCAGAGATATATCTACATTGGCTTCTTGCTTTTACTCTTCACCGGAATTCTGACAACCCCGCTCAACTGGCTTATAAACCTCTTCTACAGGGGACTTTACTACCTCTTCTTCTGGGTTGAATTGATTATGAAAGCGATTTTTTAACCTATGAGTACACAGAGTACACAATCAGCAGGCAGGAACGATGTTGTTTACCGGCTTGAGGGATTTGAGGGACCGCTTGACCTGCTCCTCTTTCTCATCTCAAAGCACAAGCTGAGTATCGCCGATATTGAGATTTCGGCACTACTTGACCAGTATCTTGACTACATCGACGGCATAGAGGACTACGATTTCGAGTACGCCGGAGATTTCCTTGAGATGGCGGCAAGGCTCATTTTAATCAAGACTCTCTATCTTCTCCCGAAGCATGAAGAGGCGGTCGAACTCAAGCATGAGTTGGAGGGAAAACTCACCCAGTATTCCGTCTGCAAGCAGGCGGCGGAAAAGCTGTCCCAGCTTTATGTCGGGGACAAAGTATTCGCAAGCGAGCCGACACTCCCGGAACTCCCAAAAACCTACGTTGGGCATTGCGACCCTCAGGCACTTATCGACGCATACGTTGGAATCTTTGACAAGAAGATGCGCGAGCGACCTGTTGAGGCTTCCGTCTTCAAGCCGCTTGTCTCTCACCGCGTGGTGTCCGTCTCGACGGGAATAGTCTCAGTACTGAAGCGACTCTATAAGACAGGAACCTGCCCGGTGTCGGTGCTCCTCGACGGAATAAGCGGCAAATCTGAGAAGATAGCGGCGTTCTTAGCTGTATTGGAGCTCGCAAAGTCCGGAAGAGTGAGCCTTAACGATGACAACACCGAGATAACTCTCAACAGGAGGAAAACGAATGGAGTACAGTGAAAAGCTTTCGGCACTTGAAGCAATTCTTTTCGCCCTTGGCGAGCCGGTGGAGGACGAGAAATTGGCGGCTTCTGCGGGAATTGAGCTCGCGGAGCTTGACAGCTTCATAAGGCTTCTCAACGACAGATATTCTGAGACCGGCTCAGCTCTTGAAGTTATAAAGCTTGATTCATCCAGGCAGTTAGTCACTAAAAAGGAGTTCGCACCCTATATCTCGGCGGCAGTCCGCTCAAAGAGAAGCGGGGCACTTTCTCAGGCGGCTCTTGAAGTCCTCACGATAATCGCCTATAATCAGCCGGTTACAAGAAGTTTTATCGATGATGTCCGTGGAGTAGACAGCTCGGGAGTTGTCAATAATCTTCTTGAAAAAGAGCTGATCGCCGAGGCAGGAAGGCTTGACATCCCTGGAAAGCCGGTTCTATTCAAGACAACCGAGAATTTCTTAAGATGCTTTGGAATCTCAAGCTTGGGTGAGCTCCCGCCACTGCCGTCTGACGAGGGGCAGATAAGCATCGACGAGATAGAAAGCGAAGAATAATCCGATTGGAGGCGGAGCGTTATAGTAATATTTCTTACAATATTGAAAATCATAGGCATAGTGCTTTTAGCTCTGCTTCTTTTGATTTTTATCCTCACGCTTTTCTCAATCAGGGTCTACGTCGGTTTCGATAAGAAGGGCTTAAGGCTCTCGGTTAAGTACCTCTGGCTTGAGGTTTTCAAGCTCGACACCTCTGAGAATAAGCAGGAGGACAAGCCCGCGGATTTGGACGAGCCTACAGAGCAAATTGAGCCGAAGCCAAAGCCGAAAGAGCCAGAAATCGAAATAAGCGAAATCTCAGAGGTTCAGGGTAAACCCGAACCCCAACGTGAGCAAAATCCCACAGAAGATAAGCCCGAATCAAGCGAGCCTAATAAGTCGACCGAAGAGCCCAAGGAAGAAAAGAAGGGTAGCTCATTACTTGACAAGTGGAACGTAATCAAGCAGTATCTCCCGAATGTCAAGACCGCCCTAAGAAAGCTCTTGAAGCTCATTAAAATCGATGATCTGGAGCTCTACCTGACTGTTGGCGGCGAGGATGCCTCAACTGCCGGAATAAATTTTGGAAAAATAAACGCAGTTTTCTATAACGTTCTCGCACTCATCTGCAGTTTATTCTCAGTTAAAATCAGGAAAACCGAAATCAAGTGCGATTATGAGCACAAAGTTTTTGAAGCGAATGGTAGCCTTTTAATCAAGGCGAAAGTCCTGTCTATATTGGCGTTAGCCGTGTATATACTTATAAACTATATTAAAGTGAAATCAGCTCTCGATAGTCTCGACAAACCTGAGACAGAGGGTATTTCAAGAAAGAAGGATCAACATGAACGAAAAGAAAAGTAATCTTGAAGGATTAGTTCAGACCGCAATCGAGAAAATCAAGGAAGTAGTTGACGTCGATACTGTTGTCGGTAGCCCGATAACCGTTCCGAACGGAACCACTATTATTCCTGTTTCCAAGGTCTCTGTCGGCTTCGGCTCAGGCGGTTCCGACCTCCCTGTCCAGAACGAAAAGGACCTCTTCGGCGGCGGAATGGGTGGCGGAGTGACCGTAACTCCTCTGGCATTCATCACAATAGCTCCCGACGGCGCAACCAAGCTTTTACAGCTCACGGTCAACGCTCCCAAGGAGAATGCCGCACTCGCGACCATCCCAGACGTAATCGACAAGGTCGTCAGCTTCCTTGATAAGAACAAGAAGCTGGAAGTTGTATGCAACGACAATGACGAAGACGAGGAAACGGGCGAATAATTTTTGATGTATGTCCACAAACTAATCGTAATCTACAGCCGCAAATCCGGCTGGAAAGGAATACGAGAAAGCTTATGGATAAGTATACAATAAAACGGGTTGCAGTCTGCCTGATATGCTTGGTCGTGATGGCGTCCTGCATCTGCATAAAGGCAAGGAATGCCTCGTCCGATTCGGGAACGGCATCTGTATTGTCGGTATCTCTTCTCTCCGAGCCGCAGATAGCGGCAAGGGCGGCAGTGGTTGTCGAGTATGAGACCGGCAAAGTTCTCTATGAGAAAAACGCCGATTTACAGCTCCCTATGGCGAGCACGACGAAGATAATGACGACGCTTCTCACTCTCGAATCAGGCGATATAGATAGCTGGTTCACAGTCGATAGCGAGGCTATCAAGGTCGAAGGCTCGTCAATGGGTCTGAGTGAGGGCAGGATAGTCACAAAGCGGATTTTGTGCTATGGAATGATGCTCCCGAGCGGCAATGATGCGGCAAATGCATCGGCAGTCGCCGTGGCGGGGAGCATCGAAAGCTTTGTGGAGCTGATGAACGAAAAAGCCGAGAATTTCGGGCTCACAAATACTCATTTCGTCACGCCATCAGGTCTTGACGACTACACCGACGAGCACTATTCAACCGCTCTCGACATGGCAAACCTCACGCGCCTGGCACTTTCAAATGAGACTTTTCGCGAGATATGCGGGACAAGCTCAATATGCCTTGAATTCGGCGACGGCGAAAGCTTCTGGCTTTCAAACTCGAATAAGCTACTGAGCTCCTGCGACGGTGTCATCGGTGTTAAGACGGGCTTCACCGACAAAGCAGGAAGATGCCTTGTTTCTGCATGTGAGCGGGACGGAGTGACTCTCATCTGTGTAACCCTGAGCGACCCGAACGACTGGTATGACCATACAAACCTCTACGATTACTGCTTCCAGATGGCGGGAGCAGTATCGCATATCAGCGAAACCAATTAAAAACAAAACGGTGATAAAATGACGGAAAGAATACAGAAGATAATCTCCGACTGCGGAGTTACCTCCCGAAGGAAAGCAGAGGCAATGATTTCCGAGGGCAGGGTCAAGGTAAATGGCAGACCCTGCAAATTGGGCGACAAGGCAGACCCAAGGAAGGACTTAATCAGTATAGACGGCATCAATCTTCCCACAGACGAGAAGAAAAGTAACATCTATATCATGCTCAATAAGCCCCGCGGCTATGTAACATCAATGAGTGACGACCGCGGCAGAAGGTGCGTAACAGAGCTTCTCACTGGCGTTGAGGAGAGAGTATATCCCATCGGCAGGCTCGACATGAATTCGGAAGGACTGCTTCTCTTCACTAATGACGGCGCGATGGCAAACGCTATAATGCACCCAAGCTGTCACATTTCAAAAACATATCGGGTAACTGTCAGACCTGGAGTGACCGAGGAACAGCTCGTCCAGCTTTCCGAGGGCGTAGTCCTGGATGACGGAAAGAAAACTCTCCCTGCAACAGTTCTGGTTCTCACAAAGGAGGAGGGGAGAGTAGTCCTGCAGATAACAATCCGCGAGGGCAGAAACCGCCAGATACGGCGTATGTGCAACGCAGTTGGCTTGGAGGTTGCAAGACTCAAAAGAACCTCTGTGGGACCAATAAAACTTGGAATGCTGAAGCCGGGCGACTATCGGGAATTGACGCCGGCAGAGCTTACAGCACTAAGAAATGCTATTCAAAAGGGATCTAAGGATTCCCAAAATAAAAACAATCGAGGCAAGAAAAAATGAACAACGTAAATTACACAATGCTTTTTGACTACTATGAGCTGACAATGGGCAACGGCTACTTTGAAAAAGGGCTGATGGACAGGGTCTGTTATTTCGACCTTTTCTACAGAAGAGTTCCCGGCGACGGCGGCTATGTCATCGCGGCAGGACTTGAGCAGGCTATAGACTACATAAAGAACCTGCACTTTGACGACAAGGATATAGAATACCTCCGCTCGAAGAAGCAATTCTCGGAGGACTTTTTAAAGTATCTGAAGGGCTTCAAGTTCACCGGAGACGTATGGGCAGTTCCTGAGGGAACAGTGGTCTTCCCGAACGAGCCTATTATGACAATCCGCGCTCCAGCAATCCAGGCACAGCTTCTTGAGACGTTTTTACTTCTCACTATCAATCACCAGTCGCTCATCGCGACAAAGGCTAACAGAATCGTTCGTGCCGCCGAGGGCAGAGTGATAGCCGAGTTCGGCTCCCGCAGAGCCCATGGTCCCGACGCGGCAGTGCTTGGTGCAAGAGCCGCCTATATCGGCGGAGCGGCGGCAACAGCCTGTGCACTCACTGACGAGGAATTCGGCGTCCCTGCAACCGGCACAATGGCTCACTCATGGGTTCAGATGTTTGATACCGAATACGAAGCCTTCAAGGCATACTGCGAGGTCTATCCCGACAACGCAACCCTTCTTGTCGACACCTATAACGTACTCAAGAGCGGTGTTCCGAACGCTATAAAGGCTTTCGATGAAGTCCTCAAGCCTCTCGGCAAGCGTCCCAAGGGCATAAGAATCGACTCGGGCGACATAACCTACCTGTCTCAGAAGGCAAGAAAGATGCTCGATGATGCCGGCTATCCCGATTGTAAGATAACTGCTTCAAACTCGCTTGATGAATACCTCATCCGCGATATGCTCCTCCAGGGTGCAAAGGTCGACTCATTCGGAGTCGGCGAAAGACTCATCACCTCGAAGCCTTCATCCGTTCTCGACGGCGTATATAAGCTCGTTGCGTTTGAAGATGAGAACGGCAACGTAATCCCGAAGATCAAGATTTCCGAGAACGTCCAGAAGATCACGACCCCTCACTTCAAGAAGCTCTACCGTTTCTACGACAACGACAACTGCAAGGCAATTGCGGACTATCTCTGCTTGCATGACGAGACTGTCAACGACATGGAGCCGCTTGAAATCTTCGACCCGGACTACACCTGGAAGCGCAGAACTCTCGAAAATTACACTGCTCGTGAGCTTCTTGTGCCCATCTTCAAAAACGGCGAGTGCGTATACAACATGCCTACTTTGAGCGAGAGCAGAAACCACTGCATCCGCGAGATAGCCACAATGTGGGATTCTGTCCTTCGTTTTGAGAACCCCCACGTTCACTATGTCGACCTCTCACAGAAGCTCTGGGACATCAAGCAGGGTCTTCTCAACGAGCACTCGCACCACTTTGCAAAATGAGAAAGACAGCTTTCAACGTCGCATTCGGCGGGATAGTCTCGGCACTCTGCCTGGTACTTGAGTTTTCAGTCGGATTTCTTCCGATATTCCTGTATGTTTTCCCGATGATATGCTCAATACTAATGTATATTCTCTATACAGAATGCGGCTTGAAAACAAGCCTTTGCGCCTATGTCGGGGTATCGGTTCTTTCGCTTTTCATGTGCCCCGACAAGGAAGCGGCGATGATGTTCGTGATGTTTTTTGGCTACTACCCGATCCTCCGGGTCTACATACAGAAGATTAAGCCCAAGGCACTGAAAATGCTTTTCAAGTTCGCAGTCTTCAACGTTGCAATGGTGTTGGCATATCTGATTATAATATTCGTTTTCGGAATCACCGAAACGGATATGATGGGGGAGCTTTCGTGGTTCTGGATTCTTTTATTGGCAGTAGGAAATGTTGTGTTCGCAATGTTCGATATACTTTTGGACAGGCTTCTCTATATCTATGAAAAGAGGCTCCGCCATAAGCTTTTCGGACATGGAAAACGGCGATAGGATTTTTCTATGAAAAACATCTTCCAAAACAAAAAGGCAATCAAAATTGCGGCTGTAGTCATCCTCGTCATAGTTATGGTCGGTCTGACGATAGCCGGAATCCCGCTCGTAAAAATGCTCTCGACCGATGAGGGCAGGGAAGCACTTCAGGAGATAGTCGACCACAACGTGGTTTTGGGCGTTATTGTATATCTCCTCTTGCAGATGCTTCAGGTGGTAGTCGCCCTCATCCCTGGCGGAGTTATCCAGATTCTCGGCGGAGTCCTCTTCGGAAACTTCTGGGGAACGTTTCTCTGCTTCTTAGGAATACTTTTAGGCTCCATCCTGGTCTTCATGACTGTCCGCAAATTCGGAATGCCAGTAGTTGAGGCGTTCGTCGACAGCAAGGGAATCAAGCGTTTTGAATTTTTGAACGACGATAAGAAGCTTGAAGCGACAGTCTTCATCCTGTTCCTGATCCCGGGTATGCCAAAGGATGCTCTCACATATATCGTGCCTCTCACAAAGATAAAGCCTTCCCGGTTCTTCTTCCTTTCGATGCTCGCAAGAACCCCGGCGATAATTCTCTCAACCGTTTTCGGAGCAAGTCTGAGCGACGGGCATCTCATCACAGCGGTTATACTGTTCGCGGTTGTGGCTGTCCTGGGATTGGTTGGTATACTCTTCAAGGACAAGATTATCGAGAAGCTCAGGCGGAATAAAGAAAGCTCCTGATTTTGAAAAAAATCCGGAAGAAACCCCTTGACATTTACCTTTTCGTGTGCTATAATATCGTTCGTTGCTGAGAAATAAGTTTTCCCGGTAACGAATATAGCCCTGCGGGTGTAGTTCAATGGTAGAATTCCAGCCTTCCAAGCTGGTTGCGTGGGTTCGATTCCCATCACCCGCTCCATTTTTTTGCGTCCTTAGCTCAGCTGGATAGAGCAACTGCCTTCTAAGCCGTAGGTCACAGGTTCGAATCCTGTAGGACGCGCCAGCAAAACGCCGAAAGGCGTTTTTTTGCTGGCGAAAATACTTGATGTCAAACCATTTTGACACCCTAAAATCCAAAAAGTCAACCCATTTTGATAGACAAACTCCCGAAAATCGCTTATAATAAGCCTATAGAAAGGGAGTGCTCGCATGGACATCGGAACGAAAATCAAGAACGCCAGGCTGGCGGAGGGGCTTACTCAGGAGCAAGTGGCGGAAGCCCTTGGAGTCAGTCGGCAGACCGTCTCCAACTGGGAGAACGGGAAGACCTATCCCGACATAATAAGCGTCGTCAAGATGAGTGACCTCTATCACGTCACCCTCGACCATCTTCTGAAGGAGGAATCCCCCGTGACAGAATACTTAGAATACCTCGAAGAAAGCACCGACACCGTCAAAAGCAAGCGTAATATCGGCAAACTGATAATCATCGCAACGTATCTTATAATCTATGCAATCGCAATGATACTCTTCTGGTGCGTAGCAGATGGCTCGGATGCGATGGGCTATTCTTTGATTATATTTTACTTCGTCCTGCCAATCACCACTTTTGTGCTTTCGATTCTCATCGGTACAAACGACTACTGGGGCAGGTGGAAGTGGCTGTCGGCAGTCATTTTCGGCGTAATGTACACCTTTGCCGAATACGCCACCTTCAGGCTCGTCAATACCATCGCCTTTGGCGATTTCAATCTCCCGAACTTGACATTGTGGCTCGCAGGTGCTATAATCTCCCTCGCCGGTCTCGAAATCGGGACTCTGGTACATAGACACATAAGAAAGAAGAGAATGAAATGCACGAACCCCTGAATATCGAGCTCCGGGACACCGAGTGGGAATACACCTACACCGACCATGACCGCAACATTGCCCGGGCAATAGTCTTTGACGATGATGGCAAATTCTATTTCGTGAAAACCAGCCGTGACGACAATTTTGGAAAATGCTCTTATATCGGAACATCAGGCGGAGGAGTAGAACCCGGTGAGAAACCCGAAGAAGCGATTAAGAGAGAACTGAATGAAGAACTTGGAGTTACAGTTGATGTAATCTGCAAACTTGGGGTTGTCAGTGATTACTACAACTTGATACACAGGCATAACATCAATAATTTCTATCTTTGCAGGATAACGGCTTTTGGTGAGAAGCATCTAAATCCCGATGAAATCAATGATTTTCACCTGACAACAGTGAAGCTTACATACGAAGAAGCTCTTCAAGAATACGAGAACGCTAAAGAATCTAAGCTTGGAAGATTGGTGGCACAATGTGAGCTCCCGATTCTTAAGTACGCCAAAGAAATAATGGACGAATTAGCATAAAAAATCAGCCGGCACAAACCGGCTGATTTCTATTTACGTGAGATTAAAGAGTCTCTACTGTGTCAAGCTCCTCGCATTCGTCAAGCTGTTTCTTCGAGCCGACGATGCAGATGCCGCCTTCGCAGATGACCTTGTCGATGTTGTAGGACAGCTCCACAAGCTTCTCGGGTGTTGCACCGATGAGCTCGTGATACTTCTCATTGACACGCTCGGGAGTGATACCGGAGAAGTATCTGTTGTCGGCGATAGTGCCCTTCATGCTCGGGGTGGTGAGGCGGAACATGTCCGAAACGCTTCCGATGATGAATCCGGTGAGATCACTGTTGGACTTAAGGAAGTCTCTTAAGAACTCGCCGCTCTTTTTGAAGTAGCCGAGTGAACGGTTCGCGCTCGGGTCGCGGTAGGAGTGGCAGGTAATGTATCCAGAATCACGGACTACAAAGCCTGTGCCGTAAGCTCCGCCCTGGACTCTTATAACGTTCCAGAGATAGCCATAGGTCAGGATTCTTGCCGCAACGCTGTATTCTCCTGTAACAGTCTCGCCAAGGGAGTCAATGTTACTGCCCATAGCCGCAAAAGCGATTTCAGTCGGAACAGCAATTCCTTCCTTCCTGATGCCGAAAGGCTTGAGCTCTGCTGTGAAAGTCGACATGCCAACATAAGGAAGAGTGGAGTTGATGCACTCAACAACGGTTTCTGCGGCACTGTCCATCTCGCCGGTGACGCTGACAATAGCTCTGTCACGACCGAAAACTACACTGCTGACGCCTTCCAATTCGTCAATGAGATCCTGAGCGTTATTCTCGAACTCACCCAGGGTGCGGTAGTAGCTGACGCCTGAGGTGTAATCATCGGCAACGCCGACAGAAGAAATCTGCGCGTTAATTCTCTTGAGGGCGGTCGTATTCCCTCGCATAAGAATGCTCTGGAAGACATCCGTCTTCTCCTGCCTGAGAATTTCCATGATTGAAGTTTCACCATCAAGCTTGGTTTCCGAAAGAATCTCGCAGACGAGCTTTGTTGCGTCCTCAAGTTTTGTCTCAAGAGCAGAGTAGGAAACGACAACCTTGACGTCGTAACTATCAACTCCCGGATAAGCCGAAACCTTTGCTTCAAAGTTTCCGCAGTAGAAGTTCAGAAGGGTCTGGAGCTTTTCAGCAGTGTGTGACTTGGTGTCAAGTCTGCCTAAAAGTGAGCAGAGAAGAGATGTCGCCGCAAGCTCCTTTTCGTCAAGATCTCTTGCGTCAAAGTAGAGGTTTGTATATACAATTCCAGCCGCATTGAGCTTGTGGGTGAGAACCTTTACGCCGTTAATCTTGGATTCCTCCATCGGGAACTTCTCAGGCTCCTCAGGTAAATCGCTGAGCTTGAGCATCGGGAGTGTAGCTAAGTTCTCGGGAGTGTCCTCGCTGTGTTGCCATGCTTCAAGCTTCTCCTGCTTCTTGATAAGGGCTTCGCGCTCCTCAGGAGTCCAGGATTCTTCCTCTCTCTTAAGTCTTGCCTGCTCAATTTCAGCAGTCGTCTCAGCGTAGGTGTGAGAGGGCTTTAAGATGACCTTGCAGGTGTGCCTGTTGTTAAGAAGAACGTCTCTGATAAGCTCCTCAAAGTAACCTTCGTCAGCCTTCTTCTTCAAATCTTCAAACATGTCGCCTACAATAAGTTTGGTAGCCGGGTCACCGCCATAGAGCCAGGTGTCAAGGGCAGTGAGCCCGAATACAAGACCCTTTGGTCCGTAGTCTCTCTCACGGAGCTTGAATTCAAGGTTCGCCATCGAGGAATCAAGCTGTTCACGGTCAACGCCGTTATCAGCGATACCGGAAAGCGTGTCTCTTACAATCTTTTCAACCTTGTCCTTATCCTCGTCCTTGAGATTTCTTATCTCAAGAACAGCATAAGGCTGTAAAATTCCGTCGGAAATTCTTAGGATTACGTCCTCGGCAAGACCCTCTGAAAGAATGGCTCTGCTGAGCGGCGAATGGTTGGTTCCTGCAAGAACCTCCGCAAGTACGTCCATAGCGATGAGCTTCTCGTACTCCTCATAGGTTCCGATAACGTTGCCATAGGCGAGCCTTGTGTGACCCTCTAACTCCTCAGAAGGCGAAAGTCCGTACTCATGCTCGATAACTCCGCCGTCAATCGGCTTCTGCATCTCAATCGGAGGAATCTCCGGAGCTACATCATAGTGGCTCAGATATTCGTCGTCGATGATGCCAAGGGTGGTGTCGATGTCAACACTGCCGTCGATGAAGATGTAGGAATTCGACGGGTCATAGTATTTCTTGTGGTTAGCGATGAACATCTCATAAGTGAGGTCGGGGATGCTCGCAGGTGCGCCGCCGGAATTGTGCTTGTAGCAGTTGTCGGGGAAGAGTCCCTGCATGACCGCCTCCTCTAAGATGTCGTCCGGGTCGGAAGTTGCACCCTTCATCTCGTTGAAGACGACGCCCTTGTAGCTGACTGTGCCGTCAGGAGCAAATTCGTGATGCCAGCCCTCCTGATAGAAAATCTCAGGCTTCGAGTAGATGAGCGGGTGGAAAACGGCGTCAAGATAAACCCTCATGAGGTTTATGAAGTCCTGATTGTTCTTGCTCGAAACGGGATAGACCGTCTTATCCGAGAAGGTCATGGCGTTCAGGAATGTGTTCATCGAGTTTTTGAGAAGCTCAACAAAAGGCTCTTTGACGGGATAACGGTCGGAACCGTTAAGGACCGAGTGCTCAAGAATGTGGAACACACCTGTGTCGTTCTCCGGCAGGGTTTTGAAAGCGATGCCGAAAGTCTTGTTGTCGTCCTCACGCTCAATCCAGATGAGTCGTGCTCCCGACTTAACGTGCTTCATTTCGTGGAGCTTTGCATCGATTTCAGAGAGCTCGCGGACTCTCGTTTCGGCAAAGCCGTGGAATAATTTTGACATTAATTTACCTCCTATATGTAATCAGTTTTGTAGGCTTTAAAAATTTACCAATACTGATTATACACCACTTCACCCCTAAAAGCAAGCCGAACAGGTCAAATAATTCGATTTTGGAGTAGAAACTTCCTCGGATTTGTGCTATACTATACTTGACTGTAACGTGAAAGGGGATGGGCGAGTGCTTGAATCTGAGAAAAATCGTTTTTCGGAACTATTGGAGCGACCGAGGGTAGAGCTCTTAGTTTCCGCCGGCGTCGGAACCCTTGGAGAAAAGTATCTCCATGCCCTTTTCAAATATTACTATGAGCCGGACTCCGATTTTCACGAGGTCGGAATAGACCGCTTCACCGCCGACATCTGCCACGATAAAGACATAATCGAAATCCAGACAAGGGCTCTTAAACGCCTTCGCGAAAAGCTTGATTACTACATATCCGCCGGCTACTATACAACCGTCGTCTATCCGATTCCCCACAAGAAGTGGATTTCCTGGCTCGACCCGGACACAGGCGAGCTCAGCCCCAAGCGTCGCTCCCCGAAAACCGGAACAGCATATGACGGAATCTACGAGCTCTATGGCATCAAGGACTATCTCTCAAGCGGGCAGGTGCAGGTTGTCTTAGAGCTTATCGACGTCTGGGACATAAAAAACCAGAACGGCTATGGTAAATCACGCAAATATCGTGCCACCCGTAACGACCGGATTCCTCTTGAGCTTTATGACGAGATAATCCTGAGTGAACCGGAGGACTACCGAATTTTCATTCCGGATACACTTCCCGATGAATTCACCCGGAAGGAGTACTCGAGACTCACCCGACTCCAGGGCAGGGCACTTTCCAGTGCAATCAAGATACTTGAAGAGATGGGACTCATAGAATTCATCGGTATGGACGGCAGGAAATATCTCTACACGAAAAGGTGATACTTATGACACTTCAACAGCTAAGATACGCAATAACAATCGCCGAAACCGGCTCTTTCAACAAAGCCGCCGAGGTTCTCTACATAGCTCAGCCGTCCCTCACAAGCTCAATGCAGGAGCTGGAAAAGGAGCTCGGCATCACAATATTTTATAGAAGCGGCAGGGGAGTAAGCCTCACAAATGACGGCGCGGAGTTCCTTCCGTATGCAAGACAGCTTTATAACCAATATGAAGCCCTTGTCGAAAAATACGGCAACCAGAGCTACAAGAAAAAGTTTGGCGTCTCCACCCAGCACTATTCCTTCGCAGTAAAAGCCTTCGTCGAGCTGGTCAAGCACTATGACACCACAAAATACGAGTTCGCAATCCGCGAAACAAAGACCCGCGATGTCATCTCCGACGTGAGCACAATGAAGAGCGAGATAGGAATTCTCTATCTCTGCGATTTCAACCGCGCCGCAATCACCAAGATTCTCAAGAGTAACAGCCTTGAGTTCCACCACCTCATCGAGTGCGACCCATATGTTTATCTCTGGAAGGGACATCCTCTTGCGAATAACGATTCCATCGGATTTGAAGAGCTAAAGAACTATCCTTGCCTTTCATTCGAGCAGGGCGACACAAGCTCGTTCTATTTTGCCGAGGAAATCCTCAGCACCTCCGAATATGCCTACACGATAAAGGCTAATGACCGCGCAACTATGCTGAATCTTATGGTAGGACTTAACGGCTACACACTCTGCTCAGGCATAATCTGCGAGGAATTAAATGGCAGTGACTATGTCGCAGTTCCTTTCAGAACCGATGACGAGTCTGGAAGCCGGATGGAGATTGGCTACATCACTAAGAAGAGTATGAGACTCAGCTCGGTCGGAAGACAATATATCGACGAGATGAAGAATTATCTCGGAATAAATCACGAGTAATAATTTTCTATAGGTAAAATCTATAACCGGCTATCCAAACGACGTATTGGACAAATCGGATTTCACGGTGTAGAATAGGGAACATCAAAACGAAGTCAGCAATTTACGCTGACTTGTATAGAAAGGAAATCCACAC
This sequence comes from Oscillospiraceae bacterium, assembly GCA_021202155.1. GTDB lineage: Bacteria > Bacillota > Clostridia > Oscillospirales > Ruminococcaceae > Faeciplasma. Next base: position 27,814 of record JAJQDP010000008.1, on the reverse strand, counting down.
TATGAAAACATTAAAGAAAATTATATCGCTTCTTTTGTGCGCAGTACTCTCGCTTTCACTTCTGACCGCTTGCGGTGACACAGATGACGTAATAACCATCGCTGTCCCGAACGACACCACCAACGAGGCAAGAGCACTCCTCCTTCTTGAAGAGCTCGGCTACATCACCCTCAAGGCTGACGCTGGTATTACCGCAACAATCGCCGACATCGAGGACAACCCCTACGGTATTGAGTTTAACGAAGTCGAAGCCGCTCAGCTCCCGAACGTTTTACAGGATGTTGACTACGCTATAATCAACTCGAACTACGCTATCGAAGCTGGTCTCAACCCGATTGAAGATTCACTCGCTATAGAAGGATCTTCCTCCGCCTACGGCAATATCTTGGCTGTCAAGGAAGGCAATGAGGAAACCGATAAGATCAAGGCTCTCAAAGCCGCTCTTGAAAGCCAGCAGGTTGCGGACTACATAACCTCCACCTATGACGGAGCAGTTGTCAGCACAGTTGACAACCCCGGCGACGGCTATGACGATACAGTTGACTATGACGCGCTCGCAGGAACCACCATCACAGTTGCCGCTTCTCCCACCCCTCACGCTGAGATTTTAGCAGTTGCAAAGGAAATCCTTGCTGAGAAGGACATCACCCTTGACATCATCGAATTCACCGACTATGTCCAGCCGAACAACGTCGTTGAGAGCGGCGAGGTCGACGCCAACTACTTCCAGCACACTCCTTACCTTGACGACTTCAACGAGCAGAACGGCACACACATCGTTTCCGTGTCTGTAGTACACGTTGAGCCGATGGGTCTCTACGGCGGCAAGCAGTCCTCTCTGGATGCAATCACCGAATAATCCAATCCTAACTTATACCCTGAAAAAATACGCCGTTGTTATAAGCAGTGGCGTATTTTCGGGTTGAACCATAAGGAGATATAATGATCGAAATTAGAAACCTGTCAAAGACGTTCACCACGAAATCGGGCGATGTCGAGGCACTCAAGAACATTTCCCTCACCATTCCCGACGGCGAGATATACGGAATCATCGGCATGAGTGGCGCGGGGAAGAGCACACTCGTCCGGTGTATCAACATGCTTGAACGCCCGACTGAGGGAAGCGTCCTTATTGACGGAAAGAACCTGAACGAGCTTTCAGAGGCGGAGCTCAGACAGGAGCGTCAGAAGATAACGATGATTTTCCAGGATTTCAATCTCCTGATGCAACGCAACTGCCTCAAAAATGTCTGCTTTCCACTTGAGCTCGCCGGAGCAAAGAAGTCTGAAGCTGTCAAGAGGGCAAACGAGCTACTTGAAACAGTCGGGCTTGCAGATAAAGCGAAAAACTATCCCGCCCAGCTTTCCGGCGGACAACAGCAGAGAGTGGCGATAGCAAGAGCCCTGGCAACTCATCCGAAGATTCTTCTTTGCGACGAGGCGACAAGTGCCCTTGACCCACAGACCACACATTCGATTCTTTCACTTATCCGCGATGTCAGAGACCAGCTTGGTCTTACAGTTATAGTCATAACCCACCAGATGAGCGTTGTCGAGGAAATCTGCGGCAGAGTCGCGATTCTCAACGGCGGTGAAGTCGTGGAGGAAGGACCTGTTCACGAGGTCTTCTCAGCTCCGAAGTCGGAAGCTGCAAAGAGACTTGTCTATCCCGACGGCTACTCTGAGTCTTTGATTCCAGCTCCCGGCGAGCACTTCATCCGTGTCGTCTATAACGGCGCAGAGGTCAGTAAGACTCCCCTTATAGCCCAGATGGCGAGGGACAGGAACATCACTGCAAGCATTCTCTCGGCATCAACCCGAAGCATCGGCGGCAAAGCCTATGGCAACATGCTTCTTAGCGTCACCGGTGACGAAAGCCTTGCTCAGGAAGCCATCAGCTACCTAAGAGAAATTCCCGACATTATCGCAGAGGAGGTAAGGACCAATGCTTGATATTTTCAGCTCAGAGGAAGTAACCGAAGCACTTGAAATCTTCGTCCGCGAATTCCCAACGGCAATCTGGGAGACGGTCTATGTCACCGTCATTTCAACCTTCTTTGCGGTTTTAATCGGTCTTCCTCTCGGAGTAATCCTCGTGGCGGGGGACAAGAAGATTCTGAAAATCCCTTCCGGTTTCCTCCACGTCCTGAACGTAATAATAAATCTGTTGCGCTCGATACCGTTCCTTATTCTTATGATAATGGTATTTCCGTTGACGAGACTTATCGTCGGCACGGTTGTCGGCACGGTTGCGTCCATAGTTCCTCTTGTAATCGCCGCATTCCCGTTCATCGCAAGACTTGTTGAGACGAGCCTTCGCGAACTTGACCCGAACATCATCGAAATGGCGCAGAGCATGGGCGCAAAACCGATTCAGATTATCGTAAAGGTAATGATTCCTGAAAGCATCCCGTCGCTTCTTTCTAATCTCACTACAGCGATGACAACTATTTTGGGTTACTCCGCCATGAGCGGCATCATCGGCGGCGGCGGTCTCGGCAAGATAGCCATCAACTACGGCTATTATCGCTATCGCTATCTCGTCATGCTACTTGCGGTAATCTTCCTGATTCTCCTCGTGCAGATAATCCAGATGGTCGGCACGCATCTTTCGACTAAGCTTGACCGAAGACCGAGGGATAGGGCATAATTTGCACAATTACTGCAGGGGCGGATATTATCCGCCCGCAAAAAGGCGGAACGTTTCCGCCTTTTTTGATGCCTGAATAAATTTTTTCAAAAATCTGCATTTGCCTATTGACATCGTAACAATGTTATGTTACAATCTAAGTGTAACATAACATTGTTACGAAAAAGCACCGTTTCATCCGAAGCCTTGGAAGCTTAAAGCCGCTTTTGCCACTTGGCGGCTTAGGCTTCTCAGGTAATGAAGAGGGGAGTGATAACTTGAGCGGCTTAATATCCAAAAAAGAACTTCTGAACAAGTACAACATCTCATACGGCACCCTTTATCGCTGGAAGCGGATGGGACTCATCCCCGATGACTGGCTTGTCAAGAAGTCCACCTACACAGGGCAGGAGACATTTTTTGATGAGGAGCAAATCTGCGAGCGTATCGAGGCGATAATCGCCCGCAAGGACGAAGTTCCGCTTGAACAGATTGCAAAAGAGCTTCAGGGGAAGACCGAGCATGAAGCGAAGCTCATCATCAATTCCAAGCACTGGTCAAAAGAGATAAACATATCCGATATTGTTTCGGTCATCGTCAGGATAGGCAACGATGAGAGGGACTTGACGGAGCTTATCTCAGGCTACAACACAGTAATAAATAAATCTCAGGAGGAATAGTATAATGGCAGATTCAGTACGTATCAGTGGAGCCTGCAATGTAGCTGGCGGGGAGTATAAAAACATAAGCATAAGCGGTGCAGGCAAGGTGACATCAGATGTCAAGTGCCAGAACTTTGAGGTTTCAGGTTCAGGGCATGTTGCAGGTTCTGTAGAATGCACGGGCGAGTTCAAAATCTCCGGCTCCGGTCGGGTTGACGGCGATGTAAAATGCGGAAGCTGCGATCTTGCCGGTGCCGCAAATGTCAAAAGCATAGAGGCTGATGGAAAAGTCAGCCTTGCCGGTGCAATCACGGCTGATGGTAATATTTCAGGCGAGAAAGTCATTATTGTCGGTGTGGCAAATATCAATGGACTTATTAACGGCGATGAAATAAGAATCACGTTTGACGGTGATGTAAAAGCCAATGAAATAGGTGGCGGAATCATTAAAATAGCTCCCAAGGAAGTACGCGGGTTCTTCAAAAAGAGAATAAAACCCGCTGAAATCGGCACTATCGAGGGCGACGAGATAAGTCTTGAGCTTGTCAAAGCTGACGTTGTCCGTGGTGCTAATGTAAAGATTGGTGACGGTTGCGAGATTGGGAGAGTTGAATACTCCGAAAGTCTTGAAATCTCAGAAAACGCTCATGTCGATTACCAAGTGAAAATCTGAGCTAAAATTTTTATGCAAAACGACTTAAATGCGTTTAACAAAACCCGCTTTCTTTCGTCTAAAGGGCGAAAATTCAAAAAAGCGTTGACAAAAAGATTTTTACGAGTATAATGTAACGCATAAGGCAAAGACGTCTTTGAGAACCCCGTATTGGGATGTTCCCAAGGACGCCTTTTTTGTTAAGCGGGACACCCAATACAACCATCAGTATTGTATCCCGAAAATATCTAAAAGGAGCGTTTCACATGAAAAAGATACCCGAGTATTTTGGATGTATGGTATTTGACGACCGCGAGATGAAAGCAAGACTCTCGTCGAAAGTCTATAATTCCCTGAACAAGACCATCGTCGAGGGTGCAAGACTTGATCTCGAGGTTGCTGATGCCGTAGCGCAGGCAATGAAGGACTGGGCAGTTGAAAACGGCGCAACCCACTTCACCCACTGGTTCCAGCCGTTGACCGGCATCACTGCCGAAAAGCACGACTCATTTATTTCTCCCGCACCTGACGGAGGAGTTCTGATGGAATTTTCCGGCAAGGAGCTCATTAAGGGCGAGCCTGATGCTTCTTCCTTCCCGTCCGGTGGACTTAGAGCTACTTTTGAAGCAAGAGGCTACACCGCTTGGGATCCGACTTCATATGCCTTCATCAAGGGCAAGACGCTCTGCATTCCAACTGCTTTCTGCTCCTATGGCGGCGAAGCACTTGACAAGAAGACTCCTTTACTTCGCTCAATGCAGGCTCTCAATAAGCAGGCTCTGAGAATTCTCAAGCTCTTCGGCAATACCGATGTAAAGTGTGTCAAGACTTCCGTCGGACCTGAGCAGGAGTACTTCCTTGTCGATAAGGAGATGTACAATAAGCGCAAAGACCTCATCTTCACCGGCAGAACCCTCTTCGGTGCACCTGCACCCAAGGGTCAGGAGCTCGACGACCACTACTTCGGCGTTATCAAGCCGAGAGTCGCCGCTTATATGGAAGACCTCAATGAGGAGCTTTGGAAGCTTGGAATCCTTGCTAAGACTGAACACAACGAGGTTGCACCTGCTCAGCATGAGCTCGCACCCGTTTACTCTACAACTAATATCGCAACCGATAATAACCAGCTTACAATGGAGATAATGCAGAAGGTTGCAGACAGGCATGGCCTTGTATGCCTCCTTCATGAGAAGCCGTTCGCAGGCGTCAACGGTTCAGGCAAGCACAACAACTGGTCGCTTGCTACCGATACAGGAGTCAACCTTCTCACTCCCGGCGAAACTCCTTACGAGAACGCTCAGTTCCTGCTGTTCCTCTGCGCTGTAATCAAGGCAGTAGACGATTATCAGGATCTTCTGAGACTTTCAGTAGCAACCGCTGGCAATGACCACAGACTTGGAGCCAATGAAGCTCCTCCGGCAGTAATTTCAATGTTCTTGGGCGACGAGCTCACCGCAGTCCTCGACGCTATCGAGAACGATACTCCTTATAACGGAGCTGAGAAGACTGTCATGAAGTTAGGCGTTCATGTACTTCCTAAGTTCTTCCGCGATACTACCGACCGTAACAGAACCTCACCGTTCGCTTTCACCGGCAATAAGTTCGAGTTCAGAATGCTCGGTTCTTCCAACAGTATCGCTTGCGCAAACATTATGCTCAACTCCGCAGTTGCTGAATCTCTTAAGATTTACGCTGACAGACTTGAGGGCGTAGATGATTTCGAGACCGCACTTCACGAGATGATCAAGAAGACCATCAAGGATCACAAGAGAATCATCTTCAACGGCAACGGCTATGATGACGCCTGGATCAAGGAGGCTACCGAGGTAAGAGGACTCTCGAACCTCAAGACTACTCCCGACGCAATGCCCAAGCTTCTTGATGAGAAGAATGTGGATATGCTCACCAGACATAAGGTTTATTCTAAGCCTGAGCTTGAGTCCCGCTATGAGATTCTCCTTGAGAACTACCACAAGACTGTACATATCGAAGCTGAGACCATGCTCAACATGGCGAGAAAAGAGATTATGCCTGCAGTGAGCGAGTACGAGGCTGACCTTGCAAAGACTCTCAACGCTAAGAAGAAAGCCGCTCCCGATGCTGCTTGCGGATATGAGACAAAGCTTATTTCTAAGCTTGCCGCTTTGGAAGACAAGATTGATTGCGCAACCGACGAGCTTGAGGAAGCGATTGCAGGATATAAGAAGTTGACAGACGTCACAGAGGCGGCAATGTTCATCAAGGATGAGATAATTCCTAAGATGGATGCTTTAAGAGCACCTTGTGACGAGGCGGAAACAGTAACCGCCAAGAGCTATTGGCCATTCCCGACTTACGGAGATCTTCTGTTCGGGGTGAGATAAATACTTTTCTTTTCGGGCGACGCAACAGGATTTAAGAATACCCTCTTAATCCTGTAGCGAAACCTAATTCAACAAGGGGGAAAAGACAATGACAGTAGAATTTTGGTTTTTGATCGGAGCCGCTTTGGTATTTTGGATGCAGGCAGGATTCGCGATGGTAGAAACCGGCTTTACGAGGGCAAAGAACGCCGGAAACATCATCATGAAGAACCTGATGGACTTCTGTATCGGAACGGTTGTATTCTCACTTCTGGGCTACACGCTCATGATGGGTGAGGACACACTCTTCGGTCTCATCGGGCTTCCCAACATGGATCTGTGGACGAACTTCAAGGAATTTATTGCTTCGCCGGCAGACGGAAGCTTCACCGGAGCATCCACATTCGTATTCAACCTCGTTTTCTGCGCCACAACCGCAACCATCGTTTCGGGAGCCATGGCGGAGAGAACCAAGTTCTCGGCATACTGCATCTATTCGGCAGTGATTTCCTTATTCGTTTACCCGATTGAGGCACACTGGATCTGGGGCGGCGGCTGGCTTTCAAGCTTAGGCTTCCACGACTATGCTGGCTCCTGCGCTATTCATATGGTCGGCGGTCTCGCCGCTTTGGTTGGCGCAATCTTCTTAGGTCCCCGTATCGGCAAGTATGTCAAGGACGAGAACGGCAAAGTGACCAAGGTCAACGCCATTCCCGGACATTCGATAACTCTCGGCGCACTCGGCGTGTTCATTCTTTGGCTCGGCTGGTATGGATTCAACGGAGCGGCTGCAACAACTGCATCCGAACTTGCCTCCATCTTCCTTACCACCACAATAGCACCCGCTGTTGCGACTGTTACGACCATGATATTCACATGGGTCAAGAACGGAAAGCCTGATGTCTCGATGTGCTTGAATGCTTCTCTGGCAGGACTCGTAGGTATCACGGCTGGATGTGATGCTTTGGACGCACTCGGCGCATCAATCGTCGGAATTGTTTCCGGTATCTTGGTTGTTGTCGTAGTCGAGGTCTTGGATCTCAAGCTTCACATCGATGATCCCGTCGGTGCCGTTGGCGTACACATGGCAAACGGCGTATGGGGAACATTGGCTGTAGGACTCTTGGCGAATCCTAACGCTCCTGCGGGACTTTCGGGTCTCTTCTACACGGGTTCTGTCAAGCAGTTGGGAATCCAGGCTATCGGCGTCGTCACCGTAGCTATCTATGCCGTTGTCATGATGGTAATAACTTTTGCACTGATTAAAAAGTTTAACGGCTTGAGAGCATCCGCCGAGGATGAGGTTGCCGGTCTCGACATCAGTGAGCACGGTCTTCCCAGCGCATATCCTGACTTTGTTCCGGCTGTCAGCAAGTATTCCTCATACGCTCCTGCCGACGGTATCGTAGCTGTAGCATCCGATGTACCGGTTGCTGAGGCAATTCCCGTCAAGAAGGTTCCCGCCTTCACTGAGGACGGCGAGTCGCCCAAGTTCACCAAGGTCGAGATTATCTGCAAGGAGTCCAAGTTTGACGAGCTCAAGCACGCTATGATGAGCCTCGGTATCACCGGTATGACCGTTACCCACGTTCTGGGCTGTGGTCAGCAGGGTGGTAAGCCTGAGTATTACAGAGGCGTTGCGGTTGAGACGAATCTCCTCCCGAAGGTTCAGGTTGACATCGTAGTTTCCAAGATTCCTGTTCGTCACGTCATCGAAACTGCCAAGAAGGTTCTTTACACCGGTCATATCGGCGACGGCAAGATCTTCGTCTATGACGTTGAGAATGTTGTCAAGGTAAGAACCGGCGAGGAAGGCTTCGACGCACTCCAGGACGTTGAGTAACTTATCCCTAATATAATATTTTCCTAAAAGCGTTTGAACTCGGATATGCCCTGCGGCAAACAGTTTCAAAGAGAAATGCATTGTTTGTCACAAACAGCTGAGAGTGCATAGATATGCGCCGCAGAGGTAACCCCGGGTAAGTTGCAATCTGAAAAGATTTAATCTTAGTAGGTGCGCCGTAATCCCTGCGTTAATAGGGAAGGGCTTTGATTGAAGCCCGGAGAAGTTGTAAGCTAAGCTTACATGACTGAAAAGATAGGTGGCACCGCGAGTAACAGCACTTGCCCTATCGAATGCTGACTCAATACGAAATTGCCAAGGGCAGTTTTGTAGATAGGAGAGATGTATTTATGTGTTCGATAATGGGTTACTGTAAAAGCGGTGTCTCTTTTTCGGAGTTTAAAAAAGGCTTTAACAAAACTATTTCCCGCGGTCCCGACGATTCAAGAATAATTGATACCGGAAGTGGACTTTTGGGCTTCCACCGCCTCTCAATCATGGGTTTGACTCCCGAAGGAATGCAACCGTTCGAGCTTGACGGCTCATATGTGGTCTGCAACGGCGAGCTCTATGGCTTTGAAACTCTCAAAGAAGAGCTTATAAAGAAGGGCTACAAATTCAAGAGCGGCTCTGACTGCGAGATTATTCTTCCACTATATTTCGAGTACGGAACTGACATGTTTCCGATGCTTGATGCTGAGTTTGCAATGGTTCTCTTTGACGGAAGAACCAAAGAATTTATCGCCGCCAGAGATCCGATTGGTATTAGACCGCTCTACTACGGCTATGACCGCGACGGTGCAATAGTTTTCGCCAGCGAGCCCAAAAACCTCGTGCCCATATGCGAAAGAGTCATGCCCTTCCCGCCAGGGCACTATTACAAGGCGGGGGAGTTCATCAGCTACTGCGACATATCCAAGCCTGAGGGTGTTATAAAGGCTGACCTCGACGAGGTCTGCCGGAGCATCCACGACAAATTAACAAAGGGGATCAAGAAGAGGCTTGTAGCAGATGCGAAGGTGGGCTTCCTCCTGTCGGGAGGGCTTGACTCGTCACTCGTCTGTGCTGTCGCTCAGAGATATTCGGATAAGCCTATCCGCACCTTCGCGATAGGCATGAGCGAGGACGCAATCGACCTCAAGTATGCCAAGCAGGTCGCCGATTACATCCACAGCGACCACACGGAGGTAATCATCAACAAAGAGATAGTTCTAAGCTCTCTTGAGACGGTTATCGAGCTTCTGGGCACTTACGATATAACAACAATCCGCGCCAGTATGGGCATGTATCTTCTCTGCAAGTGGATTCACGAGAACACCGACATTCGTGTCCTTCTGACCGGCGAGATTTCGGACGAGCTCTTCGGCTACAAATACACCGACTTCGCTCCTGATGCAGAAGCGTTCCAGAAAGAAGCAGAGAAGCGTGTTCACGAGCTCCACATGTACGACGTTCTGAGAGCCGACAGATGTATATCCGTAAACTCTCTTGAGGCGAGAGTTCCATTTGGAGATCTTGACTTCGTCAAGTACGTCATGGCGGTTGATCCGGAAATGAAGCTCAACACCTACGGCAAGGGCAAGTATCTACTCAGACACGCCTTCGAGGGTGACTATCTCCCGCATGACATTCTCTACCGTGAAAAAGCCGCCTTCTCCGACGCCGTCGGTCACTCGATGGTCGATTACCTGAAAGAGTATGCCGAGGAGACCTATTCCGACGAAGAGTTTGAATCACTCTGTGATAAATATACTTTTGCCAAGCCCTTCACAAAGGAGTCGTTACTCTACCGTGAAATCTTCGAGAAGTACTACTCCGGCAACGCTGAAATGGTTGTAGACTTCTGGATGCCGAACAAGGAGTGGGAAGGCTGCAACGTCAACGACCCCTCCGCCCGAGTCCTCTCGAACTACGGTGCCAGCGGAGAGTAACAAGCATAAAAATACCGGCTCAGTGGAATCCCCACCGAGCCATTTTTTTATTCGTCGTAGTAAACAATCATCCCGCCAAGCTCCTCAAACGCTTCCTTGAAGGTGTCCCAACCAACAGCGGCGGAACTGCCTGTGCTGGGGTCACTGTACATTATGTTATTTAATTCGTCAAAGCCATATATAACAATAGCGTGTTCATATGCAGGCCATTGCACCGTCTCGCCTGTCTCATAGTCGAGCCATTCCTGACGATATTCAATTCCGGCTTCGATATTCGTAGTATACCAAGCCATAACTGGGTTGCCGGATAAGACTATCTCCTTGATGTCATCAAGTGTAGCACTGGTTTTGCTTATTGCACCGGTTTTGAACTGCTCGGCTGTCTCCCTGATAGGTTCGTTAAATACACCGTAAGAATCTGCAAGCCTCGGGTCGCCTACAAATTCCTTTGCCGGATTAGCCCCGTAGCGCACACCGTTTTCATCATAATAAGGGAAAGGACCCTTTGGCAGAGCTTCTACTAATTCTTCCATAGTGACATCCACATCGTAATAGTTGAGCAGTATGTATAGAGCTGTGATTTCGCAGCCGGTCGGATAATCGGGATATTGGGAGTACTCCAATACTCCGGCGAGGAATGTTAAACCCTGTGAGTTATCAGCCTCAACCAGAATTTTCTCAACCTCTTCCTGCATTTCAGCTTCGGGCTCGTTTAAATCCTTGGTCTCCTCATTATCGAAAAATAAAATTTCTAGTTCCTGTTTATGCTTGTAAATCCAGCTTCCCGCCATCACCATAGCGATAACCAGAAATATAGTAAACAGCCGTTTATATCTTATCTTTCTCCTCTTTTTCTTTGCCATGGCTTGTCCTCCGCACTAAAATTGTCGCTTTATATAATTTTAATGCCGGTTATGCCTCAAGTCAACAGTTCAATTCTTAAGATTTTATTAAGATTTCGTCGGGACATGAAAACGCCCCGCAATTTGCAGGGCATTGGTTCTATTCTTCGATAATAATATCCTCAGTTCCTAAGGTGTCGTCTTCACTTTCGGAAGAGATGAGATCGAACTCCACAAACGAAATCCGCATGTAGTTTTCGTCGTCGCTCTCGCCAAGCTCCAAGACCATCGGAATTCCGGTCTTGCTGAAGGTGAGCGAATAGATAGTTCCGCCCTCCTCACCGGAGCAATAGTCTGACTCCTCACCCTCGGTGACGTCAAGCTCAAGCGGAACGAGCTTGTCAAACGATTTCGTCACAAGCGCAACAACCGACCCGACCGGAAACTTTGAACTGTCAAAGGAAAAGTTCAGCCCTTTGAAGGAAATCGTGGTCTCCTCACCTTTGACGTCAAATATAAGCCCGCTGACTATAGCAGGGGAGGTGAGTTCAACATTCCACCAGCCATCGCTCCAACGCGTGAGTAGCATCTCATAGATGGTGTCGTCAAAGTCGACCTCGGCAGTCGCCGTGAAAGCTGTCGGGAGTGATTTCTCATTTGTGGTGACCGATGACATCGAGCAACCGCACAGCCCCATCACCAAGATTACGGATAAAAAGATTGCAGTTAATTTTTTTAGATTTTGCCTCAAACTCAATCAAGCCCTCTCAAAGTTCTTGAAAAGCTCAGGCAGATAGGAAATAATGTCACTTGCAAGCATTCCGGTGCACGACAGCCTCTTTGAGACCTCCTCACAGGAAGCTCCCATAGCGTACGCTCCCAAGATTCCAGCAGTCACAGGCTTTTTTCCCTGCGCTGTGAATGAGCCGATAAGCCCCGCCAGCATGTCGCCACTCCCGCCTTTCGACAGCCCGTTGTTTCCGAACATCGTAACGTATGATTCTTCCGGACTGACAATCAGCGTCGAGCAGGATTTCGAGACGACGGTCACGCCGTACTCTTCCGAAAGCTTCTTTGCTATTTCGTAACGATTGCTGACGGCAGTCTTGGTGTCAACGTGCGAAAGCCTTGAAAGCTCCGCCGGATGGGGCGTCAGAATGACATCTGTCTTTGCTTTTCTAAGGAATTCTATGCGCCTTGAGACAAGGTTTATTCCATCCGCGTCGATAATTATGGGACAATTTGCATTTTCGATTACTGCTTCAAGTACAGCCATTGCTCCCAGGTTTGTCCCAAGACCACAGCCAATAAGAACAGCATCCGAGGCATTAATCAGTTCAAGAATCCCCTCAAGCTCATGCTCAGTTGGTCTTATAAACCCGTCCTCGTCCGAATGGCAGGGGAACAGGGTGCATTCCTTGACGTTTGAAGCAAGCGAAATCGCCGACCGCTCAGTTGTGCAGACGCTCATAAGTCCGACTCCAGAGCGAAGAGCCGACATGGCTGAGATAGCCGCCGCACCTGGGTATCTGTCAGAGCCAACTATCGACAAAAGCCGCCCGAACGTGCCCTTGTGTGAGTTAACCGGTCGGCTCTGAATGTTTTCGCGCATAAGTCCAACAGCTACATATTTGTCGACAACCTTAATGTCTCCGCCGTCCGGTTCAAGGACAGTGGAGATGTGGACGTTATTTTCGGAAGCTGTAATCTCGGCTTTATAAAGAGCCTCCCAGGATATAGTAGATGTAATATTCATAGCTCAATATGCGATAACAATCGCGGTCGCAACAGTTTCAGTGTGGGTGATGCTGACGGTGAATTGCGTGCTCCCGGCAATTTCAGCCGCCCTGCCGGTGAGCTCTATGTAAGGCGCACCCAAATCATTCCGAAGAATCGAGACCTCTTTGAGCTTAAAGCCTCTTATGCCGATTCCAAGGGATTTCGAGAACGCTTCCTTTGCGGCAAAGTTTGCGGCGATGGTCTGCGGATTCATTTTTCTTTTAGTGAACATAGCAATCTCATTTTCCGAGAAAATTCTTTCGAGGAACGTCGGGATTTCGATACTTTTCTCAATGCGCGAGATGTCCACGCAGTCAATTCCTACTTTCATGACAGCCTCGGAAGATAGATGGAAATCATATCGAGCGTCTTCTCATCAGGTGTGAAGTAGAGATAAATCTCGCCGCTCTGGGGTTCGTTGAATTCTATTGTATAGATGTCGCCATCGTCGCCCTCAACGCTGTAGGCAACGGCATCGCCCTGGTCTTTTCTTGAATGGTAAAAGCCTGTGGCGTCCCGAAGGTCAAAGCTACAGAGCGGCTTTCTCTTCTTTCTGTCGATAATCTTGTCGACAGAAATCGAGGTTCCCGCAACGCAGTACTCATACTCAACATTCAACCTGCCAAGAAGGTAATAGCCGAGATAAATAATTCCAACAGCCAGAAGTAGTCCCAAAACAAGCCCGACGAGAAAATAAACACTGCTGAACAGGTTAATCATAAAGAAAAGTACCGCCAATCCAAGTACAAACGAAAGAATCGTTATAGCATATTGCTTGGTTCTGTCAGACTTTGTAAATGGTCTTTGCACCAACTGCTCTCTTATAGTTTCCATAAATATATTGTCCTTTCATATCGATTAATTCCGAATTTCTATATGATGCCGCCGTTCACCGAGATAACCTGTCCCGTTATAAATGAGGCTTTATCGCTTGCCAAAAATGCTATCGCCTTTCCGACGTCTGCCGGTGTCCCGATGCGGAGCAGGGGAGTTTCCTCACAAAGCTCGCTTATCGTTTTGTCGGTGAGTTCTGAGTTCATGTCTGTATCGATAACTCCCGGAGAGACGCAGTTTACTCTGATACCACTTGGTCCCAATTCTTTTGCAAGTGCCTTTGTGAAACCGATAATCCCTGCCTTACATGCAGAGTATACTACTTCACACGAAGCACCGACTTCTCCCCACATTGAAGCGATGTTTATGATAACCCCGTCGTGCCGCTTAATCATCTCGGGAACAGCCCGCTTGGTGCAAAGCATCGCGCCCATGAGGTTCACGCCACTCAGATTTTTGATTTCCTCGTCACTCATATCCTGCAGAAGCCCGATGTAGGCGACTCCGGCATTATTCACAAGAACAGAAATCTCGCCGAGTTCATCATGAATGCTATCAAACATCCTGTCCAGTGCCTCCGGGTCAGAAATATCCGCCTGAAAAGCCATGGCAATTCCGCCGGAATCCCGGATTTCTTTGCATACGCTTTCCGCGGCTTCAAAGTTAGTTTTATAGTTCACAGCAACGGCATATCCGAGCTTCGCAAGTTCCACTGCCGCCGCCGCACCTATTCCGCGGGAACCACCCGTCACAAGAGCTACCTTCATCCCATCACCTCTGAGGCACTAAAATCTTATTCTATTATAGCGCATTCGCACACAGTTTGCAAGCATGAAAAACGGCGCAAATCGCGCCGCAAATCCCATCATTCAAGATAGTAGATAACCACCGAATAGCTCTCGAAATCCATCCTCCAATACGCATAAATCGAAGCGGTGCTCAGCGTCGGATACCCAAGGTCAGCATCAAGTGGCATTGCGACCTCTGCTCTCAAGTCGCCGTCTTTTGTTTCGGCTTCAAGAATAGCCTGCAACTCCTCGGTTGTTTCCGCATAGCAGTCATGAGTGAAGAAATAAACATAATCCTCGCTGTCCGCAACAGGGGTGGATTCGGTGTCCCAGATATGTTCAAGCCCGATAACTCCGTCGGTTACCATGAAATAGGTGTGGAAGGGTCTTCTTCCCTCATAGTCGGGTACGAAATCGTCCCATGTGCAGTCGATGTGATACCACTTGTCATCGACGCAAATCATATTCCACGCATGGTCTTCGCCGTCGGAAGAGCCGGTAACAATCATCGACTCAACTCCGAGCATGTCCATGAAAAGCTGAAATGTAGTTGTGTAACCCATGCAGATGGCTTCGCCGAAGATGAGAGCACCGAATGGAGTGCTCGATTCAGCTATTGCCGAGCCGATGAGATTGAATTCATCCATGTCGTAGGTGACACGCGTCGTGATATAGTCGTGAGCCGCGAGGGCAATCTCATCGTCGCTCATCCCTTCGGTATAGAACTCCGCAATAGCGTCAACTGCCGCCATATAGATGAGTAAATCATCGATTTCAAGAGCACTTGTGTCGCCTGACTTGTAAGCCTCGACAACCGCGGTGTTGTCATAGATGTAGAGCCCAACACTCTCGGTTTCTTCTTCCTCAGAGGTGGTAGCTTCCGGTTCTTCCTCGGCGTCACTTGTGTATGTGTACTCTGCCACATCCGTTGTGACGTCCGCGAAAGCTTCTGTATCACCGCAGGAGGTGAATATGCTGAGCGATAATACTGCAATCAGTAATAGTGAAATAAGTCTTTTCATAGTTTTATGCAATCGTTATGCCGGTATAGTAGTGGTGCAGGATCTGGTCAAAGGTGTACCCTGCATATATGGCATAAAGATTTGCTCCTTCCTGAGACAATCCGACTCCGTGACCGTAGCCATAGGTGACGAAAGTGAAGACACCGTTTGAATAGCTGACGGTAAAGCAGGTCGAGCGGATGCTCAAAATGTAGGTTCTGAATACGTACGCCGTGAGAGTCCTTTCAGTTCCTGAAACGGTAGCTGTGGTGTGCCCGTCAATAGCGATGTTTCCGACATAGCCGCCGTCAGTGTATGAAAGAATCTGAATCCAGTTTTCATAGTTATCCGAAAGAGTAATATTCGTCTTGGATTCAATCTTTTTTCTGAGCTCTTCAACGGTATAGGTGGTCACTCTTCCGTAGTTGTCGGTGTCCAAGAAGTCGAATTCGCTCACAACCGATTGCAGATAAGCTCTTTCGCCGCCCCAGACATTTGCACTTGAGCAGGTGACACCGGCAGTAGCGGCGCAGAATGAAGCAAGAATATACTCACCATCATAATACATAGCCAATCCGTCGACAGCCTCAACGCACTCTATAATCTTGTCGGGAACATTAGATTTGAGCGAGACGGAAGCATATTCACCCTTGGCTTCATAATACTTGATGTAGGTGTAGACGGCGACAGCCTGAGCCTTGATGGTTTCCTCCTCCATGGAGGCACCGATTTCAGCATAGGTAACCTGGCAGACGATGTCGAAAGCATTGTCGGTGACGTATCTTCCCGAACTGCTGTCGTATATAGTCAGGGTTTCGTTCTTGTAGCTCTTGCCGTTATTCAGGTTGTCGCTTGAATAGCTCGATGTAGAGCTTACAGACGAAAGCAGGAGATTACCTGAAGATTCTTCCGCCTCATCTTCAATGTCGACGTCCTCATCCTCATCAACCTCGACGTCCTCCTCAGTGGTAGTCGCTTCAGTAGTGGTGGTAACGGTTGTAGTGGTAGCGGCAGTAGTAGTCTGCACCGTTGTGCCTGCAGTGGTAGCGGAGGTTTCCGGCGGAGCGGTCGTAGTGACAACCTCAGTTGTTTCCGATACGGTCGTCACAGCGGTCACTTCAGTCGTAACCGGCGCAAATATCTCATAGGAGTCTATAGCCGCCTTCTGAATCTGAGAATCGTAGTACTTAGCTACTTCTGCAACCTCCTCAGTGAGGCTTTCAGTCTCAATCTCTTCATCCACTTCATCAGACAGTGCCGAAGCGGAATCGCTGTCGAAGGTGATGTCATTAAGAACCGTGCTCGAAGCCAAAACTCTGATATAGTTCAGCGCGGCTGTATACACAAGTACAAGACACAAAAGAATTATGACCCGTTTCAGGGTAAATACTTTCTTCAATGCGTCAGCTCCTTTCTGTCAAAGATTGTTGTCAAATATTTCCTGATTTATTCAGGCTTAATAATTGTAAGATACGCTGTCCGGCTTGTGCCTTGAGGAGTTCTTCTCATATGTATAGCCGGAAATGTCCTCGCCATCCCTGACTTTTCTTGCAACGACAACCCAGCGGGAATCGTCGAAGTCATAGGCACAGGTGGAGAGAGTAAGGAACTCGTCGCCATACTCACATTCAATGTTGCTTGTATAGTAGGTTCTGAGCATAATATTCTCGTAGAAGTAGTTGTAATCCTCTTCCGTGTCGAATGTGCGGCACTTGTAGTATTCAAATAGCGGCTCGCTGTCCTGCCATTCGTAGATTCCGATAAGGAAGCAGGCGACTATGACGTACTGATTTTCTTCCCAGAGGGTATCAAAGTTGATGACGTAGTTGTCCTGGACAACGTCGACGCCGTTTTTGTAGTCAAGAAGACGTCTGAAATAGGTTCCGTTCGCCATGCTGTGCCCATAAAGAGTGATGTTGTCAGCGTGTGATGTAGCGGTTATCGGCACCTTATAGTCAGCATAAATACAACCGGCAGAGGAATACTCCCGCTCAAAGGAAAGATTCAGGTATTCCGAATTGTCATCTGCCTGGACGACGGGATAGTCTATGTATGGATCTCCGCTTGAATTGGTGAGTGTCGGAATACAAATCCAACCCACAAAGTCGTTATTCTGCTCGTAGTATTCGACATACTTTTCAAGCATCTCCGGCTCCGGTTCTGGTTCCGGTTCGGTTGTAGCTTCCGTTGTGGTAGTCGGAGCGGTAGTAGCTTCTGTTGCAACTGTTGTGCTCTCGGTCACTTCCGGCTCCTCGTCAATCTGCTTTGAGCAACCTGTAAAGATGCTTATAGCCATAACTGCCGCTAAAAATAGTGCTGTCTTGTTGATCGGTTTTGCCTTTTTCATTCAATCATACTCCTTGTGGGTTGTGTTTTATTCATTCTTGTCCGATTTTCTTTTCAAAGAAAGCTCAATCGTCGTCTTCTTCTTTGTAGTACTGATAGTCCGGTCCGTCATCATCCGGCACACTCATGTTGTAGGCGATATAGTATGCCGCCGGCTTTCTGGCGTTGGGATTCGATTTGTAAGTGTAAACGCTCGGGTCTTCTCCGTCGCGAAGCTTCCTTGCAACGATTACGCAACGTAAATCCGAAATCTCATAGGAGCAGGTGGACAGCGTGATATACTCGTCCTCCATCGTGCACTCGATATCGGTGGTGTAGTAGTTGCGGTAGAGGATGTTCTGATACCAGTAGTCGAAATCCTCGATGGTATCAAAATCATAGATTGTGTGGTACAGGAACAACGGATTGTCGTCCTGATATTCATAGATTCCGATTATGAAGCAGGCGATTATGATATACTGATTCTCCTCGTAGAGAGTAGAGTAGGTGATAACCCTGTTGTTTGAAACGGTCGAAACGCTGTTCTTGTAGTCTAAAAGATGCCTGAAGTACGTTCCACTCGCCATGCTGTGACCATAGATGATGGTGTTTCTTGGATGAGAGTCAGC
Source organism: Oscillospiraceae bacterium (assembly GCA_021202155.1). Taxonomy (GTDB): domain Bacteria; phylum Bacillota; class Clostridia; order Oscillospirales; family Ruminococcaceae; genus Faeciplasma. The sequence continues at coordinate 9,557 of JAJQDP010000008.1, read as the reverse complement.
CGTAATCTTCACGTTATAATCCGCAAAGAGTGCACCATAGGTTGTCTCGCTTCCGAAAACATCGTGCGTGAGGTAGTAGTCGTTGTCGGTGGTCTGCATGACTGGGTAATCGATATAGGCATTCCCGTCGTCATCTGTAAGGGTGTCGATGGAAAGCCAGCCGATAACGTCAGAGTTGATGTCATATATCGCCTCAAAGCTTGAGAGCATACCTTCCGGGTATTTTGACACAGTGGCAGTAGCGTCGCTGTCTGTGCTTGTATCGTCGGTGGTAATCACGTCATCAACTGTGACGTCTGACATTACAGCACTGTTGTCCGTGCTGTCGGTTTCCTCGGATGTATCTGAGGAGTGGTACAGATTGGACAGATACTGCTGATCCTCGTACATGTCTACCGTTCCGAACTGGTACTCATAGACCGTATAGCCGCAGTATATAAGCGCGCATACAGAGCCTATATACACGACTTTTCTGATTATTTCTTTAATGCTATCGCCCTTCCACGGAATGAGCTCCTTGACTCTTCCTTTGAAGGAACGGTCTCGTTCCTGCGTCCCGGCAGGGCGAACCTCGTTAAGCATTGCCATGTTATTCTGATTCTCCTTTTAAGAGACAAAGTCCTGTTCAGACGATATACCTGCCGGTTTTACAAAAGTATCTCAAGAGCCGTTTCGAGAGAATATAGGACAGCCATAAGTCGGTTTCTGAGCCTCACATCAACTCCCGGATCAGGCTCAGTAAGAGCAAGATTCTCGGTGATTTCTTTCTCGCGGGTCACAACCGAAACGTAAATAGTCCCGACCGGTTGCTTATCAGTTCCACCCGTAGGTCCTGCGATTCCGGTTATCCCGATTCCGACATCCGCACCCGATTTATCGAGCACACCTCTTGCCATTGCAAGGGCGACCTCTTCTGATACAACGCCGTATTCCTTGATTACCTCTATAGGAATTCCAAGAAGCTCCGACTTGATTCTCTCCGAATAGGTGACGAGCCCGCACTCAAACATCTCAGAAGCACCCGAGACTGAGGTGATACTGCTTGCAAGCATTCCGCCGGTACAGCTTTCAGCCATGGCTATGTGGAGCTTGTTCGCAATATAATATTGTACTACATCACGTGCCACTTTGTCAATATATGTCGGGATTTCTTGGGCATCAAGCCTCGAAATCTGCTCGAGTTTTTCTGAAATCATCTTTACACCGCCTCAGAATTCGTATTCAACATACGGCTTGTAGCTTTCAACTGTGACGCCTTCAACAGCCTCCTGAATAAGCGGCTCAAAGTCGAATGCGTTCTGTGCCGCTTCAACATCTTTGAGGGCTGGTCTGGTTTTTGGATGCTTTGGGGTGAATACAGTACAGCAGTCCTCGTAAGGCTCTATAGAAATGTCGAATGTGCCTGCATTGTAGGCTCTGTCGATAATCTCCTGCTTGTCAAGACCTATGCATGGGCGGAATACGGGAATCCTGCAGACAGCATCGGTCGTAACCATAGCGGCTGTCGTCTGAGACGCAACCTGTCCTATGCTTTCTCCGGTGATAAGTGCCTGATACTCATATTTCTCCGCAACCCTCTGTGCTATCTCCATCATTAGCCGGCGCATTATGATTGTGAAGAGCTCCTCGGGGCAGTTGTCCCTTATAGTTTCCTGGATTTTCGTGAAAGGAACGACGAATACCGACATAGTCCCGCAGTATTCTGTCATCTTGCAGGCAAGCCTTTTGACCTTGATGAGTGCTCGCTCCGACGTGTATGGCGGCGACTGGAAATGAATACCTCCGATAACAACTCCGCGCTTTGCAATCATGATCCCGGCGATAGGGGAGTCGATTCCGCCTGAAAGAAGAAGCAAAGCTCTTCCCGACGTTCCAACCGGAAGTCCACCTGCGGCATCCACGTCCGGAAGGTGAACATATGCCGCCCGGTCTCTTATTTCGCATATAACCGTGAGCTCAGGGTTCTTTACATCCACTTTCAGGTGCGGGAATTCTTCAAGAATCATCCCGCCGAGCTCAGCCATAATCTGCATCGAGTTCATCGGGAAGTTCTTATCCGACCGCTTCGCCATAACCTTGAAGGTCTTCGCACCTGTCAACTCGTCAGAAAGATTCTCCTTGACCGCCTCAAAAATGGCTTCAAGATTTTTCTCCGCAGGAATTGCAACGCATATTTTCGAGAAGCCATAGACCTTCCTCACCCTCTCAAAAGCCTCGTCAAAATCGATGTCGTCGCTCTTCGGCTCGATGAACAGTGTCGACTGAATCTGCCTGCACTCGAATTCACCAAGTGGCGCAAGCCTTCTACGGACATTTCTCATAAGAGTCTGCTCGAATGTCTGGCGGTTCAAGCCCTTAAGAACTATTTCGCCGTATTTGCACAGTATAATTTTCTGCATGTTGTTACTTCCTTATTTTCGCAAGATTTTTCATGCCCTCTGAAACGGCTCCCGTGAGAGCGTCGATGTCAGATCCATCAGTTTCGTAAGAGAAGCTCAGCCTTATAATGCTGTCAAGATATTCAGCACTCACCTTGAATTCGGTTGGAACATCGCTCGTTTTTCCCTTTGAGCAGGCAGACCCGCTTGAAACAAAGATATTTTTCTCTTCCAGGAAGTGAAGCATCGTTTCACTCTTGATGTCAGGAATCGCCAAGCTCAGGATATATGGGCTCGCATTCTCTTTTGAGAGAATCATCGCGCCGATTTCAGAAAGCTTTTCTCTTGCGTAAGTATTGATTTCAGTAGCGTGGTTGAATCTTTCTGAGAGATTCCCACTCAGGAGCTCAACTGCCTTGCCGAAAGCATAAATCATCGGAACTGACTCAGTACCCGAGCGAATCCCCTTCTGTTGACCTCCGCCAACCATAAGAGGAGAAAGTCGCAGATTCTTCTTTATGAACATCGCCCCGATTCCTTTTGGAGCGTGAATCTTGTGCCCGCTGAGTGTAATAATGTCCGCATTAAGCTTTTTTTGCGAGAGCGGAATCTTATCAAATCCCTGGACACAGTCGCAATGAGTCACACATTCGGGATAACGCTTCTTAATTTCCCGGAACGCCTCGCCAACAGGAAGAATATATCCGTTCTCATTGTTGACAAGCATCGCACTTATAAGGCAGGTATTCTCGTTGACCGCCTGAATAAGTGACTCAGCCGTAATCTCGCCGTTCTCATCGGGGCTGACCCTGACGACCTCAAAGCCCTTTTCCTCAAGTCTGTCGAAAGCTTTTTCAACCGACGGGTGCTCGACGGTGGTCGTCACAACCCTCTTTTTGCGCTTGCCGTAGGTCTCTGTGACTCCGAATATTGCAGTGTTGTTTCCCTCGGTTGCACCCGATGTGAATATAATCTCGCCCTGCTCGGCTGTAACTCCAAGAGCCGCCATAATCTGCTTCTTTGAGTAGGCGATAAGCCTTTCCGCGTCGATTCCAAGGCGATGAAGACTTGACGGATTCCCGTAAACCTCCGTCATCGCATGTACAGCCGCTTCGCTCACTTCATTAATGACTTTTGTAGTAGCGGCGTTGTCAAGATAAATATTTTTCTCAGTCATATATAATACAATCTGAACCCCCAATTTATTGCATTTCCCGGCAAAAAAACTAAAAAAAGCACAATCCGTCAAAAAGCCCACCGGGCTTTTTGAGCAGACAGCCCATTGGGCTGTCTGTATTATACAGTATTCCGCGAAAAAAATCAATTCTTGAAGCCGAACTTTCACAAAACCGTCGTCTTGTTGCTTGATTATTCAGCCGGCGTGTGCTAAAATCGACTTAGAAACTTAAGAAAGGAGAGCCGCCATGCTCGGAATCTATATCCACGTCCCGTTCTGTTTGAGAAAGTGTCCATATTGTGCGTTTTACTCGGTAGGCTACAGCGAGAGCCTTAAAAACGACTATGTCAATGCTGTTGCACGGAATATCCGGAAGTATTCCTACATGCGTCTCCCGTGCGATACGGTTTATTTTGGAGGAGGAACTCCTTCGCTCCTGACTCCTCGCGACATCCACACCATAATGGAAGCCATCAGCTCAAGTTTCAATCTCTCGCCAGCAAGCGAGATAACAATGGAAGCTAATCCATCCTCTGTGACCCTGGACAGTCTTTCCGGCTACTACCGTGCAGGCGTAAACCGCCTCTCCTTCGGCATCCAATCTCTTAATGACAACGAACTGAAAGCACTCGGCAGACTCCACGACGCAAGAACGGCTCTGAAAGCCGTCGACATGGCGAGGGAAGCGGGCTTCGAGAACATCTCCTGCGACCTGATGATTGGAACACCATATCAGACTATAAGCAGTCTTTTGGAATCCTGCTGGCAATTAACGAGCATAGGGATTCCGCATATCTCATGCTATATGCTCAAAATTGAGGACGACACCCCCTACGACTGCGACGAAATCCGCTGTTCAGTCGCCGATGAGGACGCCATCTGCGACATGTACCTCGCCCTCTGCGACGAACTCCGAACCGTGGGCTACGAAAGATACGAAATCTCGAATTTTGCGAAATCAGGGCTTCGCTCCCGCCATAACATGAAGTATTGGACGGGTGAGGACTACCTCGGTTTCGGTCCATCCGCGCACTCTTTCTTCCAAGGCAAACGCTTCTATGTCCCGAGCAATCTGAAATCTTACATAGCCTCCGAAACCCAGCCGGAGCTAATTGAAGACTCCGCTCCCGACCAACTTGAGGAGTACATCATGCTTTCCCTTCGCCTGAGCGACGGCATGTCCCTCGAAAGAGTAGAAGATCTCGGCGGCGATTCACAAGCCGTGCTTCAAAAATCTCGCCAGTTCACCGCCTCCGGCTTTGCGACCATAACCGACAACCGCATCACCCTCACCGATAAGGGAGCATTGGTGTCAAATAGCATTATATTTGAGCTGTACTCGGCGGCAATAGGCGAGTAGGATTAATCCCTGCCAGATGGCGGGATTTTTTATTTGCACTCACACAACCCAAAGTTGAATCTCTCCAAAAATCCCTCCGTTGTACTCAACTATAATTTGTGCTATAATACAACCATCACGTGATAACACACGCATAGATGCACACGCATAAATGCGTGAAACGAAAGGCGGCAACAATCATGACAATAGGCGAAAGAATTTCGGACTTAAGGCGAAACAGGGGACTAACCCAGGAACAGCTCGGCGACGCCGTCGGTGTTTCGGCACAGGCTGTCAGCAAGTGGGAAAACGGCGGCACACCCGACGTTATGCTCCTGCCGATTCTGGCTGACAAGCTCGGTGTCACCATCGACGAGCTCTTCGGGCGGGACTCACACGATTCAAAACCCATGTCGGATACGATTCGGGACTATCTTTCAAGCATTCCTGGTGACAAGCGGCTTTATGAGCTGTTTGCGCTCTCTTTGGCGATGTTTTCCGGACTTGAACCGATGGCGAACTTTATAGACGATGCCGACAAAACCGTTTTCCAGATTCGTCCGTCAGCTTATGCCAGTGTGGGTTTCGGTGACGATATATCGTGGCTTCGCACACTCGTTGTGGACGATAGCGGCATCATGCTTTCCGTCTTTGCGGAGGACTGTCCTATGACCATGATTCTGCCGGAGCCTGAGTACGGTTACAAGCATAACCTCGCTTCGGAAGAGGAATATAGCCGCCTTTTTGCGGCACTCGGCAGAATGAACGCCATGAAGGTGGTTCTCTGGCTCGCTTCGTGCGATTCTGCTGGCGGTACCTATATTCATGCCTCAACCGTTTCACAGGGAGTAGGAATCCCGACTGATGAAGCCGAAGAAATTCTTTCAGACTTGGAATCCGCCGGTCTCTTAGGGGCAATGAGCATTGAGTATGAATCAAAGACCATCCGGGCATATTCTCTGAATGATTGTTGCGGTCTCGTGCCTTTTCTTTACTTAGCCAGATGGATTTCGCTCCGCAACCGTGCCATGTACTGCGCCATCTACAACCGCAAAAAGCCCTATTTGAAATAATTTAAAGCACCTATTGACACCAGAAAAAAATAGTGTATAATACGGGTTAGCATATGCTAACTAAACCTTGGGAGGAATTATCATGAAAAATCAAACAGCCCCAAAGGGCAAAGACTACATTCGCTCGTTCTACAAGGGAAATAAATTACTATTCGTCGCAGTCCTGCTCATAACGCCATTCCTGACTGCCGCATATCTCTCTATTACAGTGCTTATAGGACAGCTCCTGGACATAATTACCGGTGGCACAGAAGCCCAGCTTCTGAGGGTCGCACTTCTGATTTTAGCCACAATAGCGGCATACTTCGTCCTTGGAATTCTTGAGGGAAGATTGAAAGCCCGGTTCATCCAGAAAGCTGTCAGAAACTATCGCAACTATTGCTATGGCAAGCTCACTGCAAAAGCAATCTCTGCATTTTCAAAAGAGAACACCGGCAGATACCTCTCAGTTCTTACGAACGACGTGACCAGCATTGAAGAAAAGTATTTAGCCAATATTTTCGATGTCGTCTTTGATCTGTTTCTCTTTGTTGCGACTCTTTGCCTCCTGATGTACTACAGCCCAGTTCTGACGGTGGTTTCTATTGTTCTCTGCATTCTCCCGTTGGTAGTTGCAATCTCGATGGGCGGGAAGATGGCGGTAAACGAAAAAGCCGTCAGCGAGCAGAACGAGAAGTTTGTCGGTTCGTTACAGGATTTACTCAGAGGTTTCTCTGTAATCAAAAGCTTCAAAGCGGAATCAAGAGTAAAAACCGTATTTTCAAGCGAGAATGAACAGCTCGAAGACAAGAAATTCTCCCGCCGATGGTACCAAAGGCTTATGTATGTATCATCGGTCGCCGCATCGCTCTTCATGCAGATGGGACTGTTCAGTGTCGCTACTTTCCTGGCACTCAGAGGCAATATCACCGTCGGCACGGTTCTCATATTCGCAAACGGCGCAAACTATCTCGTCAGTCCGATTCGCGAGCTTCCTCAGCTCTTCGCCGGCATCAAATCCGCCAAGGCTCTCGTTGTCAAGATGTCCGAGGTCGCCGAAGAGAACGTCCGCAACGATGGCTTGAAGATTAATGGTGAACTCAAGAATGAAATCTCCCTCAAAGACGTTACTTTCGGCTACGGCGAGGACACTATTCTCGATGGCATCAACCTTGACCTCAAGAAGGGCGGAAGATATGCCATTGTCGGAATGTCCGGTAGCGGCAAATCTACACTTCTCAATCTCCTGATGGGTGCAAATTCAAATTACAGCGGCTCTATCGCTATTGACGGTCATGAGCTCAGAGATGTCAACGCCGACAGCCTCTATGATGTCATGAGCCTCATCGGTCAGGATGTCTTCTGCTTCAACGACACCATCAGAAACAATATAACCATGTTCGGCGATTTCCCTGAAAAGGACGTAAAGACAGCCGCCGCGCGGGCAGGTCTTGACAAGCTCATCTCCGAGAAAGGCTATGACTACATCTGCGGCGAAAACGGCAACGGTCTCTCCGGCGGCGAACGCCAGAGAATCTCGATTGCGAGATGCCTCCTCAAGGGCACTCCGGTTCTTCTTGTAGATGAAGCAACCGCCGCTTTAGATGCAGAAACCGCCAAGAGTGTCAATGAATCTATACTCAATCTCGACGACGTCACCAGCGTCACTGTCACTCATAGACTTGAAGAAAGCATACTGAAATTATACGACGAAATCTTCGTCCTTCGTGAAGGCAGGATAGAAGAGCAGGGCGACTTCGCTTCCCTCATGCAGGAAAACGGGCTGTTCTACTCTTTGTATACTCTTTCAAATACATAAATGATAATCCGGTAGCAAAAAGCCCGTGCATGAAAATGCAGGGGCTTTCTAAATGCGTAATGCGTAATTCTTAATGCGTAATTATACTGTCCTCTTCCAAAGTGTGCTCGAAGCCCTCAGCTTTCCGACAATCTCTGTAACCATCTCAACAATATAATCAACATCGCTGGCGGTATTGTCTTCGGAAAGAGTAATCCTAAGTGCACCTTTTGCCCATTCGTCAGAAAGCCCGATAGCTTTTAAGACATGCGACGGCTCGGTGTCTCCTGTGGTACAAGCAGAACCTGACGAAACGCAGATGCCCTTCATACCAAGAAGCAATGCGAGGCTTTCGCCTTCAATCCCGTAAAACGAGATATTTGCATTTCCGGGGAGCCGGTTCTTTCTATCGCCGTTAAGTTTCGTCATCTCAATCTTAAGAAGCCCGTCGATAAGCCGTTCTCTGAGGCTGAGGACATATTCAGAACGCTTCTGTATATCCGTAGTCGCATCCAAGATAGCCTGTCGAAGCCCCATTACGTAGGGAACATTCTCAGTTCCGGCGCGCTTGCCTGCCTCCTGCTTTCCACCGTGAATAAACGACGGCAGATTGATGCCTTTACGAACTACAAGAGCCCCGATGCCTTTGGGAGCGTGAATCTTGTGTCCCGAAAGAGAGAGCATGTCAACGCCCAGAGCCTTGAAACCCAAGGGAATATTACCGACAGCCTGCACGGCGTCGGTATGCATGAGGACGCCGTATTCGTGGCAAATCTCAGCCATCTCAGAAACCCTCTGAATCGTTCCAATTTCGTTATTGGCAAGCATAATACTTACGACGGCAACGTCGTTTCCGACAGCTTTTCTTAAATCTTCAGGCTCGATAATCCCATTCTCGGGGCAGGGGAGATATGTAATCTCATAGCCATTGGTTTTCAGATATTCGCAGGTCTTGAGAACTGCGTGGTGCTCTAATTTTGATGTAATAATTCTTTTCTTGCCAGTGAGCTCAGCCGCTGACTTGATAGCCCAGTTGTCTGCTTCGGTTCCGCATGATGTGAAAAACACCTCGCCCGGCTCTGCGTTAAGACATTTCGCAATGTCCGCCCTCGCCTGTCTCACAGCTCTTGCAGAAGCGGTAGCGGGGGAGTATAATCCTGAAGGATTCGCAAAGTTCTCCTGAAACCATGGCATCATCGCGTTCAGAACGCTGTCGGAAACCCTCGTTGTCGCGGCGTTGTCGGCATATATGTAACGCTTATCCATTCTTAAGCCCTTCTTTCAGCTTGGTGTATGCTCCGACCGCCAGCCGGTCGCACCGTTCGTTTTCCGGATGTCCTGCATGTCCCTTCACCCAGACGAACTTTATATCGTGAATCTCGTCGAGCTCAAGAAGCATCTCCCACAGGTCGGAATTGAGAGCCGGCTTCTTGTCCGACTTGACCCAGCCGTTGCGCTTCCAGGACTTTGCCCATCCCTTGGTCATCCCGTTCACTAAGTACTGCGAATCGGTCGTGAGAATGACCTTGCAAGGTTCGTTCAACGCCTCAAGCGCATAAACCGCCGCCGAAAGCTCCATCCGGTTGTTGGTCGTGGACGCTTCCGCCCCACTCATCTCTTTTTTGAATCCTTTATACTCAAGTATAGCACCCCAACCGCCAGCTCCCGGATTCCCCGAGCAAGCCCCGTCGGTGTATATATTAACAGTTTTCAAATCTTCACATCCATTGTCAGAATACTTAAAGCCTCCCCTGAAATGGCATCCGCGTACACTTAGCGAAAAGGTATATACAAGTCGAAAAAAGTCTGGTAT
>JAJQDP010000028.1 GCA_021202155.1 Oscillospiraceae bacterium | reverse complement strand
GGCTTGCTACCCTGCCTTTTGGCTTAAGTTGATGACATTGCCTTTCAGGGGAGGCTTGAGTGCTCCTAACAAAAAATCCTCCCGAAACCGGGAGGATTGGAGCTAGTAGTCGGATTCGAACCGACGACCTGCGCATTACGAATGCGCTGCTCTACCAACTGAGCCATACTAGCGGACTCGTGACCTCATATATTATATACGCTGGATTTCGATTTGTCAACAAAAAGTTTTGCCAGAATTCAGATAGCCTCCCCCGAAGGGGGAGGGGGACCGCCGCCAAAGGCGGCGGTGGAGGGGTGCTATTTCGCCGGAGGCGAAATAGCTCGACAAGGCGGCATAGCCGCCGCAGTCGATAAATGGGGGATGCTACGCCAAAATTTTTTTCATCTTTTCAAAAAAACAATTTGCTATTGTCAGCCGAATGTGTTATACTATCTGTGATAACGGTAGAAATGCGTACTTTATATATTGTTGAAAGGTTGGGTATCATGTTTCAGGAAACCGCTAAGAAGCGCAAGCCACTGCAGATTGTTGGGATAATCGTGGTGATAATCCTTGCTCTGGCGATAGTGAGTACATTTTTGGTGTACGGAATCTTCAAGGACTCTAACTCCGCGCCGATGGTGTTCGGCAAGCGGGTTTATATCATGAGCGGAAGCGGCATGGAACCGAGAATTCCGCAGGGTGCGGCTGTCTTTGTCGAGGAGGGAACGCTCCCCGAAAGCGAGGGCAACGTCATCCTATGTAATATCGACGGCACACTTGCCCTCGTCGGCTATGTCGGCTCTCAGACGACAACCGCTGAGGACGGCACAGTGACAACGAGCTACATTGTCAAATATGACAGCACCTCCGCCGACCAGCAGTGGACGGTCGACGAGGAGGACATAATCGGAAGGGCGGTTTCCTATGACCTTCTCATGGGACGGGTCATCACCTTCGCTTCATCGAAGGTCGGAATGCTCGTCATTGTGATTGTACCCTGCGCGCTACTTATTCTCTATGAGGTAATCATGCTCATCATCTCAGCCAAGGGCAGAAAGGCTGAGCGAGCCAAGGCTCAGGAAAAGGCGGCAGAAGAGCTTAGCTTCGGTGACGCCGACGCCTTCACCCTGAATTATTCTGACAAGCCTGCCAAGGCGGAGAAAAAGCCTGTCGCTGACGACGATGTCCTTGATTTCGGCTTCACAAACGAGCGTGAACCAGCCAAGCCGAAGGAAACGCCTCTCTTTGATTTCGGCGACTTCACCCCGAAATATTCACACGTCGATTCGGAAAATGATGCTCCCGATGAATTCGGATTCTCCTTTGGAAGCAGTACCAAAAAGGTCGAGAAGCCTGCTCCTGTTGATATAGAGGTAGAGCCCAAGCCAACACCAACCCCTGCATCGACCCCCAAGACCACGGTAAGTGAAGCAACCCTCAAGCTTGACGAGGTTGCAAAGTCGATAGACTCGAACGAACCTGTCCAGGCGACCTCCTCAAGAATCGACGAGCTCATCAAGCTCCTTGAAGAGGAGAAGGAAAGACTCGCAAGCCAGGACAAGAAGTAATAGTACTCTGAAAGCCTTCCGAAGCTCGGGAGGCTTTTGAATTTTCAATTCGTGAAAATTGTTGAAGTCAAGCTCCTGATATGATATAATAAAGAAAACTGAAATGGGGGATTATCATGAAAAGAGCATCAAAACTTATCTGCATTGCCCTGGCACTCACACTGTGCCTGACCGCCTGCGGCAAACAGTCGGAATCTGCCGAAACAACCACCGAAGCCACCACAGAAGCTAACGAAGCGATGCCGGAGTATATGGAAATCGACGAAGGCAACGGCGAGTCGTCCATCTTTTATGGCACCTATACCGACACTTGGGAACTTAACACCAAGGGAGAACTGGTTCTTTACGAGAATTTCGAGATGGAGGACTATGAATACAGCGAGTCGCCATGGATTTCTGACAGGGAGTTTGTTTATTCTGTCAAATTTCAGGGAGACATTGACTTCATCGGAGGTAGTGCGTTTTACGGGTGCGTAAATCTGACGAGCGTCGATATTCCGGATGGAGTTACCCGAATCGGTTATGGGGCTTTTTATGCCTGCGACAGCCTGACCGAGGTCACTATTTCCGATAGCGTTACAGTAATTGAAAAAAACGCGTTTTACGGTTGCGAGAGTCTCGCATCTGTTGTGCTTCCCAACAGTGTCACCGAAATTAGCGATAGTGCCTTTTCGCTGTGCTATAGTCTTGAGAGCATCACGATTCCCGCAGGCGTTACCGAGCTTGGCGACTATGTTTTCAGCCAATGTACCAGCCTTACTGGCATCGCGGTTGACGAGGATAATCCGAATTATGCCGATGTCGACGGGGTGCTCTTCAATAAAGACCTGACCGAGCTCATCTGCTATCCTCTTGGAAAGTTGGACACGGATTACGAAATTCCCGACGGCGTCACGACGATTGACGCAAATGCCTTTGAAAAGAACGAGACGTTTACAAGCGTCACCATTCCCGCAAGCGTCACCTTCATAGGCGAGTTTGCTTTCAGCGAATGTCCGAGCCTCACCGACGTCTACTATCAGGGCACAGAAGCCGAGTGGAACGAGATAACCCTTGAGAAGTACTACGACTACCAGTCGGAATTCACGGTGCATTTTGAGGGAGAATAAATGGGATTACAAAGCCTCCTTTTCGGGAGGCTTTTTGATAGAAAAAGCATAGACAAACAGCCGCCGATGTGCTAAAATATAGGGCATAGAAAGTTACGGCAGACTCAGGTCTTGCCATGAGATAGGAGCTAAAATGTCCAAAACTCACCGCATTATAATTATAATTTTTACTGCCGTGTTCATGGTTGCTGTCATCGCTGGAGTCGTTATCCGGGTTTCCAAGGACGACGGGCTGGAAGTCGTCTCCCCGGAGGTTACCCTTGTGACGGAGGATGAGCCGGAGGTCACTGCTGTCACGGAAGCCACGACTGAGGTCACTACTGTTGCCACCACTGCTCCGACAACCGTCAGCACAGAAGCACCGATTGAAGAGCTTCCCGAGGAAGAGGAGGAGAGCGGCGAGGTTGTCATCGCCATCGGCGGGGACACCTCGATAGATTCCGAGTTCGCCGACGCCTGCTACAATTGGGGAGTCGACTATCCGTGGAAAGAGGTCAGCGACATCTTCAACGCCGCAGACATCGCGATTGTCAACCTTGAAACCTGCGTCAGTGACACAGGCGAGTCGGAAAAGCCGGAGGGCTACGGCTTCCGCACACCTCCCGAGATGCTTGAGGGCTTCGTCAACGCCGGAATCGACATCGTGAACCTTGCCAATAACCACGTCAGGGATTTTGGCTATGACGCGCTTCTCAACACGTTCGAGAATCTTGAAAGCTACGGAATAGAGTATTTCGGAGCAGGCTATGACGAGGAGGACGCGGAAAGCCTCGTTATTAAGGAGGTCAACGGCGTCACAATCGGCTTTGCCGGGTGCAACAAGGTCTATCTCTCGTCAAGTTGCGCCGCGAGCGAAGATCACGCCGGAATCAACATGGTCTATAGCATGGACGACGAGCGAACTCAGGACTTCCTGGCGAAGATCGCCGAGTACGACTCGCAGGTTGACGTTCTCATCGTCTTCATGCACTGCGGAACGGAGGAGACCTTTGAGGTCACTTCCTATCAGGAAGACCTCGGCAAGGCTCTTATCGACAACGGCGCGGACATCGTCATCGGCGGGCACTCCCATACCCTCCAGCCGATAGAATTTTACAACGGCAAGCCGATTTTCTATAGTATCGGAAACCTTATTTTCTGGCACGTCGACGACGACATCGACGGTCTAACCTGCATTTTCAACATCACCGTCGACAAGGATGGCTTCAAGAGCCTCACCATCAACCCGCTGTTTATAAAGAATTATAAAGTTTACCTTCTCACCGAAGGCGAAGGTACATATGCGTCACGTTACCGCCAGATCATCGACCTCATGAACGAATTGTGCCTTGATTATGGAGTGCAGTTTGACGATGACGGGGTGATGTATTTTGTGGGGGATGAAGTGGAGGAAGAAACCGATATTTCCGAAAATGCCTCTTGACAGGAGTGCTTTCCTGCGGTATAATTAAATCGAGATTTATTAAATCCAGATTTAATTAGCAAGGAGGCGGAAGAAAATGGCGTTTATAGGCAGGGAAAAAGAGCTTGAAAGCCTGAACGAGCTGTATCGCGAGGACAAATTTCAGATGTTCGTTCTCTACGGGCGCAGGCGTGTCGGAAAAACGACGCTTCTGAACGAATTCTGCAAAGATAAGCCGGCTATTTTTTATTCGGCTGAGCAGAGCAACCGGAAACTCAACTTGGAGAAGTTCTCCGACGCGGTTTTCAGCTATTACGGCGAGACTACTCTTGAGCCGTTTTCGTCCTGGGAGAACGCGATAACCTATATAGACAATCGCCAGGGTGACAACCGGCTTGTACTGGTTCTTGACGAGTTCCCCTATCTCTGTCGTAAGGATATGGCACTCTTATCTGAGCTTCAACATCTGATTGACCATAAGCTTCAGTATGGCAAACTGTTTTTGGTGCTTTGCGGAAGCTATATGGGCTTCATGGAGAAGGAGGTTCTTGGTTCAAAGAGCCCGCTTTTTGGCAGGCGAACCGGTCAGCTCCACATGAAGACGTTTGACTATAAGACGAGCCTTGAATTTATGGATGGGTTCACGGACGAAGAGAAACTGATGCTTTATGGGGCGTTCGGCGGAACTCCGCTTTATCTGTCGCATATTGACTGCAAGAAGACCTTTGAAGAGAACATCAGGTACGAGTTTTTGCGGACGACAGCTTATCTCTATGAAGAGCCTCTGTTGCTTTTAAGACAGGAGGTAGTTGAGCCGGGAGTTTACAGTTCCATTATCGAGGCGATAGCCGGAGGAGCAACCAAGAGCAACGAAATCGCCACAAAGATAGGCGAGGAGCCGGCGAAGTGCCTGCGATATATAAGCATTCTCTGCGATTTGGGAATCCTCTATAAAGAGACCCCTTTCGGCGAAAAGGAAAGCTCACGGAAGACTATCTACGGCATATCGGATTTGATGTTCAGGTTCTGGTATAGATTTGTCTTCCCGAACCGTACCCTCATTGAGACGGGGGCAGGTGAGGCGGTCTATAAGAGAAGAATCGAGCCGAGTTTGAACGAGTATATGGGAATCGTTTTTGAGAAGATTTGCATGGAGTATCTTCTCAGGAAAAATTCGCAGGGAGAGCTCCCGATAATGTTCACATCAATCGGCAGATGGTGGGGACATTCGAGTGAGAAGACGCACACGCAGGTTGAGATAGACCTGATCGCGCAGGACGGAAGAGACTGCATTTTCTGCGAGTGCAAGTGGCGTAATGAGATTATGACGCCTGCGGTTCTCAGTAAGCTAAGGGAGAATGCAAGAGCATTTTCAAAAGATGTTGGGAACAGCTATTTCGCACTTTTCTCTAAGAGCGGTTTTAGCGAAAGTCTCGTAGAAGAAGCGAAAAACGACAGCCGGATTATTCTTGTCGGGCTTGATGATATAACGGCATAATCAGCCGTGGAAAGGACAAAATATGCAAACCAATACTCATGAAAAAGTTCTGATAATCGATTTTGGTGGGCAGTACAACCAGCTCATCGCGCGGCGTGTGCGCGAGGCGAATGTCTATTGCGAGGTCGTGCCATACCGAAAGGTTTCAATCGATATGATTCGCTCTGAAAACCCGGTCGGAATCATCTTCACCGGCGGACCGAAGAGCGTTTATAAGGACGACTCGCCGTCCGTTTCGCCCGAGATTTTCGACCTCGGAATCCCGATTTTGGGCATCTGCTACGGCGCACAGCTCATGGCATACCTTCTCGGCGGAGAGGTTGTGACCGCACCCGTCAGCGAATACGGCAAGACCGAGACCGAGTTCTCAGCGGAGTCGGTTCTCTTCAAGAACCTTCCTGAAAAGTCAATCACATGGATGAGCCACACCGACTATATAAAAAGCGTTCCCGAGGGCTTTGTGACGACCGCTCACACTCCCGTCTGCCCGACTGCGGCGATGGAGAATCCGGCAAGAAAGCTCTATGCCGTGCAGTTCCACCCCGAGGTCAACCACACCGAAAACGGCTTTGCGATGCTTAAGAGCTTCCTCTATGACGTCTGCAAATGCTGTGGCGACTGGACTATGGAGAGGTATGCTGAGACCGCAATTCAGGAGCTCCGCGAAAAAGTCGGCGACAAGAGAGTGCTCCTTGCGCTTTCCGGAGGGGTCGATTCGTCAGTCTGCGCGGCACTTCTCTCAAAGGCGGTCGGGGAACAGCTCACCTGCATTTTCGTCGACCACGGATTCATGAGAAAGAATGAGGGCGACGAGGTCGAGGAGGCATTCTCTGATTGGAAGGTCAATTTCGTCAGAGTCAATGCGAAGGACAGATTTATGGCGAAGCTTAATGGCGTCTCTGTTCCGGAGGACAAGCGCAAGATTATTGGCGAGGAGTTCATCAGAGTTTTCGAGGCTGAGGCAAAGAAAATCGGTCACGTCGAATACCTCGCGCAGGGCACAATCTACCCCGACGTAATCGAGTCGGGAGCGGGCGATGCCGCCGTCATCAAGAGCCACCATAACGTCGGCGGTCTTCCTGATTATGTCGATTTTGAGGAGATTATCGAGCCGCTCCGGATGCTCTTCAAGGACGAAGTGAGAGCACTCGGCAGGACTTTGGGACTCTCCGAAAAGCTTGTGAATCGCCAGCCCTTCCCGGGACCGGGTCTTGCAATCAGAATCATCGGCGAAATCACCGACGAGAGGCTCAGAATCCTGCAGGACGCCGACTGGGTCTTCAGAGATGAGCTCGCAAAGAGTGGCGTCGACAAAGACCTGAGCCAGTTCTTCGCCGTCCTGACGACCATGCGCTCGGTCGGGGTCATGGGCGACGGCAGAACCTATGACTACACCCTCGCCCTGAGAGCCGTCACCACCCAGGACTTCATGACCGCCGATTTTGCAAAGATCCCCTATGACGTCTTGGAGCGTTGTTCGTCAAGGATTATAAACGAGACCAACGGGATTAATCGGGTGGTGTATGATATTACGACCAAGCCGCCGGCGACTATTGAGTGGGAATAATCGCCAAAGAGCCGAGAACCCTTTAGGGATGCGGTTTTTGAAGCCGCAAAACCCTCGTTGATAACGTTTTGATAAGAACTCTTGATTTGTCATTATCGGACAAATATCAAGAGGCTTGTGAGTGAGGAACAATTTCTCTCACAGAATCCATATTGTCATAAACCCCGTACGGATGAGAAATCATCTGTGCGGGGTTTGTTGTTTTGCGTTACTTGAAGGCATCCACAAATAAGTCGCTCAGCTCCTGTGAAGGCACGCTTGCCCACCTTTGCGTTTTGTCCTCTGCCGGGAATGTGTAACGCCAACGGTCGTATTGCTCTTTTGTGATTTCGCCGTTTCTGTACTTTTCAGCCTGTTCAGCCCAAGCGGAAAGCATTGTAAAAACGGACTCGTCCAATGTTCGCTTTGTACCATCGAAAATGAGATGCACTTCGTAATCTTTCTTTTCAACTCTAACGCCATGTAGGTCTTCAATAGCAAATAGCGTATGGATAAAGCCGAGATTTGAGTCTATATCGGGAACCTGCAGAGCCAAAGGAGAAATCTCCAATACTTTTGCAAGTGCCGTTATCAGGTTATCTTTCGGAGTTCTTGACCCCGATTCATATTGTGCCATGCGAATGTCGGCGGTTTTTTGTGAGAAACCCACGGCTTGACCGAGTTTCTTTTGTGTCATGCCACGCAGATTGCGGAAAAAGCGGATTCTTTCACCGATTGCCATTGTACTTCACTCCTTGATATATAATACAATGATTATAGCAGATACGTTTAGTGCAAGTCAAGAGAAATCAAACAAAAAAGTTTAAGTTTTTTTCAAAAGCCTCTTGACATAACTGATTTTGCTTAGTATAATAGGAATATAATCTTAAACAAAATTGCTTAAGCAGAACGGAATAACTGTCGCACATCACAGTAATGGTGTGTCCGCCCGGGCAAATCGGATGGCGGTCAGAAAGAAATCCGACACTAAATAACACACTATGTCTACAATGTAAAAAACAAAAATGAAAGGAGACGTTGAAGATGTCAAGCAGCGTATTTATGAAGGTTGACGAAGTAGCGGAGGAGTTGGGAATTTCCGAGTCCTACGCATACAAAGTCATCCGAGGACTCAATGAAGAACTGGATGCCAAGGGATTCCTCACGGTTTCCGGTCGGATCAGTCGTCAGTATTTTTACGAAAGAATTTATGGCGGAGAAAGGAAGTTGAACAATGCCAGCGTACAGAAATAAGGAAAACGGTTCTTGGTATGTAATGACCAATTACACCGAAGTTGCAGGAGAACACAAGCAGAAGTGCAAGCGTGGATTCACAACAAAGAGAGAAGCCCTTGAATGGGAAAGGAAATTTCAGATGCAGAGGGACGGCAATCTGAATATGACTTTTGCCGACTTTGTTGAAATCTACGACAGGGACATGAGAAACCGTCTTAAGAGAAGTTCTTTGAAGACGAAGAAAAACATTATTGAAGGCAGAATTTTGCCGTACTTCGGCAAGAAGAAACTCAATGAGATTACGGCAAAGGACGTGAGACAATGGCAGAATGAAATGCTTGCCTATCGTGATGAAAACGGCAATCCGTACTCATCATCTTATCTCAAGACTTTGCACAATCAGCTATCTGCTATTTTCAATTATGCTGTGAAGAACTATGATTTGCACAGTAACCCTGCCGCCAAGGTCGGGAACATGGGTACTGAGGAGCGAAAGGAAATGCTCTTCTGGACAAAAGAGGAGTATTTGAAGTTCTCTGAGGTTATGATGGACAAGCCTATGTCCTATTACGCTTTTCAGATGCTTTATTGGACGGGAATGCGAGAGGGCGAGCTTCTGGCACTGACACCGGCGGATTTTGATTTTGAGAAAGGAACCGTCAGGGTCAACAAAACCTATCAGCGTCTGGATGGGCAAGACATGATTACGTCGCCGAAGACCAAGAAAAGCAACCGTATAATCCAAATGCCTGAATTTCTCTGTACGGAGATGCAGGAGTTCATAAAAATGCAGTACGGATTGAAGGAAACCGACCGTGTCTTTACCGTGACCAAGCATTATTTGCATCATGAAATGGAGAGAGGAGCAAAAGAAGCCGGTGTCAAACGCATCCGAATTCATGACCTACGGCACAGCCACATCAGCTTGCTGATTGATATGGGCTTTTCGGCGGTAGCTATTGCCGATAGGGTAGGGCATGAAAGCATTGAGATTACATACCGTTATGCTCACCTGTTCCCGTCTCAACAGCAGGAAATGGCAAGGCAACTTGATTCTTTGAATAAGGAAGGAGATTAAGAAGTATGTCAGCTAAAAATTTAGACAGGAAGAATCGCTTCCGCAGTATCACCGTCGGATTCCGTGTGTCACCGGAAGAAAACGAGGAGTTGAACAGAGCTGTAGCTTTGTCGGGACTACCGAAGCAGGAATATTGCTATCGTAAGTGCATGAATCGTGAAGTGGTTGTTCAACCGAATCCGAGGGTGCAAAAGGCACTGAGAAAGCAAATGGAGTTTATTCTTGCGGAGCTTCAGCGGATTGCCGCCGGAGAAGAAGTGCAGAGTGAGCTTCTCGATACAATCAACCTGATTGCCGTCACTATGGACGGTTTGAAGGGAGGTGAATCCGGTGAATGAAATCTACAAAAAAAGAAATGACCGCCCTTGACACACCTATTGCAGTAGGTGAGGGGCAGTCATACAAAAAACGTTCTTCTGAAAGTATACCTGATTGGAATTCAGAAGTCAAGAGTTTTGGTGAAAGTTTGGATGATTGGGACAGGGAAATGTTGCAAATATCCAATCCCGGTTATCTTAAAACGGTATCCATGACTGAGTTATACGAAACGGTGTACATAAGCAAGCTGCCACTGATTGACGGCTTGCTGAACACTGGGACTTATCTGTTTGTTGGTGCGCCGAAGCTTGGCAAGAGCTTTCTGATGGAACAACTTGCTTACCACATAAGTACGGAAACACCACTGTGGGGCTATCAGGTCAGAAAAGGAACGGTTTTGTATCTTGCACTTGAAGATGACTACCGCCGTCTGCAGAAGCGACTATATCGTATGGTTGGTGCGGACGGAAGTGACAATCTGTTTTTCTCGGTGGATGCAAACAAGCTCGGCGACGGTCTGGATGAACAGCTTGCAAGATTTATGCGGGAGCATCCGGATACCAATCTCATAATCATCGACACTTTGCAAAAAGTTCGAGAGGTCGGCGGTGACAGCTATAGCTATGCAAACGACTATCAGATCATTGCAAGACTGAAAAGCTTCGCTGATGCAAACGGTATCTGTTTGCTACTTGTGCATCACACCAGAAAGCAGAATGCCGATGACAAGTTCGACATGATTTCCGGCACCAACGGCTTGTTGGGAGCTGCTGACGGTGCCTTTCTTCTCACAAAAGAAAAGCGCACAAGCAACACCGCTGTTCTCGAAGTTTCAGGCAGAGACCAACAGGATATGAAGCTTCACCTTGTTAGGAACGCAAAACCTGCTTGCAGGTCGCACTTTTGATGGTCTCGACTGTCAAAAGTGCTTTTGCGTTACTTTTGACAAAAGTAACAAAACCGTTGCCTGTCGGCAATTCGAAAGGAGATGATATTTTTGAAAAGAACAATCAGCGTGATGGTCGGAAAGGGTTCCGTCAATCATAACAGGCGAAAATTCATCGCCGAGAACGTGGATGTTGATCGCACTGACCGAAACATTGAGTACTGTTACACGCCAATCAAGCAGGTGTATCACGAAATGTTTGACGAAGCTCTCAAACGATACAACGAAAAGCAGACACGGGCTGACCGCCGGATTGACGACTACTATGAAAAGATTCGCTCCGGCAAACAGGAAAAGCCTTTCCACGAGGTAATCATACAGGTCGGCAACTGCGAGGATATGAATGCAACCGGCGAAAACGCAGAGCTTGCAAAGACCGTTTTGGATGAATACTATGCCGGTTTCCAACAGCGCAATCCCTACTTAAACGTCTTCTCCGCCCACCTCCATATGGACGAGGGAACACCGCATCTTCACATCGACTTCATCCCATTCACCACAGGAAGCAAACGAGGACTTGACACAAGGGTGTCGCTGAAGCAGGCTCTTGCAAACGAGGGCTTTGTCGGAAAAGGCAAAGGTGAAACGGAATGGGCGGTGTGGGTTCGCTCCGAAAAGGAACAGCTCGCAGAGATTATGCAGAGTCACGGCATTGAGTGGGAGCAGAAAGGCGAGCATCGGGAGCATCTCAGCGTGCTTGAATACAAGCGTGAACAGAGAGTGCAGGAGCTTGCAGAACTTACCGAGCAGACTCAGCAAAAAGAGGCGGAAACGGCGGCTCTTGACAAGCAGATTGAGAAGACCAAGCAGAAGAAAGTGAACATTGACAGCATCAACAAAATCGAAGTCAAGCCGGTCATGCTTTCTTCGTCGAGGGTGTCTCTCGACAGGAAAGATTACGAGACTCTTTCCACCGCCGCCAAGAAGTTCTATGCTCAAGAAAAGAAGGAACTGAAGCTCCAGAAGGCACTGGATTCGGCGAACAAGACGGTTGGAGAGCTAAAAGCGGAAAACTCATCGCTAAAGGATGAGTTATTCAAGTATAAGTCCGTCCGCAATAAGTTGAATGCGAAAGAACTTGAAAAAGAGAACGAGCGACTGCGGGGAAAAGTTCGGATGTATGAGGATGCGATTTCGAGGAATGGTTTGTGGGAATTGTTCACGAGGGAAAGGACAAGCGGTCGTGAGAACTATGAAACGAGGTAAAAATGAAAAAATGTGAAGATATAATCCTCTAAAATGGACTATAGAAGATTGAAATCGCAAAATGATTGTGATATAATATAAATTGTCGAAGTGTTTTTGCAAAAATGCTTGCGAAGTATCAAGAATGTGGAAAGGCAGATGAACGGTTATGGAATCTTCTCGATGCAGTGTTGAAAAGAAGGATTCTTTGTGGTATACTCTTGTAAAGAGGGAATTGCTATGATAGTGAGGTTAAATAACTGGCAAGTTTAATTGACAGGAAGCCGTCCTAAGAAACGTAATTATTACATAAGGAGTGTAAACTATGAGCAATAGTATAATGCCGTTAGAAGCTGACACCAGAGTGTTGATTGATAATAGTCTTACTAACCTCGGTTGGAAGCTTACTGGTAATGATCGCAATGTCTATTTCGAGCAGACTCGTACTGATGCTGAGAAGAAAAAACTTGGTGGTAAGCGCCCAGATTACGTACTTTATTCTAAGGATAGTGATAAGCCTCTTATCGTAATTGAAGCCAAAAAGAAAGGTTCTCGTATAGATTTGGCACTAGAGCAAGGCATAAATTATGCAAGAGCTATTGAGGCTCCTCTTGTCTTCGCTATTGATGGCGTTTTCTGTAAGTCCTATCATACAATTGCAAATCGACCGCCTATTCTTAACGGAGAAGAAATAGACGAATTTATTCGCGAATCTCTTGCTTTGCGCTATTTGACATCTTATGAAGTCAATACAGTAAGCTCAAAAGTTCAGTATGATCGTAAAGAACTTATCAGAATTTTTGATGAGGCAAATAATATGCTTCGTGGCGAAGGTTTGCGCGCTGGCATTGAACGTTTCGGAGAATTTGCCAATATTCTGTTTTTGAAACTTATAAGTGAAAGTGAGCAGATTAAACAGGAGAGTGGAATAAAAACAGAGTTTGATACGGCATGCAGTTGGGACGCTATTAAGAATGTAAGTCTATCTGCGAGAATTGATTATATCAATAACACTGTTTATAAAAGACTTAATAATCTGTATAAGACGGATATATTTACTCCGCTTCAAATCAGAGATGAAAGAATACTAAAGGAAATAATGGATAAACTTAATCCTCTTATGTTAACTGATGTTGATAGCGACGTCAAGGGAGATGCTTTTGAGTATTTCCTTAAAGCATCTACTGCGACTAAGAATGACTTAGGAGAGTACTTTACGCCTCGTCATATAGTTAAGACGATGGTGCGATTAGTCAACCCACAGATTGGTGAGAAAGTTTATGATCCGTTTTGTGGCACTGGCGGATTTTTAATTGAGAGTTTCAGGCACATTTATAATAACATGGCGCGTACTGAAGACAATCTAAAAACGCTTCGTGAAAAAACGATATATGGTCACGAGATTACTAATACGGCAAGGATTACAAAGATGAATATGATTCTTGCCGGAGATGGTCATAGCAATATCAAGATGCAGGACAGCCTTGCTAATCCGATAGATGGAACGACAACTTGGACAGATGAAAATGGAAATTCCCATCATAACGGATTCGATGTTGTTCTCACAAATATGCCTTATTCGCAAAGAACTAAATACGGAGAATTATACGATTTGCCGAGCACAAACGGTGATAGTGTATGTGTTCAACATTGTATAAAAGCGGTTAATAATACAGCTGAAAACGGTCGTATGGCAATTGTTGTTCCCGAAGGCTTCTTGTTCAGAAAAGATTTAACCAAAACAAGAGAATATCTGTTGGATAACTGCCAGTTACAAAGCGTTATTTCGCTACCCCAGGGCGTTTTTTTGCCGTACACGGGAGTAAAAACTGATATTATATATGCAACAAAAGTCAATCAAAAAATTAAGTCATCAGATAAGAAAAAGAGCTTTTGGTACTTTGATGTCAAAAGTGATGGATATACACTCGATAATCACAGACGTAAACTTGATACGCCAAGTGACTTGAGCAAGTATGAAGAATATCGCAAACTGGATACAGATCAAGCTGAGGATATGCAAAAAGTGGGATTTGAAATTATTCCGCTTGAAAAAGTGCGTCATAATTCCAATATTCTTGTAGGTAGTAGATACCGTACTACTCAAATTGTGTCAGAATATGAAGTAGTCAAGTTTGCAGACATTGCAACTGTTACGAGAGGTGCTAATTATCAAAAATCTCAGCAGACAACTTATCGGACACGAAATATTATTTTGACTGCTGATAATATTTCTTTGTCAGGAGAATTGAGAATTCAAAAAGAGATATTTGTTGATGAAACGGTAATTTTATCTGAAGAAAAAAGACTCAAGAAAGGAGATATATTTATTTGCATGTCGAGTGGCAGTAAAGAGCATGTTGGAAAAGTGGCGCTTGTTGATGAAGACACGAATTTTTATGCCGGAGGCTTTATGGGAATTATTCGTACCAATTCTCAACGGTGTTTGCCAAAGTATTTGTATTTCTATTTGTTATATTCAAAAAAGTATAGAGATGAAATCAAATTATTGACACAAGGTGCTAATATTAACAATATAAGTAGCACAATAAATTCGATATCCATTCCCTTGCCCTCTATCGAAATTCAACGTCAAATAGTTGCAGAACTTGATGGGTATCAACAGATTATAGTTGGTGCTCAAAGCATTATTAGCAATTATAAACCACATTTGCCAAAATGTAATGACGGTAGACTTGTGAAGTTATCAGAAGTTTGCGATATTAACCTTCTTTCCGTGAATCCTGAAATAGAATATGGTGACAATGAATTTACTTATATTGATATATCATCTGTATCAAATTGTATAGGGGAAATTGATATGTCACAAAGGATTAAAGGTGTGAATGCCCCCAGTCGAGCCAGAAGGGTAATCAGAAAGGGCGATATCCTAGTGTCTACAGTTCGTCCTAACCTGA
The DNA here is from genome assembly GCA_021202155.1 of Oscillospiraceae bacterium. Classification (GTDB taxonomy): domain Bacteria; phylum Bacillota; class Clostridia; order Oscillospirales; family Ruminococcaceae; genus Faeciplasma. The sequence goes on along the minus strand of JAJQDP010000028.1, from coordinate 31,024 downwards.
AAGCTTTTTGCTATGTAGACTTTGATACTAAGGGGATAGTCGCTTCAACTGGGTTTGCAGTATTAACTCCTAAAAACATTAATGGCAAGTATTTATTGTATGCACTGTTAGATGATTATGTTGGGCAACAGTTGGTTGATGCCATGAGCAAAGCAATGTATCCTAGTGTTAATCGATCGGATTTGGAGAGTCTAAGCATAGTATGTCCTTCTTTAAAAGAGCAAGATAAAGCCGTTCAGCAAATAGAAAAAGAGATTTCTTTAATGAAACCACTCAAAGAGATTGTTTCGACTTTTACAAAAAAGATTACCGAAAGAGTAAATGAAATATGGGGTGAATGAAGATGCCAGAAGAAGTTGACTATGAAGAAGTGCCTCATTTACAAGAAATACTTGTATTTCTTCCGATTAATCCAGCAGATGCAGAAGATGTAACTGACTATATTCGAGATATTACTAATCTAGTAGCGGTGAATTATAAATATAGTCAGTATCAATTCGCATATTTTGGCGTTCATCTCCTCTATATGACCTACATCTATTGTACAGCGTGGAAAATAAGCCAGATAGAGCCGGAAAGGTATAGGGATGCCATAGTATTTGCTCGTGCTTATAATGGAAGGAATAGAGACTTAAAAATTGAGGATGCAGAGTCTATTTTTGCATATAGTTTAATGCCAGAAAAAAGACATTGCAAAGCTATTTAAAATCATTGAGTTGGATAATTCTCAGATTGCGAATGTCGGAATTTTGGTTGATACCAGAAATGAAATGGCTCATGCATCTGGAAGATTTGAAATATTGACGGATGATGGATTTGAAACTAAGGTAAGTAGTGTCCTTAACTCAATGGCTGTCATCCATGATCGCATGAAGAACTTAATTCGAAAATGGTATGAGGAAGTATTGCTTAGTTACTGTTTGGGCGAATATGAGGGATATGATGATCCACAAGATTTTATAGCTGAACAAATGATACAATCTTTTAAGCTATCAGTCAAAGAGATGATTGTTTGTAAAGATATGAGCATTAGTCAGCTTATTACAGCCCATCGTGGATATGAGAAAAAACTAAAAGACTTTAAAAAAGCTGTAACTGATTATTGTAAAGAATGGTTGTATACATAAGGTGGGTTCTTACAATGATTTTCCATACGATAGGAGATTGAGTTTGTGGAGGGGACTATTAGGGGGATGGAGTGAGCATCTGGATAGGAGAATAAAATGAACGACTTAGACACAAGACATACAAACGAAGAATTTCTTAAAAATATCTCCGACGTCCTTGCCTCGGCAAGAAAGAACGCCAAGACAGCCGTCAATCTTTCAATGGTTTATGCCTATTACGAAATCGGGCGGAGAATCGTCGAGGAAGAACAGAACGGTGCCGACAGGGCGGGATATGGGCAATATCTCTTGAAAGAACTTTCCGAATATCTGACTGGGATATATGGAAAGGGATTTTCTCCCGATAATCTCAAACTGATGAGGCGATTTTATGTCGTGTATTCAGTAGATCGAATTGGGGAAACAGTGTTTACCCGATTCAAAAATCTTCCATCAACGGTTGATGGGCGGAAATTCTTCCTCAGTTGGTCGCACTATCTGGTGCTGATGAGAATCAAGAACACCGATGAGCGGCACTTTTACGAAATCGAAGCCGTAAAGAACGATTGGAGCCTGTCGGAGCTGAAACGCCAGTATAACAGCTCGCTGTACGAAAGGCTTGCTTTGAGTACCGACAAGGACAAGGTTTATCGCCTGTCAACGGAGGGTCAGAAAATCGAGACGGTGCAGGATGCAATCAAAGACCCGTATGTGCTTGAATTTCTCGGATTGCCGGAACTTCCCGAATACTCGGAGACTGAGCTTGAAACCCGCCTGATTGACCACTTGCAACAGTTCCTTCTGGAACTCGGCACCGGCTTCGCTTTTGTCGGGCGTCAACAGCGGTTCACCTTCAACGAGGAGCATTTCATCGTGGACTTGGTCTTCTATAACCGGCTTCTGCGGAGCTTCGTTCTGTTTGATTTGAAAATCGGCGAGTTGAAGCATCAGGACATCGGACAGATGCAGATGTATGTGAACTATTACGACCGCAAGGTGAAGCTCCCGGACGAGAACCCGACGATAGGTATTATTCTCTGCAAGGATAAAAATAATGCCGTCGTAGAGATGACCCTGCCGGAAGACAATTCGCAGATTTTTGCGAGCAAGTATGAAACCGTCCTGCCGAGCAAAGAGGATTTGAAGAAGTTACTGGAGGAGCAGATGGGAGAAGAAAATTGATGAGTAAGTTTGGATGTTTTTTGAAAAATAGTGTTATGTTATGAGGATTTATGCTATCTCAAAATGTGATTGTGTACGGTGTATTACGTTTATTTAGCATTCAGACCAGACAAAATCAGAATTGAGGAGGTGATACTCGTGTTCGGAATATCTTATAGCACTTGGGAAAGTGTCTGCAATATGTATTTTTCGCTGAAGCCGGGATTTAAGAAAGCTTGTTTACAGTGGTTTCCGTTTACAAAGTTATCGCCTAACGATATGGATATTATTGCTGGAATGGATTTTTACAATCGGTATATAAAAACAGCATCATTCGTCCTGTTTCCCCAAGTCATGCATCAGTCAGAAAACTTTTTGCAAAAAGGAGATGGCAGTTTTAGAGACTCGTCACTTGTTGGTCCCATTTTGTACTTGGTTTTGCAGGCTATAGGAATGGAAATCCATAAACACTATATTTCTGTACGCCCAGATGATATATCTGTTTATTATGCTGGAAATTATGAGCATTTACGCCCTAGTTACAAGCAGGACTACGATGATTTTTTTAGGGAAATAAACGCTTCCACTGACGAGTACCAATATTTCATCAAGACTGACATAACAAACTTCTATTCAAATATAAGCCTAGACAAATTGGTGACGCAGATTGATACTGTTTGTAACTCAAATGGTGTAGCTTTCTCACAAACTCAGTTACAATTGTTCAAAGAGTTTCTTAGATACTGCGGCAATGAAAGATTTCCCCTGATTGAAAACAGCGTTGCATCTTCATTTCTTTCAACAGTTGTGTATCTCGATGTTGCTGATAAAACGCTGTATGAATATATTTCAGCAAATATATCCGAATTTTCCTCTTTCCGAATTGTTCGATATGTAGATGATATGTATATACTTTTCTCATCAGAAAAGCCAATCGAATGCCTGTACAAAGCATATAATGAGATTCGAAATGAATATTCGTCGATTCTAAAAGATTTTGGACTTAGTTTGAATGCAAAAAAATGCTGTTTGAAAGAATTGGCTGCAGTAAACCATGAGCTGAAAAAGTCACTTTATGATGAATATTTTAATGAGCAAAAGCTCGATATTGAGAATTTATTTGCAGGAGAGTTGTATCACTTCTTAAGGGATTTGAAATCAGAATTGTTGCTAGATAGTGTGGATATAGAAAAGTACAACAAATTGATTGACGACCATTTTTCTTCCGGCGACATAGAGTTTAGCCCAAGCGAAGTTTTTAATTATTATGTATACGAAGATGACAAAGAATTACGATCTGAAGATGTGGTAAAAGAGGTCTGCGACCTTGTAGGGCAAAGCATATCATTTATTAGCCTCGATCCCAAAAGGCTGACGGTAATGATTATGAAAACAAAAAGCGACAGAGCTATTAAAGGCTTTCTGAACCAGCTTTTCGTAAGAAATCGGTCGAATAGGTGGAACTCTTATGATACGACAATAGCTATTTCGTACTTAATACAGAGCGAATTCAGACATATTGATTTGTTGGATATACTGTCGGATAAGCAACCAAATCTCTACGATTATTACTTTTATTACTGTAAGAACAGTAGTTTGCAATGCTTTGATTCTTGGGAAGTGAAAAAACTAAGTGAAGTTATCTCGAAAGATGTCAAAGCCCATTACCTTTATTTCATGTATCTCTGTGAGAAAAAACGTGCAAATTATATGGTTGCATTTGCCTACTATAAAAACTTCTTTGATCGGGTGACGGCAGATTTAGATTTTGCATATGGAGAAAACCTAAAGCTTAAGAAGCCAAATTATAAAGGCTTCTACAAGGAAGAAAAGATTATTGACTTTTATGCCAGTATAAAAGATAGCGAGGTAGTCATTAGGACAGCACATAAGCTAAGAAATGCGAATCCTTTATCTCATTCGTCGTCAGAATTGCTTGATTCGGATAACACGTCTGAAGATCTGATTAAATCTATGAAATCACTTTCTGAACTTTTATATGAGTATATTTCTACTCGTAAATCTGTGTGAATATAGTAATGACTTTTAATTGTAATTTAGCATCATGCTGTATAATGGGTTTTCTTGCTATACATTATAGTGTTCCGGCCTTTGGCTTTTTGAGCGAAATAGTATGTGGGACTTTTATAGTGACCGAATTACATGATGTCATTTTAGAAAAATAGTAGCAGGAGGAAGACAAATGGATAATTTTGCAACAAGGAGAACGCAAGCATTAGAAGCTTGTGAAAAAGTCATTAATGGTATTGAAGATGGAACGATATCTACATCTTCAGCATTACTTTTATGTAAAAAGATAGCGCGCCTTGTGAATGATACTGATGGGCAAGAATGGTTGTCTTACGAGTACGGTGGTTATCCCAGGACAAATGACGGTTTCATAATAACGCCTGCGTGGAATATAGCAGCACAACATGGAAGAAGTTACATGGACAACAAAGACAAGAAACGTTATGTATTTACAGAATTGGCTGCAGAGCTTGAAGAAGCTATTGAAGGAATTAAGATTGCGCTTAATAACTATTCAACACAGGGCTTTTCGGTTGAAGGCGAGATGGCTTTGCTAGCAACAGAGCGGATGACATTGAGGGTATCGCAGAATACAAATGATTTACTCAAATCAATCAAAACCAATGAGAGCCGCTTGTCAATTCTTCAGTCACAATACTATGACTATGCAGTCAGATGGCAAATAGATTTACAGTTTGGGAAAACCGCAAAGAAGGTGTTTGAAGAATATCAAGAAAATGTAGATTTGTATTTCTCTACGCTCTCCGGAGTCACATTGCAAAAGCTTTCAGCGATTGAAGATTTGATGGAAGACGGAAATCCAGAAAGGTACTCGCAGGTATTGACCTCTTGTCGTAGATTATGGGAATGTACAGCAAAGCAACTCCATGATGAAGTATTTCCAAATTGCAATGAAAAAACTTATAAGACTAAAACCGGAAAAGATATAGATGTATCGGGAGAACATTACAATAATAAGTTATCTGCTGTTATTGAGACGCTTCAAGGCAAGGCTACTAAAAACACGCTCGTAGGAAGTGAAGTTGTCTATTTGATTGATTGGATGGAAAATATTAATAGTATTCAAAGCACAGGAGTTCATTCCGAAGTCACAAGAGAGCAAGCGATGCAATGCATCATTCATACTTATATTGCATTGGGTGACATACTTGAGTTAAGAGACAGCGTTCAATAGTTAATTTCGTTATTAATATGAACTGATGTGTTCACAAAGGAGCATCTAAAAAGCGAATTAGTCAGACACCCTCTGACCAATTCAAAATCGAATTGGCTAAACACTGTTTCCCCAATTCAAAAACTTTTCATATCTCACATTTTGCACCAAATATTTGTCCCGAATACAACATACTATTCGGGACAAAAATTATGTCATTCATGCCCGCAAAATTCAGTAAAGCCCTTGCACCCAAACCACAAATATGTTATAATCCAAGCAAAGAAAACAGCACACTCCAACCAAAGTAATACAGACACCATCGTACTTATCAGACCGATATGAATACGATAACTTAACTCCCGTATGGGAGACAATATGGATAATCAAGACAGCCTGAAGACCACGAAACATATTTCCTAAACAAAAAGCGTTAAGTTTTGCTTCAGGCAACGAGTGGGAGTAATCGCCGAATATTTTCGCAAATCAGCGGTTTGTTCAAGCTAAAGAGTGTTATAATCAGTCTACAGCTAATAAGGAATATGGAATGGAGCGGATACATGATGAAGTTAAACGATATTTTTAAAAATACGTCTTACGATTATACCTTGTTTTCTGAAGAAGCTATTTCAGCGATAGAATCTGCCGTCTTTATGAAATTGGCAAGAAATGTTGAGACCCCGTATATAAAGTGTCTTGTGCGTGAAAAGGATATTAAGCTTACTCCGGAGGAAGCAGTTCGTCAGCTATATATTTACAAGTTACTTCATGAGTATGAGTATCCTTTGAACCGTATTCAGCTTGAAACTCCTATTCATTTCGGTCGTGAAATCAAGCGTGCGGACATAACGATTATGGATAAAGATCGTCCGACGGTTCCGTATATTATTGTGGAGTTGAAAAAACCTAAACTTACTGACGGCAAAGAACAACTGAAATCCTATTGCAACGCAACGGGTGCGCCCATTGGCGTATGGACAAACGGCGAGCAGATTTCCTGTTATAATCGAAAGGACCCAAACTTTTTTGAAGAAATCAGCGATATTCCGAAGTCTACGCAGAAGCTTTCAGATATTATCAGTGAGAAATTTACATATGAAGATTTGAAGCACAAGGATAAAATCAGCACTCAGAGAAAGTCGCTTCGTTCTCTTATAAAGGAAATGGAGGACGAGGTGCTGGCAAGTGCTGGAGTTGACTCGTTTGAAGAAATCTTTAAATTAATCTTCGCCAAGCTATATGATGAGTTGATTTGTGCAAACGACTCTACCAAATATCTGCGCTTTCGCAATAATGGTAATACAGACTACGAACTGAAGGTAAAAATTCAGGAGCTGTTCGACGATGCTAAAAAGAAGTGGGAAGGCATATTCACAGAAGAAAGCAAGATTCTGCTTTCACCTTCGCACCTCGCCGTCTGTGTGTCTTCATTGCAGGACATCAAGCTCTTTAACAATAATCTGGATGTTGTGGATGATGCTTTTGAATACCTGATGAGTAAGGCTCAGAAAGGCGAAAAAGGTCAGTATTTCACTCCTCGATATGTTATTGACATGTGCGTAAAGATGATGAATCCGAGAGCTTGTGATAAAATTATCGATACCGCCTGCGGAAGCTCTGGCTTTACTGTTCACAGCATTTTTAAAGTTTGGAGAGATATCCGTAGAGAAAAAGGTCTGCCTGAGGGTGACGGCTTTACTGCAGCGGAGCGCATTTCAGAAGAATCTGATTTTGTAAGGGACAATGTCTTTGCTATAGATTTTGACGAAAAGACAGTCCGTGTAGCAAGAACCCTGAATCTTATTGCCGGTGACGGGCAGACGAACGTACTGCACCTTAATACGCTTGATTATTCCCGTTGGGATGAGGTCACCAAGCAGGAAGATTGGATTGATACATATAACGAAGGTTTTAAAAAGTTGAAAAAGCTTCAGCCGAAGGGAAGCAGTGACTTTTCGAAGTTCAATTTCGATTTGGTCATGGCTAATCCGCCTTTTGCCGGAGACATCAAAGAGAACACTATTATTTCTCGCTATGAGCTTGGAAAGAACAGTTCCGGAAAGTGGCAGAATAAAGTCGGACGTGATGTTTTATTCATTGAGCGCAACCTGAACTTTCTGAAGCCTGGTGGGCGCATGGCTATAGTTCTTCCGCAGGGACGTCTCAACAATTCAAGTGATAAGTACATCCGTGACTTTATCGCCGAGCGTTGCCGAATACTTGCAGTCGTCGGACTTCATGGCAATGTTTTCAAGCCTCATACCGGAACCAAAACCTCAGTTTTGTTTGTACAGAAGTGGGACGATGAGTTATGCCCGAAGAAGGATGATTACCCCATTTTCTTCGCCACCATGCAGAAGCCGAGCAAGGATAATTCGGGAGACAAAATTTACGTGAAGGATCCTGCTACAGGGGACAACCTCTTAGACAGTCATGGTCACCTGATAGTAGACCATGACCTCTACAACCACGACGGTCTGACTCAAGACGGTATTGCCGAAGCTTTCATCGAATTCGCCAAAAAAGAGCACCTAAGTTTTTTTCACTGACCCCATCCACACCGCCCTTTGACGAAGCAAAGTACAGGGCATTGATGGATGGGCTGGAGTTAATCGAGGTATCTCTTAAAGATCTGTTGAATGAAAACCCAATGTTTAGGATAGATTCCAAATTTGTGAACAAGAAAACAATCGAGGTTCTAAATGCAGTTAAAAGAAGAGAATTTTTCTATCTTAAACCGAGCTGTATTGTTAACGGTCCGTTTGGATCGGCATTAACTTCGGAAGCACACTTAACGGGTGGTGGAATTCCTCTTATTAGATCATTGAATATTAATGACGGCTTTTACGTTGATCAAAGCAACATGGTGTACATTTCGAAAAAAGATAGCGATATGCTTCAACATTCAAGGTTGGATGTTGATGATATTGTGTTGTCTCGAGTTGGAAGTATTGGCTTTTTTGCACGTATAGATTCTCGACTTGGCATTTGCAATATTAGCTCAAACAATATTGGGATCAAACTTAATAGTTATAGTATCAACGAAAAACACTACATTTTGACATATTTGAACACAAAGTACGCGTATTTGTTGACAAATCGTAGGGCAACCGGCAACGTACAGCAAAAATTAACAGTTAATGATATTGAAAAAATCCCAATTCCGATTCTTAGTGAACAGTTTTACTCAAGGATCAGCTCGTTAATTCAACTAAGTGAGGATACTCGAAATAAGTCAGAATCAATATATAGCTCAGCGGAGCAGGCATTTGCGCAGTTAGTGGAGATGCCTGCCTATAAAATTGAATCTGCACAAAGCTATACAAAGCCGTTTTCAGAAAGCTACAGACTCAGCGGTCGCCTTGATGCAGAATATTATCAACCGAAGTATGATGTTTACCTTTCTTTACTCCAGCGTTTTGAAACTACAAAAATTCCTTGTGAATTTGATGTTTTCAAAAACACGGGGACAAATTATGCTGATGGAATTGATGATGTTGGCGTAATAAAGACAAAGCAACTTACTAATTCCGGAATAGATACCGACGGCGTTGAAAGTTATTTTTCGAATGAGCTTTGTATTAAGTACAAGAGCACCTTTCTTGTTCAAAATGATGTTATTTTTGCATCAATGGGTGTTGGCTCTCTCGGAAAGGTTAGCTTGTTTTCCTATACTGGAGATAAAGCGTTTGTAACAGATTCTACCCTGAGGATATATCGAGCTAAAAAGGGCACCCGAATTCTTCCTGAAGTGTTATGTGTATTTTTGCAGTCAACAGTTGGTCAAGAATTGATTTATCGATATGTTGTTGGAAGCACTGGCATTATCAATATTTATGATGAAGATATTGCTAAGATCCCCATTCCTATTATCGATTCAGCAATTCAAAAAGATATTGCTGCAAAGGTTCAAGAATCGTTTGCTCTTCGCCGTCGATCTAAGCAGTTACTGGAATATGCAAAGCAAGCAGTAGAGATGGCAATAGAACAGGGAGAAGATGCTGCATTGGCATGGCTGGAAGAAAAGTCGTAGGTAGAAAAATAAATACAAAGAAGGAGTCTGATTCGTCAGGCTCTTTTTTGTATGATCTTCGTCCCGTTCACCACAGGAAGCAAACGAGGACTCGACACAAGGGTGTCATTGAAACAGGCACTTGCGAACGAGGGCTATTGATGAGCAAGGAAAGTGGCTTCCGAAAAGCAGGAAGGTTTATGATCTTGACGAGAACGGGGAGAGAATCCGTTTACCGTCAGGCAACTGGAAAAGTCACAAAGAAAACACCGTTGACTGGAACGAACAGTACCACTGTGAGGAATGGCGACACGGCTGGGAGACGGTTCAGAACAAATATCTTGAGATAGCAGGAAGCCACGAAAGAGTTGATTTGCGTTCCTATGAACGGCAGGGAATTGATATTGTCCCGACATTCCCGTGGATTTGAAGCGGCTGAAAGACGAGTATAAGAAGTTAGAAAGCGAAGCAACCGGATTACGCAGTAGGCTTGAAGAAGCTCGGTTGGAGTTAAAAGCATTCAGGAAAGCAAAATACTTGGCGGAGAAGGATATGGGTTTGGAGCAAAGGCAGTCTGCGATTGAAAGATTGGATAATGTGAAGGAGGATGATGCAAGAGACAGAGAAAAGAATGATAGGAAGAAAAAGAGGAGTTAGGAGGTGGAGATGTAGAAAAGAGTCAAGTGACAGAACTCCGCCCACAAAAGTCCCAAAAAAAGATTGAAAACGTGGCATAAACATGGTATAATTAATACTAAGTGTAAGCTCAGGCGGAAAACAATCTCGAAGGAATTGAGGGGAAGGCATGAGGGCGAGATTAGGCGATATAGCGACATATATCAACGGATACGCTTTTAAACCAAGTGATTGGTCTAATGAAGGTCGCCCGATTATAAGAATCCAAGATTTGACGGGCAACTCATATCAGGCAAACCGTTTTAGCGGAGAGGTTGATAAAAAGTACAATGTGTCAGACGGTGATGTTCTCATATCATGGTCTGCAAGTCTCGGCGTATATGTTTGGAAGGGCGAGGATGCTGTTTTAAATCAGCACATATTTAAAGTTGTCTTTGACAAAGCGGAAGTCAACAAAAGCTTTTTCATTCATCAGGTAGAAAACATTTTAGAAAATGCGGGCAACGAAGCACATGGTGCAATAATGAAGCATCTGACAAAATCCGTTTTTGACGCACTGCCTTTTTATCTTCCGAGCATGGTAGAGCAAAACAAAATTGCCGAGAGATTAGATATGGTTTCAAGACTTATTGCGTTAAAAAATGACCAACTCGATTTCCTTGACCAACTTGTCAAATCTCGATTTGTTGAGATGTTTGGCAACCCAGTGCATAATAGTAATGGATTACCAACTAAGAAGTTAAGCGAAGTTGGTTCATTGGAACGTGGAAGATCTCAACATCGTCCTCGTAATGCACCGGAATTACTTAATGGTCCTTACCCGTTAATACAAACCGGTGAAGTAGCAAGTTCCGGACTGTATATTAAGGAGTACCATAATACATATTCCGAAGCAGGTTTACAACAGAGCAAAATGTGGCAGGCAGGAACTTTGTGTATCACGATTGCCGCAAACATAGCTCAGACTTCTATTTTAACGTTTGATGCTTGTTTTCCGGATAGTGTTGTCGGATTTATTCCTTATCATGATGTGGATGTAATTTATATGCACTATTGGTTCGGCTTTTTCCAAAAGATATTGGAAGAACAAGCACCACAAGTAGCACAGAAAAACATTAATTTAAAGATATTGTCAGAATTAGACGTTATGGTTCCTCCTCTTTCCTTCCAATCCCAATTCGCTTCCTTTGTCCAAGCTGTGGACAGGGAGAAGGAGAGGGTGAATGAGAGCCTTGAGGAGTTGGAGACGTTGAAGAAGGCTTTGATGCAGGAGTATTTTGGGTAAATACATATAAAGGAGTTTTATTATGATTACAGGAGTTATCAAGAATAAAATCGACAAAATATGGACGGACATATGGGCGGGAGGCATTACGAATCCCCTCACCGTTATCGAACAGCTTACATATCTTATGTTCATCCGCTCGCTCGACGAGAAGGAGCTTGAGTCGGAGAGCTTCGAGAACATTTCCGGCACGAAAATGCCGAGGATTTTCCCGCAGTCTTCTGCCGGTCAGTCCATGCGCTGGAGCAAGTTCAAGAACAGCGACCCTCGCCAGATTTATGACATCATCTCTCAGCGGGTCTTTCCTGCCATCAAGAATATGCGCGGCGGCAAGCTCCCCGACTTTGACGACAGGGGAGAGATGCTTATGCCCGACGACGACCCATTCGCCACCGACAGCGGCAACACCGCCTTTGCCAGATATATGAGCGATGCGATGTTCCTCATCCCCACGCCGCAGGTTCTGCAGAAAATTATCACTGGTCTTGACGATCTCTATGAGCACGACATCGCCGACCTCGACATGCAGGGCGACCTCTATGAATACATGCTCGGCAAGCTCTCGACTGCCGGTCAGAACGGTCAGTTCCGCACCCCGAAGCACATCCGTGAGATGATGGTCGAGCTCATCCAGCCGACGCCCGACGACATCATCTGTGACCCTGCCTGTGGCACTGCCGGATTCCTTGTCTCTGCCGCCGAATACATCAGGGCGCACTATGAAAACGTCATGACCCCCAAGCAGTGGGAGCACTTTTCGGGCACCATGTTCACCGGCTACGACACCGACCGCACCATGCTCCGCATCTCCGCGATGAACCTCATGCTCCACTCAATCGGCAACCCCGACATCGACTACCGCGACAGCGTCTCGAAGCAGAACCAGATTTCTGACAAGTTCACCGTCTGCCTTGCAAATCCGCCCTTCAAGGGCACCGTCGATGCCGAGAGCATCAATGACAATCTGAAAGCCGTCACCAACACCAAGAAAACCGAGCTTCTTTTCCTTGCTTTGTTCCTTCGTATGATGAAAAAAGGCGGGCGTTGCGCCTGCATTGTCCCCGACGGCGTCCTCTTCGGCTCGTCCGTGGCTCATAAGTCCATCCGCCGTGAGCTCATCGAGAACCACCAGCTCCGTGCAGTAATCTCGATGCCATCGGGCGTCTTCAAGCCCTATGCCGGAGTCTCGACCGCCGTCCTCGTCTTCACGAAGACCGGCGCCGGAGGAACCGACCAAGTCTGGTTCTACGACATGCGCGCCGACGGCTTCACCCTCGACGACAAACGCTCCGAAACCCCCGACAACGACATTCCGGATATAATCAAACGTTTCCATAACCTCGAAGCCGAAAAAGCCCGCTCCCGCACCGACCAGAGCTTCTTCGTCCCGAAGCAAGAAATCGTCGACAACGGCTATGACCTGTCTATCAACAAATACAAACAAACCGAGTATGTCCCCGTCGAGTACCCCACCCCCACCGAAATCCTCGACCGCCTCGATGGGCTTGAGGTGGAAATAGCGGAAGGGTTGAAGGAATTGAGGGGGATGGTATGAGGAATTATCGTCGATTGCTTGATATTTGCGATTTCCAAGGCGGAACACAGCCACCAAAAGATGAATGGGTTAATACGCCACAACCGGGTTATATTAGGATGCTTCAAATTCGGGATTACTCACAAGGAGACCCGAAGTTCATAGAGTATGTAAAAGATACAGGGAAACTGCATAAATGCACAAAGGAAGACATTATGCTTTCTCGTTATGGGTACATAGGGCAAGCTTTCACTGGGCTAGAGGGAGCTTATAATGTTGCGCTTGTAAAAGTTGTCAAGCTTGAACCTGTCCTAAATAGCTATCTGTATTACTATTTTCAGTCTCCATATTTTCAGCACACACTGCTTTCAAATGTTGGGTCACGAGCGACTATACCGGGATTTAACAAGACTGAACTTGAAAAAGCGTTAATTCCCGTGCCAACGGATGAAGAACAACAGTCGATAGTAGAGAGATTACAAAAAGTTGATAATCTCATTGAAAAGCATAAACAGCAGATTTTCAACTTGGATGAACTCGTCAAGTCTCGATTTGTGGAGATGTTTGGGGATTCAGAGTACAATACGTATAATCTGCCGGTTGTGTATCTTAGCGACCTATGCAATATCGGCTCAAGCAAACGTATTTATCAATCAGAACAAAGTGAGACTGGTGTGCCGTTTTTAAGGATTTCTGATCTGGGCGTCCTTATGGACACTGGTGAAATCAAAGCAGATCTTTATATTCCGTATAATCGTTTCGAAGAACTTAAATCGCAAGGATTAGTTCCAGACACGGGAGATATTCTTGTAACTTCAAGAGGGACAATTGGAAGATGTTACATTGTGAAAGATTCAGATAATTTTTACTTTCAGGATGGCATGATTAGTTGGCTTTCGAGGTTTTCTGATGATGTAATGTCGTTATATATTGCATATCTTTTCGACATGACAGGATTCAAAAAGCAGATAAACAACTTACAAGCAGGGTCAACGGTTGCCTACTTGTCGATTGCTATGCTAAAAAAACTGAAAATCATGTTGCCTCCTATTGAATTGCAAAATCAATTCGCTGAGTTTGTACAAGGTGTGAACAAAGAAAGAGCGGCAATACAGGAAAGCCTTGAGGAATTAGAAGTTTTAAAAAAACCGTTAATGCAAAAATATTTTGGGTGAGGTGAAAATAAATGGGGTTTCCTGGAGAAGAGTTAGTATCTAAAGCCCTTGAATCGTTTTCTAATGGCGTTATGAAGAAGATGGATGAAAGTGAGGCACGGAGAGATAGAGAGTTTTCATATAAGCTAAAAGAGCTGGAGTTCTACAAAGGAAACTATGATAAAGAAATCAAGAGCGTTTTCGATAGATGGTTTGATTTACTGCAAAATACTTTACTTGCTGGTAAAGAAAGTTTGTCTCCTGAGCAGAAAAAACCTTATCAGACTAAAATGAAAAATTCTCTACAAGCAGACAAAGTGATTAAGCTCTATATAGATACGATTAAGTATGGAGGTACTGAAACAGGAAAGGCTCTTGCTCTGTTCAGTCAAGTGTGCTATGTCAACAGCAAAGAGAATAATTTGCCGATTGCTTTTGTTTATGCGATTTGTGTGCTTTTATCTACGCTTAAGCAAGAGATTTTAGGGCAGGAAATAGCTCCTGATACTATCCTAAAAATCTTACTGACTGATTATGATCAAAAATATGACACGATAAAAGATGGTCGTGATTATGTGGAAGAAGTAAGAAAAAATTTATTCCCCGAAGACAACAATAACGGTGCGGTAGTGTAATTTAGGCAAAAAGAGAAAGAACCCCCAGTGCGAATGCCACATAACAGTTTGGTTATGCTGGTGATTACACCCTCGCATTCTCTGGCGACGTTCTTCTTGCTTACATTATAACGCATAGACAAGGAAAAATCAAGTCTGAAATTTGGATAGGAGAGGATTTCATGACTAACTTTAGCTTCCTGATGGATATAAAAGAATATGAGCTGTTTGCTGCGGCGGCGGTGGAGGCGGAGAGGGTTTTGGGGTCTTTTTGGCTATGTGCGCTGTCGGATGCCGGAAGGCTCTGGAACTGATGGTGAAGTGGGTTTATGCGGCGGATAAGACTATGAGGATGCCTTATAAGGATAATCTTATGTCGCTGGTTCGTGAACCGAGCTTTCAGCTTGCTGTGGATGTTGACACCTGGGAGAAGCTTATTTATGTTGTCAAGCTCGGCAATCATGCCGCTCACTCTGACGGAGATGTCAGCCATGATGAGGCTCTTTTGTCTTTGCGGGGGCTCTTTGAGTTTGCGGAATGGATAGATTATTGCTATGGTGAGAGCTATTGCGAGAGGAGCTTTGACGAAAGCCTTATTCCGCAGGAGAAGGTCGTCCTCGATACCGAGAAAATCAAGGAGCAGGAAAGCCTTCTTGGCGAAAAGGATGCCGAGATTGAGGCTCTGAAGCAGAAGGTAGCCGAGTTGTCGGAGCAGTTCACCGAGGAGAAGGAACAGCACAAGTCGGAGCGTACCTTCACGCCGGACGATATGTCCGAATATGAGACAAGAAAGCACTATATCGACGTCGATATGAAGCTGATGGGCTGGAAGTTCTCTGGCACGGATGCCGATGTCTGGGAGGAATACGAAGTCGAAGGCATGGCGGGAGTCATCGGGCAGAAGGGCTATTGCGACTATGTTCTCTTCGGCAAGGACGGACTGCCACTGGCGGTTGTCGAGGCAAAGCGGACAAGCAAGGACCCGAATATCGGAAGAAAGCAGGCAGTGCTCTATGCCGATTGCCTTGAGAAGAAGTTCGGGCGTCGACCGATGATGTTCACGACAAACGGCTTTAAGACCTATTTCTGGGACGATACCTCCGTCGGCGGACAGAGGCAGGTAAGCGGCATCTTCGGCAAGGATGACCTGCAGAAGCTGATGAACCGGAGGAATGAGGCGGGCGACCTGACCGAAACCCCGATTGACGATAAAATCACCGACAGATATTATCAGAAGGAAGCTGTAAGAGCCGTCTGCGAAAGAACACAGCAGGGATTCAGGAAGCATCTGTTGGTTATGGCGACCGGCACCGGCAAAACAAGAACCGCCGCAAGCCTTGTGGATGTCCTCAGCCGTGGCGGATATGTGACGAATATTCTGTTTCTGGCGGACAGAACGGCACTCGTGACTCAGGCAAAGGATGCCTTCAAGGATTATCTGCCGGATATGTCTCTTTGCAATCTCTGTTCAAATAAGGATGACAGAGCGGCAAGAATCGTCTTCTCAACCTATCCGACGATGCTGAATGCCATCGACAGGGAAAAGGACGACAGCGGCAACCCGATGTTCACTCCCGCCCACTTCGACCTGATAATCGTCGACGAGAGCCACCGCAGTATCTTCAAAAAGTATCGGGCAATATTCGACTATTTCGATGCGATAATGGTCGGTCTGACGGCGACTCCGAAGATGGAGGTTGACCATAATACATACGACTTCTTCGAGGTTGAGCACGGCGTTCCGACCTATGCCTATGACTATGAGACGGCGGTCGAGCAGGACCATGTTCTGGTGCCGTATTATAACTATGAGGTAAAGACGAAGTTTATGGACGAGGGCATCGTCTATGACGAGCTGTCGGATGAGGATAAGGAACGCTTCGAGGATGATTTTGACGAGGACGGCACCGTCCCGGACTTCATCCCGTCCGCACAGCTGAATAATTTCGTCTTCAACGAGCCGACGGTAGACACCGTCATTCAGGACCTGATGAATCGTGGCATCAAGGTCGCCGGCGGAGACAAAATCGGCAAGACGATAATCTTCGCCCAGAACAAACGCCATGCGGAGTTCATTATCGAGTGCTTCAATAAGCTTTATCCTCAGTATAAGGGTACATTCGCGCAAAGAATCACCTGTGAGGACACCTATGTCCAGACGATAATAGACGACTTCAAAATCCCAGATAAAGACCCGCAGATAGCGGTCTCCGTTGACATGATGGACACGGGAATCGACGTCCCCGAATGCGTGAACCTCGTCTTCTTCAAGAAGGTTCGCTCGAAAACGAAGTTCTGGCAGATGATAGGCAGAGGCACACGCCTTTGCAAAGAGCTCGTCTGCTCCGACCAGATTGACAGAGAGTATATCGGCAAACGTCGCTTCCTGATATTCGACTATTGCGGGAACTTCGAGTATTTCCGTGAGCATAAAGAGGGCTACGAAACCGGCGAAGTCAAGACTCTGACCGAAAACATTTTCGGCAAGCAGATAAGACTGGCAGTTGCTCTGCAGGAGAGCGCATTCTCGGACAAAGCCTATCAGGACTGGCGGAATGAGCTTATAGATATATGTCAGGGTCAGATTCGGAATCTTTCGACCGACTTGGTTGAAGTCCGCCTACGCCTTGAGTATGTTGAAAAATATAAAGAGCAGGGTACACTTGATTACATCAGCGAAGGCGACAAAATCGAGCTGTTGAAATATATAGCTCCGATTGTCAGGTCGGATGACAATGACGAATTCGCAAAACGCTTCGATAATTTCATGTATGGGCTGATGCTCGCTTCAATCGAGCAGATGCCTTCGTTAAGTTATGCCAGACGCCAACTCTGCGACATCGCCGTAATGCTCGAGAAAAAGACATCTATTCCACAGGTCAGTGAGAAACTTGACGTAATAAAAGAAGTCCAGACGGATGAATTCTGGGATGCAAACAATATCCTCGAGTTTGAACGTGTCCGTCGTGAGCTTCGGGAACTGATAAAATTCCTTGATGATGGCGGCTCCGGCAAAAATCCGATTATAACCAAGCTTGCAGACCCGATTGTTGAGGAGCAAGAAGGAAATAAACTCGACGTTGCTTATGATTTCGAGGATTACCGTGCAAAGGTAAATCGTTATGTCATGGAGCACGGAGATACCATAGCCATCTATAAGCTGACCCACAACATCCCTCTGAACTCGGGAGATTACAGCGAGCTTGAGCGTGTGTTCACGACGGAGCTCGGCAGTAAAGAGGACTATCAGCGTGAATACGGTGATACGCCCTTCGGACTGCTTATCCGTCAGATAGCCAAGCTTGACCATGAAGCGGCAATGAAGGCATTTTCCTAGTTCATAAACGACCAGTCCCTTAACCAGAGCCAGATTTCCTTCCTTCACAAGATAATCAACCATATCGAGCAGAACGGCTATAT
This sequence comes from Oscillospiraceae bacterium, assembly GCA_021202155.1. Taxonomy (GTDB): domain Bacteria; phylum Bacillota; class Clostridia; order Oscillospirales; family Ruminococcaceae; genus Faeciplasma. The sequence continues at coordinate 12,897 of JAJQDP010000028.1, read as the reverse complement.
GGAAAATGTTGACCTGACAAAGCCACCATTCGATAAGCCTCAGAGCTTCACGAAGCTGTTCGACGCAAAGGAGCAAACGGAAATCGTGGACATCATCAACGGAATAAAATCCAACGCAACATCAGTGGCAGCGTGAGGGAAGAGAGCCTAATCATTAGGGATTTAGGAGGTAACTTTTATGCCCTATAAACAGTTCTTAGATATGCAACTACGCCTGAAGAACATTGTAGAAGAGGCAATTTGCGCTTTTAATGCTAACGAGTTATACTTAGTTGAAAACGATGTAAGCGAGAGATGCATCTGTGCGAAATTTGCAGTCTATCTCTCTGAGATTTTGAAATATACAGAATACAGAGAATACGATGTTGATGTTGAATACAATCGAGGAAATAGGGGAGACCAGCGGCACGCAAAAAAGTTGCTCGATAAGCCAATTACTGTTGACTTGATTGTACATAGGCGTGGCTATGATCCTATTCGCGGATTTGATAACTTGATATGTATAGAAATGAAGAAGTCTACAGACCGAAGAGGTTGCACAAGCGATGAGGATAGACTTGATAAAATGACAGATCCATGCTATGGCTTTTGCTACAGAACGGGATTTATGATAGTTATAAATATGAAGAAACCATATTTAGGGTTAGAAATCAAAAGGTCGTTTCCATCGTATGGTTGAGTATTGCAGAAAGTAATGAGTGTGATATCCTCAGCACTGCCAGACATGCTACAAAAAAATCTCTGGGGACAGATGCAATCTGGCTTATTTGACATTGAGCATAGTTGAAAAGCTGAACTTGTTGTGATATACTATATAAGCGGAATAAGCGGATGTTGGCAACTTCATGGACACATTAGTGTTTAACGAACAATAATTTAATTGCAGTTACGCTCAAGAGAAGTAATGGAGCAATTCTGGTAAGACTGAAGAATCTCGGATTAACTGAATAAATTTAAAAGTGTAGGAGGCAAAATGATGGAAATATACGATAGAATTAAGAATGACATTGCTCAAGATTACTATGTTAATCATTACCCGAATGATGGACAACGTTTTGTGGCGTGGTATCTTCGCAATATCCACAATCTTGATACGTTTGAGACGAAGGCTTGTATAACTGATGGTGCTGGTGATAAGCAAATTGATGCCGTTTACATAGATAATCAGACCGGTACTATCTATATTATCCAAGGAAAGTTTTATAAAGGTGGTTCTATAGATGCAGAACCAGTAAGAGAAGTTATATCATCATGGTTGATGATTCAAGATTTAGAGAAGCTACAAGACAGTGCAAATGATGCTCTTAGAGCAAAAATTAATGAGATCGCTGTTGCACTTGATGATGATTATGAGGTTTGCTTTGAGTTAGTAACGACATCAACACTCACGGAATCAGCACAGAACGATTTCCAACTTTTCCAACAGAAGTTATCTGAAAACGACACCTTAAGTGCGAATTTTGTTCTTGTTGATAATGATTTATTACAAATACGGTACGATGAAGCTCTTAATAAGAACAGACCCTATATAAATCATAACTTTACTATAGAAGCGGGAAAATACATGGAAATGCAGATTGGCGATACAAAAGCTGTAATAGCTGCTATTCCTCTAAAAGAATGTGTGAAAATACCGGGAATTAAGGATGGCACTTTGTTTAGGAAAAATGTCCGTCAATCACTCGGCTCCGGAAACAAAGTAAATAAAGGAATAGCTAGAACAATCAAAAATAATCCGGAAGAGTTCTTCTTTTTGCACAATGGCATAACTGCGATATGTTCTTCCGTTAAAGTAAATGATAATATAATGAATGTTCGAGAGCTGAATGTTGTTAATGGATGCCAGTCGCTAAATACAATTTTCAGTTGCAGTGAATCAGTCAGAAAGGCAACTGATGCCTATGTTATGTTTAGATTTTACGAAATAAGTGATGTTGAACGTGCTGACAATATAAGTACATCAACAAATTCACAGAGTGCTGTAAAAGCGAGAGACCTCCGAAGTAATGATAAGTATGTCCTTGCAATGAAAAAGGCATATGAGCAACGATACACAGATGGATATTTTGTTACAAAGCGAGGAGAGCAGGCTGATTCTGTTAAATATAATACAGCCCATACCGTTGATCTTTCTTCGCTGGGAAAGTGGCTGATTACCTGGCACTCCCAGAGACCTACAATGGCATATAGCGAAAGCAAGATATTTGACAAATATTTTGATCAACTGTTCCATCGCGACTATAACCCTGAAAATGTACAGGCACTGAATGAAATATTTTTCGCAATTCAATCAAAATGGACTCCTGATAATCCGCTTGGTTTAAATGAAGCATTATTGGCTATGAAGTCGTATGTTATGTACCATCATATGTATGCCATTTCTGTTTTGGTGTGTGAAGTTAATAAAATGCAAGACTTGGTACCCAGTCCAGCTGTGACTCTTCAAAAGTTTAAGGATTCTAATCTTTTAGATACAATTGTAGGAATGACAGGTCAAATCCTTAATGTGGCATTTGATTTAGCGGTAGATGAGGCTAACCAGAATAGTTCGCGTGTTTTCAGCCCACAGAACTGGTGTAAAGCCAAGGGCTCACTGAAAGATATTCGATCGGCTGTAAAGCAATATTTCTTATCTGCAAAGATGATACCTGGTGCAAAGGAAGTACTTGATGATATTAACCAGAGGTTGCAGATGTCAAAGGATGACTTCGAATCTAGGTGGACAGCTGATTAGTGCGTATACTATTGAAAGTTGTTAGCGGGTTGAGGATATAATTTATTCGAGGCACTTGATTTACCCTCGCATTTATGGTAAGCTATAAGTAGTAAAGTAGTGTCGTAATCATGAGGAGGGATGGCTATATGGATAAAACACAGTTACCAATAGGTATTGAAGATTTTGCAAAGCTGAGAACCAATAACTTTTACTATGTCGATAAGACTGGCATGATAAAAGAATTATTGAGCAATTGGGGCGAAGTGAACCTCTTTACTCGTCCGCGTCGCTTTGGCAAGAGTATGAACATGAGTATGCTCAAGTGCTTCTTTGAGATTGGTACAGACAAGAGCTTGTTTGACGGCTTGGCTATCTCAAAGGAAACAGAGTTGTGCGAAAAGTATATGGGGCAGTATCCCGTAATTTCTATTACGTTGAAATCCACTGAGGCTGACAACTTCGAAACGAGTCGCAATCTGATTGCATCCGAGATCCGTGACGAAGCTGAAAGAATGAGCTTTTTAGCTGATAGTGACAGGCTGTCCGCAAGCGAAAAAGAGTCCTATGTTCGTCTTCTTCAATCGGATTCAAGTGATGAGGTTCTGTATAGAAGTCTTAAAACCTTGTCCGGGTTGCTCCAGAAGCATTATAACAAAAAGGTTATTATTTTGATCGATGAGTACGACGTTCCACTTGCAAAAGCAAGCAAGCAAGGCTTTTACAAGAAGATGGTGCTTCTTATTCGCAATCTATTTGAACAAGCTCTCAAGACTAACACAAATCTGGAATTTGCAGTTTTAACCGGCTGTCTCCGTGTTTCAAAGGAAAGCATCTTTACAGGTCTGAACAACCCCAAGATGTATACTCTCTTAGAGGCAGAATGTGACGAGCAGTTCGGATTCACTGACAAAGAAGTCAGAGAAATGTTGGCATATTATAACCTTTCGGAGTACTACGACCTAACCAAAGAGTGGTACGACGGATACAAGATAGGTCGCACAAATGTATATAATCCGTGGGACGTCATAAACTGGTGCAATCAGCTCTGCAATAACTTAGATAGAATTCCAAAATGCTACTGGGCGAACTCCAGTAGCAACGAAGAACTAAAGAGATTTATTCAACGTATGGGCGACGGAGTGACCAAAACTCAGATTGAGAGGCTTATCTCCGGCGACACTGTTCAGAAGAAGATTGAGGAACAGTTGACCTACGATACAATGTATGACAGCATCGAGAATATGTGGAGTTTGCTTTACGCTACCGGCTACCTCACTCAAAGCGAAACTCCGATGGGAAATGTCGTCCGTCTCGCTATTCCTAATACTGAGGTCAGGACTATCTTCAGGGATTCGGTCTTGAATCTCTTTGAAAAAGAAGTCGCTCAGGATGGCGCGATGGTTACGGATTTCTGCGATGCCTTGAAGACGGGAAATGCAGAAGAGGTCGAGAGACTGTTCAGTGACTTCATGGAGAAAACCATTAGTATCAGAGATACGGCAGTCAAAAAGTCGTTCAAAGAAAGTTTCTATCACGGTCTGCTTATCGGAATTCTTAGCTATAAAGACGGTTGGAGCGTTGACTCTAACGGCGAATCCGGCAACGGCTACTATGACATCGCCGCTGAAATCGAGGATGAAGAAATCGGCATAATCATCGAGGTTAAGTATGCCGAGAATGCTCAGTTTGAAAGCGAGTGCCAAAGTGCAATCAAGCAGATAAACGACAACGACTACACCGCAGAGCTTAAGTCCGATGGCATGAGAACGCTTTGGAAGTATGCGATTGCTTGTTACAAGAAAGAGTGCAAGGTCGTGGTTGAGCATGAGGATTACGAGTCGAAGTGAGTGGGATATGGCGTGAAACTAGCTACAGCATTATGCTCCACCTGGCAACACCCCGGCAACGGAAAATCTGAAAAACTCCAAACTATTCGAGAATACCCGAAGAAGAAAGCCACCACTGGCACTATTACTAAACAGATACGTTTAGCAAAACTGTGGTGGGAGAGAGTGGGAATAACCCCAAATAATTTCGTAAATCAGTTCTTTATATTATTGCATTTCCATCCAAGATGTGATAAGATTAATTTAAAACAAAATGAAAGAAGATGCAAATGTAATGGCGACCGACGTCGAAATCCTCAGCAGGGTATGAAAATAGACCGACCGGATATGGACATCTTCTTTGACGTGGATAGTCTTCGCAGTGGCGAAGACTGGGAAACGACTTTGTACAGAGAGATAGACAGGAGAGATATTCTGTGCCTGTGCTGGTCGGAGTATGCCAGGGAGTCAAAGTGGGTGGATACTGAATGGCGATACGCCCTCTCCAACAAGGGTTTGGACGGAATAGAGCCGGTGCCACTGGTCTTTCCGGAAGTATGTCCACCGCCAGAGGAATTGAAGTCGAAGCACTTTAACGATAAAGCACTGCTGTACAATGCTATAGCTGATAAAGCATCAAAATAACGTTAGCTAAATTGAGTGGAATATTTGTCGTTGCTAACCCGCTATACTACAAACAATAAACAAGATCGGAGTCCTACCCATGTTACCAATAAACGCCCCAGCCCCTGCCTTCGCCCTCCCCGACCAGAACGGGGCGATTCACACTCTCTCCGAATATGCTGGAAGAAAGCTCATCCTCTACTTCTACCCGAAGGACATGACCCCTGGCTGCACCAAGCAGGCGGTTGGGTTCGCGGAGCTCAATTCGCAGTTCGAGGCTCTTGGCGTCACCGTCGTCGGCGTCAGCAAGGACAGCGTCGCGTCGCACAAGAAATTCGAGGAGAAGTACGCGCTCCCGTTCACCATTCTTTCGGACGTGGACAAGACCTGCATCGAGGCTTACGACGTCTGGAAGGAGAAGAAAAACTACGGCAAGATCTCAATGGGCGTCGTCCGCACGACCTACCTCATCGACGAGAACGGCGTGATTATCTACGCCTCCGACAAGGTCAAGGCGGCGGAGAATCCGGGAAAGATGCTGGAGATGGTGAGAAATTGATGAGGTGTTTTCATGGAAAATGAAATGCAATTTTTACTCTACAGGTCGGCGGAAGAGGACGTGTCCGTCAACGCTGTCATAAAAGATGAAACCATCTGGCTTACGCAAAAAGCCATGGCGGAGCTTTTCGGCGTTGAGGTTCCTGCTATTTCTAAGCACCTGTCAAATATATATGAGGAAGGCGAACTTGTAAGAGAGCGAACTGTTTCCAAAATGGAAAGTGTTCAGGCGGAAGGGAACAGGAGTGTAAGAAGACAAGTAGACTATTATAACCTTGACGCCATTATTTCCGTAGGGTATCGTGTGAATTCACGCAGAGCTACGCGCTTTCGTATTTGGGCAACAGGAATCCTGAAAGAGTATATGACAAAGGGATTTGTGCTGGATGATGACCGTCTGAAGCAAGGGAAAACCGCCTTCGGAGAGGATTACTTCAGAGAATTACTGGAAAGAGTCCGTTCTATTCGTGCGAGCGAACGTCGTATCTGGCAACAGATTACCGATATTTTTGCCGAATGTAGTATTGATTATGATGAAAATTCAAAGATAACGCAAGACTTTTATGCTATGGTGCAGAACAAGTTCCACTATGCTATTGTTGGTCAGACTGCGGCTGAAATTGTATATACTCATGCCGACAGAAACAAAGAGCATATGGGGCTTACAACCTGGAAGAATTCGCCTGACGGCAGGATTCTGAAGTCCGATGTATCGGTAGCTAAGAACTATCTTGATGAGAGGCAAATCCGCCGCTTGGAACGGGCGGTCAGTGGCTATTTTGACTACATAGAAGACCTTATTGAAAACGAAAACACTTTTACGATGGAGGAATTTGCGGAGAGTGTCAATGAATTTCTGTCATTTCGCAGGTTCGATATTCTGAAAGACAAGGGCAGGATTTCTGCAAAAGAAGCCAAGACAAAGGCGGAAGCGGAATATTCAGAATTCAATAAAACACAGAAGATTACTTCTGATTTCGATAAGGAAGTAAAGAGGTTACTGGAAAGTAGCGAGACGTAATAGGAGGTATCATGACCCGAAACAGCATTATCGACTCGATCTGCTCAGCCATCCTCTCCTCCGGCAAAATAATCCTCTCCGCGGCTGAGGAGGGGCTTAAAATCACCGAGAAAACCTCCGCCCGCGACCTTGTCACTCAGTATGACAGGCTGGTGCAGGAGAGGCTTATTGCCGCAATTTCTGAGATGCTTCCGGACGCCCAGTTTGTTTCGGAGGAATCCTCCGCGAAGGGAAACATCGATGCCGTCGACGCGTTCATCATCGATCCGATTGACGGCACGACCAACTTCGTTCACCGGATGGGTAACTGCGCGATTTCGGTCGCCTGGTACAAGTCCGGGAAGCCCTTTTATGGCGCAGTTTACGACCCGTTTGCGGGCGAATTTTTTGATGCGAAAGCCGGCGATGGTGCATTTCTGAACGGCGAGCCGATTCGCGTGAGCGACGTGCCTCTCAAAAACTCAATCGTACTTTTCGGGACGGCTCCCTACAACCCGGAGCTCACGGACGAGACATTTGATTTGGTGAAGTCCGTTTTCGGAAAGTGCCAGGACGTCCGTCGGATGGGTTCAGCGGCTCTTGACATCTGCCACGTTGCATGTGGCAGGGCAGGGTTCTATTTCGAGGCGACCCTGTCTCCATGGGACTACGCCGCGGCGGCGATAATTCTCGGGGAAAGCGGTGGAAATCTCGTCGACCTCTCTGGAAATGAGATTAAGCTTTCGCTTGAGAAGACCTCCGTTGTGGCTGGAAACAAAAATATCATCGCCGAAAGCGGCATTATAAATGCTTGAAAGGAGCATTCACATGATAGACGTCAAAAATCGCTGGGCACTGATAACCGGCTCAAGCCGTGGAATCGGCAGACTTGTGGCACTCTTCATGGCAGAGCAGGGGTGCAATCTCATCTTACACAGCAGAAAGCCGGAGCACACTGAGGGACTTCTCAAAGAAGTAAAGGCTCTTGGAGTGGACGCTTACGCCGTCTCGGCTGAGCTTTCAAAGCCAGATGAAGTTGAAGCCATGCTCCACGAGATAGATGAGGAGGGAACTCCGGTCGACATCATCCTCAATAATGCCGGGCTTCAGATCGCCTACAGAGTGGACTATTACAAAACTCCCGTGTCCGATTTTACGGACAGTTTCATGATAAATACAATCTCGCCAATCATGATCTGCTACCATTTCCTGCCGAAGATGATTGAGCGAGGTTTTGGAAGGATTTTGAACACGACGAGTGGCATTCGCCTTGAGCCGGAGCAGGCAGGCTATTCAGCCAGCAAGGCGGCTCTTGACAAGGTCACAATCGACCTCGGCTCGAAGCTTCAGGGCACGGACGTCATGATAAATCTCACCGACCCTGGCTGGTGCAGAACCGACCTCGGCGGACCTCACGCCCCGAACGCCCCCGAGAGTGCAATCCCCGGCGCAGTGGTCGGCGTTTTCGTCGACGACAAGAAGTCGGGCAGATACTTGGGAGCACAGAATTTCGCCGGAATGACCCTTGAAGAAGCGGTCAGAAAGGCGGAAGCGGAGTTCGAGAGCCCGTATTGAAAACCTCCAACCTCCGCCGCTCCCTCAAGTTCGCTTGCGAACTTCTTGACAGCTCCCCGCGGAAACCCCTCAGTCTGCGCCTGCGGCGCATCCAGCTCCCCTTTCAGGCTCACCCGTCATAAAACAGGTCTTGAATATTTTCCGAGAACGGCGTGAACTGTTCACGCTGTTCTCTCTCTTGATTGATAGTTCAGCATTTCCGCTATAAAGCTTTCCAGCAGGAATCCGATTAAGTTCAGACTAATCCTGACTTCCTGCACTCGATGTCCACTGCTCTTGTCAGGTGCACACACATACACCTTGTTCACCAGATCATTCAGAACGGTTGGCGTCAGCTCGTTCAGGACTGGATACTTTTTTGCCCTGCGAATGAACTCATCTACGCTTTCAGCATCTTCTTCCTGCTGTGAGATTTCGGTCTTCAAGACTTCAATCTTCTTCGCAATTTCCGCTTGTTCGGTTTCGTAATCTTCGGAAAGTTTGTCGAAACGGCTCTCGGTGATTTTGCCGGATACCATGTCCTCATAGATGCGTTTGAATAACCGGTCGATTTCATCCATTCTGCGTTGCGATTGTGTGAGCTGTCTGCGTTTTGCGGTCAGCTCTTTTTTGTTTTCTTCCTTACACTTTGCACCGAGCTTTTCCCGGAATAAATCCTCGTACTCGGATATGTACCAAAGCAAACGCTGTAGATACAAAAGCACGCCTTCTTCAAGAACAGCGGCTCTGATGAAGTGAGTTCCGCAGTAATCGGTTCCTTTCTTACGGGAGGTTGAGCATACAAAGTAATCCTGACGTTGTGCGAAGTTACTTGCTGTGCAATAGTACATCTTTCGTTCGCAATCAGCGCAATAGGCTATTCCGGAAAAGAGATTGATTTTGCCTGTCTTTGTCGGTCTGCACTTGTTCTTGCGAAGCTCCTGCACACGCTCAAAGGTTTCTTCATCAATGATGGCTTCCTGCGTGTTCCTGAAAATCATCCATTGCTCCGGCGGGTTGTCAATCGTCTTTTTGATTTTGTACGATTGCCTGTGTGTCCTGAAATTGGCAGTATGTCCGCAATACTCAATCCTTTCCAAAATTCCGGATACAGAGCTACCGTTCCAGTCGTAAGGACCGGCGGGCAAAGCATTACGGATTTTCTGATTCTGTCTGTCCTGATGGACAGTCGGCGTTACCACCTGTTCAGATTTCAGAATTCGAGCAATCTGCGTAGGACCGTAGCCATCCATACAAAGAGCAAAAATCCGTTTGACCACTTCTGTCGCTTCGGGGGGTCTACTACCCACTTCTTCGGATTGTCGGGACTTTGACGTAACCGTAAGGCGGAATCTTTGTAAGGTGTTCACCGGATTCGCCTTTCAGTTTCAGAGATGCCCGAACCTTCTTGCTACCGTCCTTAACATAATATTCGTTGATTATATTCATGAACAGAGTGAAGTCGTTCTCCTGAACAAACTTGCTCATGCATACTTGCTCAAAATGGTTTTTGAGATGCAATTTGTCAAGGGTGTTTTCACCGATAAAATTCATTTCTTATATAGCTGTGGTGGACTTCCCGCGCATCCATTTGCCACTGAAATAGTAGATATAATTGATCGTAGATACAATCACCCATGTAATGGGCTTGCAGATGAAAATAGCTCTGAAACCGACATCAGGGATATATTGAAGCGTATAGGCAAGAAAAAGGCAAATGCTTAAAAAGGTTGTGGACATGATCGTTGATACCATCCCTTTTCCCATTCCCTGATATAACCCTGTACAGGGGAAGTACAGCGCAAAAAGCAAAATCGGGAAGGAAAGCCATCTGATGTTTTCAGCACAATACTGTGCGGAAAGTCCGCTGATACCAAACGAACCCGTTAAGCTATCTGCAAAGAAAAATACTACAATCGAAATAACCAACGTTGAAAGCACCGCCATAATCACCGTATGCCGCAGTCCTGTGCGAATACGGTTTTCTTTTTTTGCGCCGAGATTTTGTGCCGTATAGGTGGGAATCGCCTGATATAGCGTTTGCGTGGGGAGCTGCATATATCCCTCAATGCGACTGACAACCGTGTAGGAAGCTATCATGGCCTCGCCGAAGGAATTGACCAGCCTTTGCACAAACAGGTTAAATACTGTCCCGACCATTGACTGCAATGCCATCGGAAAGCCTGTTCTGATAATAATGGAGATGTCCGATAAGGAAATCCTGATTTTCTTCCCGATAAATCGAAGCACCTCGTATCTTTTATACATATAGAGAAAACTCACAATACAGGAAAGGAATTGTGACATAACAGTTGCCCATGCAGCTCCGGCAACCCCCATATGAAACCATGCAATAAAAGCGTAATCCCCCAAAAATATTAAGAACAGTGGACAGCAGTAAAAAGTACAGGGAGGCTTTGCTGTCGCCAATGGAACGTAAAAGCGCTGCTGCGCCGTTGTAAATAAACTGAAACAGGAAGCCAACCGCACAAATGCGGAAATATACTGCGGCATAGCCAATCAATGAATCGGGGACGGATACCGCTGTTTTCAAAAGCGGCCTGGCAAAAAAGAATCCGATCCCGCCGATCACAAGCCCCAGCACAAGCAGGGACAGCATAGAAGCATAAGCGTTCCTTGTAATCTCGTCATATCTTTTTGCTCCGTAATACTGTGCCGAAACAATGCTGGCACCAGCCGAAAAACCTACCGAAAAAGCAACCAGTAAATTGGTAAGAACCCCACAGGTTCCAACGCCGGAGAGAGCCGCCTCGCCTACCAGTCTGCCTACCATCATAGCGTCAACCGTATAATAAAGTTGTTGCAGCAGACTGCCGAGGAACAGCGGAAAGGCAAACCGCAGAATACATTTCCACGGTGTGCGCTCCGTCAAAATTACAATATTTTTTTTCTTTTCTGCGATGGATGTACTCATTGTTCAATGACCCTGGATAGAAATAAATTCTGTCAGACCGTGTTCCCTCGCATAAAAATTTGCCTTGGCAAGCTGCCATGCAAAACAGTTGGATATGCCGATATATCTTGTTTTCCCTGCTTTTACGGCATTATCAAGCCCCTCCATGATCTCCTCCATCGGCGTGTGGTAATCCCACATATGGTAAATATATAAATCCACATAATCCATGCCGAGATTTTTAAGGCTCTGGTCCAGGTAGTTTTCAACGTGCTGCTGTCCGCTGATACCCAGGTCGATTTCCTCCTGTGTCCTTGGTGTAAATTTGGTGGCGATAATAAAATCATCACGCTTCGCAAAATCCCGAAGTGCCCTGCCCACAAACTGTTCACTGGTGCCATTCTGGTAGGCAATGGCAGTATCATAAAAATTGATTCCCAGGTTCAATCCATGCTCAATAATTTCCCTGGTCTGCGTTTCATCTACCGTCCAGCTGTGCTGGCCGGTTGCCGCGTTTCCAAAACCCATGCAACCCATACAGATACGGGAAACGTTCAGATCCGATTTCCCTAATTTTATATATTCCATCGTGTCCTCCTTTTTCCGCCTGAAGCCGCCCGTTTTTATCCGAACCCCCCTACCAGGACAGTGACATTTCCACCAATTCCGGGGACTGCGGATTGCCGATCAGCGCGGTTTTCTGATCCAATGCGGCCAGCCCTTTTATCTCCTCCGGTGTCATGGAAAAGTCAAAAATATCTATATTCTCTTTGATGTGCGCTTCCTTTGTACTTCTGGGGATGACCACGATCCCTTTCTGCGTCAGGAAGCGGAGCATAATCTGCGCCGGTGTCTTACCGTATTTTTCCGCCAGTTCCAGCACATACGATTCCGCGTACATTTCATTGCGGTTGCCCTGACCAAGCGGTGCATAAGACATATGGGTGACGCCCTTTTTATCCAGCCACTTCCGTTCCTCTGTACGCTGGCAGTACAGGTTGGTTTCAATCTGGTCAACAGCCGGGACCACCTTGTTGTAGGCGATCAGGTCTACAAGCTGACCGGGTTCAAAATTGGACACGCCGATTGCGCGTACTTTCCCGTCGGCATATGCTCTTTCCAGCTCCCGCCACGCGGCGTAGTAGTTGGCGAACGGCCAGTGGAGCAAGAGCAGGTCGATATAGTCGGTTTGCAGGCTGGCAAGGGACTGCTCGATGATCTTCCCGGCGTTCTCGTAGGACTTGAAGTTCACTTTCGTGACAAGAAACAGTTCCTTCCTGTCAATTCCGCTCCTGCGGATACCATTTCCAACGGCTTCCTCATTCCTGTAAGCCTCCGCTGTGTCGATCATGCGATAACCGTCTGCAAGCGCGGCGGCAACCGCGTTTTCACAGACCTCACCGGACAGCCGGAACGTACCAAAGCCCAGAATCGGCATTTTCATACCGTTGTTTAAAGTTAAAAATTCCATCACAGAACCTCCATGTTTTGTATTGCATGAAGCAGGGCTTCGTGCTACAATAAGTATAGCAACTTCGAGTAACACGAAGTCAATACTATTTCTGAAATTTTTCTTGTAAAGTTTTTATGAACGGAGGTCGCTCATGAATTATACCATCAAACAATTTGCGGAAATGTTCCACACCACGGAGCATACCATCCGTTATTACACAGATATTAATCTGCTTCCCTGCCACCGCGATGG
>JAJQDP010000019.1 GCA_021202155.1 Oscillospiraceae bacterium | reverse complement strand
AGCATTTGTACCCAATCATAAAAATGTAAAGTTTTAAGTGAGACAAGGTACTACAATTGCGCTTCCATCCTATCCTTCTCCGCCTTGGTAACCTGCAAATACCTCACCCTCAGCTCTTCCGCACTCCCTGCTTCGTCAAGATGCTCAAGTGCCGCGGAGATTACTCCGGTCGCCTGCTGGAGGCGGTTCTGGACGGGAGCGAGGCGGATTCTTGCGTCGTCCGCGAAAAGCTTCGCTTTTATGTCCTCGGCGCAGTCGCCGGTAAGGATTATATCGCCGGGAGTCTCTTCCGCAAGAGCTTTCACAGCATCATAGCCGGTGACATCGTCCGGCTTGACCGTTGTCAGCTTCTCGCCGTCTGAGGAGTACGCTCCAAAGTAAACGACCTCCGGGCGGGCTTTCAGAAGTGAAAAAATGGTGCCTTTCGCCGCTTCTGAATTCGCCGCCAACGCTTCAAGGGTCGAGACGCCGAGGCACTTGCCGCCCATGGCGCAGAGTCCCTTCACGAGAGCAACGCCGATTCTCAGCCCTGTATACGACCCGGGACCGTTCGAGACGGCGATGAGGTCGACATCCGAAATCTCAAGCTCAGTGTCTTTAAGAAGCCGCTCAATGAACGGCAGAATCACCTGCGAATGGGTGAGTTTCGTATAAACGGTCGTCTGCCCCAATATGATTCCGTCGCGATAAATGGCGCAGGAAGCGGTTTTGCCGGAGGTATCAATACCCAATATTGTCAAATCTCTCATCTCCGATTATTGTTATCTTTCGGAAACTCTCCCCCATCACCTCGAACGAAATAACTGTCGTGCTCGCTGGGAGTTCATTCGCGATGTTCTCGCTCCACTCAATCGCCAGAACTGCGTCGCTGTCAAGATAGTCGTAGAAGCCGATGGATTCAAGCTCATCCGCATCAGCAATTCTGTACATGTCGAAGTGATAAAGTGGCGTCTTCCGCGGCTCGGAATACTCATTGACAATGGCGAATGTCGGACTGCTCACATCGTCCCGGAGACCCAAGCCAACAGCCAGACCGTGAGTAAATGTGGTTTTTCCCGCGCCGAGTCCTCCGCGAAAGGCAACAACGTCTCCGCTGTGGAGGAGCTCACCGACCACCTCGCCCAAACTGATAGTTTCCTGAGCAGAGTAAGTGTAAAATTCTTTCGTAGCCATTTAATATCCGAACTTTCCTTCTATTGAATCGTCGTTCATGACCCAGTCGAAAACGTCGATTATGCGATAATTTTCGTCGTCATCACGGATGATAACCCGTTCGATTCCGGCGTTGATTATGACCCGCTTGCACATCGAACAGCAGGAGGAATTCTTGATGTATTCGCCCGATGAGACCTCCCTGCCGCAAAGATAGAGCGACGCGCCAATCATGCTTTCACGAGGTGCGTTGATGATTGCGTTCATCTCGGCGTGAACAGAACGGCAGAGCTCGTACCTCTCCCCTCTCGGGATATTGAGCTGTGTTCGGACACAGTAGCCGAGGTCTGTGCAGTTCTTTCTGCCACGGGGTGCGCCGACATAGCCGGTTGAAATAATCTGGTCGTTCTTGACGATAACCGCGCCGTACCTACGCCTCAGACATGTTCCCCTTTCGGAAACCGAGTCTGCGATGTCGAGGTAATAGTTAATCTTGTCTCTACGCATGGTATCGCTCCCTTCGATACAAATTGTCTATTATACTATAGCACATTTCGGGGAGAAGTGCAAGGGGTAATCGCATTCCGCGCGCCCTCTCAGTCAGCCCGTTGGGCTGACAGCTCCCTCGGAAACCCCTCCACCACCACGCTTTGCGTGGCGGTTCCCCTCCCCTTTCAGGGGAGGCTTTTTATGCTTTTTCAAAAGCTTCTGAAAGAGGCAGTTATAGCCTCCCCTGAAAGGGGAGGTGGCGGCTTTAGCCGCCGGAGGGGTTTCCGAAGGTGCTGTCGCCGTAGGCGACTGAGAGGGCGCGAGCCGCAGGCGAGCGCGATGCTTCCGAAAGGCGCATCTCTGTTTGTGAAATCATCGTGAAATACGCACGAAATCTGCAAATTTCTCTTGAAAAGTAGGCGGTTTGAGCGTATAATTTATCTGTAAGAGTAGCGTTACTGCTCACTTTATCGGAAAGGGCAATATGATGCCGAGGTTCTTTGTCAGTGAGCCGCCGGATGGCGGGATTATAACTATTGACGGCGCGGACGCCGTCCACATCGGAAAGTCTTTAAGAATGGCTGTCGGGGATGAACTCACCGTCTGCCGGGACGGGGTCGACTATCAGTGCGAAATTATCGGAATCACACGGGAGGATGTCTCGCTCAGGGTCATCAGCGAGTCTCCGTCAAGTGAGCCGAACATTGACCTGACGCTCTTCATGGCGATTCCGAAGCTTGACAAGCTTGAGCTCATCGTTCAGAAATCTGTGGAGCTTGGTGTCGTGAGAATCTGCCCGGTTCTCACGAAAAGGTGCATTTCAAGACCGGATAACGAGCGGTTCAAGGCGAAACGTGAGCGTCTTCAGAAGCGGCGAAGCAATCTGGGCGCGGAATTATCCCTGAGGTTTCGGACATACTGAGCTTTGACGAGTGCGTGAGTGAAATGGCGGCGCAGGATGTCGGGATTGTCTGCTACGAAAAGGGCGGGGTCAGTCTCAGAAATATTGAGATCCCGGAAAACGCGAAAATCGGGCTGTTTATCGGCTCTGAGGGCGGATTTGAACCGTCGGAAATTGAGACCCTTGAAGAAAACGGCGTAAAAAAAGCCTGGCTCGGAGACAGAATTTTAAGATGCGAGACCGCACCGATTGCGGCGACCGCCATAATCATGTTTTTGACCAGTAATATGTAATTGGGTATTGCATTTTTCTCAAATGTGTGCTATATTAAACTTAAGAGAAACTGAAGGAGATGTTTTCAGATGAGTAATGTATTTAAAATAGCTCTTGGTATAGGTGCGGCTGCAGCCGCGGCGGCACTTGGCTTTGCCCTTGCAAAGAAGGTTCGCGAGGACGAGGAAATCGACGACACCGAGGATTTCGAAGGTCTTGACGACGTAGATGCCTGCGACTGTGAAGACTGCGAGGCTTGGGACGGCGAAGAGTGCACCTGCGATCACGAGTGCGAATGCGACGAGTGTGACGACGAGGACGAGTGCGAGTGCGACGATGACGAGTGCGAGTGCGACGAGTGCGAGGGTCACGGTCAGGATATTTCCGAAGCAGTCAACAGCATCGTTGACGGCGTCATGAGCGGTATTGTCATTGCCGCAGACAAGGCAAGCGAGTGGGCTTCCATCATCGCTGACAAGGTCGCCGAGAAGCTTGAAGAGCGTCACGAGGCAGAGTACACCACTGAGTGGGACGATGAGGACGAGGATGAAGACGAGGACGATGGCGAAGCAGATGTTCCCGAATCTGTCGACGAAACCCTCAAAGCCGCCGCTGAGGTCGCCGAGGACATCCAGGAAGCCGCCGAAGAGGTCGCTGAGGAAATCAACGTCCACGACGAAGAGACTCATACCGAGGGCTAAGTAAAAACAGCATAGCTTAAAACCCAAACCCCTGACTCGCAAGAGTTGGGGGTGGTTTTTGTGGAAACCCCTCCACCGTGCTTCGCACGGTCCCCCTCCCCTTTCAGGGGAGGCTATTTACATCCTCTCATAGATTCTTGCAAAGAGGCAATTATAGGCTCCCCTTGATAAGGGGAGCTGTCAGCCGCAGGCTGACTGAGAGGTGTGCGAGCCCAAAGGGCGAGCGCATTCGCCGTGGTAAGCAAATCGAAAAAGCCCCGACTTTGCAGTCAGAGCTATCATATCTTGCTCAGCCTCTCATCCCGAGCTTCTTCAAGCGTAATGGTTGCTGGAATGCTGCCGGCAAGTTCGTTCACGATTTTAAGCTTATCCCGATATGGAGAGCAAAGTTTTGCAATGGTCTTACCGTTACGAGTGATGTAAATATCCTCAGTGTCGACCAAATCAAGATATTTTTCGAGATTTTCCTTTAGTTCAGTTACCGTAGCAAACATGGTGAGCCCTCATCTTTTGCTTTTCTTACAGTATATCACAATCTTGCAATTCGGTCAATAATTTTGCTACAACTGACTTCTATGTTTCCGAAAATTTTTGAATCCCCCGCCCAAAATTCTGTGTCTATAAATACGAAAACGTTTTCAAATTCATTTCATTGGAGGTGATGGTGATGTTAGATGAAAAAAGGCTTCTTAGGAGGCTTGCTTCGGGCGATGAGGAGGCTTTCCGGGAGATTGTTTCCGGGTACAGCCGATATGTTTCGACGGTTATCGCGAACCAGCTCAGGGACTTTTCCTGCATCACCGTCATCGAAGAGCTTTCGGCGGATGTGTTCTTTGAACTCTGGCGGAACAGAGGCACTCTCACAACCTCCCACCTCCGTGGCTGGCTGAGTGCGGTTGCCAGAAACAAAGCCAAGAACTATATACGCTCCCAGAAGCTCGTCTGCGAAAGCCTTGACGACAGCATTGCCGAGAACACAATCGACCTCTCGGACGATTTCTTGAGTCTTGAGAAAGAGGAACAAGCAAAAGAAATTCAGCTTGCACTCGGCAAGCTCAAGAGGCAGGAGCGCGAGGTGCTCCTTCGGTACTACTATTACAACCAGACGGTTGCAACCATATCCGAAGAGACCGGCACAAACGTCGCCACCGTCAAGACAAGGCTTCAAAGAGGACGGGCGAAGCTCAGAGAAATACTTGAAAAGGGAGGTCTCACAAAGTGAAAAAACTTTTTAGCGACCTTTTTGACTGCTACAGTGAGGATAATATCAGGCTCAGAAAGACTCCCGCTGTCAGCACCGACAGAATTTATGCCTTGGCAAACACCAAGGCGGGAAAGGAAAACGTTTTTATGGAGAAAAAACATCATAGATTACCGGTAGTGCTCGCTGTAGTGGTTGCGGCAGTGCTTCTTATGGGCGCAGGGTTTGTAGTCGCACACAACAGCATCACCGATTATTTTGTGAACCATTGGGAAGACATGACCGGCACAGACATAACCGACGAACATCTTGCGGTTATAGAAAGCTTCAGTCAGGAAATCGGTCTTAGCCAGACTTCCGACGGCGTCACTGTTACCGTCGACTCAGCGGCAGTCGGAGGAGACACGATATACATCCTCTTCGCTGTTGAGTGCGATTCGGTTGAATTTGCAACGACGAGAAGCCCGAGCTTTGACGAGTGGTCGTGGGTCATCACTAACTCCACCGCAAAAAGGTTGGGTTCCGGTTTGGGCTGGGGTGGCACAGATGAGAACAACGTAACCTATTTCGTATTGGAGGGCAACATTGATATAACCGACGAGAGCTCTCCCATCGCTGTCTCGGTTCACCTCGCAGGACTTCATACCAACAAAGGCTCGACCTCTGAGAAATACCCGGACGTCTACTTAGGCGGCAGTTGGGACTTTGAGTTCACTTTAGAGCAGAACACTCTTAATTCTCTTAGTCTCTTGGAAGACGGTGAGAGAGAAACCGTCACAGTCACGATGTACGATACCAAGTCAACAGAGGCAACCCACAGCCTTGTCCTGAAAGACGTCACTGTTGACGTCACAAGTGCTGTTGCAACCGAATTTGGAATAACAATCACTTTTGATGATACCACCGCTTCCGTTCCGTTCGGAACCTACAGCGACAGATTTGAGGTATACGCCGTTATGCAGGACGGCAGTGAAATCTCTGTATACAGTTGTAGCGGAAGTGACGATGGGACAGCTACTGATGATATAACCCTGAAGTACCTCTGGTACTCGATAATCGACCTGAGCGAGCTCAAGGCGGTCAGAATCGGCGACACGGAAATTTATGTTAATCCGGACGAAGCTCCAGAAAGCTCTGTACAGGAGATTAACATCTCCGAGACTATAGAGTCCGACATCACCGTCACCGTTGACTCGGCGATGGCGAGCAAGAACGAAATGTATTTCTTGCTCAGAATCGAAGGCGAAAGCATTGAGGGCGCATTAGACCCAAGCGAGCATTGGTACTTTGACAGTTGCCACTTTGACATCGAAAACGCAATCACCGCCAACTACAACACTTGCGACCTGTGGCGTTATGAAGAAGACGGCGTTTATTACTGGCTCTGGAAGTGCAATTACGAGACACTCAGCGAAGATGTAACATCAATAGATTGCACTCTTGACTTAGGCGCATTGCATTCAAATGCTTTATAATCCGGCTGAGGTCGCAGATATGCTGAATAGCATCAAAGACCATGTTTTCTCAGTAAGAGGCAACTGCGACGCGGAAGTTGACCAGATGATGCTTCACTTCCCCATTCTTTCGGACAGCGCAATTGTGTATGCATGCGGGCGTGAGCTCTATCTTACACATGGACATAACTATGGCGAGACGAATCCTCCACAGTTGGCTAATGGCACCATCTTAGTTTGCGGACATACGCATGTCCCGAAATGCCAGGACTATGACGGCTATATCTATGTCAATCCGGGGTCTGTTTCTATTCCGAAGGAAGACAGTCCGCACAGCTATATTATTCTTGAAGACAGCACAATTATCTGGAAGGATATTGAAGGAAACGAATACATGAGGCGAGAGCTTTAGGCATAAAAAGAGGACACCTGAATCAGGCGTCCTCTTTTGTGTTATCTTTTCTTACGGAATATTCTTGATATTCTCGTCTTGCGCTTGACAATCTTGCATTCGCGACGTTCTCTGTGTCTGAGTTTTCTCTCAGCACTTTTCTTTTTATGATCCTCGACAACAGACATAGGCGCAAGAGCCGTTGATTTTACCATAGAAGCATCGTGCCCTGCCCAGCCGGCGATGTCAGAATCCTCGAAGTCATAGACAAGCTTCTTTGAATAGGCTTTTTCGTATGCCTCTATCTTCTGCTGATAATCGGTTTCCATCATGGTAAAGCTGTTCTCGCGAACGGATTTATCCGGGTCGGGATATATGGGCTTTAAGATGTGAATGACATACTCTGTCTTGTAGAATTCGTCGTTATCCATCTCGTCGGTGTCGCGGATTTCAACAAAGCATGAGATAATCGGGACGTTATTCTCAGCGGCATAGTAATAGGCTCCGCGCTTCGGAGGTCTTGGCTTACGATAGTTGAACCACATTTCCTGTTCAGGGTAGATAAGAATAACGGAATTCTTCTTGAGCTCATTCCTGATTTTTTCAGCAAAGAAACCTGAACGGCGTTCCTTCTGGCTCGGAAGAGGAATCGTGTCGGCATTCTTCATGATGTAGCCTAAGAAGCCGCCCATAGCAAGGTTGGTTTCCTGACTTACAATTCGCATATGTTTATGACCGATCCTGCGCATAGCAGTACGGACAATTGTTGTATCAAGAGGATTGAAGTGATTACTTGTTATGATAGCTCCAGACGTAATGCCGATGATGTTTTTTGCACCCTCAACACGAGTTCTGCGATTGACCATTCTTGAGACTGAATCGGTAATGGCTCTTGCGCACAAAGTGTCTACACGCTTTTTAAGGGTTTTGCTCTTGGCTATAAACTCGTCAACAAGCGCGTTTCTCTCATCTCGCGACAATTCAGCATCATCGACTTCAACCTTGCTGTTGAAATCCTGCTCCGCTACTTTTTCAGCGATATTTTTGATTACCTCGTCTTTGTGGCTTCCAATAATCATATACGAACTTTTACTCCACTTTCGTAAACTTTTTTGAATGTTACTTCATTTTGATCCAAAACAGCCGCTTTCGCTATAAGCTTTACGAGAGTATCGCTATCAGCTTTTTGCTTGGACTCGTCATAATTTGCCTTAAAATCAAGGATGTCATTCTTAAACGGTGACATATCTGCGTATTTCCAGAAATATTCCTCATAGGGTATGTTGTCATAGCACCATGGTTTCTGGAAAAGGTTAAAATGAATCAACTTGGGAGAAGGATTAAGCTTGACATCACCGCCCTGAGGAGGCATTGTATCCCAGTCATCGGATAGATATTTGATATTGCCGTTGCACATAGCGTTTATATAGTCCTGGTCAGGTGCAACAGTGTCAAAGTGATACTCATTCATGAGGCTTAGGAAATGACCGCTGAAATCTTTTTCCCGCATCGTCTTTAAATCCATCAGAAGTATACCAGAATTTATGTAGTCATCCGACTGAGCTCCGACTGCGTTTTCCGTATAGTAAACCAAATCAGGAACGCCCTGAATCGAACGGTCACAGCAGGCACCGATAATATTGCCTTCAAGGTCGATATTATATAGCTCAGAAATGTCGCCAGGGACAATTATATCACTGTCAATGTATATTCCCTTGTCATACTGCGGGAACATGTCGGCAATGAAGATTCTAAAGTAGATAGTAAGTGTGAAGTAATCGCATCTTAACTTGTTTTCTTCCCTTGCAACAATGCCGTGGAATTCATCTTCCATCCTTATAAACTCAATAGAAAATGGAGGCTTGACACAGGTTCTGATCTTCTCAATTGAATCGTCAGTCAAATCCTGATGGAGAACGTAGATGACATATTCGTTGTCCTTAGAAGCATTTTCAACCATTGAACGGATTGCGCAGTCGAGGTAAGGCGCGTAACCTTCATCGACGGTAAAGAATATTGGAATAATTGACATATTGATTTCCTTTCATATTTTTTGTCGGTTGTTCATTGCCTGTTATTCTTGATTGAACCGTAAAATACGGTAAACTCAGATAGAAGATCATCGTATTCATTTAACTTTAAAATTTCATGAATCTTCTCAATATCCCATGGTTTCACAGTCACTGTTCTTATGTACGGGAAGAAGCGGAAGCTGGTTGTGAAGTGTTGCATAACTGTGTCCGGCTTGAGTTTTCTTTGCTCGTTGAATCTGCGTGGGCAAATCTTCTTGGATACCGCAAGCTTATTTATTGCCGACTGGTCGGGCATGAACATTTCCTTCTCACAGCATCGCTTGCGACACTTTTTGAAAAGCCCTGTTTCCCTTATCTTAGCCATGTTCATGAGAAGAACGCCTGAATTGACATAGTCTCGCTTGAGGGGATTCTTTCGGAAGAACCATCCGCCGTAGTAATCGAGGACTCCAGCGACTTCATAATCGGTCATATCCTGATTGTAGAACTCGCTCGGGTCTCTCCGGCAGACTACATCGTTGTCAAGATACATAATCTTGTCGGGTATCTCAGAAACCTCATCAGAGAAAAGCCTCAGCATACAAAACGGCGTGAACCGCGTGCCCATATTGACGGTGGGAACTTCCTTTTTGAAAAGCTCAGAAACATCTATTAGCGTGATGCTATTGGAGCTATTGTAACTATTCATATACTGTCCAAGAGCAGATATGACATCATCCTTGACCGGCGAAATATGCTTTCCCTGAAAATCCATTTCAGCAGTCAGAACCCAGACATGAAGCTCATCCTTGATATTCTTCAAGAGTGACATTACCGAGATTATGAGTCCTCGCTCAATGTTGCCGTCACCGCAGTAAAGTACGTTCATTCTGACCCTTTCTTCACATATCTTATGTATTCGTAGGTGCTGTTCTTACTTCTTTCGACCATAGTCTCGTGAATCTCTTCGCAGAGCTTGCGCTGAGCCTCTTTATTCTTAAGGCTCTTGTCGGGATAAAACGGTCCGTCAATGTAAACTGTCGTCTTCGGTTTTCTTCCAAATCTGCGCTTCTGGTATGTTGTAGTCATACAGTATGCAGGAGCATCAAACATGACAGGAAATCTGAAAGATGTTATCGGAAACGGTCTTATAAAGGTGCAGTTCTGCCAGAGGTGAGCTTCGGGATATACAACAACTGCCCGTCCATCCTCTAAGTGCCTCTTGATGGCATCCAAAAACAGTTTCATATGCTCCATTGAGTCCGGAACCACGACTCCGCCAATTATCGGGATTATCTTCCCTATCACTGGAATTTCGAGATTATCAACACCGGCTATTGAGAAGATTCTTTTTGGGAAAACATACTGCGTGGGAGAAAAGACATCTCCGAGAGTCTGGGTGTGATTGCCGTAAAGAACGAATCCGGTATCTTTACACTTTTTGAAGGCTTCCCTGCCGACTACTTTTGTATGTAGTGCAATTCTTGAATGGAAGAAGCCGAAGATGAAAGCAAGCGAGTAAGCAATCCATGAGAAGAAACGATATACCTTATTTGTGTGATACCATTTGTAGCTTTCGGGAATCTTAGCTTCCGACTTGCCGCTGTCAACGAAGTCATCGGTGTACTCTTCGTAGTAACGAATTTCTTTTGGCTCGTAGTTCATCCTTCTCACTCCCTGCTAAAAAATCGCTAATGTGTATTATAGCATATTTTTCGCAGTTCGTCTACAGCTAATTTTACCAAAACGACCGAAATAAATCAAGCCACAGCTTGAATTACAGCCTCTACTGATTGAATTATAGCAGTAGAGAAAACAGTAGAATAACTCTACACCAACAAAAAACAGGTGGGTTGTTGAATCCCACCTGCCTTAAGATTAACCTATGCTTTGAATATTGCTCTAACGAAATTATACATGTGAGGTCTTATGACATTTCCGCCGTGGTAACCACCTTGGACATAGTTCCATAAATGTGTAACGCCGTTTTCCTCCAAGATATTGTGATAGGTTTCAGGCGTTGAATAGACAACGGTGTCGTTTGAACCGGCACTAATGAGAATAAGATAGGGTGACTCGTCCTCGAAAACCAAATCCTCAGCATCGATCAGATCGTCAGTAAGTCCGGGCGCAGGACATATTGCTCCGACATAACCGAAGAGATCGGGACGGGTGAACCCTATGTAAAGAGATTCCCTGCCGCCCATTGAGAAGCCGGTTATTGCGGTGTAGTCACGACCGGTTTTTATGGAGTAGTTTTCCTCCATGTATGGCATAATCTCATCAACAAGCATGTTGATAAAGTTATCATAGAACGCATTGTTCTTTGCATTGAGACCGTCGCAGGTGTCCTGAGAGTCGCTGGCGTAGATGTCCGGGAATACGACTATCATCTCTTCAGCCTCGCCGTCAGCAAT
Source organism: Oscillospiraceae bacterium (assembly GCA_021202155.1). Taxonomy (GTDB): domain Bacteria; phylum Bacillota; class Clostridia; order Oscillospirales; family Ruminococcaceae; genus Faeciplasma. Next base: position 169,605 of record JAJQDP010000019.1, on the reverse strand, counting down.
AGCATTGCCGATTATTTGCTGTAGCTTGAGAGAAGCATCTCCAGCGTCAAGGAGCGAATCCTCATTGCCCCAGTAGCCGTGAAGAGCGTAGAGGACGGGATATGTCTTATCCTCCGAATATCCTGCAGGCAAAAGAACATTAAAGCTCTTATTGCGGTTGCAGACATCAGAGTAGATTGTTACCTTCTCGAAAGTTCCGTAATCGACGTCAAGAAGTGTCTCGGTGCTGAGGCTCGGTTCATACTCGACAAGGGTATCTTCTATCGATGCCATGAATTCGTCTGGTGACATGTGTGTTACCTCCTCTATTATTTCTTCTGGTTCTTCATTGCTGATAGCTACATTTGCTGTATTTCCTGTTCCGACGAGTATCGCAACAAGTGCGATAACACATACAAGAATTACAATACTGCAAAGCACAACTATAGCTGTTCTTGCTTTAGTCATGGTCAGTTGTTCCTTTCAGATATATTGTTCCAAGTAGATATATACAATATATCAGAAAGCTTTGAAAATATCAATAGCAGTTTGACTAAAAAAGACCAGATAGCGAAAAGTCGTCAGCTTTGTTCAACTTAAGCCTCATAATCGGTCAATAATTTATAATAAAGAAATACCGCAGACTTTTACATCTGCGGTATATTGGCTGCGGCTCTAGGATTCGAACCTAGGGAATGCTGGAGTCAGAGTCCAGTGCCTTACCACTTGGCGAAGCCGCAAAAAGAACTATGAGAGACTTTGGCTGGGATAGGTGGATTCGAACCACCGGAATGACGGAGTCAAAGTCCGCTGCCTTACCTCTTGGCTATATCCCACCGATTATTGACAGCGTTTCGCACAGCTTTATCATTATAGCAGGGTGTCGCGAAAAATGCAAGCCCTTTTTGCAAATTTTTTGAGATTTTTCTTTTAAAGATTTTATCCTGTCCGGAAGACACCGGCAATATCGGAGTCTTCCGGATTATAAACATCACTTAGGGAAGAGCGGAAGCTTTTCGAGGAAGAATATATCCTTTCTCTCTGCGGCGTCACCTTCTGCTAAAACTGCACACTGACCGACTATATTTCCGCCGGCATACTCAACAAGCTTGTGGACAGCTTCCAGAGACTCACCAGTGGAGATAACGTCATCGACAATAAGCACTCTCTTGCCCTTCATGAAGTCTGCCTCGTTCTGATCGAGCCAAAGCTTTTGGGAAGAGGCGGTCGTGATGGATTTTACATCGACAGATACAGGATTGCGCATGTAGAGCTTTGCCATCTTTCTTGCTACGATGTAGGTGACGCTGTCGCCAATCTCGCGAGCCATTTCATAAGCAAGAGGAATTCCCTTTGATTCAGCAATGATTATAACATCACACTCGGGAATCTTCTTTGCAAGCTCCTTGGCGCAGGCAACTGTCAGCTCAACATCGGAAAACATTATGAATGCGGCGATGTCAAGATGCTCGTTAACCTCGCATAAGGGAAGCTCCCTTGTCAGTCCGGCAACATTAAGCGTGTACGTCTTATTTTCCATGATACATTTTCCTTTCTCGAAAAAATTTCTCAATATAAGGTCTTTGAGGTCAGCCTCAGACCATTCCTCCTAATTTTGCACCGCCCAATAGATGGAAATGCAGATGCATAACCGTCTGACCGGCAAACTCGCCGCAATTTGATACGACCCTGTAACCACTCTCGTCAATACCGATAGAATGTGCATATTCGGCAATAGCCTCGAAAATCTTTGACACTACCGCGCTGTTTTCGGGGGTGATTCCACTTACACCGGAGATGTGCTCCTTTGGAACGAAAAGAACATGAACTGGTGCTGCTGGCGATATGTCCTTGAAAGCGTAAACATACTCGTTTTCAAAAACCTTTGTTGAGGGAACTTCGCCGTTAATGATTTTGCAAAACAGACAATCTGACATTTCACACTATCCTTTCTATTATCTGATGAATTCCGATACAACTTCTGAAACCTGTGTAAGAGCACTGTCGACCTTTGAAATGTCTCCAATGCCTGCCATTGCAGAGTCGGGACGTCCGCCGCCTTTGCCGCCGGTGAGACCTGCAATCTTCCCGGCAAGCTTTCCGGCAACTACGCCCTTGGCAATTGCCTCTTTGCCGCAGGAAACGGCTAAATTGCCAGTGTTTCCATTAATGCAAGCAATAACGCAGACGTTATTTGCTGACTTATCTCTTACCATTTCAGCAATGAGTCTTATGTCATCAGGCTTCAAGCCGTCGAACTTAGCGTGATATACATTCAAGCCGTTAAACTCCTCACCACTTGTGAGAACACTTTCAGCTCTTATCTCTGCCATTGCCGCATGGAGCTTTTCGTTCTCCTTTTCAAGAGTGTGGACTTCCTCGGAGATGCCCTTGCACTTCATTACAAGGTCGCTCGGGTTGCTGAGCTTGAGGGAAGCCGCCGCTTCGTTAATCTGAGAGGTTTCCTTTGACATAAGGTCAAGTACTCCCCAACCGGTTACGGCTTCAATTCTTCTTACACCAGCGGCTACCGATGATTCGCTTACAATCCTGAAGAGTCCAGCCTGAGAGGTGTTGTCAAGGTGAGTTCCTCCGCAGAATTCGAGTGATGCGGTATCATCAGCAGTTCCCATCTTAACGACTCTTACCGTCTCGCCATACTTCTCTCCAAAGAGAGCCATCGCGCCGAGCTTCTGAGCCTCGGCAATAGGCATTACTTCGGTGGTGACATCCATGCTCGAAAGAATCCAGGTATTGACGAGTTTTTCGACCTCGGCTATTTCTTCCTTTGTCATCGCTGAGAAGTGAGAGAAGTCGAAACGGAGTCTTTCACTGTCTACTAACTGTCCAGCCTGATGCACGTGGTCGCCCAAAACCTTTCTCAGAGCCGCCTGCAACAGATGGGCGCAGGAGTGATTTCTTCTTACTGCAATTCTGTAGCCTGGGTCAACCTCGAACTGAGCTTCCTCGCCAACTTCAATCGCACCGTCTACAACTCTGACTTTATGAGCAATCTTTCCGCCGACAGCCTTTGTAGTGTCAATAACTTCGCACTTGCCGGTCTTCGTTGTGATTACTCCCCTGTCTCCCACCTGTCCTCCGCTTTCAGCGTAGAACGGAGAAACCTTGGAAACGACATAGACCTCATCACCATTTCCAGCGTACTCAAGTAGCTCCTCATCACTGCAGATATAGTCGATTGTGGAAGTTGCACTCAGCGTCTCATAGCCTACAAACTCGGTTAAATATTCTTTCGGCATCTTATGGAAGATGGTTTCATCAGCACCCATGTATTTCGAGTCGCCTCTTGCGGCTCTTGCAGTTTCCTTCTGGTGTTTGAGAGCTTCTTCATAGCCTTTCTCGTCGCACTCAAGACCCTTCTCCTCAAGGATTTCTCTTGTAAGGTCAATCGGGAAACCATAGGTGTCGGAAAGAGTGAAGCACTTCTTTCCGTCGAGAACTTTTTCGCCGTTAGCTTCAAGCTCTTCAATATAACCGTTCAGGATTACCATGCCGCGGTCGATAGTTGCGTTGAAGTTCTTCTCTTCGTTCGTTAGGAGTTTCTCGATATATTCGTACTTGTCTTCAAGTTCATTGTACTCAGCCTTGGATGAATCGACAACAGTTTTGACCAAATCCTTGAGGAACAGACCGTTGATGCCTAAAAGCTTTCCGTGTCTTACAGCGCGCCTTAAGAGTCTGCGCATAACGTAGCCTCTACCCTCGTTTGAGGGGAGAATACCGTCGGAAGCCATGAAGGTTACTGACCTGATATGGTCTGTGATGACTCTTATGGAGACGTCTTTCCTGTGGTCTACGCCATATTCACAGCCAGCAATTTCACAAATCTGGTCTCTTACCGCCTTGATTGTATCGACATCAAAGATAGAGTCCACTCCCTGCATAAGTGCGGCGAGTCTTTCAAGACCCATACCGGTATCTATATTCTTCTGAGCAAGAGGTGTATATGTTCCGTCCTCGTGACGCTCGAACTGGGTGAAGACCAGATTCCAGAACTCCATGTATCTGTCGCAGTCACAGCCGACATGGCAGTCGGGCTTGCCGCAACCATACTCGGGTCCACGGTCAAAGTAGATTTCAGAGCAGGGTCCGCAAGGTCCGTCAACTCCTGCTTCCCAGAAGTTATCCTCCTTACCCATGCGATAGATTCTGTCCATCGGAACTCCGGCTTTTTCATGCCATATCTTCTCGGCTTCGTCGTCATCTTCGTAGACAGTGACATAGAGTTTGTCCTCAGGGATTTCAAGAACCTTGGTGACATACTCCCACGCCCATGTGATAGCTTCTTCCTTGAAGTAGTCGCCGAATGAGAAGTTGCCGAGCATTTCAAAGAAGGTACCGTGGCGCGCTGTCTTACCGACATTTTCGATGTCGTTGGTTCTGATGCACTTCTGGCATGTGGTCATTCTGGTTCTTGGAGGAACCTCCTGACCGGTGAAATACGGCTTCAAAGGTGCCATACCTGCAATTATGAGAAGAACGCTCTTGTCGTTCTGGGGCACTAAGGAGTAGCTCTTATGGCGAAGGCAACCCTTCGACTCAAAGAATTTAAGATAGCTCTCCCGAAGCTCATTGAGCCCCATCCATTTCATAAACATCTTCCTTTCAAAAAATCCTTTTTATTGGCAAATAAATATGCCCCGACCCACACAAACATGGGGCGAGGCAATCGCTGTACCACCCAATTTTATCTCATCGGTTTATCTGATGAGACCTTATATGGCTGTAACGGTGCCAACCGTTGCGGTTTTCCGCAAAGCTCAGGGGGAGCACCTGCACACTACACACGAACTCGCACCAACCGTTCGCTCTCTTTCAGTGGTAGTTTCAGCAGTCATTCCCTTCAACGCCTTTAACATAAACCATTATATTCGCTTTTTTACCGCTTGTCAACCGGAAAAAGCGATTTTTGAAAAAGTTTTATCTCAGCTCTTCTTTAATAAGCCTGTAAAACTCGTTCAGATCGGTTACCCTGTACTCCTGTCCGAAATCGGGATTCTCGCCTGCTCTGTCTATGAGCACTGAATGACAGCCAAAACGCTTGGCAGTAAGTATGTCCTTCGGCTCATCCCCTATCATCACCATCTCATCAAGCGAAAGCTGATAGTGCTCAGCAATAATCTCAAGTCCTTTCGGTGAAGACTTCCGGTAGCCGCAGGTAATAGACGAGACATACATGTCGAAATACGGCAGTAGCTCAGAGAAGTAACTCTTGTGGAGCTCGTCCGGCATACCGGTTGCAACATCTGTAAGAGTACAGACAATATAGCCATCCTCACGGAGCTTACTGAGTATCGGAATAGAATCAGGATAAATATATGGCTTCAAGTCCATATATGCGAAAAACTCTCTTATTACGTCAGAAAGATTAAACTTACAGTTCCAGTCTTTCGTTACGTCCGAGAAAATCTCCTCCGGAGTGAAATCCTTCTCCCTCGGCTTTATCTGTGGACTGTAGGAGCGATATATCTCTATCGACTTGTCCAACTCTTTATCAGTTACAGGTAGGTTAAGTACTTCTCTCACATGATGAAGCGCGGGTGCATAATAGTCGAGCCAGGTGTTTGGCATATCCATGTATTCCATCAGTGTTCTTCCGACGTCGAATACCACTGCTTTTATTTTCAATTGCATTCCCTCCCGAATATTCGTCAAGAGTTATTATACACGATTTTCAGGAGGTTTGCAACTGATTTTATACGAACTGCGAGTTATAAAGGGTCGCGTAGAAGCCGCCCTTCTGCATCAGCTCGTCATGAGTTCCGCTTTCTGTGATTTCACCATTCTGGAGAACCAAGATCATATCTGCGTTGCGAATTGTCGAAAGCCTGTGTGCAATTACGAACGATGTCTTTCCATTCATGAGCTTCTTCATAGCTTCCTGGATTAAAATCTCGGTGCGCGAGTCGACGTTTGAAGTTGCCTCGTCTAAGATGAGCATATGTGTCTTCTCGTTCATGAGCATGGCTCTCGCAATTGTTATCAACTGTCGCTGACCCTTGGAGATATTCACGCCATCATCGGATATGACCGTATCGTAGCCGTTCGGAAGGTGTTCGATATATGACTCCATCTTAGCAGCCCTTGCGGCTTCCCTGACCTCTTCCATGGTTGCGTCTTCCTTACCATAGGCGATATTTTCATAAATAGTTCCGCCAAAGAGCCAGGTGTCCTGCAAAACCATTGTGTAGGCTCGCCTTAAATCGCTACGTTTGAGGTCGTGAATCTCGGTTCCATCAACGGTTATCTCGCCACTGTCTGGTTCATAGAAGCGCATGAGGAGGTTGATTATTGTCGTCTTGCCTGCTCCTGTGGGTCCGACAATTGCAATCGTCTTTCCTGGTTCAGCCTGAATGTCGACATTCTTGAGAATCGTTCTGCCCTTGGTGTAGCTAAATGTAATGTCGTTTAGCTTTACATCGCCATTGACCTCGTTCAAAGGTAAGGCTTCAGGGCTGTCTGCCGGCTCAGGGTTCTCGTCCAAGATTCTGAATACTCGCTCGGCCGCTGAAAATGCGGACTGAAACTCGTTCATTATCTGTGCAAATTCGTTTATAGGTCCAGCGAACTTTCTTGAATACTGAACAAACTTTGCAACCCCTCCGAGTGAGATGAAGAAGAGCGAAGCTTCCTTGATAGCTCCCGAGTTCGAGAACATGTACATTATTCCGCCCAAAATCATAATGAGCGAGAGTGACAGATTATTGACAAGTCCGACGGACGGTCCTAAGAGTGCGCCGTAGTATTCTGCAGTGTAGTCTGCATCCATAGCCTGCTTGTTTCTCTTTCCAAAGCGTGAGGAGATTTCCTCCTCCATTCCATATGCAGAAATAGTTCTTCCGCCGGAAAGCATTTCCTCGGCATAGCCATTGAGCTCGCCTAATTCAGAGGAACGCTTGTGGAAAAGTGGTCTCACTTTCTTTGAGCGGTACTGAGTCATGATTACCGAAATCGGGACAGTTATGGCAAACACAATAATAAGAGGCTTTGAGATTTGCCACATGAAAACAAGCGAGCCCACAACTGTGTAGATACTTGTCAGAACCTGGACTAAGTCGGTAGACAGAGACGTGTTGACAGTATCAATGTCGTACGAAATGCGGCTTATCATGTCGCCGGCAGGATGGGTGTCGAAATAGCCGATGGGAAGACTTGTGAGCTTTTCAAAGAGCTCCCGGCGCATTGTGTAAACTATCTTCTGGCTTATGTGAATCATCAGTACTGACATCATGTAAGAAAGGACAGCCGAAGCTATGTAACAGGCAAGCATGTATACGACATTCTGCCAGACAGCCTCAAAGTCAACATTCCCCTGTGACGCCATAGCGTCAATCGCGTCTCCAGAGAACTGCGGTCCCATAAGCGCGAGCTGGTTCGAGGCGAGAGTAAGTACAATGGCTATTGCAAACAGGAACTTGTGCTGAAGAATGTATTTCGAGAGCCTAAGGAGAACCCCGTTTCTCGTCTTCTTGTCAAGCTTCTGGGACTCCCCTTTCTTGGATTGACCCTTTATATCGCTCTGTAGTCTATTCAACGAAACCGCCTCCCATCTGTGATTCGCTTATCTCGCGGTACTCGGTGCAATTCTCCATCAGTTCTTCATGAGTGCCATAGCCGATGATTTCGCCGTCGTCAAGGACGAGGATTTTGTCACAGCTCTTGACGGACGAGACCCTCTGGGCAACTGTTATAACCGTTGAATCGTTGATATTCTCGGCGAGAGCTTTTCGGAGGTTTGCATCAGTCTTATAGTCAAGTGCCGAGGAGCTGTCGTCAAGTATCAGAATATCAGGCTCGGCGGCAACAGCACGGGAAATGAGAACTCTCTGCTTCTGTCCGCCGGAGAGGTTCGCTCCCTTGACAGCTAATACGCTGTCATAGCCGTCCTTCTTGGCTGAGATGAAGCTGTCAGCCTGAGCTATCCTTGCGGCTTCAACTATTTCGTCATGAGTTAGATTTCTGCCAAAGCGGATATTCTCCTCTATAGTGTCAGCATACAGGAAGTCATTCTGCATGGCACTTCCGAAAAGTGTGTAGAGCTTGTCCTTTGGAATGGTTCTTATGTCCTCGCCATCGATGTAGATCGCGCCGTCAGAGACGTCATAGAATCGCATGAGAAGCTTGATAAGCGTTGACTTTCCGCTACCAGTGGCACCGATTACGCCAAGAGTTCCGCCGCGTTCTATTTCAAGGTTGATATTTTCAAGGTTATTCTTCTTGCCTTCATAGGAGAATGAAACGTTTCTGAAGACAATGTGCTTGTCGGTTGATATATCAGGATATTCGGACTTATCGGCGACCTTAAGGTCTTCCTCACACATGAGTATTTCATTGACACGCTTTGAGGAGGCTTCCGCTTTCGTGAACATGACAAAAAGTCTTGTAACTCCCATAAGTGCATTGGAAATGAGGGTGAAGTACTGCATGAAAGCAATCACCGTTTCCGGAGCAGAGGTTCCGCCCTGGATTCTGTACGCCGCCAGAACTACTACAACGACAATGCCTAAGTTCATAGAAAGCGTCATTATCGGGTTGACAAGACCCATAGTGATGTTCGCTTTCTTTTCGTCTTTTACCAGGGCTTTATTTGTGACATCGTAGCGGTTCTGCTCGTAGGTTTCTTTAGAAAGAGCCTTGATAACTCTGATGCCCGAAACGTCCTCGCGGACAACTCGGGTCATCCCGTCGACCGAGTGCTGGACTTTTGTGTAAAGTGGAACGCCCTTCATCGATATGAAGCAGACGACCACAAAAACTATCGGAACCATTGCTATCATGACAATTGCAAGGTGAGCGTCCATAAACAGCGTGATAAGAACGCCGCCTATTAGCATTATCGGCTGACGGATTCCCATTCTTTGCATTGTTCCAAGGAAGTGACGGATGTTATAGGTGTCGGTTGTGATTCTTGATTCCAACGATGCTATCGTAAACTTATCCGTCTGTGCGGCAGATAAGCGAATAGTTTTCTCGAACAGATCCTGGCGTAGCTTCTCAACTGCTGTTCTTGTGATCATTTCTGAACGGCGATTTGCGATTACGTTTAAAATACAAGCAAAGGCAGAGCAAGCAACCATCAGTCCGCCCCATAATAAAATCTCAGAAACATTCTCGTGAACAACAATGCTTCCTAAAATATAGCTCAATATATATGGCAAGGCAAGTTCGGCAATTGTTCCGATGGACTTGATTGTCATAGCGATTACCACAGAACCCATGATGGGTTTAAGATAACGCAAAATCAGCTTCACTGCTTATCTCTCCCCTCATAGTATTCTCTTGCTCTGTCGGCGACTTTGGCTAAAAGTGACTCGAAGGTTTCCCTTTCCTCAGGCGTCAAGTCCTCGGTAATATAGTCGTTCCACTCGTTGGTGGCTTGCATGACAGCAGGAAGAACGGCATTCAGCTTTTCTGTGGGATAACAGCAGAGAATTCTCTTATCCTTCCTTGACTGCTCACGAGTGATGAAACCATCCTCCTCAAGATGCGAAAGATTTCTTGCAATGTTGCTCTTATTGACGAAAACGTGTCTTCCAAGCTCTTCGGCAGAAATCCCCGGATGGTGAGCGATTGGAATGATATAGGACAGGTGCCACGAGCACAGACCTTCGCAAAGCTCGTTTTCCTTGAGCCTGTCCGCCCTGAAAAGGTTTCCGCATCGGCTTATTACGTCTGTTTGTCTTAGTATTTTAGGCAAAACGATTCTCCCTTTCTGTGTGTGTAATAAAAAGTTGCATTCGCAACCATTGCGCTCGCAACTAGTTATAGCATCATATTTTCAAATGTCAAGGGGTTCAGGCAAAAAAATACCGCCTCGGATTGAAGCGGTAATGGTGAAGATAATAGGACTCGAACCTATGACCCCCTGCACGTCAAGCAGGTGCTCTACCAGCTGAGCTATACCTTCGTCTGAGAACAGAATAGATTATACTAAATCCCAAGGCGTTTGTCAAGGGTTTTCTCAAAAAAATTTGCTGAGATAAAGAAGAAGAATCCGCCGATGCCGCAAAAGCACCGGCGAGTTTTCAACAAAAATCAGTTCTTCATCCAGTCAGGGTCGCCGACTCTCAGAACCCCAATGGTATCTCCGAGCCACTCAAGGCTATCCTTGCCCCAGTTTTTAGTACGACTGCAAATCCAGTCGGTATTCTGAAGGCAAGGCTCACAGGTGGAGAAGCCATGATTCGCAAATCCGTAGATGTGTGCTTCAAAGGGCACATTGTTTCGGTAAAGTGCATCCAAAAGCTGAATAGTATTCTCAGGAGGAACAGTTCCATCGGTTCTTGAGGAGAAGATAAAGCAGGGGCTCGTCTTCTCATCGACTGCGGCTATGATGTCGGGTGCTGTCGGACAGTATACGTCGGCAGTTTCCTTGACGATAACAGGATAGCCCAAGATGCACGCTTGAGGACGATATTTCGACATAGAGGCTGTTGCCGCGGCAAGATGTCCACCGGCAGAAAAGCCTATGACAGCGATTTTGTCCATGTCGACATGCCACTCTTCGCTATTGTCCCGGATGAGCTCATAAGCTTGCTCATAATCGTCAAGAGGGTTGCTCCATTTACAATCCTCGTTAAGGGAATACCTCAGAATGAAGACCTGGTAGCCCGCCTGCAAGTAGACGAAAGCTATCGGGTCTGCCTCCCGGTCGGAGCAGTACATATAGCCTCCTCCGGGGAGGACTATCATAGCAGGACGCTTTTCAATCCCCCAGAATTCCCCTCCTACCGGTTGCAGATATGCTGTAAGGCTGACTTTTCGCTCCTCATTGAGCGTTACAGAAACTGTTTCCATATTGATTCCTCCTGATTTTTCTTAGTACTTCAAACAAAGAAAATCTTCAATCACATCTTTAAAATGCACCAAAGACAATGAGTTTCGATTCATGGTCTCTGCGAGTCCGGTAACTTCTTCCCGGTTGACGGAAATATCGTCGACCTCTGCAACATTACGACCATCAGAATCTAAGGCAATAATGCTGTAAGAACAAACGCCTTTACAGCTATCATCATTGACCAACTTTCCTATAACCCTGTATGTAACCATAATTTCACCTCCCGAAAGCTTTTTCCGGGAATATAATATCACATTACGGCTTTATTTCAAGGCGAATTTTGTCGGTGTAAAGGAAAAAAGTTTTACATTGCTCAGACTTTATCGAAAATGAGCTTCGGCTTCTCTACTGGTTCGCCCGAAATACTCAGTGAGTCGATATAAATGGCTGAGGCGTTAGCAAGAGTTTCCTGCTTGTTTGAATAGAGTGTCGCAAGAAGTTCGCCCTTCTTGACTTCATCGCCTGTCTTCCTTTCGATTATGATTCCGGCTTCAAGGTCAATCGGGTCGCCCTTCTTCATTCTGCCGGCACCGAGAGCCGATGAAGCTCTGCCAATCTGGGCTGTATCCATGTGCTGGATTACTCCGTCTGTAGGTGACAAAACTTCAAGACTATACTCTGCCTTCGGGAAAAGCTCGGTATTGTCTGCCCATTCGGCATTTCCGCCCTGAGCAGAAATCCACTGCTTGAACTTATCAAGTGCGGCACCACTGTCAAGTGCGTTCTCTGCCATCTTTCGTGCGGCATCATGAGAAATTTCATGACACATAGAAAGAAGAGTTGAAGCAAGCTCTAAGCAGAGCTCTCTCAGTTCGCCCTTGGTTTCACACTTGAGTACTGAAATAGCCTCTAAGACTTCGAGAGAGTTTCCGACGTTCTTTCCAAGGGGAACGTCCATATTCGTAATGAGTGCAGAGACGTTTCTTCCACATCTTCTGCCGATTTCAACCATCTTCTCAGCCAAAACACTCGCTGATTCCGCGTCAGACATGAACGCTCCGCTTCCGGCTTTGACATCAAGGACAATCGACTTGGCACCGGCGGCAAGCTTTTTTGACATGACGCTTGAAGCGATGAGAGGAATGCTGTCGACAGTTGCGGTTACATCTCTTAGAGCGTAGAGCTTCTTGTCGGCAGGAGTCATGTTGCCGGTCTGACCGATGACGCAGATGCCAATTTTTCTTGTCTGCTCCAGGAATTCTTCCTCAGTGAGTTCGGTTCTGTAGCCGCGGATTGACTCTAATTTATCGATAGTTCCGCCGGTGTGACCAAGTCCCCTACCACTCATCTTGGCGAAAACTCCGCCGCAGGATGCTACCAAGGGTGCAACGATAAGTGAGGTCTTGTCTCCGACTCCGCCGGTTGAGTGCTTATCACAGGTCATGGTACCAAATTCGGAAAGGTCAAGCTGGTCGCCGGAATCCGCCATTGCGAATGTCAGGGTTGCAGTCTCACGGTCAGACATCGAGTTGAAGCAGACAGCCATCGCGAGTGCTGACATCTGGTAATCCGGGATACTTCCGTCGGTGAAGCCCTTAACGACGTACTTGATTTCCTCGTCAGTCAGCTCATTTCCTCTTCGCTTTTTGAGGATTATATCATACATAGTCATAGTGCATACTCCTATCTTTCAAGTCTGTCCAGCTTGAAACCATACGGGAGGAGCTCAGCAAGTGTCACTGTGGTAATATCACTGCGGGTGACCATGTGGATTCTGAAATCATCCTCACAGAACTCTCTCATGACCTGCCTGCAGACGCCGCAGGGTGAGAATATCTCATCGTCAAGCACTCCGCCTTTACCGCCGCAAACAGCTATGTCGGTGAATTCACGCTTGCCGTCGAATACAGCCTTGAAGAACGCTGTTCTTTCTGCGCAGTTGGAAACACCATAGCTTGCGTTCTCGATATTGGCTCCAGTGTAGACTGTTCCGTCGGCACAGAGAAGTGCGGCACCGACTTTATATCCTGAATACGGCGCATAGGCATTTGCCATAGCCTCCACAGCTAACTTAGAAAGCTCTTCTCTTGTGATCATACTCAGCCTTCTTTCAGGATGTCGCCAAGGAAGCTCTCAGCGTAGAAATCAGACTTTACATCGAAGTAGTCACAGACTGTTGAGGCAATGCCAGTGAACGATTGAAGCGTTCCCATATTGACCGGTTCTACTTTTTCACCGTAGACAATCAGCGGGACATACTCTCTCGAATGGTCGGTGCTTACATCCCCGGGATCACAGCCGTGGTCTGCGGTTATCATGAGAATGTCGTCCGGCTTCATATCTTTGATAAATCCGCCGAGCCATGAGTCGAATTCGTTGAGTGCAGTTGCATAGCCGATAGCATTATTTCTGTGACCATAGACCATGTCGAAATCGACTAAGTTTGTAAATGCAAGACCCTCGTAATCCATATTCTGAGCTACAATCGTATCTCTCATACAATCGGGATTTCCGTGGGATAAAAGCGACTTTGTTATGCCCTTTGCGGCGAAAATGTCGGTAATCTTGCCGATTGCTATGACGTCCTTGCCGGCTGACTTGAGAGCATCGAGCATGGTTACTGATGTCGGCTCCAAGGAGAAGTCTTTTCTGTCAGCAGTTCGGGTGAAATTGCCAGGCTCACCTGTAAAGGGTCTTGCTATTACACGTCCGACGGCATTGTCACCTGTAAGAATCTCGCGTGCAATTCTGCAATCCTCATAAAGCTCCTCAAGCGGAACTATGTCAGTATGAGCCGCAATCTGGAAGACGCTGTCGGCAGATGTGTAGACAATGAGCTTTCCGGTTTTCATATGCTCCTCGCCATAGTCTCTGATTACGTCAGTTCCCGAATATGGGAGATTGCAGAGGACTCCCCTGCCGGTTTTCTCAGAAAACTCATTCAGTATTTCCTCGGAAAAGCCGTTCGGGAAAGTCGGCATAGGCTTCTTTGAGATTATTCCCGCCATCTCCCAGTGACCGGTGGTGGTGTCCTTGCCCATGGACATCTCGCGAAGTCTTGCAACTGCGGCGGTGGGTTTACCGGTCTCACCCAAGAAAGAAAGACCTTCGATATTTCCGATTCCCATTTTCTGAAGGTTCGGGATGTTCAGGATTCCTGTATTATAACAGCTTCTCAGAGTGTTGGTTCCCTCGTCACCAAAAAGATTGGCATCAGGAAGTGCACCACAGCCGACACTGTCCAAAACTATCAAAAATACTCTTTTCATGTTATTTATACCTCCGTACACATGCTGTAAAGCAAATCACCATTACAGACGGATTGCCGTGTTGAGGGCTATCTCCATCATCTGGGTAAAGGAGTTCTGTCTCTCCTCCGCAGTTGTCACCTCTCCGGTAACTAAACTGTCGGAGATTGTGCACATGGCAAGAGCCTTCTTCTTTGCGCGCGCCGCATTCATGTAGAGAGCCGCCGCTTCCATCTCGATAGCCATAACGCCCATCTTTTGCCAAGCAGGATTTGCAGTATCATTGTCCCCATAGAAGACATCAGACGATAGAAGGTTTCCTACATGATAGGTAGCTCCGAGTTTCTGAGCCTCTTCAACAGCGACGCTCAGTACTCCGAAATCGCAGATAGGAGCGAATGTACCCTGGAGCTTGAAGGTCTCGGCGTATCTTGAATCGGTGCATGCACCCTGTCCGAAAACGATGTCGCGGACGTGAATATTCTCCTGAATTGTGCCGGCTGAACCGATGCGTATGATGGTATCAACGTCAAAGAAGTTGAAAAGCTCATAGGAGTAGATGCCGATTGAAGGCATACCCATGCCGCTCGCCATAACTGTGACCGGTTCGCCCTTGTAGAGACCGGTGTAGCCCTGAACGCCTCTGACGTTGTTGACGAGCTTAAGGTCGCTCAGGTAGTCATGCGCTATCTTAGACGAGCGAAGAGGGTCGCCCGGCATAAGTACGGTTTTTGCAAAATATCCGCCTTCCTCAAGCTTGATGTGCGGTGTAGATTTCATTTCAGTCATTACAGTAGCTCCTTTTCTTTGACTATTTTTACTATTCTTGATGTTCCGAGGCGATTTGCGCCCAATCTGATGAAGTCCTCGGCATCCTCTATCGATTTGATTCCGCCTGCCGCTTTTATCTTGAGACCATTAGTGACATGAGCCTTGAAGAGCGCGACATCCTCCTTTGTAGCACCTGCTGTAGAGAAGCCGGTTGAGGTTTTGATGAAGTCCGCGCCGGAGTCAGAGACAATCTCGCACATCTTGATCTTTTCCTCATCGGTGAGAAGGCAGGTTTCGATTATGACTTTGAGAACCTTGTCGCCGCAGGCCTTCTTGAGCTCGGAGATTTCCGACTGAATCTCAGCGTACTTCTTGTCCTTGAGCCAGCCGATATTTATTACCATGTCGATTTCATCTGCGCCATTCTTAAGCGCATCTTCGGTCTCAAATACCTTTGTGGCAGTGGTTGAATAACCGTTCGGGAAGCCGATTACTGTGCAGATTGGTAGCTTGTCGCCGACATACTCTCTGGCTTGCCTGACATATGAGCAAGGGATGCAGACGGAAGCTGTGTGGTATTTCATTCCGTCGTCACAGATAGCCTTGATTTCCTCCCAGGTCGCAGACTGCGACAAAAGTGTGTGGTCACACATCGAGAGAATCGTCTTAATATCAATTTTAGTTTCAGTGTCCATAAGTTTTCTCCTATCTTGGATTTCTATAAATAAGCTCACAGCTTACAAGCTATAGCTTTTTTACCAGTTCAAAAATCGCCGCGCCGGAAAATACATCATATGCTAGTCCTGATACATCATCAGCGGTGAATACAAATTTCTGCGCATACCAGAGAGGAATACACTGATACGAGCTGATGACGTCCTTCTCAGCCTCTGAAATAGCATAAATTGCGGCTGACAAGGTGGAATACTTGCCGGAGTTTTCAACTGCCTCAGCGCAAATTTCGTTAGTAATTCCGTAGCTTCCGTCCGAAAAAGCTTCGATATAGTCGAATGCTGAACCAGAGGTTGATTCAATCTCAACGAGGCATATATCATAGTCGCCGCTTGCAAGGCGAGTTTCATAGTCCGATTCGTTCACTATGTCGATTCCTATGCTGATTCCAAGGGTGTCGTTAAGCATATCAGTCACCAGTGAAAGATAGTCGGTATACTCAAAGGTATCAGGAACCATTATCTTCATGCCCGTGATGTTTCTCTTTTCGCTGTCGGTAAGGGTGAAGCTCCACTTGTACTTGGCTAATTGCTCGTTATAAGTCAGGAATTCGTCAAGCGAGCTGTTGGCATTCTTTCGGTAATTAGAACTCCCGACGTAGGCATCCGTAGGAATTATACCATATGCGGAGTCAAGAATATCGGGAGTTTCCGAATCAAGCACTTCCCTGTTAATTGCAAGGGAAATAATCTCGCCGACCTCTGTTCTTGACAAGATTTCATTATCAGGATTTATGACCAGCCCGCAAAAGTAGACCGAGTAGCTCTGGTATTCCGATTCTTCGAGAGCACTGTCAAATGTAGATGAGATATAAACATCGGTCGTACCATCTGTAAAGTCAGACAGCCTTACAGCGTCATAACTCTCAATCAGATAGTTTACGCCATAGGGATAGACATCATTGAATTCGCAGTAATAGTCGTTTCTTCTTAGTCTGACGTAGTTATCAGAACCGTACTCCTCGTGAAGCCAGTATCTTACGTAGAACGCGCCATTTGAGGCTATGCATTCTGATTCGAGACCATATTTGCCTTTGCAGGACTCAAAGAATTCCTCATTGCAGGGCGATGCCGGAAGTCGCGTCAGAAGGCTCAGAAACTCAGCGTTCGGATATTCGAGAGTTATCACGAGTGTGTAATCGTCAATGGCATGTACGCCTATCTCTGTGAGCTCAATCTCGCCGTTATATGCCGCCTCAGAGTTCAGAATTGAGAAGTAATCAGAGGCATACGGCGAACCGGTTTCCTTATCGAAAAGGCGTCTGAATGCGAATTCGTAATCATAGGCGGTGACTGAGCCTTCCCAGTCGCCTGCAGTCTTCCAGGCGTATCTTTCGTCGAGATAAAAGGTGTAGGTCAACCCGTCAGCCGAGATGGTATAGTCCTCGGCTCCCGCAGTCGTGATTGTGCCGTCAGAGCCCTGTCTTAAGAGCCCCACAAACATGTTCTCAAGAATCGCGATTGAGTTTTCATCGGAAGCAATCTGGGGGTCAAGGATTTCAGGGTCATCTGGTAAACTGATTTTGAAGATATAGCCGGTGCCATCATCGCTGAAAAATTCAATAACCCTCTCTAAAGGGGAACAAGCCGTCATGAAAACAAGACAGCTTATAAGTAAAAATAGCAATATTTTCTTGCAGGGACACAGAGTCCTATGGGTATTACAGGTCAACGATAACAGCCCACTCTTTCTCGGGCAATCCTTCCTTAAATTTTTGAAGCGTTTTCGGGACATCTATTATCCGCTGATTGGTGCTTCCCCGGAAAAGGCATTCATAGCTCTTGAGCGAAAGTACAAATCTTCCGTCCACAAGCCAATCGATGGTTTCAAGAAGCTCCATATAGCCGTTTTCTTCGTTGGCATTCTCTAAGAGGTACTCGACGGTATAGCCGGTGTAAGAGATAACTCCCAAGCCCTTCGCTTTCAGCTTGCGTCCAAGCTCCGCCAAGGGCTTTGCCTGACAAAACGGCTCACCGCCGCTGAACGTAACACCATCCAACAGCGGATTTACTATTATTTTCTCGTAGAGAGAATCTGTATCGTCATCATAGCCTCCCGAAAAATCGTGAGTCCCGGGATTATGACAACCCTCGCAATGGTGGGGACAGCCCTGAACAAAAACAGTATATCTTATTCCGGGACCGTCGACGATAGATTCGCCGACGACTCCGGACATTCTGAGTTTCATATTAGCCTCCGATAGCTTACTCGGTTACAGAATGCTTTACCCTGTCTCTCTCCTCAGCACGCTTTGCGTCATTGAAGCGGTCAAGAGTACCAACGAGATAGCCTGTGATTCTGCGGATTCTTTCAAAGCCGTAGCTACCCTCGTTCTCTTTTCTTCCGCACTTGGGGCAAGTGTCGCCGATGATTCCGGTAAAGCCACAGCAGGGGTCTCTGTCGACTGGATGGTTGATAGAGCCATAGCCGATGCCAGATTCCTTCATGAAGCGGATAATCTTCTCGAATGCGTCAAGATTCTGAAGCGGATCGCCATCAAGCTCGACATAGCTGATATGTCCTGCGTTGGTGAGCGCGTGGTAAGGTGCTTCAATTCTTATCTTCTCGAACGCACTGATTGGATAGTAAACAGGAACGTGGAAGGAGTTGGTGTAGTACTCTCTGTCGGTTATGCCCTCGATTGAGCCGTACTTCTCGCGGTCCATTCTTACGAATCTGCCGGAAAGACCCTCGGCAGGAGTTGCAAGAAGCGACCAGTTGAGATGAGTCTTCTCAATTTCAGCATCAAGTCTTGCTCTCATTCTGGAAATAATCTCATAGCCAAGCTTTCTTGCCTCTTCGCTTTCGCCGTGATGCTTGCCGATAAGTGCTTTAAGGGTCTCAGCAAGACCGATGAAGCCTACAGAAAGAGTGCCATGCTTGAGGACTTCACCCACTGTATCGTCAGCGGAAAGCTTCTCAGAGTCGAGCCATACGCCCTGACCCATGAGGAACGGGAAGTTCTTGACCTTCTTTTCAGACTGAATCTTGAAACGAGCCATGAGCTGTTCGATGACCAAATCCATCATGTCGTCAAGCTTCTTGTAGAAGAGGTCGACGTTGCCCTTGGACTCTATGGCAAGACGAGGCAGGTTGATTGATGTGAAGGAAAGATTTCCCCTGCCGGTGACTATCTCGCGTGTTGGATCATATGCATTTCCGATAACTCTTGTGCGGCAACCCATATAGGCGATTTCGGTGTCGGGATTACCCTCCTTGTAGTACTGGAGGTTGAACGGTGCATCGATGAACGAGAAGTTCGGGAAAAGACGCTTAGCTGAAACCCTGCATGCAAGCTTGAACATATCGTAGTTCGGGTCGCCGGGATTATAGTTGATGCCTTCCTTGACCTTGAAGATGTGAATTGGGAAAATAGGAGTTTCGCCGTTGCCAAGACCTGCATCCTCAGCAAGGAGGATGTTTCTTATGACCATTCTGCCTTCTGTAGAGGTGTCGGTTCCATAGTTAATCGAGCTGAACGGGGTCTGCGCACCGGCACGGGAATTCATGGTGTTGAGGTTGTGGATAAGAGCTTCCATTGCCTGGTAGGTCGCCTTATCGGTCTCCTTGACGGAGGACTCGTAGGCGAACTTCTGAATCTTGACTATTTGCTCATCGGAGCAATATTTTTTAAGATAATCAGCTTCAGCCGCACGGTATTCATCGGTCATGTCGAGCGTCGGAACCAAGCCCTTGTGGGAGAGCTCGTGAAGATATTCCTTGACGTAATCCCCTGCTCCTACTGAATCCACATCGTCCAAAAGCTCAAGTGAACGGATGATGTTATCGCGGTAGCGGTGCATAAAGGTCTTCTTGACGCCCTCAGCCATGTCGTAGTCAAACTTAGGAATAGACTGACCGCCGTGCTGGTCGTTCTGATTGGACTGGATTGCGATGCAGGCGAGTGCCGCATAGCTCGAAATTTCATTAGGAGTTCTCAGGTGTCCGTGACCGGTTGAGAAGCCGTTCTTGAAGAGCGATGTTAAGTCAATCTGAGTGCAGGTTGTAGTCAGAGTATAGAAGTCGAGGTCATGGATGTGAATGTCGCCTTCAGAGTGAGCTTTCGCAAACTTCGGGTCCAAAACATACATCTCGTAGAATTCCTTCGCGCCGCAGGAGCCGTACTTCAGCATCGTACCCATTGCGGTATCACCGTCGATGTTGGCGTTCTCACGCTTGGTGTCGCTGTCCTTAGCAGAGCTGAAGGTGAGCTCCTCATAAATCTTCATGATCTTGGAGTTCATCTCGCGGACTCTGGTTCTGTTCGCTCTGTAGAGAATATATGCTTTCGCGGTGGAAGCGTGACCCTCTTCGATAAGGGTTCTTTCAACTTCGTCCTGAATCTCTTCAACAGTAGGAATCTTCTTTCCACTTGCTTCTACTGCGTCGCAGACTCTTCCGGCAATATCAAGAGCCTGGTCATAATCGGTGCCGCCAACGGACTCTGCTGCCTTGTATATGGCACTCGCAATCTTTTCGATATTGAAGGTGACTATTCTTCCGTCTCTTTTTTGAATCTTGGTAATCATTTTTCTTCCTCCGCTATAGTGTAATTCTGCGCCATTGGTCATCTCAAATCGGGTTTAATGGGATATATGTGGATATATTCTAAACCGGTAGATGTTGTTGTCACGAAAGCTATGGGACACAACATATTGGGCTTGACGTGTCAGTAAGTCAAGTATATGGTATCTTGCAAGAATTGTCAATCCAAATTTACGGCAATTTTTTTGTCCGGATTTGTGTATTATGTCAAGCAAGGCCTCAAGCTTAACAAATGCGTCGGATGAGATATTTCCGACGCACGGCTGTAAAGTATAGAAGCTATTGCAAAAAATCCGGTGAAATCCTCAGTAAAGTATTATTCCTTTATTCCGTCGCAAACGCGCTGTCCACGACGCTTTTCGCACTGTCAAAATCTGAAATGATAATCAGTATATCATAGCTTCCATAGGTTATGAGCTTGGTGTTCTCGATTTTCTGAACCTCAAGAGGAGCATACCCTTTGAAATCACTGAGCCTTGACTCCAAGAATTCCTCAAGCATATCTTCCGTTTCGTCCTGAGTTTCATCGTCAGGCGACTTGAAAATTGCAATTATATCGGCAGAAATATCTTCTGTTGAGTACATCACGCAGAAATCTTCATAAACAGAGCTATCACAACCGAAGACTATATCGACCGTTTCGCTGTCTGCAAGGGCAAAGCTTTCTGTTTCGCCGAGGGTTTCAAGGATTTCTGTAGCCAATTCAGTGGCGTCCGGCGACGGAAGTGCACTTCCGCAGGCGGAGAAAGCCATCACTACAACCGTCAGTATGCATATAATTCCTGTTCTTCTCATTTTATTTCTCCTTAGTCTGCTACGTGGGTCAGTATGTAATCGATAAAGAGCTCATAGGTGGAATATTTCAGGTGAACGCCGTCGTTTTCAGCATAAGAGGACGGAAGAGTGCTTCCACCGTTTTTCAGATAAGAATTCATATCGATGTAGTGGAGCGATTTATCGTTGGCATACTCCAAAAGAAGCTCATTGAAGCTGTCAAGGTCACTATTCAGGATTGGAGTTTCGACGGAGGTCTCCTTGTCGGAGGTCACCGGAGTCACCGAGATTATATAGATTTCAGAGTCCGGGCACTTGTTCATCAGCTTTTTCATGAACGAGGTGAAGTAGTCGTACATGTCGTCTACCGATAGCCACGCCGCCCCACTTGAGCCGAGCATCACATAGATATTTTCCGGCTGACTTTCTTCGAGAGCATCCAAAACAGTCATTGTTCCATACTGGGTCTCTATTTCCTCTGTCTCAATTTTAGCGATACTCATAGAAACGCTTGCATAGACATTTGAAGACGAGACCAAGCCATAAGAAGAGAGCCCATAAGTGATAGAATCACCGACGAAAACACAACTGTCAAGGTAATCGCTTGACACAGCATCACTCTCGGGAACAGGATTAATTATTTCTGAGGGCTCGGAAGCTTCAGATTCAGACTCTGAATTTGTTCCGGAAGAAGCTACTGAGTTGTCGTCTTCCTCATCCTCGTCACCGCCAAGAAGCGACGCAAATGATGGCACATAAATCTCTCTGTCCTCTGACAGCACTTCTTCAAGTGTCGTATTCTTCATATATCTGTAAAAGATAAGACCGAAAATAAGAATTACTCCCAAAAGGACGATTCCGAAATTATATCTTATCTTGATAGGCTTTTTGGTTCTTGATACATTTGCCATGGGGCATACTCCTCTATACGTCGTCGCCTCATTTGCGACTTTCTACCGATTATTATATAGCAAAAAAGCGAGACTTTCAAGGAATTTTGCGAATTTTCATTATTTGTAACCCGCCTGTAACCTTATTTCGGGTTATGGGCTTGAAAATTGCGTGGGAATCGTCTATAATACTTAATATAGCTTGCTGTATGAACTGAATACAGCTTTTCAACAAAGGAGGATGACAGTATGTGCGGCTTTGTCGGCTTTACAAACACAATAAGAGATGCAAAAACTGTCCTTGAACGTCAGATGGATTCAATCAGGCATCGCGGTCCCGATTCTGATGGTGAATACATTGATAGTAATATTGCGATGGGATTCCGTCGGCTCTCGATTATCGACCTTTCGGGCGGAGACCAGCCCATCTACAACGAGGATGAGTCGATGGTCATCGTCTTTAACGGCGAGATTTATAACTACCAGAAGCTAAGAGAAGAACTCATAATGAAAGGTCACACCTTCAAAACTAACACCGACACTGAGGTTTTGGTTCACGGCTACGAGCAGTGGGGCAAGGAAATGCTTAATAAGCTTCGGGGCATGTTTGCGTTCGTTATCTGGGATAAGAACAAAAAAGAGCTTTTCGGTGCAAGAGACTATTTCGGAATCAAGCCGCTCTACTACACCGAGATGGGCGGAAGTTTTATCTTCGGTTCGGAAATAAAGAGCCTTATTCTGCACCCACTGTTCAAAAAGGAGCTGAATGAGTCGGCACTTGAGAATTATCTCACTTTCCAGTATTCACCTTGCGTTGAGACTTTCTTCAAGGGAGTCTACAGACTCCCACCGGCGCACTCGTTCCTGTACAAGGACGGTAAGCTATCAGTCGAAAGATATTGGAGCGTCGAGTTTGAAGCGGATGAAGAACCGACGCTTGAGGAGTGGGTTGATAAGATTTCCGACACCTTCAAGGACTCGGTTGAAGCTCACAAGATAGCCGATGTTGAAGTCGGAAGCTTCCTTTCAAGCGGAGTCGATTCGAGCTATGTGGCGGCGGTTGCTAATGTCGACAAGACCTTCACTGTCGGATTCGGCGAGGACGAGAGATACAACGAGATCGGTTACGCAAAAGAGTTCTCAAAGTTTATCGGCAGGGAGAACATCTCAAAAGTCATCACCGCCGATGAGTACTGGGGAGAATTTCCGAAGATTCAATATCACATGGATGAACCGCTTGCGGACCCTGCGGCTGTCGCGCTGTACTTTGTCTGCAAGCTTGCTTCCGAGAGCGTAAAAGTCGTCCTCAGTGGTGAAGGCGCGGACGAGATTTTCGGCGGATACAATATCTATAAAGAGCCGGACGACGTCGCCATCTACAACAAAATCCCCCGCCCTATTCGGCGAGGAATCGGAAAAATTTGCGAGCACCTTCCTGCGCACCGAGGTCTGAATTTCCTTATAAGACGCGGCAAGGATCTCGAAGAGAGATTTATCGGAAACGCCTATATCTTCTCAGAAAAAGAAAGAAAGGCACTTCTGAAAGTTCAGACTAACGCCCCTGACGCTATGGAGATTACTAAGCCGTTCTATGATAAAGTATCCGATAAGGACAACGTCACCAAGATGCAGTATCTTGACCTCAATATGTGGCTTGCCGGTGACATCCTCCTCAAGGCTGACAGAATGAGTATGGCAAATTCACTTGAACTAAGAGTTCCGTTCCTCGATAAAGAGGTTATGGCTCTTGGCGAGAAGATTCCGACCAAATATCGCGTCACGAAAGAGAACACCAAGTATGCCATGAGGCTTGCGGCTCACCGTGCCTGCCCGCCGAGAACCGCTGACAAGAAAAAGCTCGGCTTCCCTGTCCCGATTCGTGTCTGGCTGAAAGAAGACAAATACTATAACATAGTCAGAAGCGAATTTGAGAGCGAGAACGGCAGAAAGTTCTTCGATACTGAGAAGGCTGTTCAGCTCCTAGACGACCACAGAAGCGGTAAGTACGACAATTCGAGAAAGATATGGACTATCTATACGTTCTTGGTCTGGTATAAAGTGTACTTCTGAGGTGGAGATCAAAAGAATCCTTCAAAGGGTTACCTTGCGCTAATAGGGCAGTAATTTGTGAAAGAATATGGCGTAGTCCCACCAAAGGGGCTACGCCATTTTTTATACGAATTAATGCATGGGCATGAAAAAAGAGCGGCTGTGAAAAAGTCGCTCTTGGATATAGAAATGTGTTAAGTCCAGGTCGATAAACAGGAAGTTATCAAATGATATGCTTTGATAAAAAATACTTACATAGTTTTGGATTTTTATCCTCTCGAATGAATTCAACAGTATACCCAAGTTTCTTATAGAATTCAGGTGCTTGAAATCCAAAAGTCGTGAGTGTAATCTTATCATATCCTGCATTTTGAAAAGCTTCCTCAACTGCTGAAACGAGCTTGCTTCCCAATCCGCATTTTCTATAAGCTTTATGTATGATCAAATCACCTATATGCACCTCATTGTAATATGCACGACCTGTAATGGCGCCTAATATTTCGCCATCATCGCTTTCGGCGATAAAACAGAACTCATTAAAATTCAAATCAACATTGTTTTGTTCGCCATAAGCTGAGAATTCTTCGTTGATAAAGTTGTCTATTCTGCTATCTTCTTCATTTACACGTTTTATATTCATTTTCAATCACCTTCTAAATGAAATGTCAAAATTCATCATGCAAATTCCGATTTGTACTCGCGTACAGCAATCAGTAACTATTATCTGTCAAATGTAAATCTTGAAAACTCTGCAATAGGTTCTGTGCTGTCAGAGTGAAACTCGAAATACACAGCGTGCTTGCCGATTATTCCTGTAGTCAAATCAGCAGTTGCTGAGGTATCCCCTGCTTTGAGATTCATGGTGGCAACAATTCTGCCATCGTGAGTGTCGAGGCGAACGTTTACTGTGAGGTCAGTAAGAGCAGTAAGCTCTACAGTTACGGTCTTCGGAGCATTACTGCCAAACTGCAAATATCTGTACCCTGCAACGGTGCCGTTTGTGATATTCACAATCGGAGCAGAGATGTTGTCGTCATGCTCATAAACCGGCTTTATATATGCCTGGGTGCTTCCGCCACGGAGGTGGCAGGCATATCCGGCTGAAATAAGCTTATAGGCATCAAGACCGTTGATGTGGGCGCCCTGAGAAGTCATCTCTACAGGCTTTGAAGAAACAGGTTCACCATCAACATATGTGATGTCGCCTATGTAAATCTTGCCGTTACTGTCCATAGCGACATCGACAGGCTCAATCATTGCCTGACGGGCAAATTCATCTGTGCCTGTATGGCGGTGATAGAAGATATACCACTTGCCGTTTATCTCGGCGATACTGCCGTGGTTGTTGCCCCAGCGATAGGTCATCTCGCCAGTTCCATCGGGATTCTTGAGAATCTCACCACCGTTGAAGCTGATGTCGCCGCCCATTTCATAGCCTTCAAGCGGACTGTCGCTGTATTTGTAAGAAAGGAAGCCGTTATTCTCGCCGTAGACGCCGAGCTCAGGAACGGGAGTAGAATATCTCTTTGAGTAGATATAAACGTACTTGCCCATTACCTTTCTTGGGGATGAAGCCTCAAAGAAGGCGTCGACAGGGTCACTGTGACCGTCGTCAACCTTTATCCAGGAAGCCATCGCGTGACCCATGGGGTGAGCGTGGAATGTGCCCTCCTTGATTGTAGCCATGTCGTCGTTCAGCTCACAGCAGTAGCAGGCGCAGAAGCCCCAGTAGGCATAAACTCTGCCGTCATCATCAACGAGGATTCCGGGGTCGAATCCCAAATCAGTCTTAACTGGATTCGTGAACGGTCCTGCAGGGTTTTTAGAGCTTGCGACCATGATTTTTGAGCCCTTGGCTTCTGCGGCGTAGAGATAGAAGGTGTCGCCCTTCTGAACGACATCCGGGGCGTAAAGTACACTTCCATCTGACGACTCATAGCAAACGCCGTGACAGGTCCAGTTTGTCAGGTCATCGACCGGTGCACTCCATACTACCTGGTCTTTTCCGCAGTACTCTGTTCTCATAGTGTCGTGAGAGCCATAGACATAGACTCTCTTTTCACCGTTATACTCAAAAACTCTCGGTTCGCCGTCGGGAACATGCTCCCAAAGCGGCATATAGGGGTTTGCCCCCTTTAAGTAAGCTTTCATAATATATCCTCCAAGATTAATTTATTAAGAGGCTCACCCGTCAAAAGACAGGCAAGCCCCCGACTTAGTCTTATTATAAGATACCGCAGGTAAAATTGCAAGACTTATTTTTCTTTTGCGAATTTGCGCTGGAAGAACTTCACTATCTCGACCAACGGGATGATGAGTGCACCAAGAGCAATTGCAATCAGATACTCGTTCCACTCAACGCTCTCGAACTCAAATGCGGCGGCAATTACTGGAATCTCGCATACCAAAGTAGTTGCAACGAGAGATGCTACAGCCGCTAAGAGAAGAAGCTTATTCTGAGAGCCAAGCTTAAAGATACTGCCGCGCTGTGAGCGCATATTCAGGCTGTGGAAAATCTCAGCCATAGACATTGTTAAGAACGCCATTGTTGTGCCATCTGCGCTGTTTGCAATTGTGAACGTGCCGGTTTCCATGAAGTCTCCGATAAAGTAAGATGCCAAAACCAAGAGTGTTACTAAAAGTCCCTGGTAGCCTATATCGAAGCCCATTCCATCTGCAAAGATGCCGGCTTTTGCGTTTCTGGGCTTACGCTTCATAATGTCGGGTTCAGCCTTTTCCGTTCCCAAGGCAAGTGCCGGGAAGCAGTCGGTAACAAGGTTAATCCACAATAGATGTACAGGCTTTAAGATTGTAAAGCCCATGAGGGTGGCAAAGAAGATACTCAGTACCTCGCTCATATTTGAGCCCAAAAGGAACTGGATAGCCTTTCTTATGTTGTCGTAGATTCGTCTTCCCTCTTCAACTGCGTTGACTATTGTAGCGAAGTTATCGTCTGCCAGAACCATGTCGGCTACATTCTTTGTGACGTCTGTACCTGTTATTCCCATTCCAACGCCGATGTCTGCCGCCTTGATTGATGGCGCGTCGTTTACGCCGTCTCCGGTCATAGCTGTGACATAGCCTGCATTTCTCCATGCATTGACTATTCTCGTCTTATGTTCAGGCTGGACTCTTGCATAGACGCTGATGTTCATGAATTCCTTGGCAAATGTCTCGTCGTCCATCTCGTTGAGCTGTGCGCCGGTTACTGCCTTGTAGTTTCCGTTCATAATGCCGAGCTCGTTTGCAATGGCAACAGCGGTGTCGATGTGGTCACCGGTTATCATTATCGGTCTGATTCCGGCTTCGCGGCACTCTTCAATTGCATCCTTGACCTCCGGACGAACGGGGTCAATCATTCCGCAAAGACCGATGAAGCAGAGGTCTTGCTCAAGATTCGAGCCGTCGCAATCGGCGGGCATGGTGTCCCAGTGCCTTTCTGCACAGGCAAGGACTCTCAGAGCCTTATCAGCCATAGCCTTGTTGGCGGCTAAAATCTCTGCTTTGTGCTCCTGGGTCATAGGAACGATATTCCCGTCCTTGAGATAGAACGTGCACTTGTCTACTACTATATCAGGCGCACCCTTTGTAAATTGTATGAAGGAGTCTCCGGATGAGTGAACAGTCGACATCATCTTTCTCTGAGAGTCGAACGGTGCTTCTCCCTTGCGTGCAAGTCTTCCCTTGAGTGAAGGCTTGTCCAGACCAAGAGTGTTTGCCCAGGCGACAAGTGCCGCCTCGGTGGGTTCACCGGTTACTGTACCATCCTCCATGAGCTCGGCATCACTGCAGAGAGCCATTGCGGTTGCGATTTTCTTGTCTTCATCGCCATAGTAATCGACAACAGTCATCTTGTTCTGGGTGAGTGTGCCGGTCTTGTCGGAGCAGATTATCTGAGCACAGCCAAGAGTTTCAACAGCGGTGAGCTTGCGGATGATGGCGTTGCGCTTTGACATGTTGGTGACGCCAATCGAAAGTACTACGGTCACAACCGCCGCAAGTCCCTCAGGAATAGCGGCAACAGCAAGCGAAACGGCTATCATGAACGAATCAAGAATAAGCTCGAAATTGAGGCTTCCGGCTCTCAAGAGCTGTACTGCAAATACTATAACGCAGATTCCAAGAACAAGCCATGTAAGTACCTTTGAAAGCTGATTGAGCTTTATCTGAAGAGGAGTTTCGCCCTCTTCCGCATTCTGCAAAGCGTCTGCAATCTTGCCCATTTCGGTGTCCATGCCAGTAGCGGTTACAACTGCGGTTCCTCTGCCATAGACGACGGTAGAACCCATATAGAGCATATTCTTTCTGTCGCCTAACAGGACATCCTTTTCGTCGTCCTTGAGATTTATGATGTCTATGAATTTGTTGACAGGGACAGATTCGCCGGTCAGTGCGGCTTCCTCAGCTTTAAGGCTCGCACTCGAAAGGATTCTCAGGTCGGCTGGAACTGCATCTCCCGCTTCCAAGATTACAATGTCACCTACGACCAAATTTTCGCTCCTGACAGTTGTAATCTTGCCGTCACGCAAGACTTTTGAAGTAGCCGCTGACATTTCCTGAAGTGCTTCTATTGCCTTTTCAGCCTTGCTTTCCTGATAAACGCCCAGTACCGCGTTTACTATAACGACAAACAGGATGATAATTACGTCGGCGAAGCTGTCGTTTTCGACTACAGCCAAAATTCCACTTACGAGTGCCGCGACCAAAAGGATTATAATCATCGGGTCGGCAAGTTCTTCTAAGAATCTTCTTATAAAGCTCTTGCCCTTTTTAGCAGCGAGGACATTTTTTCCGTCTCGTTCAAGACGTTTCCCTGCCTCTTCCGAACTTAAGCCGTTTTCTGAGGATTCAAGTTCCTTGAGAACGGTTTCCTTTTCTTCACAATAATATCTCACAACAATTCTCCTTTAATTTTTATCCGACAAGACCGGTGATGAATATCTCAAGACCGATAGCTATCAGAATTACTCCACCCAAAATCTGCGCTTTGTTTGAAAGCTTGGTTCCGAACTTCTTTCCGATGACAAGACCGACCATACAAATCACAAATGTAACAGCAGCAATTATGAGCGACGCTACAAGTGCCATCAGCCAGTTGTAATCTGCAATTGTAAAGCCGACTGAGAGCGCGTCAATCGAGGTTGCGATTCCCTGAATCAGAAGTACGCCGATTCCCAAGCCCATGCTTTCTTCTTCCGACTCGCCTTTTTTCGTACCCTCGGCTATCATTCTTCCGCCGATGAAGCCAAGAAGAATGAGTGCAATCCACGGGATCAGCTTTTCAAATGCGGTGAAGTACTGGACTATTGTATGTACACATATCCAACCTATCATCGGCATCAGAGCCTGAAACCCGGAAAAGACGCCTGCGATTCCGCACATTTTGCCTCTGCGCATCTTGGGGTCATTCAGACCATTCGCCATCGATACTGAAAAAGCGTCCATAGCAAGCCCCACGCCCAAAAGCGCGCTGTTGAAGAAGAACAGAAAGCTCCACTCCATAACTAATATCTACCTCCGTTAATGTTGTAGCAAAAACCCAAGCACGACTGCAGAGCCGAACTTGGGTGTATAAATCATGTATACGACACTTGTACAGCTTTACAGTTATACATGAGTCTCGCAATTTAAAACAAGCCAGATGTAGCCGCTCAGGCTATCTAATCAATAGACACTGACGCTACAATCAGGATGTTGACTTGCTACGCGGTAGTCCGCGCTTGCTACTCCCTCACGGGATATTCACTGTGGAAATTATATCACTTGAGATTTAGGCTGTCAAGCGTTTTTTGCTATGAATTTTCATACATCAGGCTCAAAATCGTGGATTTTAGGACAAACAATGATTTTTGTGAAGACAAAACCCTGTCTCATTATTATACGAGACAGGGCTATCTGATTATTACTTGACCACCGAGAGCTTCGCCGCACTGTAAGTGTTCTCCATAAGCATGGCTATTGTCATCGGTCCGACTCCGCCGGGAACGGGGGTGATATAACCCGCAACCTTTGAAGCCGCCTTGAAGTCTACATCTCCGCAGAGTTTTCCATTGGCATCTCTGTTCATTCCGACATCGATTACGACTGCACCGGGCTTGATCATGTCGCCGGTGATGAGCTTTGACTTACCGACTGCGGCTACGAGAATATCCGCCTCGCGGCAGATGTCGCCAAGATTTTCAGTCTTTGAGTGACAGATAGTAACAGTTCCGTTAGCCTGCAGAAGAAGCATCGCCATTGGTTTGCCGACAATATTGCTTCTTCCCACAACAATGCATCTCTTGCCGGCAACTTCCGTGCCGGTGGACTTTATCAGTTCCATTACTCCTGATGGAGTACAAGGAGCAAAGTCAGCACTTCCGGTAACAAGCTTTCCAACATTTATCGGGTGGAAGCAGTCGACGTCCTTTTTAGGGGTGATTGCCGCTATGATTTCGTCCTCGTCGATATGCTTCGGAAGAGGAAGCTGAACCAGGATTCCGTGGATATTAAGGTCTCGGTTCAAGGTGTCAATGAGTTCTAAGAGCACAATCTCGGGCGTTTCCGCCGGAAGAACATACTCAAACGACTTGAATCCGACCTCTTCGCATGCTTTCTTCTTGTTTCTTACATAGATTTTTGATGCAGGATCGTTTCCTACAAGTACTACCGCAAGACCTGGTGTTATCTTCGAGGTCTTTTCAAAGCGAATAGCATCCTTGCGGATTCTTTCCTTGACAGCCGCCGCAACGGCTTTTCCGTCTATAATTTCTGCCATATAATTCCCCTTTGTAATCTTAGATATTATTCTTTGTTTTCTGTTTCGGTAACCTCTTCAGCGACAACTACTGAATTGGAAGTCTCTTCGGGTGCTTCCTCCGGCTGAAATTCCTCTGTCTCATCAGATTCGGGTTCTTCCTCGTGTTCTGACTCTTCCTCTGATTCAGATTCTTCTTCGGTTGAAGCTTCGCCCTCTTCGTTCAGGAACTCATCTGCAAGGATATGCTGATTCTCGTCGACAATATGCTCATCCTCTTCGAGAGTTTCGTCCTGACCCTTCTTCGACTTCTTATAGGCTTCCTTGAGAAGAGCCTTTGATTCATCTGTATTGCAATATAGGACATAGCCGCCGAGCTTCTTCCCCCTGACATACATGTAGATAAGCATAATCAATGCAAACATGAAACATGCGCCGGCAAGAAGCTGTGAAACCTTGAGTGAAATAGTGTCGTTATTGATGAGATACAAGCTATCGGTTCGGAGTCCTTCAATCCAGAATCTGCCGAAGCCGTACCATCCGATATACATCAGAAAGAGCTGACCATCGTACTTGCGGTGCTTCGAGTAGATGTGGAGGAGTATGAAGCCCAAGAGACACCAAAGCGACTCATAGAGGAAGCAAGGATGCGCAAGCATGTTGAGTGCACGGTTGGTTACTACTGATGTGTTGTCGGGATAGACAAAGTAGTAGATTCCGTTAAGGATGCTCTTTGAGACCATTCCCCAGGGAAGCGAACCGGCGTTTTCGGAATAGCCATATGCCTCCTGGTTGAAGAAGTTGCCCCAGCGTCCTAAACACTGACCGATGAGAAAGCCCATTCCGGCAAGGTCGAGCATCGGCATAAGCTTGACCTTGCGTATCTTCGCCATGATGCCGCCAATCAGAAGTCCTCCGATAATTCCGCCATAAATAGCAAGTCCGCCATCACGGATGTTGAATATCTCTGCAAAGTCGAGAGTGCCTTCTTCTGTCATGTAGTTTTCAATGCTGAATACAACATAGTAGAGCCTTGCGCCGATTATTCCGCCGATAAGACCGGCTAAAACAGTGTCGGTTACTCTGTCAATATCGAGACCAAACTTTTTACATCTCGAAAACGCATAAATCATTGCCAAGACCATTCCAAGGGCAATAAGGAATCCATACCAGTAGATGTCAAGATTGATACCCGGAATAGTGAACATAACGTTGTCAATAGAAAGCCCGTTCGGGAAGAGCTTTGTGAACAGCGTGCTGTTAGGAAAATAGATAACATTGCCGTCGCTGTCAAGAAGCTCACGGACAAAGTCAGAAGTCATTGCTAAGGTCATATAAAGATACCTTTCGTTTAAATTTGGTGCTGAAAGTTGTACCACTTTCGATATTGTATCACAATACAAGTTTTATTGCAAGAGTTACACACTAATTTCATCTTTCGGAGCGGATGAGCTCATAAAACAGGGTTGACTTGCATAGCTTTAAGTGTACAAAAAGTCAAGCGCGCACCGAAATACGCGCTTGAACAATTTACGACATAAGTAAGCCTGACCTGGTTAAGGTCAATCTGAAACGAATCAGACGTCCATTTCCTTGATCTTCTTGAGGCAAGCAGGGCAAATGTGCTTGTTGCCGAAGGGAATGATGTCCTCACCCTCGCCGCAGAGAGCGCAGGAGTTGGAATACTTTCTCAGGATGATGTTGTCACCGTCGGTAAGAATCTCGATAGGATCCTTGATGTTAAGATCCATAGATTTTCTGAGCTCCATCGGGATAACTATTCTTCCGAGTTCGTCGATTCTTCTTACAATACCAGTTGATTTCATAATGTCGTACCTCCTTGACGTTTATGTATTTATTATACAGCATATTTCGACATAATGCAAGTACTAATTGAGGTAAAATTTTAGAAATTGGTGTGAAAAAGCAGTTTTACACCTGAATAAGAAAAAATCCGCAAAAAAGAAGTGGAGCGAGGAAATGATAGATTATATATTGGCGGGAGTTATCGCTGTCTCCTGTATCTATGGCTTCATTAACGGTGGTGCTGACGCAGCCTCAAACGCAGTTTTAACAAGCGGACAAACTGCGGTAACGCTGACGCTCAGCATCCTGGGTGCGATGGCAACCTGGGGAGGTGTGATGAAGCTTGCAGAAAAAAGCGGACTTACAGACAAGATTTCTCGCCTGATAAGCCCGGTTATAAACTTCATATTCAGAGGTCTTGACAAAAACTCCAAAGCCTTCAAAGCAATTGCCATGAACATAACAGCGAATCTGCTCGGGCTTGGAAATGCGGCTACTCCACTTGGAATTGAAGCTATGAAAGAGCTTAAGAAAGAAGAAAGCTGTGGCGACGTAGCATCAAGAAACATGGTGCTTCTCACAGTTATCAACACTTCCTCGATTGAGCTTATACCGTCAACTGTCGTAGCTCTTCGACTTACATATGGAAGCAAATCACCGATGGATATTCTGCCGTGCGTACTGATGGTGTCAATATTGTCTCTTACGGCGGCAGTCACATGCGCTTATACATTTGACGTAATGGGCAGGAGGAAGAAGTGAGAATTACAAGTCTTGTTGTCCCGGTATTTGTCCTCGGGGTGGTTCTCTACAGCCTTCACAAGAAGGTCGGAGTTTTCGACACATTCATAGAAGGCGCAAAAGAGAATATAACCGTTTGCTTTGACATTCTCCCCTCTTTGGTCGCTCTTATGCTTGCTGTTGAGATGTTTAGGGCTTCGGGCGCGCTTTCAGCGTTGACTGAGCTTATTGAACCGGTCACATCCCTTATAGGCATACCGTCAGAATGTGTTCCTTTGGCACTGATGAGACCGGTTTCGGGGAGCGGTGCTCTCTCGATGCTCGACAGCATTCTGTCTGAATACGGTGCAGACAGCTTTATCGGAAGAGTTGCAAGTGTTCTGATGGGCTCGACTGAGACAACTCTATATACAGTTGCAGTTTATTTCGGAGCAGTGAAAATCAAGAAGACCCGCCATGCTCTTCCGTCTGCCCTTTTCGGAGACTTCATTGCGTTTATACTTTCAGCACTTGCAGTGAGAATCTTTCTAAGTTAGCGTTCGATGATTCTCTCTATGTGGGAAGCTCTGCCGGTTTTCTCATCGAACTCAACCATAACTGCATTTATAAAGCAGGGTGTATCTGCTTCCATGAATCTTACGGGATAGTTGAGCCGTTGCTTTTCGATTGCTATCTCTTTATTGACGCCCAAGACCGATTCCTCAGGTCCGGACATTCCTACATCGGTGATATATGCTGTTCCGCCGGGAAGAATAGCCTCATCGGCAGTCTGGACATGGGTATGAGTTCCGAAAACTCCGGTGACTCTTCCGGCAAGATAGTAGCCGAGAGCTTTCTTTTCTGCAGTTGCTTCAGCGTGAAAGTCGACGAAAATATTCTTTGTTTCAATCTTTGAAAGAACCTCGTCTATGGTTTTAAACGGATTTGCAAGAGGCTCCATGTAGATAACACCCATGAGGTTCACGACAGCTACCTGGCATTTTCCCATGTCAAGAACGCAGAATCCCTTGCCGCAGACTTCATCAGAATAGTTCGCGGGACGTAAAAGATGCGGGATATTGTCGAAAATCTGGACAGATTCGCGCCTTTTGAAGGCGTGGTTTCCGGTTGTGATAACATCCGCGCCAATTCTCGTCAGGAAATCGCAGGAGTGAACGGTTATGCCATTGCCGGATGCAGAGTTTTCGCCATTGATGACCGTCACATCGATATTATATCTGCGCTTGATGTCGCGGAGCTTGGAAGCTAAAAAATCACAGCCTGTCTGGGCTACGACATCGCCTATCATCAGTAATCTCATTCAGAATCCTCCTTGAATCCCCAGCCGTCTACTCCCGAACGTCTTAGTGCTCCAAAAATGCGATCGGTGAAGCCTTTATCCTCATGCTCGCGTTCTCTTAAAAACTCCTTCATGTCCTGCCGCTTGGTTACACCATCGGCGGGACATTTTGATTTCACTATCTCAAGATTATTTCTCCTTGCGGCATTTTTAATCTCTCTTTCAGGAGCAAAAACGAGCGGTCTGATTATTGTGATTTCGCTTCTGTCAAGATAGGTTTTCGGAGAAAAGCAACCAATTCTGCCCTCAATGAAGAGGTTCATCATGAAGGTCTCTACGACGTCGTTATAGTGGTGTCCGAGCGCGACTTTGTTGCAACCAAGCTCTTTAGCCTTGCTGTTAAGTGCGCCTCGGCGCATATTTGCGCAGAGTGAGCAAGGGTTCGACTCTTTTCTTATATCAAAAACTATGCTTCCGATGTCGGTTTTCTCTATGACGTATGGAATATTGTTCTCTTCGCAGAGTTTTTTGACAGGTGAATAGTCGGTCTCAACACCTCCGAACATCGGGTCAATTGTGAGTGCGGTTATATCATAATCGATTCCTATAAACCTGCGGAGGCGGATAAGACCCGTGAGAAGAACCAAGCTATCCTTCCCGCCCGAGACTCCTACTGCTATTTTATCCCCATCCGAGATCAGGTCAAACTCTGTTATCGCTTTTCGCATGTATCCTAAAATTTTCTGCATGGCAAAATTCCTTTCTATATTATGCATTATATCATAAGTCCAAAGATTTTAAAAGGCATTTATGCCAAAAAGTGAAATAAGAGAGGACAAAGTCACTCTCTTACTCCACCATTTACTTGGAACATTATATTATGAAGACAACTGTCAATGTTAATGGTGAAGGCATCCGGAAGAGAAATCTTATATGCAAGTCTCTCTTTCATCACCTTACATTATTATATTATACCGAAATTTCTGAAAAAGTAAAGTGTCAAAATCGCTGAATATTTGCTTTTTTAAGCCCGTTTCATGGTTATATTGCACGATTTCGAGGTCGCGATATGAATTTTTGAAACGGTTTTGACGATACCGCTGGGATGCGGGAAAATGGCGATAGCTATCCCTCCGTCACAAAATGCAACGGAGGGACGAATAAATGTTGAACTGAAATTACTTCGAGAGTCTTTCCTTGAGAGCGTTAAGCTCGTATGCCATTTCCGGAGGCAACTTGTCGCCGAATCTGGAGTAGAACTCTTCAATACTCTTGGTATCCTCAAGCCAGAGATCCTTGTCAACAGAAAGGAGGTCAGCGATTGTATCAACGGTAATGCCGTCGAGACCTTCGACATTGATGTCCTCGGGCTTGGGCTCGTAACCGATAGGAGTTTCAACAGCGTCAACTGTTCCCTCGCAACGGCTGATAATCCAGTCAAGAACTCTCATGTTGTCGCCGAAACCAGGCCAGATGAAGTTGCCCTCGTCGTCGGTTCTGAACCAGTTAACATGGAAGATCTTAGGAGCCTTGTCGCCAAGAATCTTGCCCATTTCGAGCCAATGTGCCCAATAGTCGCCCATGTTGTAGCCGCAGAACGGAAGCATAGCCATCGGGTCGCGTCTTACAACACCAACAGCACCTGCAGCTGCAGCTGTGGTCTCGGAAGCCATGATGGAACCGACGAATGTACCATGCTGCCAGTTGAAGGACTGATAAACCAAAGGAGCAGTCTTTGCACGTCTTCCGCCGAAGATCATTGCGCTGATCGGTACACCCTGCGGATTGTTGAACTCAGGAGAA
Organism: Oscillospiraceae bacterium; assembly: GCA_021202155.1. GTDB lineage: Bacteria > Bacillota > Clostridia > Oscillospirales > Ruminococcaceae > Faeciplasma. Next base: position 133,454 of record JAJQDP010000019.1, on the reverse strand, counting down.
ACGCAAGGACAGTTTTCAGCGGGAGCTGTGAATCTTGAGTTCGGATGAGCAAGCTTGTTGCCAGCGGCAGTATACTCAACGCCGTTGACCTTCTCGCCCTTCCACTCGGTTGCGTTGACCGGCGGCTCTTTGGTGAGCTTTTCCCACCAAACGGTGTTGTCGTCATTGTTAATTGCAACATTAGTGAAGATTGTATTCTTTCTCGTGGAAGCAAGTGCATTATAGTTGGACTTTTCATTGGTACCGGGAGCTACGCCAAAGAAACCGTTCTCAGGGTTGATAGCGTAAAGTCTTCCGTCCTCGCCAGGCTTGAGCCATGCGATGTCATCACCGACTGTCCAGACCTTATAGCCCTTCTTCTTGTAGCCCTCCGGAGGAATGAGCATTGCAAGGTTGGTCTTGCCGCAAGCAGACGGGAATGCGGCGGTTACATATACAACTTCGCCGGTCGGCTTCTCGATGCCGAGAATAAGCATATGCTCAGCCATCCAGCCTTCATTCTTACCTTGATATGATGCGATTCTCAAAGCAAAGCACTTCTTGCCAAGGAGAACGTTTCCGCCGTATGCTGAGTTGATAGACCAGATTGTGTTGTCCTCAGGGAACTGAACTATGTATCTCTTCTCGGGGTCAACATCAGCCTTGGAGTGAAGACCTCTTACGAAGTCGTCAGAAGTGTCGCCGAGGTTCTTGAAAGCATCGGCACCCATTCTTGTCATAATAGCCATATTGAGGACAACATAGATAGAGTCAGTAACCTCAACGCCAACCTTTGCAAGAGGCGAACCGATAGGTCCCATGGAATAAGGAATGACATACATCGTTCTGCCCTTCATAACTCCGTCATAGAGAGGAGTGAGCATAGCATACATTTCCTTTGGATCCATCCAGTTATTGGTCGGTCCCGCGTCTTCCTTCTTCTTGGTGCAGATGAAGGTTCTGTCCTCAACTCTTGCAACATCGTTGGGCTTAGTTCTGTGATAGAGACATCCGGGAAGCTTCTCGGGATTGAGAGCGATCATTTCGCCGGTCTCGCAAGCCTCACGGCGGAGGTCGTTGAGCTGATCCTCACTGCCATCGATCCAGACAACCTGGTCGGGCTTGGTCAAAGCTATCATTTCATCAACCCACTTGTTGACATTAGGGTTTTTTGTCAGTGTAGCCATAGTAGTTATCTCCTTTGTTATCATTTACGCTTACAGCAGGAAGCCTTGGCGCAGTGTTTTCGGGTACGGAGTCCGTATCTATAAAATCCGAACTCTCCTCGATTACAATCATACACCCTTTCTGTCAAGAAATCAAGCGCAAAATATAACTTTCACCGATTTTTCAGATATATTTACACACAAGAAATCAGAATTTATCAATGTTTTATTAGAAATTGTCATTGCATTTGACTTTGATATTTAGTACAATTTCAGTGGGACTTCTCTCGAATATAAACTGGAGGCGATACTATTGGGCATAATTACTATCAAAAACGACAAGCTTCTCTTTGAAAGACGCGATGAAACTGTACTCATTGAACCGTATGGCCTGAACTGCATAAGAGTACGTTCATCGAAAAATACCCGTCTTTCGGATGAAAAATGGACTCTTTTGGAGTCACTTGACAATTCACAGCCGGTTATTACAGGAGACAGCAAAAAAGCAACACTTACAAACGGGGACATTTCCGTTACCGTGCTTGCCGACAATAATTGGGGCGGTGAACTCAGATTTTCGCGTAAGGGAAAGGAAATTTTGGTCACCAAGAACGAGGGCGACTATGCCCGAAGATACCTCCACACCGAGGGTGATAACTATAAGATAAGCTACGCCTTTGAAGCAAATCCAGGCGAGCATATCTACGGATTGGGTCAGATGCAGGAGGATGTTTTCGACCGCAAAGGCAGAACCACTGAACTCATCAACTACAACACCTATTCGGCTATTCCAACCTACTACTCTTCTCTTGGCTACGGATTCATCTGGAACAATCCTGCCCCGGGACGTTGTGAAACTACATATAATCATACAATTTGGGTGGCGGAAAGTGCTTACCAGGCGGATTATCTCGTCTATGTCGGAGACACTCCGAAGGATGTCATGAAGATTTATTCTGACCTAACCGGCTATGCTCCAATGATGCCGAGCTGGGCGGCAGGCTTCTGGCAGTGCAGGCTGAGATATGCCTCACAGGATATAGTTTTGGATGTTGCAAGAGAGTACAAGAAGCGTGGAATCACCCCTGACGCGATAGTTATCGACTTCTTCCACTGGAAGGAGCAGGGCAATTTTGCATTCGACCCGAAATACTGGTCTGACCCGAAGGCTATGAGTGACGAGCTAAGAGAGATGGGAATTGAGCCGGTTGTTTCAGTATGGTGTACTGTGAGCCCGAATAGCGAGAACTGGAATGAGATGTACAACCGTAACTTAGTTTTAGGGAATGAGTCGGGGCAGTTCCCTACTTTCGACTTCTATGGGATGATTACCTATATCGACCCGACGAATCCGGAAACAGCTAAATTCTGTTGGGATAAAATCAAGAAGAACTACTACGACAACGGAATCAGGAACTTCTGGCTTGATGAAGCGGAGCCTGAAATTCACCCTCAGCACTTCTCAAACATGAAGATGTACTTAGGAAACGGTGCACAGACTGCGCTTCTCTACCCCTTCTACTACAACAAGCTCTTCTATGACGGAAGACGCGCAGAGGGTGAAACGGAGATAATCAGTCTCACAAGAGCCGCGTACCTCGGAAGCCAGAGAGTCGGCGCACTCGTCTGGAACGGAGACGTTATGTCAAGCTTCTGGGCTCTCAAGAACAGCATCAAGAGTGGGCTCTCAATGGCGATGTGCGGAATACCATGGTGGAACAGCGACATAGGCGGATTCCTCTTTGGCGATACTGAGGCTGACTGGTTCAGGGAGCTTTTGATGAGGTGGTTTCAGTTTGGACTGTTCTCGCCTGTCATGAGACTCCACGGAGACAGAAAGAGGCAATCATACTTTGTTGACGAGACTCCTGATGCCATGGTCAAATCCGGCGGCTACAACGAAATCTGGCACTTTGGCGAGGAGTACTACCCTTACTACGTCAAGATGATAGAAACCCGCCAGAAGATGAGACCGTATACACTATCTCTTGCAAAAGAGGCTCACGAAAACGGTACTCCTATCATGCGACCGATGTTCCTTGAGTTCCCGGAAGATGAGAAATGTTATACACTTGATGACCAGTATATGTACGGTTCGGATATTCTATTTGCCCCTATCTACAATGCCGGTCAGACAGAGCGGGAGGTTTATCTTCCCGATGGCGAGTGGATATGCGTTACAGACCATAAAGAGTATTCCGGCTCACAGACGCTTACGATTCATGCTGATATTTGCGAATACATTGCATTCGTAAGAAAAGGCAGTGAAGTCATTTCAGTTTTCATGTGATTATATCTAAAAAATCCTCCCCGCTGACTGCGAGGAGGTTTTTCTTATACGAAAAATATCTTTGACAGAGCGAGTCTTAATGGCTTGCAGATTCCGATTATTATCAGCATCATTCCAAGTACAAAGAACGCCGCAAGCGGAAAACCTGACCAGCCCACGAAGCTCACGCTTTCAAAAGTGATTGAGATAAACATCTCGATAAGTGAGACATAGCCGCCGGTTGCTATCAGTGCCCCTCCGATTATGAAAAGATGCCCACGCTTGACATAACGCAAAAGTGTCACAACTGTTGTCACAATTATGCCGGCTATTCCCGCTATCGGAAAGGCAAGGCTCAAAAACCATCCACCCTGGACTGTAAGGTCGATATAGAGAAGGTACAGAATAATCGACGCAAACGCTATTGGCGTGAATATCACTGGATTAGGATGGCTGAACCATTCGGGGAGTGCGAACGAGACATAGGTTATGGCAAGAGCCCCGACGACATAGCCCGACCAGGTTATGCTTCCTGTTATGTTGAAATCTATCATCATTACCATCAGCGAAACAAGGATAAAGCATACGGTCACTATGAACATTACAGCTGTGCGGACGCTTTTTCTCGTGACTCGCCTGAACTGCGGGTATGGTCTTTCTACATCCTCTTGCTTTACATCTGGATGGTACACCGGAGTCAAGCAAAGCGGGCAGACGTGCTCGCTGTCCTTGAGCTCAACTCCGCATTTTACACAGTACATAAAATCCACCTCCAACATTACTCGGCATCGCGCCGGTTGCTTTCAACAGTTACTTTGATGCCAAGCTTGACAAGGTTTGTGAAAAAGGCTCTCTCAAGCTCAGGCTCAACCGAGCTTCTTACAAAGTTGATTCGCATTTCATTTCCGTAAGTGCAGACGCCGCAGTTATATGGCGATGAAGAACGCACACCCGGGACTATGTCGAAATGCCTCACATGCTTCTTCATTTCGTCTGGCATATCTACAACGCCTAAGTTTGAGATTGAGAGGCAGGACTGACCTTCACCAAGCTGATAAAAAGCGATTCTCATTCCAATGTTCTTAATGAAGAGCGGAATGAATTTGATTCCTCTTACGAGCTCGGCATTGACATTCGGAGTGAACTCCGCCTGCATGTTCTTCTTCGTGAGCTTGAGCGCGAGCTGGTGACTGACTATTGAGACAATCTCATCAAGCTCATACTCGCCCATTCTTGGGTCAACTCCGACATTGAGGAAGAGCGAGAAGTTCCGTAGAGTTTTGCTTGGGAAGAGCTTTCTCAGGTTCACGGGAATCTGAACCCGGACTATCTTCTGCTTACCGCGCTTCTTCTGATGAAGCTTCTGAACCTCAATAAGTGACATCGCCATCACTGCCGCTAAGAAGGCTGTTATAGTGACTCCCCTGCTCTTTGCGGCTCGGTGAATCTCGGAAGCATCGACTGTTCCGGTTGTGATATTTATGAATCCATCAGGTTCGGGTGTGCCGCTCAGACGATATGATTTACTGAAATCGCGCTGTGCGCTGACATTGCCGCGGTTTTTGAGGAAGCTGTCCTCAAGCTCCTCTGGCTCGGGATATGATTGTCTGCTGAAAACGCCCTTTTCATTGGGAATTCTCACATCATACTTCTGGGTGAAATACTCAGCCAAAAGTGTTTTTAAGAATGTGATTCCACCGGTTCCGTCGGTTACAGCATGGAAAACTTCTATGGCAATTCGATTGTTATAGTAGAGCACCCTTATGGCGCATTTCTTGACATCATCAAAAGAGCGGCTCATGAATGGATAGCTCCCCTCCTGAACCAATTCAAGAGGTTTCCTGAGCTCCTCGAGGTAATACCAGAAGAAACCGGTTTTGAGTCTGGCAGCTATTGTCGGGAATCTACCGATTGTGACATTGAGAGCAGACTGCAGGATTACGGGGTCGACCTTCTCATCAAGCTCCGCCGAAACCCTGAACATATTGTACCAGCCTCTGCGCTTTGACGCCGGGAAAATCTTTGCGGCGTTATCAAGGCGAACCCATCTTGCAGTTGTTACGGGGATGAGCTCTCCGATAAAGTCTCTTATTGTGTCGTAGTCGGACTTGTACTCCTTCATATCGTAAAGAACATAGGCGTGCCACATTTTTTCGGTTACTGTCAGCTTTGAGCGATTGCCGTTCTCCAAAAGCTTCTTGTGAAGACGGGTTGAATCGTCAAGGAGGATCTCATCTCCTCCGACAAAGATAAGCGATGGAGGGAGTTTTGTACCATCATCGAACAATAGTGGCGAAACATACGGATTTGTTCTGTCGTTGGTATAGCTGTCCGCGTAGAAATTGAGCTGTTCTATAGTCAGAGTCGGGTCGACTTCCTTGTTTGTCTCGATGGATTCGCCTGACGCAGTCAGATCAGTCCAGGGAGAAATTGCGATTATTCCCGCAGGCTGAGAAAGTCCGAGTTCACCAAGCTTGAGGCAGAGGCTATAGCAGAGTCCGCCACCGGCTGATTCTCCGGCTAAGATGATTCTATCGGACGGGAAGCCGCTATCGATGAGGTATTTATATGACGCAAGTGCATCATCAAGTGCCGCAGGAAATCTGTTTTCAGGAGCAAGTCTGTAAGCACAACAAAAGACCTTGAGCCCATATTCGGACGCAAGCTTTGAGCCGAAGCCTCTTGCATATTCAAGACCACCACAGGTGTATCCGCCACCGTGAAGATAGAGAATCACTCCGGCTGAGCTACATTCATCGGGGATTACCCATTCGGCTGAAAAGTTCTGGAAATCCTGCTGAACGATTCTCGTAGATTTACGCTCAACAAATGCCATAAGGTCGCCCAGCAAGTCCTGCGCTTTCCTGGCTTGCTCAAGAGTGTTGCCGACCAGCTTTGGTTTTAAAACGCTTAGCTGTGTGCGAAAAAATTTCTCTGTCAATTTGCCGCCTCCGTTTCTTCGTTATTTCACGCTTCTATTGTAGCATATTCCGGGCGGTTTATCAATCGGTTTTTGGAAATATATAGGTGAAGTTTCGGTGAGTGGAGAGAAATGTAATAACGGTAGAGCGCGAAATATTGGGCTCTACTGGGGCTTCTTACATAAAAAATCGCCGTCCCGATAGTGGAACGGCGAATAATTTTTACTCAGGATAGAATTACTTCTTGTCCTTGATTGCTGCCTGAGCGGCGGCAAGACGGGCAATCGGAACTCTGAACGGTGAGCAGGAAACATAGTCAAGACCAATCTGGTGGCAGAACTCAATGGAGGAAGGATCGCCGCCGTGCTCGCCGCAGATGCCGCAGTGGAGCTCGGGTCTTGTCTTCTTACCAAGGGTTACAGCCAAATCCATAAGCTTGCCAACACCGATGGTGTCGAGACGAGCGAACGGGTCTGACTCATAAATCTTGTGCTCATAGTATGCAGGAAGGAACTTGCCGGCATCGTCACGGCTGAAGCCGAATGTCATCTGAGTGAGGTCGTTAGTACCGAAGCAGAAGAATTCAGCCTCAGTAGCGATCTCGTCAGCAGTAAGAGCGGCTCTCGGGATTTCAATCATGGTGCCGACCTCATACTTAAGGTCTACGCCAGCGTTCTTGATAACCTCGTCAGCAGTCTTGACGACTACATCCTTGACGAACTTGAGCTCCTTGACCTCGCCAACAAGAGGAATCATGATCTCAGGAACGATGTTCCAGTCGGGATGCTTAGCGGAAACATTGATAGCCGCCTTGATAACAGCATTTGTCTGCATAACAGCGATCTCAGGATAAGTTACGGTAAGACGGCATCCACGGTGACCCATCATCGGGTTGAACTCATGGAGGTCATTGATTACCTGCTTGATGTAAGCAACGCTCTTGCCCTGAGTCTCAGCCAAAGCTTCTATGTCAGCTTCTTCAGTAGGAACGAATTCATGAAGCGGAGGATCAAGGAATCTGATTGTAACAGGGTATCCACCGAGAGCCTCGAAGAGTCCCTCAAAGTCAGCCTGCTGCATAGGCTCGATCTTAGCAAGAGCCTTCTCTCTTTCCTCAACAGTCTCAGAGCAGATCATCTCTCTGAATGCGCCGATTCTGTCGGGATCGAAGAACATGTGCTCGGTACGGCAGAGACCAATTCCCTGTGCGCCGAAAGCTGCTGCCTGCTTGGCATCCTTAGGAGTATCAGCATTGGTTCTTACACCAAGCTTCTTGTACTTGTCAGCCATAGCCATGATTCTTCCGAAGTAGCCGGAATTAGGATCAGCAGGAACAGTGGGGATAATCTCATCGTAGATGTTACCGGTAGAGCCATCGAGGGAGATAGGATCGCCTTCGTGGTAAACCTTGCCAGCGAGAGTGAACTGCTTGTTCTCTTCGTCCATCTTGATGTCGCCACAGCCGGAAACACAGCAGGTTCCCATTCCTCTTGCAACAACTGCCGCATGAGAGGTCTGTCCGCCTCTTACGGTGAGGATACCCTGAGCATACTTCATGCCTTCGATGTCCTCAGGAGAGGTCTCAAGTCTTACCAAAACTACCTTTTCCTTGTTCTTTCCATGCTCAACAGCATCCTCTGCTGTGAATACGATAGTACCAGCGGCGGCTCCAGGAGAAGCGGCAATGCCCTTGCCTACGGGCTTAGCATTCTTGAGGGCGGCAGGATCGAATGTCGGGTGGAGGAGCATATCGAGGCTCTTGGCATCAATCTGCATAAGAGCTTCTTCTTCCGTAATCATACCCTCGTCGATAAGGTCGCAGGCAATCTTGATAGCCGCCTGAGCGGTTCTCTTGCCGTTTCTTGTCTGAAGCATATAGAGTTTGCCGTGCTCAACGGTGAACTCCATATCCTGCATGTCTCTGTAGTGATTTTCGAGGGTCTTGCAAACCTCGGTGAACTGCTTGAATGCTTCAGGGAACTTCTGCTCCATCTCAGAGATGTGCATAGGAGTTCTGACACCTGCAACAACGTCCTCGCCCTGTGCATTGGTAAGGAATTCGCCATAGAGACCCTTGTTACCGGTGGACGGGTCACGGGTGAATGCAACACCGGTTCCGCAATCGTCGCCCATGTTACCGAATGCCATCATCTGGACGTTAACGGCAGTACCCCAGGAATAAGGGATGTCATGATCCATACGATAAACATTGGCTCTCGGGTTGTCCCAAGAACGGAATACCGCTCTGATTGCTTCGTAAAGCTGTTCCTTAGGATCATCAGGGAAGTCCTTGCCGAGCTGTGCCTTGTATTCAGCCTTGAACTGGTTTGCAAGGTTGTGAAGGTCATCAGCGTCAAGCTCAACGTCATAAACGACGCCCTTCTCCTGCTTCATCTTATCGATAAGCTTTTCAAAATGCTTCTTGCCGACTTCCATAACGACGTCGGAGAACATCTGGATGAATCTTCTGTAGCAGTCCCAAGCCCATCTTGGGTTATTGGACTTCTCGGCGATGACATTGACGACGTCCTCGTTAAGACCGAGATTAAGAATCGTGTCCATCATACCGGGCATAGAAGCTCTTGCGCCGGAACGGACGGAAACGAGAAGAGGATTTTCCTTGTCGCCGAACTTCTTACCGGTGATCTGCTCCATCTTCTCTACGTACTCCATGATTTCAGCCATGATCTCATCATTGATCACACGACCGTCCTCGTAGTACTGGGTGCAGGCTTCGGTGGAAATTGTGAAGCCCTGAGGAACAGGAAGACCGATATTGGTCATCTCAGCGAGATTTGCGCCCTTTCCGCCGAGGAGCTCACGCATATTAGCGTTGCCTTCAGTGAAAAGGTAACAATACTTTTTACTCATACTTTTTTACCTCCAAGTTATTTGACCGATTTCATTCGATTTTGCCCATAAAACGGTTACATCAATTATATCAGATACTTCTCATTTTTTCCATACCCTTTGAAGAAAAAATATGCCAAATTACAGTCACAAAAATTGTGCATTTTTATACAAATTGCATCGTAGAATTGCTCTTGAAAGAATTTTTCGTTTGCGCTATAATAAATTGGGTTATAGTGAGAGCCCCAAGAAGCCATCGAAATACAGAATTATGGAGGCAACAATGGAAAACGCTATTATCCTCGCCGCTGGTGCGGGAAAAAGAATGCACTCTGACAAGCCAAAGGTTCTCATGGAGGTTTTGGGCAAGCCAATGCTCTCGTGGGTTACTGAGGCATGTGAAAATGCAGGAATTGAAAATATCTGCGTAGTCAAGGGCTACGGTGCAGATGAAATAGACAGCTACCTTAACGGAAAATATGAAACTGCTTTTCAGTCACAAAGGCTTGGAACCGGTCATGCGGTTATCTGCGCCGGAGATTTCCTCAGAAAGAATCCGAAAAGCCACACTCTTGTAGCCTGCGGTGACTCACCTTTCATTGATTTCAAGACGATAAGAGCAGCTTTGGAGTTTCACAAGCTCAGCGGAAGTGCGGCGACCGTCATCACCGCCGACTCCCCTAACCCGTTCGGCTACGGAAGAATTGTCCGCAAGGGTGGAGAGCTCAGTGGAATAGTTGAGGAAAGAGACTGCACCCCAAAGGAGAGAAAGATCCGGGAGATAAATTCCGGTTGCTACTGGTTTGATACCGAAAAGCTTCTTGAATTCCTTCCGATGCTGACACGCGAAAACGCTCAGGGAGAGTATTATCTTACCGATACGGTCGCGCTGATGTCCTCCAAAGGATTGAAAGTAACTGCTTTCAAGACAGACAATTCGGATGCTGTTCTTGGAGCTAACGACCGGAAGGGACTTCTCAGGCTCAACGACATTGCAAGAAGAAGAATCATAGAACAGCACCTTGAAAATGGCGTCGAGTTCATCACTACTGATGGGATTACTATCTCACCTGACGTCAGAATCGGAGAAGGCACAAAAATATTGCCGTCGACGATTCTGACTGGCAGAACCGTTATCGGCAAGGACTGTGTCATTGGTCCGAATTCAAGGCTTGAAAATACTATTGTTGGCGATGAGTCTACGCTTGATAACGTTGTGGCTCATGATGCTACAGTCGGGTCGCACGTTTCTATTGGTCCATTCGTACAGTTGAGAGCAGGCACGGTTATAAAAGACTACGCGCACGTCGGCGATTTTGTCGAGATAAAGAATTCAGTTATCGGTGAGGGCACTGCTGTTGCTCATCTTACATATGTTGGCGACAGCGACGTCGGAAAGAACGTAAACTTCGGCTGTGGGGTCGTCACCGTCAACTATGACGGCACAAACAAAGCTCGGTGCACTATCGGCGATAACGCATTTATCGGGTGCAACACCAATCTGATTGCCCCTGTCACTATTGGCGACTGTGCCTACACTGCCGCAGGGTCCACTGTCAATAAGAACGTTCCAGACGGTGCACTTGCTATTGAGCGGTCGAAACTAGAAATAAAAGAAGGCTACTCCGAGAGAAAGCTTTCAAGACACATTGAAAAAGGCAAGAAGCTTGAAGAAAAGCTCTCAGAATCAGAAAATTAATCATTGTACATTATAAAGACTACCCGCTCAGTCTCGGCTGTGCGGGTTGAAGTCATGAACGGAGGACATACTATGGGGTTATTTACAAAAAAGAAAGAGTCATCAGGTAGCATTGAGTGGCTCATAGTCGGGCTCGGGAATCCCGGGTCTCAGTACGAGAGAACAAGACACAATTGCGGCTGGCTTACTGCTGACAAGCTTGCGGATAAGTACTCTGTCAAGCTCAAGAAGCTCAAATTCAAGTCACTTTGCGGCGAAGCAGTTATCTCAGGCAAGAGATGCCTTATTATGAAGCCCACCACCATGATGAATTCAAGTGGTGAAGCTGTTGTCGAGGCGATGAATTTTTATAAGATTCCGATTGAACATGTTCTGGTCATATGCGACGACATTTCGCTTGACCTTGGAAAGATTCGCGTCAAGAGAAAGGGCTCGGACGGCGGGCAGAAGGGTCTCAGGAGTATAATCTATCTGAGCGGCAAAGACACCTTCCCCAGGGTCAAGATAGGAATCGGTGCCAAGCCGAATCCGGAGTACGACTTGGCGGCTTGGGTTCTTTCAAGGTTCACAGATAAAGAGTTTGTTACAATGAACGAAGCTTTTGACAAAGCTATTACTGGTGTTGAGCTTGTTGTCGACGGCAGAATTGACGAAGCTATGAACAGACTCAACTGACGTTAAGTCATAACTAGCGTTAAGTGGCTTAACTGTCGTTAAGCCAATCTTTTAATATTTGGAAGGAATAATATGGGTATATTTTATGATGCCATAGACAGGCTTTCGTTTTTACGGGAGCTGAATTCTACAGTAAAATCAGGACTTCTCCCCGCCTCACTGACGGGGCTTTCGTCTGTTCACAAGGCACATGCGATTCTCAGCCTTTCACAGGAGAAGACAGTCCTGGTAATCACCTCGGACGATGCGAGTGCCGTCAGAATGGTCTCCGACATAAACGAGATGGCGGGAAGAGAAATAGCCTGCCAGTTCCCTGCAAGGGACATAATATTAGCTGACGTTGACGCTATCTCACGCGAATACGAGCAGAAGAGAATCTATGCTCTTGAAAAGATTATGGATGGCAGTGCGAAGGTCCTCGTTGGAAGTGCGGAGGCTTGCCTTGAGGGTACTATCCCACCGGAAGTGCTGAAAGACATGAGCTTTACCCTCTCCCCTGCTGAAACGATTGATACTGGAAAGCTTGCCGAAAAGCTAACTGAAATGGGTTACACCCGTTATCCACAGACCGAGGGAGTCGGGCAGTTCTCGATAAGAGGCTCAATTGTCGACATCTTTCCTGTTGGAATGACAATGCCGATAAGGCTCGAACTGTGGGGAGATGATATTGACACCGTTTCCACCTTTGACATCGAATCGCAGAGGCGGTTTGACACCATCAAAAGTGTTACTGTCTCTCCTGCAAAGGAGCTTCTTATTTCGAGCGAAAATCTTGCATTCGAGATTAACGAGCTTCTTGGAAAAGCTTCCGGAAAGCGTTCGGCTGAGATAAAAAAGCATCTGAATCAGGATCTGGATATGATTAATTCAGGGCTTATGCCAGCGAGTCTTGACAAGTACTATAAGCAGATTTACGGAGATACAAGCACAGTTTTTGACTACTTCTCCGATGGTGTTTGCGTTATATGCGAGTATTCAGACGTTCTTGAAAAAGCCAAAGACGTCACAGCACAGCTTAACGAGGATGTAAAGCTCCTCTACGAGGACGGAATTCTCTTCAAGGAGATGTCAGGATTCATGCTTGAGCCGGCTCAGCTTTTCCAGAAGGCTATCGGTATGGGATGTGTATATCTTGACACATTCATGCACGGTTCTGATGTCCGGCTTAAGAAGCTGATTTCAGCCGAGGCTTACCAGTCATCCGTATGGAGCGGAGATTCAGCTACTTTAGATGATGAGCTTGAGAACTACGTTACAAGAGGCTTTTGCGTGGTCGTTCTTGTCGGAAGCACAAAGGCAGCGCGCATCGTCTCCCAGGACATAGAGAGAAACGGCTACTCTGTTCAAAGGCTGACCGAGAAATCTGCCTACGCTGAGGGAATTGTCTACGTTGGAGTTGGCTGTCTTTCGGGAGGATTTGAATATCCGACCGCAAAGTTTGCTGTCATCACCCAGCAGAAGGTCTTCAAGGCAAGAAAGAGGAGCAAGAAGCGTCCCGACAATTCCGAGAGAATCAACAGCATTTCTGACATTTCAAAGGGCGACCTTGTTACCCACGCTCTTCACGGAATCGGCAGGTTCGAGGGAATCTCAAGTATTGAGACAAACGGAGTTACAAAGGACTACATCACCATCAAGTATGCGGGAACAGACGTCCTGTATGTCCCGGTTACACAGCTTGACATGGTTTCAAAGTATGTGGCATCAGGTGACAATGAAAATGTCAAGCTCAATCGCCTGGGCGGTGTTGAATGGGAAAGGACGAGAGCAAGAGTCAAGAAAGCCTGCCGGGACATGGCAGACGAACTCATCAAGGTCTACGCCCAGAGACAGCTTGCAAAGGGCTACGCCTTCTCAGAGGACAGCGTCTGGCAGACTGAATTTGAGGAGAGATTTGAGTATCAGGAAACGGACGACCAGCTCCGCTCTATCCAGGAAATCAAGTCGGATATGCAGAAGCCGGTTCCGATGGACAGACTTCTCTGCGGTGATGTTGGCTTCGGAAAAACCGAGGTTGCTCTCAGAGCCGCAATGAAGTGCGTTCTTGACGGCAAGCAGTGTGCTATCCTGGTTCCGACAACTGTACTTGCCTGGCAACATTATCAGACAGCCTTAAGACGCTTTGACCACTTTGATATAAACATCGAGCTGATGTCCAGGTTCCGCTCACAAAAGGAGCAGAAGGTCATCGCAAGAAAGCTTGAGCGAGGAGAAATTGACCTTGTAATCGGCACTCACCGTCTTGTTCAGAATGATATTAAGTTCAAGGATTTAGGACTTCTCATCATAGACGAAGAGCAGAGATTCGGCGTTGCTCACAAGGAGCACATGAAAGAACTCTACCCTTCTGTCGACATTCTTACCCTTTCGGCTACTCCTATTCCACGTACCCTCAACATGGCTCTGAGCGGTATAAGAGATATGTCGGTTATTGAAGAGCCTCCTGCGGACAGATACCCTGTTCAGACATATGTCATCGAGTATCAGCAGGGAGTCATTCTGCAGGCGATTCACAAAGAGCTCAGGCGCGGTGGTCAGGTTTACTACATCCACAACCGGATTGAAACTCTTGCCGCATGTGCGAACAGGCTTCAGCAGAACTTACCCGGAGTGAAAATCGGCGTTGCGCACGGTCAGATGGACGAACGCGAGCTCTCGGAAATCTGGCGACAGCTTCTTGAACGCGAAATCGATATTCTTGTCTGCACAACAATTATTGAGACAGGCGTCGATGTTCCGAATGTAAATACTCTTATCATTGAGGATTCCGACAGATTCGGGCTTTCACAGCTCTATCAGCTGAGAGGCAGAGTTGGCAGGTCATCAAGAAGAGCATATGCCTACTTCACATTCAGGCGTGGAAAGGTACTTTCGGAGGTTGCCGCAAAGAGACTTGAAGCCATAAGAGAGCTCACACAGTTCGGTTCAGGCTTCAAGATAGCTTTAAGAGACCTTGAAATCAGAGGAGTCGGCTCAATTCTATCTGCCAAGCAACACGGGCACATGGAAGCGGTCGGATATGACATGTATCTACAGCTCCTTGAGGAAGCAATTGCCGCAAGCAAAGGCGAAGTGAAGCCGAAGGCCTCAGAGGATTGTCTTGTTGACGTTACTATTGATGCGTTCATTCCTGAAACCTATATCGAGTCGCTAAAGGCGAGGCTTGAAGCCTATCGGAAGATCGCTTCTATCATCACTGTTGAGGACTCTGAGGACGTTATAGACGAGTTTATCGACCGATACGGCGAGCCGCCAAAGTCGGTTTTGGGTCTGATTGACGTAGCTCTTGTCCGGAATGGTGCGGCAAGATTGGGCATCAAGGAAATAACTCAGCGCGGAAACAATCTCATCTTCTATGTCACTGAAAATGCTTCTGTAAATTCCATCATGAATCTCACGAAGAAATTTGCAGGAAGAATCCTTGTCAACGGCTCAGAGGGCGGATATATCCAGCTTACACTCGGCAAGAACGAAAAGCCGCTTCAGATGATGAAGGCAGTTGTTGAAACGATGCAGGAGGAGTAATTCGTAATTACGCACCGAAAACACGTTAAAAAAGAGCTTACGTACACAGCTTGTACCGTAAGCTCTTTTTGACTTCGTGCTATCAAATTAATTACGCATTACGAATTACGCATTGCATTATTCTGTTCTCAGAGCCTCTACAGGGTCCTTCTTTGCCGCCATGCTTGACGGGACAAGTCCGGAAATAAGCGTCAGTACTGTACTTATGACTATGAGTATCACTGCGCTGACCGCAGGTAGCGATGCCGCAAGGTAGGAAATACCGGTAATGCTCTGCAGAATGATGTTTATAGGAATCAATAGCAGAAGAGATATAATTATACCCATCGCTCCTGAAACAAATCCCTCAATAAGCGTTTCTGCATTGAATACTCTTGAAATGTCTCCCTTTGATGCACCGATTGCGCGAAGGATTCCGATTTCCTTTGTTCTCTCCAGAACCGAGATGTAGGTTATAACTGCAATCATTATAGACGATACGATAAGCGAAATTGCGACAAATGCTATAAGAACATAGGAAATAGCGTTGATTATCGTAGTCATTGAGGACATCAGAAGCGCGATATAATCTGTGTAGGAAATCTGGTCGTCCTCATCTACTGTTGCATTATATTCTTCTATCAAGGTGGAAATTTCGTCCTTATCCTCAAATGAAGCCGAGTAGATGTAGATTGTGCTGGGTGAGCCCTGGTCTACATAGCCTAAAAGTTTGAGATTGTCCTCATATGTTGAATCGGAGACACCGGTCGGGATATTTTCATCATACAGAGTCTGGTACTCGTCATCGGTTATCTCATATGAGTCGAGCATCGCGGCAACCTCAGCATCACTCAATGCTGACAACTGAGTCGAAACAGTTTCGGCATATTGCTGTGCAATCAGAGCAGAAAGAATCTGGACTATATATGTCTCTTTTGTGGTGGCATCAAGGGTGGAAATATATGACCTTATCGATTCCTCGTCCATCTGAGTCTGGGATACAAACGCCTGCACAAGGAGCTCTTCAATCTCTTCATCTGTAGTTGTTGAACGGTATTGCTCGATAGCCATACTTACATAATCATCGCTCGGAACACATGCAAGGGACAAGTAAACCTCAGCCTTTTCCGAATCGGAAAGCTCCGCAATCCACTCATCGACTTCCGCCCTAATATCTTCTATAGAAAGCTCATCATCGTCAGTTGCGAACCTAAGTCCAGTCAGGACATCAGTTTCGGGATTCTCAATCTGCTCTGTTACAAGAGCACTGCTTTCAGTTTTGTCGATTATATATTCGGTCAGTGCGCCCGTGTAACCGATGACACCGCTCATGAAGCTTGAAGCAGAATCTTCACTCTGGCGGATTATTCCGACTACGTTAAGCTTTATGGCGTTGTCGGAGTCATAAAGAAGCTGAAGACCTGTCTCCGTCTCGGTAGCATCAATATACGTCGTACCATCCTCACTGAGCTGATACTTGTCGCAGTCAAGAATTATTCTGAAATCAAGACTCATGATGTCTTCATAGCTCCATGACTGCACACCGCTATCTTCATCGTCAGTCTCTTCTCCGTTCATTGAACTTATAAGCTCATCCCTTGTAACAAGTCCCATAGCGTAGAGCATCATATCGTTAATCTCGTTGTTCTCATCGACTACTATGACAATCTCATCATAGCTTTCAGGCCAACGTCCTGCAATGACTTCATACTGCTCGGTCATCGACTCGTTGATGAGCTCGCCATCCATACCGCTAAGAAGCTGTTGCCAGGCGTCAAGAGACATGTAGCTCGTGAGTGTTGAACTTGAAATATCGACTCCCATGCTTGCGTAGAGAGAGGTCATAAGGTCGGTTATATCTGACTTGACAATCTCTCCATCCGCATTTGTCACATAGACGTTCATATCGGTGTCGTACTCATAGCTATAGGCAGAAACATAGCTCTTCATTTCCTCTGAGGTTTCGAGATATTCCTTGAACTTGACGAGGTTGTTTTCTCTTGTCTCGATGTTCGTCATCGACTCCATCATACTTGCCATTATACTGCTCTCGTAGACGGCATCGAGCTCATGCTCTTCTTCACTTTCACTGCTGGTCGACATAAGCGACGTTATCAGTTCGGTCATATCGACTTCGCTCGCACTGATGGTTATCGGGTATGACGAAAGAGTGTCCTCCTGAACCCTGTCAATATAGTTCTGAACACCTGTTGATACCGCTAAGATAAGTGCGATACCTATGATACCGATACTTCCTGCAAAACATGTCAGAATTGTTCGCGCTTTTTTTGTCATGAGGTTATTCAGCGACAGAGAAAGAGCTGTTGCAAATGACATTGATGGCTTCTTTTCCTTGCCGACCTTTCTTATCTCATCAGGAGAAGGCTGATCTTCATCCTCGGTATATGGGTCGGAATCGCTCTGGATTACGCCGTCGAGGCAACGTACTATTCTTGTGGCATACTGCTCAGCAAGCTCGGGGTTATGGGTTACCATTATGACAAGGCGATCCTTTGAGACCTCTTTAAGAATCTCCATAATCTGGACACTTGTTGTTGAGTCAAGAGCACCGGTGGGTTCATCCGCCATCAGTATTTCAGGGTCGTTGACCAAAGCTCTTGCGATAGCAACTCTTTGCATCTGACCGCCGGACATCTGATTCGGCTTTTTATTTAACTGGTCTTCAAGACCGACTTTCTTGAGTGCGTCAATTGCCCTCTTTCTGCGCTCAGCTTTGCCGACGCCTGTAAGAGTCAAAGCAAGCTCGACATTTGCAAGAACTGTCTGATGAGGAATCAGGTTATACGACTGGAAGACGAAACCGACCGAGTGGTTACGGTAGCTGTCCCAGTCGGAATCCTTGAATTTCTTGGTTGAGCGGCGATTAATTGACAGGTCGCCTGATGTATAATGATCGAGTCCGCCGATGATGTTAAGAAGCGTTGTCTTGCCACAACCGGAAGGTCCTAAGATTGCAACAAATTCGCTTTTTCTGAACTCGATGCTTATGCCTTTCAGGGCATGTATCGTTTCGTCACCGACGAAATAGTCTTTTGTAATGTTGGTTAGTTTTAGCATTAGTATGTCCTCCCTTGGAGGGGGTCTCCTTTCACATATGTAATACCATTATCCGACAACTTTTTCAAAGCTGTCTTATTATTGATTTTGTCTTAAAGTCTATAATATCATCACATGCTGCAAAAGTCAATTAGCCTCGGCTATCTTTCAACAGCTTTTCACCGCTGTATCACACTGTCGGTGTTGAAAACCTGTTTAAAAAAAGCCGGCGTGATTGCCGGCTTCGTACTAACTTATCTGAACAAAAGGCATGTGCCGCTTTCGCGGTAATACTTTATCTTGGCTTCAATTGCCGCACGACTTACACCCAGATACTCTGCCAGGCAATCGATGCACAAAAACTCATTGGCACACCTGAGAACAAGCTTCCGATATATTGCAATATCGTCGCCCTCAAGTTGCTTTCCGCACTGAAAACAGGTTTCATAGTTAGCCATCAGAGCTTAACGAGTCTGGCGCGCATGATGAGGCAGTCGTGAGCTTCTACATCAGCGGTGAATCTCTCGGAATATGTTCCAATCACTTCATGCTTCCAGCAGTCGTACATCTCAAAGCCATATCCTGCTGAGGACGGAAGACCCATATCCCAGAACGGGAAGGATGCGGCTCTGCCGAATCTATCGCCAAAATTGAAGAGTCCAATTGCATAGTCGCCATTCTCAAGAGGCTTGACTAAAATCTTGACCTGACCGTCATCCCATCCGGAGAAATCAAGGACATATGCTCCCCTGCCCTCGGGATCCTGGTTGATGGCGATAACATCCTTGTTCATGAGGATTTCCTTGGTGGCGTCGGTCATATTTCTGATGTCACAACCAATCATCAGAGGAGAATTTATCATCGCCCAGAGTGAGAAATGAGACTTGTACTCTGTATCAGTGCAACCAAATCCGCCGTCGCCGATGAAGTCGTTATTAGAGCCACCATGCATTCCGACAACGAGCATGTCGACGTCGTTCCAGCAGTAAACTCCCTGCTGGCTCTGTCTGCCAAACTGGGATTTTGCAAGGTTCACAATTGACTTCCAGCTATCCTGAATGTCGCCGGTAGAGCGGAACATCTGAGCACCGGTATCCTTTATCCAGGAGTAGACGTCGTCCTGACCCCAGTTGCATGCTGAGAAGAGAATTTCTCTACCGCAATTGCGGAGTGCCATTCCCATTCTCTTGTAGAGAAGCTCGCCGGGGATTCCCTTTGGCTTGAAGCAGGAGTCATACTTTAAGAAGTCGACACCCCACTCGGCAAAAGTCTCAGCATCGACGAATTCGTGCTCAAACGATGCCGGATAAGCCGCGCAAGTATGTGTTCCCGAGCAGGAGTACATACCGAACTTGAGCCCTTTGGAATGAACATAGTCGGCAACGTATTTCATTCCGTGAGGGAACTTTTCGGGGTCGGCAACCAGTCTACCGTTTTCGTCTCTTTCCTTTTTCGACCAGCAGTCGTCAATGACTATGTACTCATAGCCGCAGTCTTTGAGCCCTGTAGCGACCATTTCATCTGCCGCTTGCATAACAAGCTCTTCATTAATGTTCCATGTGAAGGTATTCCATGAGTTCCAGCCCATAGGCGGAGTGCGTCCCAGATTCTTAGGCATATAATGTTCTTCCTTTCAGATGCAAGTATGAATTTATTATCCAACGAGGCTTTATGCCGGATTTCGGCGAAACGGCTGAAAACGTGCAATTTAGCCTGTTTACATTGAAATTATAACTCATAACACAGTGATTGTAAATATAAATATATGACACGAATCTCTTGGCATCCACGCAAAAAGCCCGTCAGGAATTCCAATAACCTTTCAGCTTGTCGAAGAAGCCCTTTCTTGAGGCAGAATTTTTGTCCTCAAGTGAATCGTCGAACGCCTTAAGGAGGTCTGCCTGCTTCTTGTTCAGGTTCTTGGGAACCTCGACCTTTACAGTCACATACTGGTCGCCGCGGTCATTCTTATAGAGCTTCTTGACGCCTTTTCCTCTGAGTCTGAATACTGTACCGGTCTGAGTTCCGGCAGGAACTGTATATTTAACATTGCCGTCGATGGTCGGAACAGTTATCTCATCTCCAAGAACAGCTTGCAGGTATGAAATCGGAACCTCAGTATAGATGTCGTTGCCTTCACGCTCAAAGAGGTCATCCTCGGTGACATTTACCTTGATGTTGAGGTCGCCGAAGCCACCGCCGTTTATGCCGCAATTACCAGCTCCCGGAACACGAAGTGTCTGACCATCGTCAATTCCTGCAGGAATCTCCACATCACGTGAAAGTGAGGAGCGGACTCTACCCTGTCCCTGACATGTCGTGCAAGCTTCTCTTATTATCTTGCCTCTGCCGCCGCATCTCTGGCATGTCTGAGCAGACTGGAATGTGCCGAAAGCGGTTCTCTGATTTATTCTCACTGTTCCCGTGCCGTGGCAATCGGGGCAGGTCTCCGGCTGTGCGCCGCCTTTGCACCCTGTGCCCTTACAGTCGGGACATGTGTCATAGCGCGAAACCTTGACATTCTTCTTTGTGCCCTTGCAGGCTTCCATGAAGCTTATTGTCATTTCCTGACGCAAATCCTGACCTCGTCTTGGAGCATTAGCATTGGATGCACTCGAACGGGTTGAGCCTCCGCCGAAGAAAGCGTCGAAGATGTCGCCCATGTCTGCACCAAATCCGCCGAAGCCACCTCCGTAACCGCCAGCACCGCCGTATGAGCTATACGCTCCTCCGCCGGTCTGACCGGCACCATAGCTCGGGTCTACTCCTGCAAAGCCGAACTGATCATACTTCTGCCTCTTGTCCTTGTCGGAAAGAACCTCGTATGCTTCGTTTACCTCTTTGAACTTAGCCTCGGCTTCCTTGTCGTTCGGGTGAAGGTCGGGATGATATTTCTTTGCGAGTGTTCTGTAGGCATGTTTGAGCTCATCATCTGTGGCTGTCTTCTGTACGCCTAAGACCTCGTAATAATCTCTTTTATCCGCCATAATTTACTCCCATATTGAAAGTTTGCCAATCCGCCGAGCCAAAAACCCGGCGGATTGGCTTTATTGTAATTATTTTAATCAGTCAGCGTCAGTGAAGTCGGCATCAACTACGTTGTCGTCTCCGCCATTATTGCCACCGTTGTTGTCGTCAGAGCCCTGCTGAGCCTGAGCGGCGGCTGCCTGGTAAACCTTTGTGGCAATTGCCTGGATAGAGCTCTCAAGCTCCTTCTCCTTTGCCTTTACGAGTTCGATGTCAGTTCCTTTGAGAGCTTCTTCAAGTGCCGCAATCTTTGCTTCGCAATCAGACTTGTCGGAAGCATCTACCTTGTCGCCGAATTCCTCCAGAGACTTCTTGCACTGGAATACCATCTGGTCTGCCTGATTTCTTGCGTCGACATCCTCGCGCTTCTTCTTGTCCTCAGCGGCGAACTGTTCTGCTTCCTTGACAGCCTTGTTGATGTCCTCCTTGGACATGTTGGTGGAGGAGGTGATTGTAATCTTCTGCTGTTTGCCGGTGCCCAAGTCCTTGGCGGAAACGTTCACGATACCGTTGGCATCGATGTCGAAGGTTACCTCAATCTGAGGGATTCCTCTCGGAGCGGGAGCAATACCGTCAAGACGGAACATGCCGAGCTGTTTGTTGTCCTTGGCGAACTCTCTTTCGCCCTGGAGAATGTTAATATCAACTGCGGACTGGTTATCAGCGGCTGTTGAGAAGACCTGAGACTTGGAGACAGGGATAGTAGTGTTTCTTTCGATAATTCTGGTGCAGATACCGCCCATTGTCTCAAGACCAAGTGAAAGCGGGGTAACATCAAGAAGGAGAAGTCCTTCCTTGACATCGCCACCAAGGATACCACCCTGAAGCGCGGCACCGAGAGCTACGCATTCATCAGGGTTAATGCCCTTGAACGGCTCCTTGCCGGTGATCTTTCTTACTGTGTCTACAACTGCAGGAATTCTTGACGAGCCGCCGACCATGAGAACCTTGTGGATGTCGTTGGTCGAAAGTCCGCTATCGGAAAGTGCCTGCTTAACCGGTCCTACTGTAGCTTCAACGAGGTCAGCGGTGATTTCATTGAACTTGGCTCTTGTGAGAGTGTAGTCAAGGTGCTTCGGTCCTGCGGCATCAGCAGTGATGAACGGAAGGTTGATGTTGGAGGAAGCGACGTTAGAGAGCTCAATCTTTGCCTTCTCAGCGGCTTCCTTGAGTCTCTGCATTGCCATCTTGTCATTGGAAAGGTCAATGCCGTCAGACTTCTTGAACTCGCTCACGAGGAGGTCTATGATTCTCTGGTCGAAGTCATCGCCGCCCAGATGGTTGTTGCCGGCTGTAGCCAAAACCTCGGTTACACCCTCGCCCATCTCGATGATGGAGACATCGAATGTGCCACCACCGAGGTCATAGACCATAACCTTCTGGCTCTCTTCCTTATCGATTCCATAAGAAAGTGCGGCGGCTGTCGGCTCGTTGATGATTCTTCTTACGTTAAGTCCTGCAATCTGACCTGCGTCCTTTGTAGCCTGACGCTGTGAGTCGGTGAAGTAAGCGGGAACGGTGATAACAGCATCGGTTACCTTTTCACCAAGATAAGCTTCGGCATCAGCTTTCAGCTTCTGGAGAATCATTGCGGAAATCTCCTGAGGAGTGTAGCTCTTGCCGCCCATCTGAGCCTTGTAATCAGAGCCCATATGACGCTTGATGGAAATTACGGTGTTGTCATAGTTGACAACTGCCTGTCTCTTTGCAACCTGACCAACGAGTCTGTCGCCGTTCTTTGAAACTCCGACAACGGAAGGGGTTGTTCTTGCACCTTCACTGTTGGGGATTACTACTGCCTCGCCGCCTTCAACAACAGCTACGCATGAATTGGTTGTACCAAGGTCTATACCTATGATTTTTGACATTATAAATCTCTCCTTATTAAGTATGATAAATTTGGATTTTTCTTTTTATTCGGACTAACAGTTTGCAACAGCGACCATCGCGGGTCTAATAACCTTATCGCCGCGCTTGTAGCCCTTCTGATAAACTTCGGCAACGACATTGTCGCCAAGGTTTTCATCAATGATTTGAGTTACTGCATCCTCAAGCTCCGGATTGAATTCCTCGCCCTTCGGATCGATTATCTCAACTCCAAGCTTCTTGAAAGCATCGGAAAGCTGATTCTGAATCATCATTACACCCGACTTGTATTTTTCATCGGTTGTCTCGGCTGACGCCGCCCTTTCAAAGTTATCCGCCATCGGCAGGAACTCCTTAATCGCGGCTACCATTGCGTCGGGATAAATCTCCGCTTTTTCCTTCTGAGTGCGCTTTCTGAAATTATCGTACTCAGCGGCAAGCCTCTGATACTTATCCTTGAGGTCTGAAAGCTCTTTTATAATCTCGTCATTCTCTTTTTTGAGAAGCGTGAGCTCTTCATCCTCTTCAGGCTCTTCAGGCGTCCCGGCTTCTTCGGAAACATCCTCGGTAGCTTCTTCAACTACTTCTGGGCTTTCCTCTTCGGCAGGAGTCTCTTCCGTCTTCTCCTCTTTTATATCTTCATTACTCATGTATTCACCTCATTATCTTCTGACTCTTTCCGCTCTTCAACAACGTCGTCATTCTGAATGACTCTTAATTCATTCTGTGCACCCTCTGCTGTCGAAAGAATTTCGGAAATCTTATTTGTGAAAAATTCAACGTAAGGAATTACTTTCTTATAGTCGATTCTCATCGGACCTATTACGCCCAAATGTCCTGCAACCTCGCCGTTCTTGGTGAAATCTCCACTTACCAGGCTCGAATTTCCGATTACAAAACTGTCGCTTTCGTCTGAGAAGAGAACGTGGATTCCGCTGAAGCTGTCGTCGATTAGCTCTCTCAGCTCGTCGCTCGTGTCGATAAAGGTCATGAGCTCGTTGCGGTCGACATCAGTTCTTGTTATCAGGTTCTTGGCTCCTGAGATGCTAATATCTCTCTGAGCCATGTCCCTCGACATATCAAATATAGCCTGCATGAGAGGAGACAGCGTCAGGAGGTATGTTCCCATCGCGGTTTCAAGCTTTTCAAGCATCTCATCGCTGAATACGTTTATCGGCAGACCTTCAAGATTGTCCTTGACGAAATCGGTGAAGTACTTTAGCTGGTCGTCAGTCAGGTCAAGCTGTAGCCGGCAGGTGCGGTTCTGGATTCTTCCGGTTGAAGAAATCATCAGTAGTACATACATCCGCTTTCCGGTCGGGATAACTTCAACCTTTGAGATCACCGAGAACTGTGGATTCTCATTCGTGACAAATGTCGCACAGCTTGTGAGCTCTGCCAGGGCATTGGAAGCGGATTTGACAAGATTTTCTTCGGAATACTCATCCTTCGGGAGCATACCTTCAAGCCTTTCCTGCTCATCCTCTGAGAGCGGGTTGGTTTCCATCAGGCGGTCTACATAAAGCCGGTAGCCGCTGTAGGTAGGAACTCGTCCGGATGAAGTGTGAGGCTGTTCAAGGTAGCCCTGCTTCTCAAGCTCAGCCATTTCATTGCGGATGGTTGCACTTGAAGCATTGACATAACGCATTATTGATTTTGACCCTACCGGCTCGCCTGTGACTATATATTCGTCAACAACGGCGGCAAGTATTCTCATTTTTCGGTCGTCCACAACATTCCTCACCTTTGAATCTAAACTGTTGGCAATTTGAATTTTTAAGTGTTAGCACTCTTTCTTTCTGAGTGCTAATTATAGTATACCCCTTTTTCAGCGAAAGTCAAGAGGTTTTTAAAAATTTTTTTGAAATCTTCCGACTGTGACAGATTTCGCGCATTTGCCGCCTTAAAATTATGCAAAAATAACAAAAAGGAGAGTCGAAATGCCTGTATATACGGAATATGACGGTGAGTATACACTCATTGCGAAA
This sequence comes from Oscillospiraceae bacterium, assembly GCA_021202155.1. Lineage (GTDB taxonomy): Bacteria > Bacillota > Clostridia > Oscillospirales > Ruminococcaceae > Faeciplasma. Next base: position 108,453 of record JAJQDP010000019.1, on the reverse strand, counting down.
ATAACCGGTGAAATTGACCATCACAGTGCGAAATGGCTTAGAGCAGACATAGACACAGCTATTAACGATTACAAGCCTCTGCTTCTTAAGCTTGATTTCTCGGGAGTTACATTCATGGACAGCTCGGGAGTTGGTCTTGTTATGGGAAGAAACCTTGGCATGAAGGAAATCGGCGGAAGAGTCGAACTATCTAACATGCCGCCATATATTGAAAAAGTAATGAGCATTGCCGGAATGGACAAGCTCACGGGAACAGATTTCTCGAAAGGAGGACTGAATAATGGCACAGAAAACTAAGCCTATAAATGAAATGAAGCTCGCGTTCCCTGCCCTGTCCGTCAACGAAGGCTTTGCAAGGACTGCTATCAGCAGTTTCATAGGGCTTCTTGATCCGAAAATGGACGAGCTTATCGACATAAAAACAGCCGTCAGCGAAGCAGTCACCAACTGCATAGTTCACGCTTACAGAGATTTTGCAGGAAACATTGAGCTATCAGCGAAAGCATATCCCGATCGGACAGTGTACATAAAAATCAAAGACCGGGGCTGTGGAATCGAAGACATAGGACAGGCTATGGAGCCGCTCTATACTTCCCACCCTGAGGAGGAACGAACCGGTCTCGGATTCTCTGTCATGGAAAGCTTCTGCGATGATGTCAAGGTATCAAGCAAGCCCGGTTCAGGAACTACTGTCACCTTACGCAAAAAGCTTAAGACCAAGCTATAGGATTATTATGAGCATTCAGACCTTCACTAAAAACGAAGCTTTTCCGGACACTGCCGAAGAGGAGATAACCGTTGAGGGAAATCTCGGGCTGGTGCGGCTTTGTGCCGGGAGATTCAAGGGCAAGGGAATTGAATACGAGGAGCTTTACAGTGCAGGCTGTGTCGGACTTGTAAAGGCTGTTCGCTCGTTCGACAAATCAAGAGGCGTCCGGTTCTCGACATACGCTGTTCCGGTTATTTTGGGAGAGATAAGGAGGCTATTCCGGGACGGAGGAAGTCTCAAAGTCTCACGCTCTGTCAAGGAACGTTCGCTTGCTGTTTCGAGAGCCTCCGGCAGGTTTGAATTGGAAAACGGCAGAGAGCCTACAATAAGTGAGCTTTCCCGGATAACCGGATTTTCGCAGGAGGAAGTAGTTGAAGCTCTGAGCGTGAGCCAGCCGACAGTGAGTCTGACTCCTCCGGAAGACGGCGAACCCCAGCTTGATTTGCCGATAGAATCTCCTGAGACTAAAATCACCGATTCGATCGCTTTGAGACAGGCTTTAAGTGAGCTTAGCGACAGAGACAAGGCTTTGATATACTGCAGGTTTTCGCTTGACCTCACACAACAGGCAACGGCTGATAAATTAGGAATGACGCAGGTTCAGGTCTCGCGTCGAGAAAAGAAGCTACTTCTATACCTACGTGAAAAGCTGTTCTGAAATAAAAAGTCCCACCTATCAAGATGGGACTTTTACTATGCTATTCGAGATATTCGACTGTTATGGTTGTGATGTAGTCGCGTTCTCCCTCGGCAAGCTCGCCGACATTGGAGTAGTCGTAATTCAAGGAAACAGTGTAGGTCTCACCTTCTGTCAATGCAACATTCCTTACTACACTGATTCTGCCCTCAAAGGTTTCGCTATAGACTGTCCCTCCGCTTGAATCGGTGACGATGACTGTCATCGAGGCTGAGTTTGTCGACGGGAGATTCGATATTGTAAAGGTGTAATCGGCGGAGTGAAGAGTCGTGAAGGTCATCGCATCTGTTCCGAAGTATGCCTCTCCATCCCATTCGCCGCTGTATTCGTACGATACCGAATTGGAATAATCGGAAGCGTAGACGCTTGCGCCGTAAAGTCCAACAAGAATCACTACAGCAATGACAATTGCGATGGCACAGCTTCTCTTGGATTTACCAGAGGATTTGAGATTTTCCTGTGGCATTACAACTCCAACGGAGGTATCCTCCACCCCGCTGAGCTTATGAAGCACGATAACTTCTCGCATCTTTTTGGGTCTCAGAAGGATGATGGTAACCGCGATATACGGAAGTGCGGATATGATCTGATAGGGCTCATAGCTACTTATGGTCGACGAGAGCGAACCTCCGGCTATGAATCCTGAATAGAACGCTCCGCAAAAATCGACGAATGCGTGAACCAAAATCAAAACCCAGATGTTACGACAGCGGTAATAGATGGCTGTCAGTGCCATTCCCATTGCACACGCCGCGGCAACCTGAACCAGCACTCCCACCGTGTCGGAGGACATCAGGTTCGAGAGGTGCATCAGCCCAAAAACAAGTCCCGAGCAGATTGTCGCGCACCAGACTCCGGCAGGGTCGTTTCCATACCTGTCTAAGAACAGATTTGCGACAATGCCGCGGAAGAAGGTCTCCTCCGCAAGACCGATTAGCAGGACAGTTACTACAAAGACAGCTATCTGCCAGGCGGGATTCAGCTCCACATCGTCCATCATGACTATCTGAGCAATGTAGATTATCAGCGAATAGAGTGAAACGACTATGAAGTACCCGGCGATAATGAAGCCTTTCCCGAGCCCTTTGCCATTCTCATTCCATATCCAGCCATAGCCCATAAGGGCGACAAAGCCAATTCCTATGAGTGAAGTGAAGCACTCAACTGTTCCCTGATAGACATAGTCGCCGTTCTCAATGAAGAAATCGGGTCCGAAGTACGCCAGCAGAATAGCAGGCAACCACAGCGCAATCAGGAACACTACCACAGTTACCAGGCTGAACACTATCGGGTGCTTACTTACGGTTGTTCTCATTATATTTCTCCTTTTACGTTGGCTTTAAGATACAGCCTTATGGTAAGTCCCTGATAGACTGCTCTATCTTGGAGAGCTTGTCCTTGGCGCGCTCAAGCTTCTCCTTCTCGGATTCGACGAGCTGAGCGGGAGCTTTCTTCAGGAAGCCTTCGTTATTGAGCTTTCCGGAGATAATAGAAATATCCTTTTCGGCGGAAGCCTTCTCGCGGTTAAGTCTTGCCAGCTCCTTGTCCTTGTCTATAATCTCACTGAGAGGAATGAAGAGTCTTGCCTGGTCGGTGACGGCAGTTACACAGCCTTCCTTCTCGACCTTCTCCATTATCTCAACTGAGGAAGCCGATGCAAGGCGTTCAAAGAACATTATACCCTTCTCAAATATTTCTGCGTGTGACGTTTCGATGAAAAGCTCAGCTTTTTTCGATGGAGGGACGTTCATGCCACTGCGGAGGTTTCTTATAGCCTTGATAGCCCCGATGATCTTCTCAAAGTCGTACTCCTCTTCGGGATAGCTGAGAGCTTCCTCGTAAGTGGGATAGCTTTCGAGCATAAGAGGTTTTCCGCCCTTTAAGTTCTGCCAGATTTCCTCTGTGATGAACGGCATGAACGGGTGAAGGAGCTTGAGGATTCTTATCATAGCCCAGACAAGAACCTTCTGTGCAGACCCGGCAGTTTCGCCACCAGCCAGGATTCTCGGCTTTGTGAGCTCGATATACCAATCGCAGAAAACATCCCAGATGAAGTCGTAAAGCTTTGAAGCGGCGACGCCGAGCTCGAACTTGTCGATGTTCTCCCCTACTTCCCTGGCAAGGGAGTTGAGCTTTGAAACTACCCACTTGTCCTCAAGGCTGAGAGTCTCAGGGAGCTCACCCGTAATCTCCATTTCGTCAGGCAGGTTCATCATGATATATCTTGTAGCGTTCCAGAGCTTATTCGCGAAGTTTCTGGCGGCTTTTACCTTCTCGTCGGAATATCTCATGTCATTTCCGGGAGAATTTCCGGAGGCAAGCATGAATCTGAGGGCGTCAGCACCGTACTGGTCGATGATTTCGAGCGGGTCGATACCGTTACCGAGAGATTTCGACATCTTTCTGCCCTGTGAGTCTCTTACAAGACCATGGATGAAAACGGTGTCGAACGGCTTCTCGTGCATATGCTCCATTCCGGCAACTATCATTCTTGAAACCCAGAATGTGATGATGTCGTAGCCGGTGACCATCGTCGATGTCGGATAGAAGTAATTGAGGTCTTCTGTATCGTCGGGCCAGCCAAGAGTTGAGAATGGCCATAGTGCGGAGCTGAACCAGGTGTCAAGGGTGTCGGGATCCTGGCGCATAGGCTTGCCGCAGTGTGGGCAAGTGGCGGAATCCTCTTTCGTTACCACCATCTCGCCGCAGTCATCGCAGTAGAATGCAGGGATTCTGTGACCCCACCAGAGCTGGCGGGAAATGCACCAGTCACGGATGTCCTCCATCCAGTTGAAGTAGTTCTTCTCAAATCTTTCGGGAACAAATTTGATGTCACCGTTTTTGACTACCTCAATCGCAGGCTTTGCAAGGTCTGCCATCTTTACGAACCACTGGAGTGATACTCTCGGCTCGATAGTTGTTCCGCAACGGTAGCAGGTTCCGACATTGTGCTCGTGCTCTTCTACTGATACGAGATAGCCGCCGGCTTCAAGGTCTTCAACTATCGCCTTTCTCGCTTCAAATCTGTCCATTCCAGCGTACTTGGGATAGTCATCGACTATCTTAGCGTCGTCGGTCATCACGTTGATTACAGGCAGATTGTGACGCTGTCCTACTTCAAAGTCGTTCGGGTCGTGAGCGGGAGTGATCTTTACAACGCCTGTTCCGAATTCCATATCTACGTATGAATCGGCAACTACGGGGATGACTCTTCCGACGAGCGGGAGTGTTACCGTCTTTCCGACATAATCTTTATATCTTTCATCCTTCGGGTTTACAGCAACTGCGGTATCGCCGAGGAGTGTTTCCGGTCTTGTTGTGGCAAGTTCAAGCCAGCCGGAACCGTCAGTAAGCGGGTATCTTAAGTGCCAGAAGTGACCAGCCTGATCTTCATACTCAACCTCAGCGTTGGAGATGGAGGTCATGCAGTGAGGACACCAGTTGATGATTCTCTCGCCGCGATAAATCAAGCCTTTTTCATAGTACTTGACGAATACTTCTTTTACAGCTTTGGAACAGCCCTCGTCGAGGGTGAATCTCTCGCGAGACCAGTCACAGGAAGAGCCGAGCTTCTTCAACTGCTCGATGATTCTTCCACCGTACTTTTCCTTCCAAGCCCAGGCACGCTCAAGGAAGCCTTCTCTTCCGAGGTCTTCTTTGGTCAAGCCTTCTTTGCGCATAGACTCGACTATCTTTGCCTCTGTTGCTATTGAAGCATGGTCGGTTCCGGGGATCCAGAGCGTGGCATAGCCGGACATTCTCTTATACCTTACGAGAATATCCTGCAAAGTGTTGTCGAGTGCGTGTCCCATATGGAGCTGACCGGTGATGTTCGGCGGAGGGATTACAATGGTGTAGTGCTGTTTTTCAGGGTCACGATGAGCCTTGAAGCAATCGTTGTCGAGCCAGTACTGATAGATTTTGTCTTCAACAGCCTTCGGCTCATAGAGCTTGGACATTTCCTTTTTCATTTTGGATGAACCTTTCCTTATTTATTCCGCGAAATAAAAAATCGCCTCAGAATATTCCTGAGACGAGATAACCCGCGGTACCACTCAAATTGCAGAAAATACTTTCTGCCTCTTAATGCGTATAACGTACGCCATACGGACGGATTCTACTTGGACTTACCTTTCTTTCCGTCGGCTCAGAAGCTACCGACTTGGGATTATCCTGACAGCTCGCACCAACCGCCGCCTCTCTTTAAAGAAAATTGCCCCTGCCGCTCTTCGTCAAAGCCATTTCTTACTGTATGATAACACAGCCAAAAGAGTTTGTCAAGAGTTAAAATAATTGTGTTGCAGGTTTCTTTAAGAAACCCACAACACAACACTGATAAGCTTATGCTGTCTTTTCGCCTATATTCACTATCCGCACTATGACGGGGCTCAAAATGACGTTGAAGAGAAGCTCAAAGAGGAAGTTTCCTCCGGCAAGTCCTAAGAACATGTACGCTACTGCATTCTCATAGCCCAAAGCTGATGCCCAGCCTGCAACAGTATCATAGAAAAAGAGGAAGCAACCGATGAGGAAGATTCCGGTGTTGACAACCGGGCAGGCAACTGCCGCCGCAACTGTTGCAACATATCTGCTTCCCTTGAATTTGAGCTTGTTCACAAGGCTGAATACCAGACCTGCGACGAGCCCTGCGCATGTGCCCTTGAGGATAACGATAATTATCGTTCCGGGGACATTTACAGCGAGAAAAGCCGAAGCATCACCGGAAATGAGAACTACAATACTGAACACGAAGCCGAGCCATGCCCCCGCCCAAGGTCCACAGAGTGCCGCACCGACTACTATCGGTATAAGCACAAGCGAGATTGAGAACACGCCGAACCGGATGAACGAGCCAAGTAGCTGTAGAACTACAACTATGGCGGTCAGCATTCCAAGGATTGTGAGCTGTCTGATGTTTGCGGAATTTGTTTTTTGCATATTATCTACTCCTGACTGATTTCCGGAACTAACCGGTAAATCGCCGTATTTAAACTCACGAAGCAGATGTTATCAAGCTGTAATCAGCAGTTTTTCTGATAGATGGCGTAAAGACCATCAAGTAGAAGTCCGCCATCAAGGACGATTCCCTCCGTCTTGCAGTATGGAACGATGCTTGATGCCAAGCCTCCGGTTGCGATAACCTTGGCGTCCTCCCCTAATTCCGAACGGTATCTTTCAATCATTCCGTCCATCATCGAGGAGTTGCCTAAAATTACTCCTGAGCGCATCGATCCCACAGTGTCTGCACCTATGACATCGATTGTGCCGGAGTCAGGATTTATGTCCTGAAGCTGAGCCGCGGATGAGGAAAGTGCTTTAAGCGAGACATTTACGCCAGGGATGATAGAGCCTCCGAGGAAGCTACCGCTACGGTCGATTCCAGAAATTGTTGTGGCTGTTCCGAAGTCGAAGATGATAAGCGGAGGAGCATATTTCAGGAGTGCACCGACCGCACCGCAGACAAGATCTGCGCCGAGGCTTGCGGGATTTCCGATTTTGATATTCAGACCGGTTTTTATACCTGCGCCGATTACCACTGCGTCAACCTTGAAAAGCTTCCAGACGGCGTTTTTGAGGGTGGTAGTAAGCTGAGGGACGACAGTCGAAATTGCCGCACCAGTTATTTCCGCCTTGTCGACTCCGTAAAGGCTCAAGATGTCACCAAAAGTCACAGCGTACTGATCCTCAGTCTTCGAGGCTTCAGTCGCCACTCTTGAAGTAAATATGAGCTTTCCTTCGTCGTCAAACACGCCGAGGACTATATTTGTATTTCCGGCATCAACAGTAAAAACCATAACCATTCTCCCGTGTGAGTTTATAGATATATTTTATTCGCTTTTGATTCAAAATGCAATAGCTGAGACCGATTTTTGTGCGCTGTCACAGATTTATTCTAAGTGACAAGACCCAACTTGTGAAAATTTCTGTTGCAGAATACTTTTAAAAATCGTATAATTGACGTATAAAAACTCATCAAGGAGCACATTATGTTAGATATAAATAAGTTTCTATCGCTTGAATCGTACCTGGACGTTCTCAAAATTACAGATGAGCCTATATTTATTTACGGCATGGGAGACGGTTGCCTCAAGCTTCTCAGGATATTCAGAGAGTACGGTATTCCCTGTGCCGGGATATTTGCGAGCGACGAATTCGTGAGAGACAAGGTCTTTGAAGAGCACAAAATACGCAGGTTGTCAGAGATTGAGGCTAATGTCGACAAATTCACTATAGCTCTCGCATTTGGTGCTGGTTATGAGGAGCTTCGGGAAAAGATTGACGAAATCGCAATGAGGCATCGGCTCTTTGTACCCGACATGCCGGTCATAGGCGACGGACTTTTCACGAAAGAATATCTGCAGGAGAATTTCGACAAGATTTCGGAGGTCTATGAGCTCCTTCATGATGAGCAGTCGAAGTTCTGCTTTGAAAAGCTGATTGAATACAAAATCACCGGGCGTCTTGAGCCGCTAAGAGCCTGCGAGAGCATTCCCGGTGAGAACATCCTTAATCTCGGAAGCAACGAGATATATATGGACTTAGGCGCATATACAGGAGACACTATTGTTGCTTTCCTGAAAGCCACAGACAGAAAATATCAGAGGATTTACGCCGTTGAGCCGGACAAAAGGAATTTCAGGAAGCTTTCAGAGAACACTGTTTTCATGTCAAATATAAGACTCATAAATGCCGCCATAGGAAGTGAGGATGGGGTTACCCGCGTTCTCAAAGGCGGAGGAAGAATGATAAGGCGGAGCGATGAGGGAGTAGAGATTCCTGTCAGAAGCGTTGACAGCATTCTTGACGGCAATAACTGCTCATATATAAAGATGGATATTGAAGGCGAGGAGCGAGCCGCACTGATCGGCGCAAGAAACACTATTGAGATGTATTCTCCCAAGCTAAACATCGCGATTTATCACAGAGTCGGAGATTTGTTTGAACTGCCGCTCATGGTTCACGAGATGAATCCAGGCTACAAGCTATTCATCCGCCACTATCCATACTACCCTGCATGGGATACGAATCTGTATGCAATCCCCGACTAATTCAGAGTATACGGATTTGTAACTGATTGGCGGCGTTTGTAACCGAGTTGTCACCATTTGTAATCTTCCTGTTCTTGAATCCGCACAAAAATGTGCTAAAATAGAAGCATAGTAAAGATAAAGACAACTTCCGAGACGTTACGGTTCAAAACGGGTCTGCAATTGCAGATGAAGCGTAAACGATCCGATCTATATTATAAATTCGCAGTTTCTCTTTTTCCTCCATCCAAAATATAGATAAGCAACAAAGGGATTCCCCTATTAAGACGGGGCAATCCCTTTGGCTTATTATATCGATTTGTCAGTACGCTTTGTTAATACTCGGCGAACCTTTCCGCCGACTCACCATGGTCAGCCCACATCACAAGGAGTATCCCGTCACCTGCTTTGATTGTGACAGGTCTCCCTACTGAATGGTTGCTGACTCCTATCGGAAAGCTTGAGGAGATTTCGCCATCCTGCATCTCATAGAACCCGCCTTTAATCGAAACTCCGTGAGAAGTACCACCGAGTGAGAATACGGAAAAGATTCCGATTGGCTCTATCGTCAGGTCGCCCTTGATGACGGTCATCACCATTTCAGGGCTATAGAGATAGCCTATCGCTCCGTGCTCAGCGATATAGGAAAGAATCTGTATATTGGCGATGGTGTGGTCGAGTCTGCCACCAGTTCCGCCGTAGATATGTACTTCCTTGTAGCCGTGTTCAAGCGAATATCTGACCGCGAACACAGAGTCGGTATCGTCTTTCTCCACAGGAAGCTTTATTATCTCACCATCAGTTGGCTCTTTTGAGGAATCAAAGTCCCCTATTATCAGGTCAGGCTTGATGCCAAGGGAATCAAGAAATTTCATCCCACCGTCAGCGGCGATTACAAAGTCGCCGGCTTCGGGAACAGCTCTGAGTGGAATGGTTTCGCCTGCACCAAAGATAAAGACGCGAGACATATTACTGTGCCTTTTCGACTCTGAAGAGTCTTGGCGCGAACTTTCTCAAGAGAACTAAAACTACAACGCAGATGATGATGTCGGGAAGCATGTAAGCACCGTTATAAAGGAAGCTGTAAACTACCGCGCCCATTCCCTCGGGAGCATAGCCGCCCCAGATGAGAACGCCTGAAAGGAAGCTACAGATGAATCTGAACACTCCGACAATTGCAGTTCCGACTCCTACGCCTACGAGCTGATTCTTGAAGGGCTTTGCGAATACGAGTGCAAGACCGAGGACAGTGAATGCTACGAGGTAGTCAAGTAAGATGCAGCCTACCTGGCTCAATAGAGTTGTGCAGTAGAGGACGTTCTCAAATCCGAGAATCATCTGCAGAAGCCCATGAACAAGACCGGTAAAACAGCCCCACTTGGGACCGTTTCTTAAGCCCATAAGGATAAGCGGAATCATCTCGAAAGTGATTGAACCGCCATATGGAAGGTTGAAGAGCTTGAGGTAGGAGAGGATGGTAGCAAGAGCTATCATGAGTGCTCCCTCGACTAAAATTCTTGTTTTCTGTGAGGATTTCATTACAATAATCCCTTTCTTTGTGTTATTTAAAACATCGCCCGAGAGAAAATTCCAACAAAAAAGCCCCGTCGCGACGGAGCAAGCAAATTGCACTCTGAATGCAAAGCACCCATGTGCTATACGCCCTACGTCGGCATTATCCGAATCAGGTTACGGGTCGGAGCGATACGCGCTCCCTCTCAGCCTGCCCTTGCAAGCTCCCCTGTTTTATTGCTAAGATATTATCACATTCCGAAGCATTTGTCAAGAGTCAAATTATATAAATCGAGATAATTCGTGCCACGAGTCTTTCACTTGACATGAATCCCTCTTTCGACTATAATAGATATTACCTACTCAATGGATTTACAACGACGAATTGAAGGTAAGTGTACATGAATCTTGACTTTATGAAGGAATTTCACGAATATGCCGGCGTCAAGACCATCGGAATTCCAAGAGCCCTGCACTACTACAGGTATGGCAGGCTGTGGCTTGAATTCTTCAAGGGCTTGGGGCTTGAATGCGTAGTAAGTGAGCCCACCACAAAAGAAATCCTTACAAATGGCATCAACCGCTCTATCGACGAGGCTTGCTATTCTCTCAAGGTTTACCTTGGGCACGTCGACAGTCTTATCGGTAAATGCGATGCTGTTTTTGTACCAAGAATAGCGGGATTTAAGCTGAGAGAAAAATTCTGCACAAGGTTTGAAGCTCTCTATGATGTCGTGTCGACTGTTTTTGCGGACAAGGGCATCAGGGTTATCACACTTTCTCATGACTGGAAGTCTGAAAACGACATCGAGGACGACTATATCGAGCTCGGAATTAAGCTTGGCAAATCAAAGAAAGAGGCTAAGAGAGCCTATTCACAGGCTGTGAGGGCTTCTCAGCAGGCTTCCCAGGCAGAAGCCAGGGAACAGCGCGCGATTCTGTCGCAGGATGGACACAAGCTACTCTTAGCGGCACATCCCTATATAGCGCACGATCCCTACATCGGCGGACAGATTGAAAGCTTCCTCAGTGGCTTGGGCTGTAAGGTTTTGTACGTCGACAGGGCGAATACAAAAGCGGCTACAAAGAGAAGCCAGGCTATTGCTCACACACTGCCGTGGATTGAGAGCCGCGAGATATTGGGCACTATCGACTTATACAAGAACAAGCTTGACGGAATTATACTGATGAGCGCGTACCCTTGCTGTACAGACTCGATGACTAATGAGTACATACTCAGGACGGTCAAGGATATTCCAATCTTGCAGGTAACAATGGATGTTCAGGACGGCACAGCAGGGCTTGAGACAAGGCTTGAAAGCTTCGTGGACATCATCAGATTCAGAGAAAGCGGCGGCTATGGCAAATAAGAAAAATAAAAGCAAAAATTCAGCTATTCGCGGCGATCAAAGAAAGGTAGCACTTCCTACCTTCAGTAACTACAACCTTGCCTTCAAGTATTTTGTTGAACAGGGCGTTGATGCTGAATGCATTCTTCCCGCCGCTCATACGAAAAAGACGGTTCATTTCGGTGAGCTGAACAGTCCTGACTTTGTCTGCACCCCCTTCAAGCATTCGCTTGGAAGCATGATTGAGATGTTAGAACTTGGTGCTGATACACTGGTTGAAATCGGCGGACCATGCAGGCTTGGATTCTACGGAGAGCTTCAGGAGAAGATTCTTCGGGATATGGGCTATGAGTTCACGATGATTAACTTCGATTTCCTCAAAGACAAGAAAAAGAGCGAGTGGCTTAAGGTTATCAAGTCGGTCAATCCCGATGTAAAGTACCCGCAGATGCTCATTGAAGCTACGAACACCATGAAGATGGTCAAGTACCTTGACGAAATCGAAGAGCTTTATCATGCAAACATGGGCTTTGAAGCAAACGTGGGAGCATATGACAAGATATACCGCGATTTTCTCTTCGATATGAAGATGGCGGCTTCCGGAAACGACATCAAGAATGCGTACCGCAAGGCTAAAGTAGCTATGGACGATGAGCCTCTCAACAAGCCGGATATGCCGCTCAAGGTCGGAGTTGTCGGAGAATACTATACCATCATGGATAAATTCTCGAACTTAGACGTTGAAAACAAGCTCTGCCGGATGGGAATTGAGGTTCACAGGCTCATAAATGTCACGAACTATAACTTAGGCGGAAGTGAGCAGAAGCTTTTCCCTGCGGCTAAGAACTATATGAAATTCCCGATGGGACCTACAAGCGCGACGACTGTCGCCGCGGCAGAGAAGTACGCAAAACAAGGCTTTGATGGTCTCATACACGTCAAGTGCTTCGGCTGTACGCCGGAAGTCGACGTTATGCCTCTTTTACAGAAGTTATCGCAGGATTATCATATCCCTGTTCTGTATCTCAGCTACGACACACAGACCTCGGACACCGGGCTTGACACTCGTCTTGAGGCGTTTTATGACATGATTTCACTTAAGAAGAAGGTACTTAAAAATTGAATAAAGCTAAAGCAAAAGCATACATAGGAATCGACATCGGTTCAATCTCAACAAAAGGCGTAATAATCGACGAGTCGAAAAACATCATTGCATCGTCATACTTATGGACCGAAGGCAATCCTGTCGGAGCTGTGAGAAACCTTTTGGGAGTTCTCAGGGAGCAGTTCGACGATGAGAAGTATACTATAGTCTCCTCAGGTACGACGGGAAGCGCGAGAAAGCTTATCGGAGCAATGATAGGCGCGGGAGTCGTAAAAAACGAGATTACCGCCCACGCAGTAGGGACAACCACCATCCACCCGGACGTCAGAACCATTTTCGAGATAGGCGGTCAGGACTCAAAGATAATTTTGGTTGAGAACGGAATCGCAGTCGACTACGCCATGAACACACTTTGTGCCGCGGGAACGGGAGCTTTTCTTTCGAGCCAGGCACACAGACTGGGAGTAGAGGTTGAAGAGTTCGGCGAGATTGCTCTCAAGTCAAAGCATCCGACGCCAATTGCCGCAAGGTGCACGGTTTTCGCGGAATCTGATCTCGTGCACAAGATTCAGATGGGACATTCCCGCGAGGACATAATCGCAGGTCTATGCCATGCTGTTGCTTCAAACTATCTCAACAATGTTGCCAAGGGCAGAAAGATAATCTCACCTATTGTGTTCCAGGGCGGTGTCAGCAAAAACCAGGGAGTTGTGAAGGCGTTCATGGACGAGCTTGGAGTTCCGGTTACTGTCGACGAAAACGGTCACCTGATGGGCGCGTACGGTTCAGCAATTTTAGCGATGGAATCAAGGAAGGAAGCACCATTTAACTTCGATGTCGGAGAGATGGACTTCGTCACGAGAGAAGTCACATGCGGAAAGTGCTCGAACCACTGCGAGATTATCTGCGTTTCAAGAGACGGCGTGCTGATCGACTCTTGGGGCAACAGGTGCGAAAAGGGCGAGATAAAAGCCCATGCTAAGAATAAGTGATATGATTGAAAAACCTTAGAGAGGAGTGTTTCCTGAAATGAAAAAGAAGCTCTCAATAGTCGTCTGCGTTGTGTTTACGTTTGTAATGATGACGTGCAGTGTGTCTGCTGTGACATTTACGCCTGATTTTGAAGTATACTCGGAGGCGGCATATCTTGTGAGCCTTGACACAGGCGATGTCGTCTACACAAAAAATGCCGACGAACAGCTTGTACCGGCATCACTGACGAAGATTATGACAGCGGCTCTGCTCCTTGAGCTGTATCAGGATGACATCTCTGCTCTGTCGACTACATATGTCTGCGGAACATCGGCTTGCTTTGACGAGCTTTATCTGACAGGTGCTTCTACGGCAGATATACAGATCGGAGAAATGGTTTCCTATAAGGATTTGCTCTATGCTCTGATGCTACGTTCCGCATGTGAAGCGGCAAACATCATTGCCTATAACGTTGCTGGAAGCCTTGAGGATTTCGTAGAAATGATGAACGACAAGGCAAAGGAGCTTGGCTGTGAGAACACCCACTTTACGAACGCTCACGGGCTTTTCTACGAGAACCATTACACTACCGCTCACGACATGGCTATCATCACTCAGTACGCAATGAGCCTGCCTCTGTTCACTGAGATTGCTTGTACCGAAAGCTACACCATGGAGGCTACATCCTATCACGAGGAGCGCACCATCATCCACACCAACTACATGATGTCAAAGACCAACGGCGGCGATTACTACTACGAGTATGTCAAAGGAATCAAGACAGGTACCCTTGATGAAGCCGGAAGATGCCTGGTATCTCTTGCCTACAAGGATGGCTACAGCTATCTTTTGGTCACATTGAATGCGCCGATGTACGATGACAATGGAAATACCGTTTACTACAACTTCATCGACCACAAGAACATCTATGAATGGGCGTTCGATAACCTTGCCTATACTGAGATAGTAAGTGGAACCGAGGAAAAAGCGGAGGTTGCGGTTGAATATGGCGACGGTCAGGATTACGTCATAGTCGTTCCTGCCGAGAAATTCTCGATGATGTGGAACACAAACATATCGACAAGCTCCATCCATGAAGTCATAACGCTGAGTTCCGATGTCGTCGCCCCGGTAAGTGCCGGGGACGTGTTGGGAACATTGGAACTTCAGTACAGCGGAGAAACGCTTGCGGTGATTGACCTTGTTTCAGAAACCGACCTTGCTCGCTCAGAAAGTGCTGAAACTCTTGCGATAATGCAGAGCTTCATCGGGTCTGATCAGTTCTACAAAGCCGCAATGTACAGTGCGATATTTTTTCTTGCGTATACTGTCCTGATAATAATCCTGAAAATTATCGTACATAGAATCAACAAGAAGCGCGTCAAGGTCTACGCAACACCAAAGCGTTCATCGTCAAAAAAGAAATGGTAACAGTTTTGGCTGGATATTCAATCGAGTATCCAGCCGTTTTTTTACTCCGTTACTTCCCTTCCGTCAAGATATAATCTTGCGTCTACGAGAGACTTTCCTCTTGTCAGCTTGCCATATTTGAGTCTGAGCCCCAAGATGTCTTCTATAATTGCCCTATAGTACCACGCTGCTGAGCCGGTGTAGATTGACCAGCCGCCACGTGCGTAGCAGTTTTTGTTTGAATAGACGTCTCCGCAGATATAGTATGGTTCGGTCTTGTAGCGGGTATAGCCGCAGTTCTGAGAACGCAAAATCGGGTTGAGAGCTTTGAGAATATTGAGACCCTCATCAGTCAGACCTGCCTCTATGCAAGCCATCCCGAGCCAGATTGCGGCGTGGGTGTATTGCCCACCGTTTTCACGGATTCCGTCGGGATAGCTTGCGATATAGCCGACCTCCCCTCTTGATTCATCCGGAAAGGGCGGATAAAAGAGCCTGATAACGCCGTTGTCGACTTCTGCAAGCCTTGAGTAAGCCTCCAAAAGTGCGGACTTAGCGAATTCAGTATCGGGTAATTCCGCAAACTGAGCGAACGACTGAGAAATAGAATCGAGCTTGCAGGAGGCGGAGCTTTCATCTCCTAAAACTGTACCTGAATCTGAATACGCCCGCAGGTACCACTTGTCGCTTTTTCCACTTGCAGATATTGCTGATTCGAGTGATTTTGCTCTTTCCAAGAGAGTTTCTCTGTAGTCGGTTTTGCATATTTCGGAGAACCGCTTGAGTACAAGCACATAAAATTCGCTCAGCCAGACAGATTCGCCTGTCCCCTTCTCTCCCAAGCTTGAGAAGCCGTCATTCCAGTCACCAGTTCCGATTAGCATAAGTCCATGCTTGCCGGTCCTTGAGCCGACATACTCGATTGCTCGCACACAATGGCTGTAGATACTTTCGCGGAGTGATGTTCTGTATACCTCGCCGCAACTGTCTCTTTCATCGTCAGTCAGAGTAATTCCCGCAGAATATGCGACTTGGACATCTAAAATGGAGCTATCCCCTGTCTTTTCGATATACTCGCAAACTGCATAAACAAGCCAGAGAGGGTCGTCGGAAATTCGTGTGCGTATTCCGGTGGTCTTTTTCAGCGGGAGCTCATGCCACCAGTGCATCACGTCGCCTTCGATAAACTGCGCTCCTGCCGCACGGACAATTTGAACACGGCATTCATGGGGATTTTCAAGGATTATCCCGACTGCGTCCTGGAGCTGATCTCTGAAGCCATATGCTCCCGACGACTGATAGAACCCCGTCCGAGCCCATATCCTTGCGTGAAGTGCCTGGTATCTGAGCCAGTCATCCGACAAAATCCTCAGCCCGATCTCTTGTGTTTTTATTGTAAGCTTATGCTCACGGGTATCAGTCTGTGTCCTGAAATACTCAGGCATCAGAATTGCGGCTTTTTCGGTATGGGCATAGGACATATAGAAATCGACGACTGTTTTGCCTTGAAGCTCGACTGTTCCTGCCGCAATGGTGTCCTCGCCTACCGTGATATTCTCGCGCCAGTTTCCACTTAAGAACTCTTCCCCGTCTGTCTGAAATCTGCACTCAATCGATGAAGTTATTGCCATGAAGCCGGTTACTGGTGAGGCACAATTTGAGATGAGAAGTGTATTGCCTTTCCTTTCGGGTTTCAACAGATGCGATTTTGATCGGTCAAGTCCAAGGCACGGCTCTGTGTAGTAGGAAAGCTCCGCGGGCTGGTCTACAGAGATATTTACTCTGATTCGCTTGCACATACCCTTTTCTGAAACGCCTACTATGACACAGCCTCTGAAATGCTTTTCTTCAAAATGATACTCTGCAAGATATGGCGCAAAGACGGCGGCTGAACCCCGGATGAGGTCGAAATACTCATCACCAATGTGGAGTATAAGACGCTCGCCGATATTGTCGCGGCTTGTGTCGTTGTCCCACGGTGTAAGCCGGAGCTCTCTTGAATTATGGGCATAGGTGAAACCGAGTGAGCCTTCCGAAAGAAGCGTTCCGAACTGCCTTGAGGACAGCACATGACACCATGGAAGCGGAGACTTCTCGTTTATAACGTACTTTCCGCGACAGAAGCCGCCACATGCGATTTCTTCATCCACATGTTGCTTACTCGGCATGACAGGCTTTATCTCTATCTCTGAGAAAGGCGTACTCAGCATGCCCGCTTCTATCTCTCCGTGCGAGATGTGAAAGGCGTAGGCTTTGAGAAGTGTGACAAGCTCCTCTCGGACAGACGAGCGATCAACCGGGTAGATTCCACCACCGGAGTAGAGTAGTCCTTCGCAGGAAAGCTCTCTTGTAGCTCTCACGAGCGCGGTGTAGTGCTCTCTTTCGTATCTGCCGGCATCATCAAAAAGAACAGCCATCTGAGCTTTGATTCCGGAAAGCCGGAGGTCTCTGAAAGCTCGGATATAGACTGAAAGCCTGTCTGTGTCCGAGATACTGTCAAAGCTATAGAGAATCAGCGGGAGGTCAGTTGATATTGACAGCTCCCAAAGAGAACTAAGAGGCAAGGTATTTGCAAGAACTGCATCTCTTCGCTCGGGAGAGTTGCATGGAGCAAGAAGCACGTTTCCCGACAAAATCTCAAGAAGCCTTGATGGAGCGGAGCTGTAGCCTAGGCACTCTTCAATTCTCCCCGCTTTCAGCTCACCTGTCATATTTATAAGCTCGTCATAGCTGTCTGCTGTCAGGATGAACATATTCAGATTTGCTTCTCCCGAAGGCGGAAGCTTGAGGGGTGTTTTTACGAATATACACGGGTCAGGCTCGGAGATGAGACTGCTTGTCACTTTATCTGCTCTTTCAAGAAAGCCTACTGCGCCTTCTGGGCGCGAAAGAACATCTTCCCTGTCGAACGAAACCAACCCGAGTGTGTTGTCAATAAAGCCGACTGCCATATATGGCTTATCGGAGGTGTCGCAGTCGCTTCTTGTGGCGGTGATAATATTGAGGTTCGGGTCGACATCAAGCCTTAAAAACATTTTAGAGTACGCTGGGTGAGCCTGCTCGGATTCATCCATCATGAGCGAAGGCTCAATATATGCGCATAGGAAGAACTCTTTCTCAGTCTGCGAGTTATTCTTGAAAGAGAAGGTTCTCAGCTCGCACGGGAAGGTTCTATGGAGGCTCACTCTCATCTCTGCGTTAATTTTGCCGATAGTATTCCGATAGACTGCAAAGCCGTCTCCGAACTCACATGCGTCGCCGGCGAAATTTGCTCTCTCATCGCCCGATATAACTCCAAAGAACGCGCCTTTTGGGCGGTTTACCAAGTCATGGGTGCGCGAATAGACGTTTCTGCCCCTGTAAATAGCGATTGAAGTGCCACCATCTGTGAGAGCGAGGGTGTAGTCGCTATTTCTGAGAAGCTTTACTCTTGGATTAAATGGCGAAAAGCTTGCAAAATACTCCGAGGTCGGTGATATAACCTCCTCAGTCTTTTGGTATTTTGGCTTTAAGACAGTGTCTTCATAGATGTTTCGCTCAAGCCTTACACGCTCGTCAAGAAGCTCGATTGCACCCATGACGTTCTTGTCGCGCATGAATCTGCGCTGGAAGATGCCGTCTTCAAGGACGTTCACAGCGGAGATAATACTCATGCCGACGTGGTGGGACATGTAGCTCTTGACAACCGCATAGCCGTCTGGCGGGTCTGGGACTGTGAAATCGAGTGCTTCATAAAAGCCGTAGCGAGAATACATGCCGTACTTTTTGAGGCGATTGAGGTTCTCCATTCCGCTGTCGCCGGAATAGCCAAGTGAGAGGTAGGTCGAATAGGGCGAGAGGACAAAATCCTGCTCCAAGCCTCTTCTCAAACCGGTTTTCGGCACTCCATGCGCCATGTAACGATATGACAGACTGCTGTCAAAGCTGTAGTAGCCGCTCTCTGAGATGCCATAGGGTCTGCCGAAGGATTTTGCATATCTTTTCTGACACCAGAGTGCGTAGCGGAGGCTTTCGTTCAGTAACGAGCCCTCAGGACTCTCCAGGAAGAGTTCCGGCATGAAGTACTCGAACATTGTGCCGCTAAAGGAGGCTGTTCCGGCATAGAAACCACAGCTCAGGGATAGCCTTGACAGGCTGTACCAGTGGCTTTTCGGGACTTGATGAGAGGCTATAGAGTAGAATGAGCCGAGGCGGGCTTCACTCATGAGAAAATCATATCGGGAGCTGTCAGGCTTGCCGGTTTCCGGATTGATTCCTATCGCCATCAGCCCGCGGACATCGTCAAAGAATATTGAAAGATCGCAGTCTGCGATAATCTTCTCTATTCGGGCAACTGTTTCAGAAAGCTCGGGACAACGGGCTGTGTACTCCTTCAAACCTTCCTTCAGAGCGACAAGCGAGCAGATGAAGTTTCCGCTGTCAACGCTCGACACATAGGGATTCGGACAAAGCTTCAGGGTTTTGGTGTCGTACCAGTTGTAAAGGTTGCCGCTGTACTTCTCCATCCGTTCAATAGAATCAAGAGTTCCGTTTATCCGCTTATACATGTTTTCAGGGCTGATAAGGCGGCGATCACATGCCGCTAAAACTGACACAAGATACATGCCGATATTTGTCGGTGAAGTTCTGTGGGCGATTCGGTAGACCGGCGAAAACTGGACGTTGTCGGGCGGCAGGCAGTTTTCCGACTCGTTCACATATTCCTCGAAAAAGCACCACATGTCGGCTACCTGTGAGGAAAGCTCGCGCCTGTTTCTCTCCGATAAGTTCCTCTGGGATATTCCGGTTTTGCGGGTTCCAAATGACAAAAGCACCGGCAGAAGTGCGAAAAGGATTCCAAAGAATCTCACGATATAGCTCGATGAGAAGACTAAAACTGTACCTAAAATCCACGACGGGAAAAAGAAGGAAAAGCCATCTGTGCTTGCTCCATCATAGGTTGATGATACCGTCCACTCAAGGAGATTTCTGCCGGTCATCATCCGGAAAATTGCCGTCAGCATTGCACGGGCGGATTTCAAGGCGAGCGTTGGGAGGAGTATGAGTGCGTAGACGAGTGATGAGATATTAAGTGCCGCACCGCTCACCATCGCAGAGTAGAATCTGCGCGATCCTATTCCCTGATTCAGGAGAGTTCCGATTAATCCCAAAAACTGCGGAATAAGATACATAATTACTGCCGCAAGAGCGATTTTGCCGGAGGCTTCGGGATAGAGGAAAAGCCCTAAAAGTAGTGTTGCAAAGACATCAATCGGCAGGAATGAGCGTCTCAGGTTCTCCCAGAGCTTCAGCTTTGAAAGGAGATCAAACTTTCCGGAGAAGATGAACCTGAGATTCTGAATGTCTCCCCTTATCCAACGGTCAAGGCGTTTGAAGTAGCTTACAGGATTTTTCGGAAAGCCCTCGGTGAAGATGACGTCGTGAGCGTAGGCGGTGTTCACCAGCTCGCCCTCAAGTATATCGTGTGACAGTACTTTTTCATGTGGAAGAAACCCTGTGCGCTCCAAGAGTGAGCTTATCTTGAGAAGCCCTTTCCCGCAGAAAGTTCCCCTGCCATAGACATCCTGCCAGAAGTCCATACTCTCAAGGTCATAACCTGAAATTGAGCCAATACCGCCCATCGCCCTTGAAAATCCGGTTGCAAGCGAATCTCCGAGGCGGGTCACCATCCGCGGAGATATAATTCCATAGCCGCTGTTTGCGGGGTGAAGTGCTATCGAAAGGAGTTCAGCTACCGAGTTCATATATGGCTCGGTGTCGCTGTCGACGCAAACAATGTATTCTGTTCCGACTAAGCGTTCGTAACTACCGGACATGCTGTAAAAGTCATGCTCGCCGGTCTTCATGAACCTTGCCAAATCTACAATTGCTCCGCGCTTTCGCTCATATCCCATGAATTCGTCCTGGGTTTCTGAGTAGGTGCGCTTTCTGATTATGCATGAGAAGATATTGCCGTTCTCGCGATTAAGGCTGTCTGTCATCTCACAAAGGCTGTCGGCAATTGCCTTGTCGTCGCCGGTAACGGGAGCATGGGAGGCGGAGAAATCAGCTAAGAGGCACACCGAGATATTTGGCTGAGGATTTGTAGCATGAAGCTTAAGAAGCTTTGAGTAGAGGCTGTCAGCGTCGGTGGTGTTTGTTACCACTGCTGACAGGACAACCGCGCAGGGAGTGTTTCTTACTTCCTCAGAATTCATGTCGAGACGTGGAAGTCGGATTCTTGGAACATGCCTGAGAAGAATATCGTTGACAACAGCCTTGATTGCGGCGTAGGCTGGACAGATTAGAAAAAGTGTCGTCCACGGTTCACCTATCTGGAAAGTAAGAGCAAGTGTGAACATAAATGCTATCGCCACTTCAAGAAGCTCCACGGTCAGGTCAGTGGCAATTCTTGACTTTGGGCATCTGTTCAGGAAAAGAATCGGCTTTGAAGAATAGACCTGCTCGCGATACTGCTTCCTGGTCTTGCGGTCGCACTTCGGGTAGTATTCGTCACGTGAAAGCTCTATTGCAACCGGATTGACCGTCTCGTTGATTCGGTATTCATCAATTGAGTCGATACCGGAAAGCATGAGTATGGACATATGGAGGTCTTCATCAATCTGTTCAAGAATCAGGTATGTGAGCTCGAATTTAAGATTCTCAATGTCGCAGGGGTTGATGATGCTGTCTGTAGCATAATCTCTGATGAGGAGTATTATCTCATCTGTTGAGGGAATTTTACCATCAAAGTGAGATAATAAATATTCTGCAAGCTCAAGACCGGCAGTTAACTCCGCCTTCGGGTTACAGCTTAAGAGATACCCGATGGAGTCGTTTATAATGCGATAGTTATCCGCAAAGAAAATCTCGTCGTCAGTTTTACATCCATCCAAGCATAGAGTTTTATACCGACTCTGGAAGCCAGAGCGCATCCTTCTTATCTTACTGAAATACTTGCTTATTCGTATACGTTCCTTCATACCTGTCGCCTTTCAAACAGTATTTTGAGATATTATTTGCGGGCGTTCGGAAAATATACCCAAACTAAGGTATTGCAATTTTCCGTGAAATGTGGTATACTGTGTACGCTTTATTGAATCATAACTCTAAGGAGACGATAATATGAAATATCTTGTTTTACTTTGTGACGGAATGGCGGACTATCCCGTCGAGGAGCTCGGCGGCGTTACGCCTATGGCAAAAGCGTACAAGCCGAACATGGACAAGTTAGCGAAAACCTCGGAAGTCGGTCTTGTAAAGACTGTTGCCGATGGCTTAAAGCCAGGAAGTGACGTTGCGAATCTCTCGGTTTTAGGCTATGACCCGGCTATCTACTACTCGGGACGTTCGCCTCTCGAAGCAGGCTCTATCGGAATCGACATGCTTCCCACCGACGTATCTTTCAGATGCAACCTGGTCACTCTTTCGGATGAAGAGAAGTACGAGGATAAGACGATGGTCGACTACTGTTCGGGAGACATTTCCACTTCAGATGCCAAAATCTTAGTCGACTTCCTCAAGGAGCACTTTGACGATGAGGAGTTCACACTCTATGCAGGAGTGAGCTACCGCCACTGCCTCATCCAAAAGAACGGCACACTTGACGTCGGAACTCTGACTCCCCCGCACGATATTTCCGGGAGAGTTATCGGACAGTATCTCTCAACAAGTCCGAACGCAGAGAAACTTATAAACATGATGAAGAAGAGCTATGAGCTCCTTAAGAATCATCCTCTTAACCTTGAAAGGGTCAGACAGGGCAAGAACCCGGCTAATTCGATGTGGTTCTGGGGTGAAGGCGTGAGAAAGCCCTTGGCTCAGTTCAAGGACAGGTACGGGCTCAAAGCCTCCATGATCTCAGCCGTCGACCTTCTCAAGGGCATCGGCAAGTTCAGCGGCATGAACGTTGTAAACGTCGAGGGCGCGACAGGATATATCGACACCAACTTTGAGGGCAAGGCTCAGGCTTGCATAGATGAGTTCGCTTCTGGGCAAGACTTTGTGTATATCCACGTTGAAGCTCCCGATGAGTGCGGACACCGTCACGAAATCGAGAACAAAGTCAAGGCTATCGAGCTTATCGACCAAAAGATTTTAGGTCCGGTTCTTGAGGCTCTTGAGGAATATGATGACTACAAGATTCTAATCATGCCCGACCACGCTACTCCGTTGGCTCTTAAGACCCACACCAACGACCCGATCCCCTATCTTATCTACCACAAGAACTCCCCGAAAGCGGGCGTTGACTGCCTCTGCGAAAAGTCGGCAGAAGAAACAGGAAGATTTATTCCTGTTGGGCATACGATTATGGATAGATTTATCAAGGAAGACTGAAAATTTGCGAATATAGAAAGCACCGCCTTCGTGACGGTGCTTTTACTATGTCAGAATCAGTCTTCCCATGTATCTTCCGGAAGCGAATTCAGGAACGCTGTGAGTTCCTTTGCCATTTCTTCCTGCTCTGGGATTCTCGGGTGTCCGGGGGTGGCTTTGCCGCACCTTGTATAGGTGAAGTGATAAACACGGTTCTCCTCGCCGCCGAGGCGGTTCTTTATCTCCTCCAAGGCTTCATCCCAGGCAGGGTCATGCATGAGGACGGTAAGAGCTAAAACCACGGTTGCGTGGTTGGTGTGGGAGCGGGTGTCTTCGATAATTTCTATGTAACGCTTCATCCACTTTTCGCGGTACTCGGGGTCATGAATACAACCGTTATGTGGGTGATCGTCGTTCTGACCGACGGCATAGACGATGACATGCGGGACGAATTTAGAGAAATCCCAAGGAGTTCTCGGAGGCATCGAGCAGTAGCGGGTCTTGTCGTAGCAGGACTCAAGTCCCAATGCAGGTTCTTCAAAGTATCCCGTTCCATCAAAGATGGCGATGCCGCCCTGAGCGGTGTTATAGACTTCTGCAGGGAGAAGACGGGCTGTCATCAGAGAATAGCTGTGCCAGGAATTATCATAGACGCCGTCGTGGTTCTCAGGGTCAAGCTGTCCTACATAGTCAACAGCATCAACAACCGAACCGGCAGTTACCGAATCGCCGTAGAATTCGATGCGCTTTTTCGGCTTGGGAAGAGGCTCTAAAATCTCACCGTCGTCGGGGAGAACGAAGCCTTTGAGCTTGAAGTAGTGCCCCTCCATACGCTTATAAAGGACGCAGTCATGGCGGGTATTTTCGAGCCCGTATGCAAGCAAAACCTCCGCTTCGCCGTCGGGAATCGGGATGCACTTCTCTTCCCCATCGATTACGAAGCCGATGAATCTGCCGTACCAGTACTTCATGTTCTCGATTACTGCCGAAATTTCAGAACCCTTGAACGAGAAGCTTAAATAGCTTCCTGTCCAGCAGAATACCGCGCTGTCCGGCTCGGAAAAATCGATTCTGCCGGAATAATTGAATTTGTCGCCTATTGGGCTAACGTGCTTCATGCCGCTTCCTCCGTGTCAGTGTACGAGCTCTCAACCCAACGGTCGAGGGTCTTTATCTCGTCAAATTCCTCTATAATCTCCATGTCATAGAATTCGCAGGACGAACGGTTATAGTGAGTGCCTGTGGTGTCCCAGAGAACCGGGCACATTCCTCTTACATACGCCGCTTCGCAAACCGCGGTGATATACTCCCTTATCTGGTCTGGCATCTTGTTTGAGGTTGTACAGCCGTACTCACCGATTATTACAGGGATTCCGTTTGCGACGTAAGTGTCGTACAGAAGATCCATTATAGAATCGAGATAGGCATAATCCGATTCAGTTCCCCATGTTGTTTCTGCCTTGCCCCAGGAGGCGTCTTCTTCAATTACAGCGAATGTTGACGGCGCGTAATAGTGAACCGAAATTGCATATCTGTTTGAAGGGTCGTCAGGCAAAACGAACAGCTCGTCACAGGTGAGCTCGGGGTCGGTGGCATAGCCAGCTATAAGAAGATGCCTCAGCTCATTGTTGCCGCCGGAAGCTCTGACTATATCGACAAAAGTCTGATTGATTTCGCCAAGGAGTGCGAAGGCTTCTGCTTTTCCTTCTGTTGTATTACCATAGCGGTTCCAGATGTCGTCCCAACAGCCCTCTTCATTGAGGGACTCGAACATTAAATCCAATGAGTAGTCCTTGAAAGCCTCGCTGAGCTGAGTCCAGATGCTTTCGTACTTTTCCATACATGTTTCCTTGTCGGTTGAGAATTCCTCCCACCAGCCGCCATCCCAGTGGATGTTGACGATGCACTTCATGCCTGCGTCCAAAATCCAGTCGATTATCTCCTGGACTCTTGCCAGGTAGTCGGCGTTGATTGTGTAATCCTCAGCCATCATATTTGACCAGGCGACCGGTACACGGATAACTCCGAAGCCGAGGTCGGCATAGCCCTGGATGATTCGCTCGGTTATTTGCGGGCTTCCCCAGGCTGTTTCATACTCGCGGACGGTCTCTTTTGTAAAACCGGAGCACTCCATCGTGTTTCCTAAGTTGATTCCGAGACCCATGCTGAGGACGAAATCCATCGTGCTCATATCTTCAGATGTTGAGCCGGCAGAACTGCTCGAACATCCGGCGAACACGGTCATTACCATGACAAAAGCCGTCAGAACGGATATAACTTTTTTAAACATCTCTTTATAATACCTCCACATAGTGTTTCATGCGGGACTATGCCCATTTCAATACTATCAAGTATACAGCATGGGAAGCGATTTTTCAAGATTTTCTGAAAATTTCATTTGCATTTTGAAAAGTGTTGTGCTATACTATCGTGATAACTCTATACGAAAGGACAAGAAAATGAAATTACTGTTATTTGATTTGGACGGCACATTACTTCACAACGACAAAACCTTGTCGGAAAGAACTATAATGACTCTTGAACGCTGCCGTGAACAGGGCTACATATTGGGAATCGCCACCGCCAGAGGCGAATACAGCATCGGTAGGTTTATCGATGCCTTCAAGCCGCAGGTCATCATCTCCAACAGCGGCGCACAGGTCAGAGCTTATGGAAAAATAGTCCACACAGCATCCTTCCCTATTTCCGAGACGAGGCGAATCTTAGGTCTCATCAAAGAAATCTG
This sequence comes from Oscillospiraceae bacterium, assembly GCA_021202155.1. Lineage (GTDB taxonomy): Bacteria > Bacillota > Clostridia > Oscillospirales > Ruminococcaceae > Faeciplasma. The sequence goes on along the minus strand of JAJQDP010000019.1, from coordinate 82,570 downwards.
CGGCGACAACCGTATCATGGTCGACACTGACGGCAGAGAATATCGGAACTTCATCTACACCGGCGACCGCCTCGGCTGGGACTGGGGCGAAATAGTCATCGACGACTTCAGTGATTTCAACGTCGAAGCCCTTAAAATCTGCACCGAAATCCCCGACCCCGAAGTTGCTCAGCGGATGATTAACGCCATCCCCGAATACTACTGCGGCAGATACTCCGACGGCTTCTGGCACGAAATCGGCAAAAAAGAAGTCACCAAAGCCTACGGCGTAGAAAAGCTCTGCGAAACGGGTCTCTTCAACCTCGAAGACATCACCGCCTTCGGCGACGAATTCACCGACATCGGCATGCTCAAACTCTGCGGGACAGGGGTTGCTATGGGAAATGCGATTCCCGAAACCAAAGAAGCGGCGGATGTTGTCATTGGGACGAATGAAGATGATGGGGTTGCCGAATATCTTGAAACGTTGTTAGCGTAAATTAAAAAGCGAGGTTGTTGCCTCGCTTTTTTGATTATGATCGCCAAGACGGCGGCTGATTGAAGCCAGTACCACTCCATTTGCTTTCCAAGTAGTTCATGGTGTTCATATATTCTAACTCCTTTTGCGACCTTTCAGCGGCGTAAGCTGTCAACGCGGAGTTCTTATCGATGCTTTCCAACACGGCACTAAGTTTCTTACCGTTTCTATTCATGCTTGAAATAATCTGATTAGTATTATCCATTATCTGTCCCCGAATTCGATTACCTTCCTGAATCGCATCGCATAACATGTACTGATTTGCCTGAATCTGATTAAGACTACTCAGAACCCTATCGAGCTGTACAATAACTCGATCCATTCTGATTTCCATTTCAAGGATATTGTATGCACCATCCGGACCTTCAAGAGTGGTACAACGACCTGAGCATATGTACTCGTATATTGAACACATCATTACGAAATTTCGATATTTAGGAAATACAATGTCTTTCGAATAAAATTTTGCAAGAATTCCCTTGCTTTCTTTAACTTTCTTATTAACTATATTTAAGGTATGACATAATGCTTCTTTCTCATCTTGTACTTTCTTCCTTCTAATACTATCTTCTTTTACTTCTTTATTATATTCTTCTTGTTGTCTGAAATAATCGCTTCGCTTTTTTTCGTTAGCAGATTTAACATCTTTCCATGATAAAAAAAGGCATCCAAGAATTCCCGCACCGATTGTTAATAACACGCCAAAAAAGCTATCTGCTATTATGAGTAAAATACCAAAGATTCCAAGAATAGCAGCCATCCACCCTGAAGCTGTTATAATTCCCGATGAATGTTCTTCAAGATACTTAGGTTCGTGAGGTTTCTTTATTTGATAACTGATGTATGGTTCTTCTATTTTAATTTTAGTTTTCAAATCAGCCATTAATTCTTCTTTAAGAAAAATATCCTTCTCCATCTCAACAATCAATCTCAAGTATTCTTTCAAATCATTTAGCTCCATATAGGTGCCCTCCTCAATCATATTCTACGCAATAAAAAATGCGCCCCAATAAGAGACGCACGAAAAAGTGGATCCCTCATTGTTGCCACACAATCCCTATTTCACATTACGAGAAACCGAGTACGAGAAGAACACACCTTTTACCAAAGTAAAAGGCTCTCGCAATGTGACAAAATATTAGATTATGTGGCACTTGTATTGTATCACACTTTGTCGCATTTGTAAAGTAGTTTTTTTAGAAAAATGCAAAAAGAGCGGGTTGAGCCGCTCTTCTCGCTTTTAGGAAGGTATTATATGTTAGAAGGGATTGTCTACGGAGTAGTCATCAAAGCTGATGAGGGTGCTTGCGCCGGTGGTGTCGGCGGTCTCGGAATAGGTCTCTACGGTGATGGTGTAGGTGCTGTCGCCGGTGACGTAGACTGTGCCGTCGGAGCTGAGGATGGTGACGGTTTTGCCGTCTTCATCAACGATAGTTCCTTCGCAGTAGAGGTTTGTCACTGTGCTGTAGTTCGTGACAACCCAGGTCGAGGTGGAGTCGATGTAGACGTTGCACTCGCCGTTGCCGCCGCTTCCGGCATTCGATTCGTCGTCAACAAAATACCCGGTCAGGACACTGCCTTCGAGCATGTAGAAGTCAAGATTGCTGATGCTGTCGTAGATGACCGCGCCCTCCATCTCCTGCAAGATAGCTGTGAAGGAGCAGTCGGCACCGTTCGAGCCCGTTGAACCCCAACCGCGCTGGTTGGAGTTGCCGGTGCACTTGAGGAAGAATTCACTGTCTTCGGCATAGGTGATGTCAACTCCGCTGATAAGGAAGGTGCTTTCGGTGTTGGTGGTATAGAACATGCCGCCGTTGTTGGCTGTCAGAGTGCCACCTATCATGTAGAAGTTACCGTTACCAACCTCAGAGTCGCCGGACATGCTCTGATAAACGATGACGTTCCAGGTGCAGTCGTTCTGCGAGCTGTCCTTCATACTGCCGGAGAGGTCGCAGTCAAAGAGTCTGATGGAGTTGAGACCTTCGATGCAGATGGCTTCGGAGGAGTTAGCTGTCAGAGTCGCATTAGCAACGGTGATGTCGGCGGTGCTGTAGACTGCTGGTGAACCGGTGCCGTTGGAGGTGTAAGTTCCGCCGTCGACGACCATAGTTCCGCTTCCGCGGTCACTTCTGATTGCCGCCGAGGACTCGCCGGAGGTGCTTACTGTCAGATTCCAGGCATAGAGCGTTCCGCCGCCGGCGACATGGATGCCGCCCGAGGTGTCCTGCTCGGTGGTGATTTCGGTGTCGCTGACGTATGCAACGCCGTCGCCATAGGCGAAAACTCCTGCACCGCCTGCTGAGTCGGAGGCGATGGTTGTGTTGGTGATTCTCAAAGTGCCGCTTGTAACAAGTGCGCTTGCTCCGACACCGTAGAAGCTTGAGTTATCTCCACCGGTGGAGTCTGAGGATATTCTTGAGATAGTGCTGTCAGAGATAGTGACGTCGCCTGAGGTGACAAGAACTGCATTTTCGTCAGACCCGGTTGAGGTGTAATCCATATTTGAGTATGTTCCGTCCTCGGTGTAGGTTACGACTGCGTCGTAGCTGTCAACGCCAGAGGATGAGCCGCCACCCATGCCGCCACCATTGGAGAGATTTCCCATATCGGAGGCTTCACTACCGACTATTATTGAAGTGATTTCGCCGCAGTCATCAACGGTAAATGTCAGGGTGTCCCCTGCTTCTATATCAGAGAGAGTGAGGCTGTTGCCGTCACTATCTGTTATTATCGATTCGTCCATGACTATGAGTGAGACCGTGAAGGTGATGTCAGAGCTTTCTTCGGGCTCAGTAGCTTTTTCTGTGTCGGCGAGAAGTTCAATCTCGTAGTCGCCGGTTGAAGATGTAGGCTCTGCTCTGCCTTCTCCGCCTTCACCATCAGGCTTGTCGGGTGCGTCTCCACCGTCTCCTCCACCTTGTCCGTCATCGGAAGGAATGTCGTCCGGCTTATCGCCGCCTTCGCCATCTCCGCCGCCCTGACCATTGTCAGAGGGAACGTCGGAGGGGACGTCTCCGCCTTCTCCGCCCATGCCGTTCATGTCGCCCATCTGCATATCTCCGCCCATGCCCATCATGTCAGAATTGCCTGATGAAAGTGCTACAGATAGAACTATCTCATAGCCTGAAACCTCGATGACAGTTCCCGATAGAGTGGAGGAAATGAGAAATGCCGCACCAACCGCTGAGTCGGTGACAGATGAATCACTGTCGCTGTCGCTGACAGATTCTGCACAGCCCGAAAGCATAAAGACCATGCTGAGGGCTATTATTACTGAAAGTATACTTTTGAATTTTAAGTTCATAATTACAGCTTTCCTTTCTTATAAGACCTTACTGTGAATATGATAACCTATAAAGTTTAAATGAACCTAAAAAGAGTGTGAAACATTCTGGATAATAGAAAATCCCCCGAAGCTTTTTCGGGGGATCTTTTATGCCTGAATGAGATTTACTTTGATTCCTTGGAAGAAGCCAAAGCCTTGTAGCAGAGTCCTGCCAATGCTCCGCCTACCAACGGACCGACGATGAATATCCAGAGCTCCGAGATAGGAGTGGTGTTGCCGGAGAATGCGGCGATGAGAGCAGGTCCGAAGCTTCTTGCGGGGTTTACGGAGGTACCGGTCAAGCCGATGCCAAGAATGTGGACAAATGTGAGGGTAAGACCGATCACGATTCCGGAAACGGCGGTGTTCTCGGTCTTGCTGGTGACGCCGTGAATGGCGAGGACGAACACGAACGTGAGAACTATCTCGACCAAGAGAGCAGCTATAACACTTCCGCCAACGCCTGATGTACCGTTAGAGCCGTAGCCGCCGGTTGCGTCAACTACTCCGCCCAGATTCCAGATAAGTGCCAGGATAGCTGAACCGCAGGTTGCTCCAAGAACCTGAGCTATAACATAGCCGACAAAGTCCTTGGCGGTCATCTTCCCAGTCACGAGCATCGAGAGCGAAACAGCAGGGTTTACATGACAGCCGGAGACATTTCCGATGCTGTATGCCATCGCGACGATTGCGAGTCCGAATGCAAGAGCTGTCAGAATGTAGCCACAGCCGGAAACGCTGTCACAGCCGACGAGCATAGCGGTTCCGCATCCAAATACCACCAATACGCACGTGCCGATAAATTCGGCAATATACTTCTTCATTATAGGTACCTCCTACTAATTAAAATATAATCCCGTAATTCTGCAAATCTGCTTTTCAGAGATTACTTTAATTATATAGCTCTTTTGGGAGCTTGTCAAGGGTTATAACTGAAGAATTGTTATAAATTTCACTAAGAATATCTGAATTATTGTCGGATAAATACCTTGTGTGCCAGTTCATGAACCAGAGCCAGTTGGTGTTGTCTCTCGGGAAATCATCATAATGCGGCAGATTGCCGATTTCGTGATAGCAGAGTGGCTTGTCGCAGACATTAACGAGCCTGTCCCAGCCAAATTTGTTGGTTGTTCCATCGTAGGTATCAGAGCCGACAATGTCGCAGTACTCGTCTCCAACGTACCAACCGGGCTTTACCTCTCCCGAGTAGCCCAAGACCCAGATAAGGTTATTGAGTCCGTGATAGTTGGTGTAGCGGTCGTACATCATACGCCAGAGCCTGATGAACGGCTCTGCTCCACCCTTTCCCCACCAGAACCATCGACCGTCGAACTCGTGGAAAGGTCGCCAGATTGCGGGGACATGCTCCGACTTGAGTATCTTCAGAGCCTCCGCTCCCATATCCCAGTTTTTGAGCATGAGCTCGTTTTCGGGAGTACCCATTGTGAGAAGCTTGCCGAAATCGGGATTGTCCCTGAGGCAGTCTTCATAGGCTCCGCCATTGACGCCCGTGTGCCAGCAGATAGTGACGATTCCGCCGCGCATGTACCAGTCGATTGCACGGTTTATAACGCCTCTGAAATCGGCATGCATGAAATCGAGCCCTCTGATCGCGGGATATTTTCCGGTCTTTTCATAGACGTACTTAATCTCCCACTCGGTCGTTGTTCTTTTCGGATATTCCTGCTGACCGGAGAGCATGAGGTGTTTCGAGTAGCACTCTGTCAGGTATTGAAAAAGCTTCTTGGTTTTCTCAGTGGCGTTCTTATTTACAAGTGAATAGGATTGCATTATTGTCTCCTGGTTGTTATTTTGTGTATTCCACGAGCTTTGAAGTATCAAGATGCTCATACTTGGTTAAGATTCCGCAAAGTTCCGAGGCTATTACCTTAACTCCACCCTCGCTGTCAGACTCGATATTGAGCGGCATAAGCGGCTCGTGGAGGGACATTCTCAGCAAGAACCAGCCGTCGCCGTGTTCTTTGTCAAGATTGATTCTGATGCCTTCATAGTTGCTGTCGGCAGGTGTCCAGCCGGTCTGAGACTTAGCGTACTCTTTGAGAGCGGATATGATGTCGTTGCCATAGGGCTTGAAATCCTCAAGACCGATATTCATTCTGAATTCCATGCTCTCGACAGGCTCTCTGAGACCGTCGATGAGAGAATGAAGGGTGTAGCACTCCCTGACGCCCTTGGAAAGCTCGATTATAAGCCGGGTGACGATATACGCGCCGTCGTCAAGGAAATAGTTATCCTTGAATGCGCCGTGACCGGAGGTCTCGATAGCGAGCTGGCTGTCTATTCCCTCTTTATTGAGGCGAATTGACTCATTGATGACGTTGCGGTAACCCCTGCGGAATCTGTGGTGAACGCCTCCCTTAGAGCGGATAAATTCACCGAGCCCGGAAGAAGTGACGCTGTCAGTGACGATTGTAGTATGCGGATGGTCTCTTAAAAGCATAGCAGAAAGCATTGCAATAAGGCGGTTGCGGTTGAGTTCACTGCCATCAGAAAGAACTGCGCCTGCTCTGTCGACGTCAGTATCAAAAATGATGCCGAGATCTGCCTTGGATTCCCTGACAGCCTCTGTGATAGAAGCCATAGCTTCCTTGTTCTCAGGGTTCGGGATATGGTTCGGGAAGCTACCGTCGGGGTCTAAAAAGCGCGAGCCTGTGGTGTCCGCTCCAAGGGGCTTCAGAACCTTTTCAGCATAGAATCCGCCTGCGCCGTTTCCGGCATCTACGACTATCTTTAAGCCAGTAAGCGGGGTTTTGCTCCCGCAACTGCTTCTTATCATATCGGCAAGACGCTTTGAATAGACATCCATGAACTCGTCCTGCTTCACTTCTGCAGGCTTGAAGCCGGTGTGCATGTCGGTCTCGGCAAGCTCAATCATCTCTTTTATATCGCCTGCCTCAACGCCGCCATCGGGAGTGAAGAACTTGTAGCCGTTGCGGTTATAGGGCAAGTGGCTTGCGGTTACCATTACAGCACCGTCGAACATGTAGCCCTCGGTTTTTGTTGTCATGAACATCGCAGGAGTACTTGCGAGTCCCATGTCGGTGACCGAGATTCCCTCTTTCGCAAGCTCATCAGCCATCCAGCCGAGTAGCGTCTCTCCAGAGAGGCGGGAATCTCTTCCGACCGCCACACGTAGAACGGTCTTCTTGGTTCTTCTTACAAGCCAAATGGCGAAGCCTCTTGCTATGTCCCGGCAAGCCTGCTCGGTCAGGTTTACATCCTGACCGGGTACGCCTGCAATAGCTATTCCTCTTATGTCGCTTTCGTTGCGAAGCTTTGAGTAGTCCTTAGTTGTCGTCATAATAAAGCACCTTTTTCTTTAAAGATTATATAAGTTCCATTTTGCCATTCCGAAGAACAATTTTGTATGGAGAATCCTTCTCGAAGGTAGCTGTACCTTCTCCGAAGCCCTCAGGCACCAAAAGATTAACCTTTCCGCCCTGATTTACAATGAGCTCGGCTTCATAAACCTTGCCATCTCGCCAGCTCATATTGACTGTCACGTCTCCCCTCGCCTTCAAGCCCCTGACTTCTCCTGACTTCCAGTGGTCGGGGATTGCGGGAAGAGGTCTTATCAGGTTGTCGTGAGACTGCAGAAGCATCTCAGCGATTCCCGCCGTTCCGCCGAAGTTTCCGTCAATCTGGAAGGGTGAGTGCTTGTCGAAGCAGTTCGGATATGTTGAGCCGAAGAAGAGATGGTCCAAGTGCTTTCCCGCCTCGTTGCCATTTCTGAGACGCGCCCACATGTTTATAATCCATGCTCTGCTCCAACCGGTATGACCTCCGCCGTGGCTGAGTCGTCTCTCGATAGTCGCCTGTGCTGCTTTCATAAGCTCGGGAGTCTTCTCGTATGTAAGCTGGGAAGAAGGATAAAGACCGTAGAGCTGGGAGATGTGGCGGTGACCAATCTCGGTTTCGTCATAATCCTCTGTCCACTCCATAATCTGCCCATGCTTGCCTATCTTGTTTTCGGGAAGCTTGGGAAGCATTTCACGAAGTACATCAGTCAGGTCGTCCTCATTGTCAAGCACCTCTGAAGCCTTTATACAGTCGGTGAATAAATCTCTTACAATCATCGTGTCCATTGTAGGACCGACGCATATCTGTCCCTGCTCGCCGGAAGAGTGAGTGTATGTGTTCTCGGGTGAGAGCGAAGGTCCGGTCATCAGCTTTCCTTCGTACTCGAAGAGGTAGTTCTTCATGAATACACAGGCACGCTTCATAATCGGAAGATATTCGCGGAGGAATTCTTTATCAAGCGTGAACTCATAATGAGTCCAGATGTGGGTGCAGAGCCAGGCGGCTCCTGTAGCCCAGATTGTAGCGGAAATCCAGTTGTCCTGCGGCGCACAGTCTCCGAACAGGTCGGTGTTGTGGTGAGCAACAAAGCCCTCGATGCCGTACATCTCTTTAGCAATCTTCTCGCCATTCGGGAGCATGACTTTCAGATGCTCCAAAAGTGCCATATGGCAGTCGGAAAGGTTGCAGTTTTCGGCACACCAGTAGTTCATTTCGGCGTTGATGTTGATAGTATAGCGCGAACCCCATGCTGGGAAGAAATCCTTGTTCCAGATGCCCTGAAGATTTGCCGGCTTTGTTCCCTGACGAGAGCAGGAAATCATCAGATAGCGTCCGAAATCGAAGTAGAGCCCGACTAAGTTATTGTCCGGTGCACCCCAGCAGGCATTCAGGCGAACGTCGGTCGGAACGCCATCGTGATTGGCTTCATCATCGATATTAAGGCTGACTCTGTCAAAATAGGTCTTATAGTCTGCAATGTGGCGTGCTTTAACAGCCTGATAACCAAGAGCCATTGCATTCTCAAGAACAGCCCAGCACCATGCGTGAATATCCTCGCCGTGGAAGTCGGTTCTTATGGTCAGATACATAGTGACCTCGTCGGCGTCGTAGACACTCAGCTCAGTCTCAGTGAGCTTTGACATTCCGCCGACAGTATCACAGGAGATAGCTATAATATAGTCACAGCCTTCGTCTCTTTCTCTGTAATGGAGATAAACGCCATTTTCGTCAAGTGAGCTACCAATAAAATCGCCGGCTGTAAGACATGAGAAATCAATCTTCATGGAGGTTTTGCCGCAATCGATTGAGGATTCATGCATACATAGAACGTTGTCGGGCGCACTGACGAAATATTCACGCTCATAGGCGTGACCTTCCGACTTATAGGTGACCGTGCAGACGGCATCCTCCAAATCCAAGACACGCTTATAGTCGGAATAGCCCTTGTGATTGAAGCCTATCATCAGGAAGCCTGCTGTGTCATAATGGCTTCCGTCCTGAGGGTGAGGGTACATGTCGGAGATTTCGAGCTCAGTAGCCTCCCCTATTTTTCCCTCCAAAAGGAGTTGGCGGATTTTCTTATAGGCGTCCTTGGACTTCGGATTATAACGCTCAATTACGCCCTTGCGGTTCCAGATGGTTTCCTCGTTGAGCTGGATGATGTCAAACTCCGGGTCGCCGTAAATCATTCCGCCGATTCGGCTGTTTCCGATGGGGTATGCCTCGTTCCAGCCTTCGCCGTTATAGTCCTTCTCGTCCCTGGTGGGTGCAGGATGATCGAGCCATATCTGCTTCCTTTCATATTCATGTGTCATAAAGAACACTCCCTTCTTGGGAACTATTTTACAGTATTCCTGCAGTCATTTCAATAGGAACTTACGAAAGAATAAAATATTTTTCGCTTCAAAATTAAGCAGAAAAAACTCCCTTTCCCACGGATAAGAAAGGGAGTCACGATAGTTTATTCGAGTTCGGTTACACATTCGCTCAGAAGAGTCGGGATGTCAAGGTTCTGGGGGCAGTGTTCGGTGCACTGGCGGCAGGAGATGCAGTCGCTCGCCTTGCCAGTGTTCCTGACCGTCTCGGCATACTTATCCTTTATCTCGTGGAGCTTGCGCATGTCGCGCTTGTATTCGTTATAGTGCGCGAAAAGGTCAGGAATCGGGATACTCATCGGGCAACCGTCGGTGCAGTAGCGGCAGGCTGTGCACGGGATTGCGAACTTGAGGTTTTCGCTGACCTTAGCGATGACTTCATAGTCCTTCTCACTTAGGGGCTCGAAGTTCTGCATGTATGAGGTGTTGTCCTCAACCTGCTGGATGTCGCTCATTCCGCTCAAAACAGTCATCACATTCGGGAGAGATGCGCAATATCTTATAGCCCATGAAGCATAGGACTTAGTGGGGTCGTACTCGTCAAAAATCTTGGAAGCTGTCTTAGGAAGTCTTGCCAATGCTCCGCCCTTTACAGGCTCCATAACTATAACCGGCTTGCCGAAAGTGGTAGCGACCTCATAGCAACGACGGCTTCTTACCCAAGCGTCCTCCCAGTCAAGATAATTAATCTGAAGCTGGACATATTCGACCTCAGGGTGGTCTGTCAGAATCTTCTCAAGGGTCTCAGGACTGTCATGGAACGAGAATCCGATGTGCCTGATTTTGCCCTCGTCGCGCTTTCTTTGGATATAACCGAACGCGTCTGTCTTCTCAATATACTCGTAGATGTCCTTATTGACAGCGTGAAGCCAGTAGTAGTCAAGATAATCGACTCCAAGGCGGGTCATAGACTCGTTAAAGATGTTCTCACGCTCGTCATCGTTTGGCTTTGAGAAAAGAGGAAGCTTTGTGGTAATAGTGAAGCTGTCTCTTGGATGACGCTTGACGACTGCCTCTCTGAATGCAACCTCGCTCTTGCCGCCATGATAGACATAGGCGGTATCGAAGTATGTAAAGCCACGCTCAAGGAACTTGTCTGCCATTACCTTGACCTGTTCGATGTCAATATTGGAATGATCGTCACCGATTATCGGCAGTCTCATAAGTCCGAATCCTAATTTTTTGATAGTCTTGTTTTCACTCAATGTGTCCACTCTCCTTATATACAACATTTCTTACCTACAATTATATAGCATTTTCAGAAAAAGTCAAGATTGCGATAAGTAGTCTCTGAGCAAGTCAAGGTTAAAATCGTCATGTTCGAGTTCCTTTGAAGCGAGTCTTACTGTCTCCGTAAAATCTCCGTTTATTTCAGATAAACTTATGCAGAGCTCGTATAAGGCTACAATCAGCTTGCACTCTGTCAAAATGTCCTCAGTGTTCACAGCTTTCAGGAAGAAGCGAAAGATGAGATACCAAAGAAGTGCCTGCTTTTGCGGCTTGGGTATATTCCCGAAACTCCCCTGCCCACAGCTTTCAAGAAGCTTGCGCCACTCGGGTGTCAGGATTTCTGTTTTGGTGAGGATAAAATCGCACAGACTCGGCATGTCTATTGGCTCGCTGTCGGTGAGTTCATGCCCAGGAAGCTCAAATGTGCAGAAATCTATCTCCTCCTGCAGAAGTTCACCGTATGCTATAAGCTGTGAGGACGGTATGTCAAAGGCTTTTTCCCTTGCTGAAAGCAGGAAATTCAGAAGATCGTCGTCAGTCTGCACTTTTGATAGCGAATCATAATCAGATCTGCTTGCCGAAAGAACTATTCTTGCCGCTTCCGGGCAGGAGACGGATATTCCGGCTTCAGTGAAGGCAATTTCATCTCCTGTGTAGTACTCCTCATAAAATCTCGGGTGCTTCGAGCAGACATCGCCCATCATTCCGGACTGTATGTACATTTCGCATAAGCCGTCGTGAGTCAGGTATGGGCAGATTTCATTGTCGTTGACGCGTAGCACCGTGTCGCCATCTGAGCCAGGGCAGATATTTTTATCTATTTCAAGCTTCGGATAGGTGCGGAGTTTTGCTATAGTTTCATCGTCAATCGGTATCTCCCAGCCGGCTTTGCAACAGCTATCGGGACAAGCTCCCATAAGACAGTGGAAGCTTTCAAAGTAGGCGGGCGTAAAAAGCTTATCTTCTTTCAAATCATTCTCTCCCGTTTCTATCAAAATCTCAGAATAAATCAATAAAGTCATGAAAAAGCGTCATTGCATTTCAGTCTCACGTATATTATAATATATTTGAAAGAAAAAGTCACCTACTTGGAAGATTATTTGCAACATTATGAAGTCACCTCAAGATATTTTTGCAGGCAGAACGGCACAGGATTTATTACCCTGTGCCGCTTTGCTTTTTATTACACCTTGACAGGCTCTTTTTCCGGAGTCGAAATGCCTAACTTTTCATACTCCTCCTGCTCAAGAATACGATAAGCAACCTTACCGACGAGTGTCTTGGGAAGAGATTCCCTGAACTCGATGTCATATGGGAGAGCGTACTTCGCGATATTCTTTCTGCAGTATGCCATTATCTTTTCCTTCATCTCTTCACTCGGCTCATAGCCTGGCTTGAGCATAATGAAAGCCTTGATTTTCTGCATCTTGTAATCGTCAGGGACTCCGATAATACAGCTCATCTGAACCGCTTCGTAGCCGTCAAGGACATTTTCAAGCTGGGACGGATAGACGTTGTAGCCGGAGGTGATTATCATGCGCTTGATTCTCTGCTTGAAATAGATGAAACCGTCCTCATCCATGTAGCCGAGGTCTCCAGTGTGAAGCCAGATTCTGCCGTCGCCATGAAGTCTCAGAGTGTTTGCGGTTTCCTCAGGCTGATCAAGGTAGCCAAGCATAACTGTAGGACCGGAAATGCAGATTTCACCGTCTGTGCCATAGGGGACTTCAATATTCGTTCCGACGTCGACGATCTTGTAGTAGTTGTCGGGAAACGGCTGACCGATTGAACCCTCCTTGTGGAGGTGAACGGGTGTCAGGCAACTTGCTGTTACGCACTCGGTAGTGCCATAGCCTTCACGGATGCAGACTGTTGCGCCGTGGTCGGCTAAGAATTTATCAAAACGCTTCTTGAGCTCTATCGAGAGAGAATCTCCACCAGAGTATACGCCCTTAAGACAGCTCAGGTCTGCACCGTCCATGGTGGGCTGTCTCAGGAGTGCTTCATAGAGTGTCGGAACTCCGGCGATGAAGTTGCAACGGTGCTTCACTATATCCTTGGCATAGGTCTCGGCGGTAAACCGGGGAACCAGTATGCAGTTACAGCCGTTTGAGAGCATTGCATGGATGCTGACGCCCAAGCCAAAGCCGTGGAAAATAGGCATGACCGCGAGCATCTTGTCGCCCACCTCTGCCATTGGATTGGTTTCCATCAACTGCTTTGAGAGGGCGTTGAAATTGAGGTTTGAGAGAAGGATTCCCTTTGTCGTACCGGTGGTTCCACCGCTATAGAGGATTACTGCGGGGTCTTCCTTCTGGACGTGAGCGATATAATCTCCGACATAGGTCTTGCCCTTCTTCATGAAGTCGTTCCAGAGGATAACCGGCGCATCGGAAGGAATCTTCTTTATCTTCTTAGCCTGGGTGAGGTCGTAACCAAGGGTTACCGGGAACGAAAGAGCGTCGCGGGTGCTTGCGATGATGAGATTCTTGACCTCAGTGTGCTTCATTATCTCCTCGAACTTCGGGTAGAACATGTCAAGGGTCAGGGTACAGACGCTCTTGGAATGAGTGATGAAGAACGCGATTTCGTTCTCGCTTGAGAGCGGGTGAACCATGTTTGAGATTGCGCCGACTACGTTGATGGCGTAGAACATGATGACAGCCTGAGGACAGTTGGGCATACAGATTGTTACTCTCTGCCCTGGCTTGATTCCGATTGCCTTCAAGCCCTTTGCACATATGTAGACCTGTTTTTCAAAGTCGCGGTACTTTACCTTTGAACCCATGAACTGGTACGCGATGAGGTCGGGGTATCTGTGCGACGCGTCTCTGACCATCTCCCACATTGAGCCCTCGTAATATGAGAGATGGAAATTGATGTCTCCGTAGTTATTAAGCCACGGTGCTTTTACTTCTGATGCCATATTTTTCCTCCTTAAAGTTCGACCGGAGTTTCGATGGGAAGCTCCAAAAGCTCGGGATGAGCCAAAAGATGTCTTATAATCTTGATAGACTGTGAATAGTAGTAGCCGTCGGCGATTCTCTCGTCGATGGTTACGCCGAGGTCGATTCCGTTGTGAACCTCAATTGTGCCGTCAGAGTTCGCGAAAACAGTCGGCTTCTTCTCACCGATGACCAGGAAGAGCGAGTTCGTTCCCCACTCAGCAAGGTGATGGTAGGAAGCGTGAAGCTTGATGCTTCCTAAATTCGTTATAAAACAGCTTGAATAGTAGGGGTCGCCGTTCATGAGGACAGTCGGGTAGACGCCGTGGTACTCCATCTTCTTTAATGCCCACATGATGAACTTGAAGATGAATTTCGGAAGCTTCTGAAGAGTGTCCATAATGTCGCCGATGTCGTTATTCTTGCCCTCGGTTCTTATGTGGGTGACAAACTTCTGGATTTCATCGTGAACGTGCTCGACGGGGATAGTCCCCTCTCTGTCAAACTTGACGGTTGCAAGTGCCTCGCCGCCGTCGTCAGCGAACTTCTTCTTTGCGGTGAACGAAATGCTAACCTCTTTTTTCTCCCAGAGTCTGTGACCCGAGAAGAAATAATTGAGCTTCGGGCGAAGAACTATAGTCTTCGCGATAGCCGCCGCAATGACGTGGAAGAAGGTATATTTGAACTCAATTCCATCGTAATTCTTCTTCGCGAGATATTCCTCAATTGGGGTGATGTCAATCGTCTCGTTCAGGACGGCTTCGTTTGCGGTTCTGCCCGGGATATTATAAGGCATGATGAAATGAATCGAATCGATGTCCCTTACCAGCCAGGCATCCTTACGGTCTCCCCTACGCTTTTTTTCTTTCTTAGCTTCTGCCACTGTGCACAGCCCTTTCTTATTTTAATTTGCTGTGCAACAATAATGACACACAACGTATAAAGTATACTACATTTTTTGAGTCTTGTCAACGAAAATTGTCGAGGTGTCGGATGGTTTGTTGAAATTTACGGAAACACTCTTTTTGCGCTCGTGTAGGGGCGGATATTATCCGCCCGTTGTGTCGCAGATGCCCCGGTAGCGGGCGGATAATATCCGCCCCCTACAAAAGTCGCCCTGCGGGCGACGTCGCTCCCGTTGGTCGCGCACCCTCTCCGTCCGCACCTACGGTGCGTCCACCTCTCCCAAAGGGAGAGGCAAGAAGATTCGCCTCTCGCAACTCTCGGCTCTCCCTCTGGGAGAGCTGTCTGCGCCATTGACGCAGACTGAGGGGGCGCGCCGTAAGGCGCGAAAAAGCCCGAGATTTCTCTCAGGCTTCCAGCTTTTCCGCTTCCGCTTGTTTCATGCGTCGGCGTTTTTCCTGGATTCCCTTTAGCGACCTGCCTATCTTGGCTGACAGCTCGCTGTCCGGGATGGAGTGCTCCATGACCAGCTTTGTCTCTTCCTCGGTCCATGCGTGGCGGGGATAGAGGTTCGCGGTCTTTCCGTAGTACTTTTTGCGCGCTATTTTCTTGCTCCGGCGATAATGCTCGGCTTTTACTTCTGGTTCTAATCTTCTTCTGCCCATAGTTCACCTTATGTAATAGGAATTGCCGGCAACTCGTAGCTTCCGTCCGAGTTCTGAGACGTGGATGAGCTCCCGCTTCCTGAACCACTTGTAGTCGATGTTGTCGTGACCGTCGGATAGTAGTAATAGTATGTAGTCGTCGTGACGCTCGAAGAAGCCGCACTCGCAGTAGTAACCGCCGCTTCCTCCTCGTCCAGCACCACCTCGTCCTCATCCGACTCGTCCAAAACCACTTCGTCCTCTTCCGCGGTAGTAGTTGTCGCCGCAGTGGTAGCCTTTGTGGTTGCCTTGGTAGTTGCTGTAGTTGCCTTTGTTGTAGCCGGAGTCGTAGTAGTCGCCTCTGTGGTTGTAGTAGCGACCGTAGTCGTCTCCACAGTAGTAGCCTCCGTGGTCGCCGCCGCGGTGGTCGTGACCTCCTTGGTTGTGGTAACCGGAGCAGTTGTAACCTCAGCGACCGTCGTTACCTCGGCGGTTGTTGTACTCGCCTCCGTAACTTCTGCGTCAGCGACGTTGGAACAGCCGCTGAGCAGGACAAGGCAAGCTAATATTGTCAATATATTTTTAATTTTCATGCTATACCCCCCTATAAAAGTCCGGGCGAGCCTCTGCCCGCCCGGGATGGGATTATGAATCGCTATACTCCTTTTTGCTTCCAAAACCTACATCTGGTAATTCGATTTGAGATGCAACGACGTCATTGAAAACACTGCCTGTCGAAAAAGAGATTACTGCCATTTCATGTTCTTCATAAGTTTTCATTTCAAAAACTCCTTTCATGATTAACCATTATAAGCATCTGCGGCTGCATTGTAATTGTACATAGCCCAGACAAGATTTTTAAGTTCATCTGAATAGGTTGAAGAGTTATCGCCATGTAGAACCAAATATGCATAACTCAATACGCTATAGTCTGCAGAATAGTAAACAGTACTGCTATCATCCTTGGCTGTAATTTTGATTGTAACCGGCTCATCCCAATTCTGGACAAGTATCTCATCACTAACTACATAAGAAGTGCCATCATCTGCAGTCGTTATTGTAGCGTCCACTCCGTCGATTGTCACGGCAATATCGCTGACACTAACATCAGTCGGAAATGATTTTATGGTGAACTTGATCTTGCATGACTCGGTAGAACTAATAACAAGTAGACCACTTAAACTAGCTGTACTGGAACTATCAACATCAGGAGCATACTTGGAATCAATATAATCAGTACCAGAAATATAGCTATCCTCGATACTGCTGTTTGCTAATGCTCCTGTGTCTGCAACAAGGCTTGCTGCTTCGACGTAAGCCTGACCATAGCCGCCATAATTCAGCATAGCTTTAAGAAGATTAATCAGTGTAGCAGAATAACTGCCAGAATTTTTAGCTACAGCATCATAGTACGACCTGATTGAACCACCGCTATATTGGGCAACAGTATTACCATTTGAATCACAGAGATATAGTGTAATATTCTGTGCCATCTGATAGAAGTACACATTACATGTTGCAACATAGTATGTAGTGTCTCCACTCTCCTTAGTACCCCAGCATTCAGCATCATAAGTTGTAGTACTATCACCTACTGAATACTTGACAGTGTAACTTGACTGATCATCTACTCCAGTAAAGTCGAAATTATAATTAATGCTAATCTTAGTGCCGAGGCTCAAAGAGCGGCTGTAAAGGGTGGGAATAACCTCTTCCGTAGGTTTCGCGGCAATCAGAGCAACTACAGATGATGTGTCTATTGCAGTTCCAGACGTAACTGAGTACACATTGGCGTTTGATTCGCTATACCTGCTGCCAGATGCATCTGTGTACCATTTGTAGCCTGTGAAACTCTTTCCTTCAGCAACCATTGAATCTGCGACTATTAAAGTTGCAGTCTTACCATTAACAACATAAATATCTGCACCAGCATCAGATGCGGCATTGCCATAGATTGCGCCACCAGTCATTGTAAATTCTCCAAGTTTAAGATAAACACCGCCGCCATAACGGGATGAACTTGTTTTAGAAGCCTCATTTCCGGTAATAGAGCCGCCATTCATATTAAACACACTACCGGATGCACTAAGAAAGACGCCAGCTCCATTTTGCGCAATATTATTTGAAATAGTGCCGCCATTCATAGTAAATGTGGCATTAGTAGTGACACTGACTCCGCCTCCTGAAGTTTTACTGATAGTATTATTTGAAATACTTCCAGCATTCATCGTAAAATTGGCATTAGTCAAGTATACACCAGATGCCGAGCCACTAGTAGAAGTTGAATTTTTGTTATCTGTTATAGAACCACCATACATAATAAAAGTAGCTCTATTAGTATCTGATGTTCCCCTTACATATACACCGACTCTACACCCGGAAATTATGCCACCATTCATAGTAAATGTGCTAGTTCCACCAACGTAAACTCCATAGCCAGAAGAACTATCAGTTATTGTTCCTCCATTCATAATAAAAGTAGCGGCAGAATAGACATACACAGCACCATATGTGCTTCCATTTGTAATTTTTCCAGACCCATCGGAACTACTATCTTCCAAAGTAAGTTTTCCATTAACCGTAATTACTTTTCCTGCAGTTGACACAGTCAAAGTACAACCTGCAAGGTCGAGGATTATATCGTCATCACTTGCTATCGTTATAGTACCGGTTACATCAGTTAACAATTTAACAGTCTGACCAGATTCTGCGGCTGATATTGCAGATGAAAGAGTTTCATAAGATACACCTGTATCCGTAATCGTTGCAACATAAGTTGTTTCATCGGCAGTAAGAGAGATACCTTCATCTACTGAGTTTGCCTCACCCACATCGGCTTCGGCAATGACCCCCGTCGGCAAAACTGCCATTATCATGAGCAGGCTCAGGACAACGCACAAAAGCCTTTTTGCCATAAAAAATTCCTCCTTAGATTTTGCAAAGGAGGAAAATATAGATATAAGGAATCCTCCGATGCACATTTTAATAATAGTGTCGGAGGTTTGGTATGGGTACATCGCACCTTTGGGCTCACCTTTCAGGAAGAAATTCCCTGAAAAATTCACCCACCGGAGGTAGTACCCCCCCGCAATGAAATTTGTGGTATAGACTTTATAAGCCCTTCCAACCACGCTTATATTATATCCCCATTGTGGGGAGTTGTCAAGAGGTTTTTAAAAAATATTTCAAAAAATTTTTCGGCATGATTAAAGAGGACGGCTTGCAATGCACGGGGAAATCGTTTATAATGGCTGATAGTAAATTTTTTTGCTTGGAGGAATGTTATGATTACTGCGAAATACCCGCCGATGGGCTGGAACAGTTGGGACTGTTACGGCGCGGCGGTGGATGAGAAGACTGTTCGGGCGAACGCCGACTATATGGCGAAGAACCTGAAGGAATATGGCTGGGAGTATGTCGTGGTCGATATTGAATGGTATCAGCCGACGGTCAGGACGCATGAATATCTGCCGTTTGCGGAGCTTACGATGGATGAGTACGGAAGACTGATGCCGGCGGAGAACCGGTTCCCTTCCGCAGAGGGCGGAAAGGGCTTCAAGCCGCTGGCGGATTATGTCCATGGGCTTGGGCTTAAGTTCGGAATCCATATTATGAGAGGAATCCCGCGGCAGGCGGTTCACGAGAACTGCCCGGTTATGGGGAGCGAGTTCACCGCACGGCAGGTCGCAGAATTCAACGACGTCTGCGAGTGGAATCCGGACATGTACGGGCTGAATTATAACTGCAAGGGTGCCAAGGACTACTACAACAGCATTTTCATGCTCTATGCCGAGTGGGGTGTCGACTTCGTCAAGGTCGACGACATCTGCCGCAATAACGACAACGAGGGCGAGATTAAGCTCATCGCGGAGGCTATCAAAAATAGCGGTCGGGAGATGGTTCTGAGCCTTTCGCCCGGTCCTGCGAAGGTCTCGCAGGCGGAGTTTCTGAAAAAATACGCCAACATGTGGCGCATCACCGACGACTTCTGGGACAAGTGGGAGCTACTCTACGCGATGTTTGAGCGTGCGGAAGCCTGGTGCAACCACGCAGGTCCCGGGCACTTCCCCGACTGCGACATGTTGCCGATCGGTCCCATAAATCAGGTCTATTCAAAGGACAACCGCACAAACTTCACCCGCGATGAGCAAAAGACAATGATGTCGCTCTGGTGCATGGTGCGCTCTCCCCTGATGATTGGCGGCGAGATGAACGGCTTCGACGACTTCACCCTCTCGCTGGTCACTAACCGCGAGCTCCTTGAAATCGAGAAGACGACCTTCTGCGCACACATGCTCGAAAGGAAGGCTGTTGACGGCTGTGAGACGATAACCTGGTTCGCGCCAAGAGTTGACGGAAACGGCAGTTACCTCGCCCTCTTCAACGCCGGCGAGAAACCGGTAGAAATCAACGTTAACCTCGAAGAAGTCGGCATAAGCGCAACGAGAGCTTATGACATCTGGGAGAAGACAACGGAGGATATTGACGCCGCCGTTTCGGGAGTTGTAGAGCCGCATGGAGTCAAGCTGGTCAGACTGAGCTGATATAATTAATCCCGTCCTGTTGTGGGCGGGATTTTTTATATTATCTGTCCTCGCGAAGCATTTCCATAAGGCTGTACTTGTTGAGCCCTAACTTTGAAACGTAGCATATCAGAAGCACAGCCACGAACATCGCCGCTGTCATAAGAATCATCGCCCATGATGGTATGAACCGGGTGGTGAGGTCGCTCATGTAGCTTGAAAGGACGCTCAGAACCGTTGCGCCTTCTTCTCTGATTGAGTCAAGATTTCTGATTATAACCGACCCGAGGTATGCTCCCCAACCGACCGCCACCGCCACGACAGACCTCACAAACGCCGTCCGCAAGAGCTCACGGTTCCGCTGCCTGCGGGACATACCCAACGCCTGAAGGATGCCGTATCTCTTCTTTTCACGCTGAGTTTCGAGCTTGATGGTGCTGAATAGGATGATGAGGACTATGACAGATATGCAGATTCCGCTGACATAGAGCATAATTATCGTCTGGAGATAGTCTTGAGCGCGGGAATCATTGGCGGCACGATTGTTATCAACAACGCTCAATGCAAGCTTTGAAGCTTTTGAAATCAACGTCTTATCGGTCGAAGCGTCGGCGGTACTGCTACTAGCGAAGCCGACTGCACTCTCAAAGTTCAACACTTCATCGCCTGATTTATAGGAATTTTGCGACGTACTGATGGTGGCGTTTTCAGAAAGAGAATCCACCATCTTCTGAAGAAATGCTCTTGAGCAGACAATTCCACATCCGCCGGAGTAAACGGCTGGCATTCCGTAATCAAGATAGTCCATTATGTCTGTTATCTGAGTGGAAGCAATATTCGCGCTCACAGATATATTCTGATAGCTCACAGTTACCTTATCACTCAATCCGGCGACGTTTTCATCACTCTTTGAAGCAAACGTGACTATGACGCTGTTGCCATCTTCAAAGTCCTCAACATCTACTTTGGAAAAGTTAAATGCATGCGACCAGTCGGCAGTGCCGTCTATTACGTACAGCGTTGCAGAAATGTTGTCGCCTGTTTCGGTGGATACATTTGCGTATAATATAGTCTTGCCCAAAATATCGTCAATGCCGAAAACAGAGCTCAGAGTTTCAATATCGCTGTCCGAAATTCCTTCATTATTGAGCGACATATCCTTAATCGAATAATCATAATTATTGTTCCATGTATTATAATAATATATTGCTGAAAGGGAATTAAGAGATGTGAACAGAACGGCAATGCAGAGTGACGCAGACATTGCGAAGATAAGAATTTTTTGAAACCTCTGTGAAAGCCGTCTCCTCTTGGCGGTCATGCCCATTTTGCCTGTGAGTGGAGTTGCAAGGGCTATTTGAATTGTTACAGCTCTGATTGCTAAAATACCCAATATCCACACGAAAACTGCAGGCAATAGAGCTGACCACGGAATGTTCACGACTATTGAAACCGAACCTGTGTATACGCTGAGTTTGAGAAGAATCACTATTCCTATGGCTCCCAAAGCCGTTCCGAGAACCAGCGATGGGACGCAACAAAGCATTGTTTCAGTGAAGATAAGTGTCCTTACTTGTCCTTTTGTTGCGCCTAAGCTTCTGAACCTCACAATCCTCTGAACTTCCGGCTGAAACTGGAGTGTATATATTACGATGACTGCAAGCAATGAAACAGCAAATATGAGTGCAATATAGAAAGAATTATAGCTGGCTTCAGAGGCATTATGAGAATATGCCAGAGTGTTTGTCAGAACTGAATTTTCGCTGGCTAAGGTACTGTTTCTTGTTTCCCGAAGATAGGCGTTCACGCTTTCCTTCATTATGTCCTCACAGCCGTCCTTGACAGTGAAATAGTAAGAGACCGACGGGTTCGACAATGAAATATTTCTCCGGGAGGCGAATTGCTCGGCTTGAGCATATAGAGACTGGGCATCCTCCTCCGTTATAATTGCACTGTTCAGTGTGCATAGCGTTGAAGTTAGCCAGAGATTTGAATAGTTGGAGATGATGCCGGTTACCGTGAACGTTTTGACAATGCTTATATTGTTCCCTTTGATTTCATCCCGATGTAATACCACGTTCATTGAAATTGTCTGCCCGACGACAGGGTCATAACCCAAGGCACTCAGAAGTGCTTCCTCAACAGCTATTTCGCCACTCGATTCGGGAAGTCTGCCATCAAGCAGAGTTATGCCCATATCGGCAAGATTCTCGTCAACGGTTCCGATTCCATAGTCTGAAACCGTTCCGTAGTTTGTACTCGTCCCGAGGGAATCGAGCCAGTCCTGAGAAGAGAGAAATTCGTAATCGCCATCTTGAGTGGAGGGAATAGAGCCGTACCAACTGCCATAGATAGTGTAGCGATAGGCTTCATTCGTGGCGGTTATACTGCCGGAATAGCTTATAACCAATACAGCTACAAGGAGCGATATTGTCAGGACAGAAACTATAACAAGCGTCTGCTTCCGCCTTCTCCATAAACCTTGAAATGCAAGACCGAATATTGTTTTGAACATGGTCCTATCTCACCTTTCATTCCAATTGATTAAAGAATAATAAGATTATACCATATTTTTGCTTTCTTGTCAAGGAATTTTCACGAATTGCAAAAACTTATCTGTCCTCGCGGAGCATTTCCATCAGAGTATACTTATTCAGCCCAAGCTTTGAAACATAACTGATTCCGAAGACTACTGCGAACAGTATTGCAGTCAGAATAACTGGAGTTGCTCCGGACATATATGATTTGGTCACAAGAACGGTAGTGCCCTCCGCTGTTTCAGTTCCTAAGTTAATGATAAAATCATAGAGCCTGTATGCTCCCCAGCCAAGGGCAACAGATATGACTGACCGCGCAAATGCAGTTCCCATCAGTCTGAGATTTCTCTGTCTGCGGGACATGCCGAGTGCTTGCAGGATTCCATACCGCTTCTTCTCCCGCTGGGTTTCAAGTCGTATGGTACTTGAAAGTATAATAATCACTACGAACGCTATACAAACTCCGCTCACACTGTACATGATAATCTGCTGGAGGTAGCTTTGCATTATTGAGGAGTTGTATTCCCTTTCGTTCTGCCAGATTTCAAGTCCGGCTATCTTCACAAGAGTTGCCAACGTCTTATCGGTGGATATGTACCCGGCGGTCTCGTTTGCATAGGCATAGAGCCTTCTGAAGCCGACTGTGTCGCCCGCCTCATATCTTAATAAAGACGACAGAGAGTAATTCCAGCTCATATCTTCCGGAAGCAGGTCTACAAGTCTTTGAACGGTTGCACGAGAGCAAACAATGACATAGGGTTCATAAATCGCACTGGTTACAAATTCAAACATATTGCTTGACAGAGCGGAAGTTATTTTTGCGATTTCAACGTCAACTGTTGACGCTGTCACTGTTTGAGTGATGTTATTTCCCTCATCATCCGTGGTGACCACGTCTGTCATAGCTGAGAGCGAAACTATATCCCCGGCTTCAAGCTGTAAGTCAAAGTCAGTTGTAACCTTCTCCCCGTCGACTATAACCTGAAAGTTCTCATTTGTTACAATCAGAATTTGCTCGCCGTTTTCAAACGCTTCAAGGTCTACATCTGACATATCAAACATCTCTGCCCAGTCCTGCGACGAATCTATCACGAGCAGAGCTACAGACCCCTGACTTTCACCGTCTATAGCCAAATCTGCCTCCAGGTCTGAAAAAGCCCTCACATAATCTATTCCCGGAACAGATGCAATGTCTATTACATTGTCGGTTGTAATGTCTGTCACCTTGCTATTTTTGTTTAATGACTTAGGCGTGCTATACCCGATAGTATAGTCACGTGATTCTTTGAAATACGAATAAACCTTGGTTGGGGTCTGCAAAACAAAAGCTGTAAATATCACTGTCCCACAGAATACTGTTGACATAAGAAGTATGAGTGCCTTCTGAAATCTGGCATAGAACCGCCTCTTCCCGACCTGCATTCCCATTGTGCCTGTCAAAGGAGTTGAAAGTGCAACCTGAATCGTCACGAACCTTA
Source organism: Oscillospiraceae bacterium (assembly GCA_021202155.1). GTDB lineage: Bacteria > Bacillota > Clostridia > Oscillospirales > Ruminococcaceae > Faeciplasma. The sequence continues at coordinate 58,772 of JAJQDP010000019.1, read as the reverse complement.
CGAAGAAAATCCCAAAAATCCAGGCAAGAGCCGCTATAAGAAGCACCTGCACAGGTATGCTTACTACAACGCTGACTGAGCCGGAGAATACACTTAATTTCAGAAGAAGCCAGATTCCGAACGCACCGAAAAGTGTGCCTATTATCAGTGACGGGATAGTCAGCATGAGAGTTTCAGTTGCAATGAGAAGCCTTACTTGCCCCTTGGTTCCGCCGAGACTGCGAATGCGAACGATTCTTCTTACTTCCGACTGCATCTGTAGTATGTAGATTACGACGACGGCAATGATAGCTACTACAAATATCAGCATGACATAAACGGTGTTGTAGTCAGCTTCCGCTTCGGTCGCGGATATTGAGGAGTTCACCGTTATACTTTGCTCTGTTGTCACATCACGAGTTGATTTCAGATAGGCGTTGACTGCGGTTTTGACGGCATCAATGTCTGCATCAGATGATGTCGTAAAGAAGTAGGAAGCAACCGAACCGTTCATCTCTGCATCAGCCTTTTCCGTTGCATCAGCCATGAGAGCCTCAGCATCTTCGGAAACAATTACAGCACTGTTTAAGTCGATATTAGTTAATCCCCATATATTAGTATAGCTGTTGATTACTCCGGTAAGGGTGAATGTGCACTGAACCGGAGCATAGTATGTGAACCCATCTATCTCATAATCAAAATAGACATACATGGTTATTTCCTGCCCCAATGTATAGTCACAGCCGAGTGCAGACAAAAGATTTGCTTCCATGGCTATCTCCCCGCTCGTCTCGGGAAGCCGACCTTCAAGAAGATACGGACCCATCGATGCAAAGTTCTCATCAATAGTTCCTATACTGTAGCTCGAACTGCTTGTCCTGACTGCTCCGTAAGATGTGGAGAGACCCACTTCATCAACACCGTCTGTACTCTCCAAGAAATCTACGTCGCCCTCATATCCAATCGGAATCGCGCCGTACCAAGTGCCATAGACCTCAGAGCGATATTCAGCATTCGTCGCGGCAATACTGCTGGTGTAACTAATCATCATTACTGCAAACGCGAAGGAGATGGTTAGTATAGCGACTATGAGAAGTGTCTGATGTTTCTTGCGAAGCAACCCTTGCAACGCGAGGGAAATTATATTCTTATTCATATTTTATTTCTCCTTAAGTACGACATTATAAACTCAATTTCCCTCGCATTGCAAGGGCTACTATTCGCTCAATCCTCTACATACTTTTCACCAAGATACAGCGAAAAATACTTTCCACAATCATTACAATAAAGGTCTCTGTAAAGCTTGTAAACCTGATATACTGTGGCTGTGAGGTCAGAATTAACGACGATTTCAGTACGATCCCAAACTTCTCTCTGATAGTCAATAATAGTAACATTAGACGAGAAACAATTTTCGCAAAGGGTCACAGATACCATCAAATCGTCGCTTTCCTCTTCCGGCACCTCAGCCGCAAACGAGAACGAACACATAACGCTCAAAGCCAAAACAACTGCTAACATTATTGATATTACCTTTTTCATGATAATACCTCCTAATAAGATTTTTTCAGCCCCGCGACCCATCCCGCTAATTGCGCGCCGATAGCAGAATGTCTCGACAAGTGGCTGTAAGAACAGGGTAGCAAATTTTTTACCTTTTGTCAACCGAGAGCGTTGCATGGCGTGCAACGGTCAAAAGGTGGACAAATTTGCTCCAATATGATATAGTAAATATGATCGTGTTTAGAGGCACGAAATACTATATCGAAAGAGGTTATTCTCATGAAAAAAGCATTAAACAGTATTTTAGCAATTCTATTGGCACTCGTTATGACAGCATCAATGGTCGCAACCGAAATCACCGTCACTCCGGAATTGCCACCAGAAAACAATACGGAAATTACCGAGCGCAAGGATGAGGAGAAAGAACCGGAATGTTCGCCGAATTGTGACCTTCCGATAGAAGACATTATGGATGAAGATTATTGAATGCCGAGTTTTATTTTCAACTCACGAATGTTCTTCTTTAGCGCATCAATATCTCTCGTCATAGGGGTACAGTAAGCTGAAATTTCAGTCATTAATTTTCTTGCTTCGTCCCAATCACCGGCTTCATCCCTATAAGCAAGAGACCAAGCATAATTGTACATACATAGCGGAAGCATATATACGTTGTTTGTAAACCGACACGCATCAATACCTTCTTTTGCAATTTCTACGCCTTCAGAGTATCTGCCAGACTGACCAAGGCATTTAGAGAGATTATAGCAGACATTCACTAATTTTTTGGAAGAATCTATTTTGTCTACATCTTGCTTAATGTAGTTTCTTAGATGATAGTAGATTACTATTGCAGTATCATAATTTCCCATAATGCCATATGTTGCCGCTATATACCTAAGTATCTGCGCTTCCATATCGGTCATAACAAGTGGCAGATTTTCAAGACTATATTTAGGCTGTGTCAATCTCATCGATTTCTCAAGGTAATGGAGTCTGGTTTGATCGGTTATTTTTCTATCCTCATGAAGCAACATGATGTTTATGACATCGTACCTCTGTTTGTTTTGCAATGAAAAGCTGTCGTAATCAGAAGCGATTGTGTTAAGAAGCTCAAGAGCCTCAGTACGGTTGCCAGTTACGTCAGCTTGATTTGCACTCCTTATTATCTGCCTTACGAGAATGTCGTCAAAATTGCTGGCTTCATCAAAATCCACGTGAATTCCGAGCCTTTCGAGAAGACCGGATAGAGTATCTGTGCTGGTATTCACTTCTCCGGCTTCTATTCTCATAAGTGTGGACTTGTTGCAAATTCCACTACTCAGTTCGGTCAGCGACATTCCTTTCTTGGCGCGCTGTGTGCTGATGATCTTTCCTATTGTCTTTTTATCCATAACTCCACCTCCCCAATCGATTAAAGCACAAAGTTATTATATCACATTTCACACTTTTTGTCAAGTTTAGAACTTTCCGATCGTGCAAGTAAACTTTCCAAACGTGCAAGTTATAATTTAGCATCGAAAAAGCCCGAAATTAATCGGGCTCTTCTTATTTCTTCTTGCTGAGGTAGCGTTCTTCTTCGCTGAAGATACAGCCGCAGTACTTTTGCATGTAGTAGCCGGCTTCGCGGGCGCGTTTCTGACCTTCGCGGAAATATGGGCGGAAGTCGCGGTAGAGGAAAGCGACGTTGTATTTTTTGGCTTTCCTTTCGGCTACCTCGCGGATGAGGTCGTGCTTCTGATAGTGACTGATGAGGAGGGAGGTTGAAAAGCTGTCGAAATCATTCTCGGAAGCATATTTAGCGGCACGGTCAAGGCGGATGTCATAGCACTTCTCGCACCTGTCCTCCAAGTCGGGATAGACGAGGCGGACGAACTCTCTCAGACCATAGTCGTCAACCGTCACAAGAGGCATATTGACGTTCTGGGCGTGGAGAATCAGCGTATCGCGGCGAGCCTTGTACTCAGTGTACGGGTGAATGTTCGGGTTATACCAGAAGCCGGTAACGTCGATTCCCTCTTCGCGCAGAGTTTCTATACACATGAGCGAGCAGGGCGCACAGCAGATATGCAAAAGTGTTGTCATTCAAAAACGCCGTCCTTGAGAACGCCGGAGCGAACCTTGCCGATGGAGATGTAGTTGTTGACGACTGCAAGGGTGTCGCTTCCCTCTCCCGCTTCAAGGCAGGGCTCACCGGTGACGGTAAGGGTGATTGTGCCGTCGGGATTCTCAGAAGGAACATACTCAGTGGTGTAGTAGGACTTGCCCTCGGGGCGTCTGTCCTCCAGAATGCCCTTGCACTCGGAAGGAACACAGCCCGGGAAGTTGACGTTCCAGATTTCATACTTTTCAATCGGGCGGCTGAGAAGGTCGCGAGCTATGGGCACGAGCTTTTCGCGGATGAGCTCAAAATCGCCGTTCATGGTGTTCGAGAAAGCGATCGCGGGAATTCCCCTGACCAAGGCCTCTTTTGTGGCTCCGATGGTGCCGGAATACATGATGTCGATTCCGACGTTGTAGCCATTATTGATTCCCGAGAACACCACATCGGGAGCTTCCGGCATTACGTTCATTATGGCTACCTTCACGCAGTCGGCAGGTGTTCCTGTAATGGAATAAGCACTGACGCCCTCAACCGGGAATTCGGTCTCGTGCTTGAGGATAATCTCCCCAAAAACGCTGATTCTCTGAGACATGGCAGAGCACTGGGTTGCAGGTGCAACAACATAGACCTCACCCAATTCCCTTGCGGCTTTTGCAAGCTCGATAAGTCCGATTGAATTTATTCCGTCATCGTTTGTAACTAAAATTCGCATTAGATGTGAATCTCCTTTTTGTCAAGAAAGATAGTTTGCCCCTCTGTAGGGAGTATACGGCATCCGATATTCTCGGAATTGACGTTTTCCGGTCGCTGGCTGTGGATTGGTATAAGGCACTTGGGCGAAACGGTATCTATCATGTGCTTAAGATAGAACGGTATTGCGTGACCGCCCAAGCCAAGCTTGATATACTGGATTCCCACCTTTTCAAGAAGCGATTGCATCTTCGGGTAGGACGGGTCGTAGTCTCCAAGAGGATAGCCGTCCATGTGGAGATACACCTCCGCCGCACTTCCAATATCAAGAAGCTCATAGGAATATTTATACGGCATCTGAAGCATGTAGCCAGCGGGATTCGCAAGTATATCGTCTCTTGAAACGAGGGTAGCACCAGCAGGAACGGGTCTCTTCCCTACTGTCTCGGCATAAACATAAAGCCTGTCCTCCGGGAAGAATTCGCCCAAGTAGTCAGCCTGAGCGTTATCCAAGACGAGCTTCCTGCCGTGCTCAGTGCAGAGTTTATAGAGATTATGGATTCTTCCGACGTTTCTCTCATAGGGGTTGAAGATTACAAGGCTCTTAGATTTGCCAAGAATTTCATCAACCTCATCGATAAGATTATACTCTGTTCTCGGCAGTTCATCCGGCTTCTCAAGAGTGAGCATGTCGAACTCATCCCAGCTTGCGGTTGTGCCCTCAGTTATCATTATATCAATTCCAGCATCGTGGCAGGTCTCACCATAGCCCTCTGTGAATTCGGGATTGAGACCGTGGAAACGATAGTCGCCGGTATAGGCGATTTTGCCATCGGGAGTTTCGATTATAAAGCCGGTCGCACCGGTGCAGTCGTGGTCAATCGGGAGGACATTTACTCTTATATCCCCCACTGTGAAATTCTCTCCATAAGGAATACCGATGCAATTTTTATGAGCGCGATAAGTAAACTCGCCCTGAGCGCAGAGCTTACGATATAGTCTCAGAGAATCCATGCTCATATAAACCGGAATTTCCGGGTCGAGCATGTCGAGACCGCCCATATGGTCGATATGCATATGGGAAATTATAAAGAAGTGTGGCTTTTCTGTCTTGCCATAAGGAACACAACCGATTTTTTCGGCTACCTCCGGTTCATAAATTCCATCAGCGGCAGGAAGGCGACCGATTCTTACATAGTCCTCAGGGATATGACCACTCCTCAGCTTGACATTATCATCAATATCGCGCATAACCGTAAAGCCGAAGTCAAACATGAGTACAGCTTTCTCAGTCTCAATTTTTATAAATGTGCCGCCAATTACATTTAATCCTTTATAAAATGTTATCTTAGTCATAGGTATATTATCTTTCTTTTTGAAATTCGCTTTTAGAAAAGGGACTCACCTTTTGCGGCAAGTCCCTTTGTCTTTAACTACTGTAGACGATTACAGAAACTACTGCAAAATGCCGTTTACAAGAGCGACAAGCTCATCAAGAGCAGTCTGTCCATCTGCACCTGCAAGAACCAATTCCTCGAACTTAGAGCCGATGTCATTACGTACATCATAGCTTCCGTCAAAGTTAAGAGACGAGAAGTAAGCATCCTGCTGTGCGTAGCAAGCCTGAGCTGCTTCACTGGTTGCCATGTATTCCTGATACTCCTCAGACTCGAAGCCAGAAGTACGTACAGGCATGTAACCGGTCTGCATTGCCCAGTAAACAGTGTTCTCAGTGTTGGTAAGGAACTTGAGATATTCCCAAGCTGCAGCCTGCTTGTTAAGGTCGGTGGTAAACATCATGACGTTGGTACCAGCGGTGTTGGCAGCGTTGGTGGTGTTGCCAGGAAGAGTGGAAACGCCGAGCTCATAGCCTTCGTTCATGGTGATGTAGGAAACACCGGTGGAAGAACCAACATAAGCACCAACGAGGCAGTTGCCAAGAGGTCCGGAGAAGTAAAGATCCTCACCTACGAGACGAGCATAGCCGTTGTTGTAGAGATCCATGAGGTAAGTGATAGCCTCGAGACCTTCTTCAGTGTCGAACTCTGCACCATCTTCGCTGATGTACTCAGCACCGTTCTGGAGAAGGGTTGCTTCAATAAGACCAGCAAGGTCATCATAACCGAGGGAAACCATTCCAAGCTCGCTCTGGAAAGTCTCACCGATGGTGATAAGGTCATCCCAGGTCTCAGGAGCGGAAAGTCCGAGCTGCTCAAAGAGGGTCTTGTTGTAGAAATAGAGATAAGTAGACTTGTTGAATGCAACGCCACTGATAAAGCCGAACTCGCTGTTCTCATCACGATAGGACTCAAGGATGTCCTCATAGTCCATCTCGTCGTAGTCTCTCTCAACATAAGCATCAAGGTGAACAAGCTTGTCAAGATATGATGTGACATAGTTGTTGTAAGCCTGCGAGAGATCCGGAAGAGTATCGGAAGCCGCACTTGCAGTAAGCTTGGTGGAAAGATCAGTGTATGCACCTTGGTTTACAAGGGTAACAGTGATTCCCCACTCATTGGTAGCGTTGAATTCATCAGTGATTGCGGTGAGAGCTTCTTCCTGCTTGTTCGACATTGCGTGCCAGAAGACGATTTCGCAAGACTCGATGTCAGCACTGTCAATGATCTGATCAGCTGTCGGAGTGGTGGTGCCGCTGCTATCATCGTCAGATGATGTGCTACCGCAAGCGGTGAAGACGCTGAGAAGCATCATAGCAGAGAGAAGCACGCAAAGAATTCTTTTCATTTTCATGTGATTTTTTCTCCTAACTTAAAGATTTTTTCCTGCACACGGTATAGGATTCCGTGTGCATCGGTTTATATCGTAGACGAGGAATTGCCGTCAGCCTTTAACGCCGCTGAAAGCTACACCCTCGAGAACGTACTTACGTAGAATCAGGAACAGGATTACAACAGGCATTACGAGCATGCAGGATGCCGCCATTGTAAGCTGATAATCCGCGCCGGATTCGGTCTGGAATCTTACGAGCCCGATTGAAAGGACACGCATATTCGGGTCGTTGGTGACGAGCAAGGGCCAGAGGAATGCATTCCACGAACTGATGAAGTTCAGTATCGCGATGGATGCAAGACAGCTCTTGTTCATCGGAACCATAATCTTTGTCATGAACTTGAAATCACTGCACTTATCAACCTTTGCCGCGAGGTAAAGCTCATTGGGAACCTGTTCAAAGAACTGGCTTAAAAGATAGATGTAGAATACGCTCGAAATGTAAGGAACAATCATTGAAGCGTAGGAGTCTATCCAGCCCAAATTACTTACCGTCTGGTAGTTGGTGATTATGAGCATTTCGCCGGGAATCATGAGCGTCGCCATGAATATTGAGAAGACGAGATTTTTTCCTGGGAAGTTCAGTCTTGAGAATGCAAACGCAGAGAGCGTTGAAGTAATGAGCACTCCAACTGTAGTGCAGCATGCAACTATAACAGTATTCAGGAAGTACCTTGCAAACGGAGCCGAGTTCCACGCCTCAACGTAGTTTGACCACTGAGGAATTGACGGGAAGAACACCGGAGGAATCGCATTCAGTTCCTGATATGTCTTGAGACTCGAAAGAATCATGTACAGGAACGGAAGCAGTGTAAATATCGCTCCCAAGATAAGCACCACATACTCGATAACCTTTGTGACTATCGCGGATGGTTTCATCTTGATATGCTGTGAACGAGTCTTTTTAGTGGCTTTAGTCATTGTCATTTGCTCTTCACCTTATCCCTATCTCTCGTGACATATCTTTCAATCATAGTGAAGACGAAGATAATCACGAACAGCACGACAGCCGCGGCTGACGCAAGACCATATCGATAACTGTTGTAGAACTTGGTATAGATGTAGTAAACAACCGTTATAGCACTGTTTGCCGGTCCTGCACGGGTTCCTCCGAACAGGGAGTAGACCTCGTTATAGACCTTGAACGCGCTTATGAAGCCCATCATGAATGCGTACACAATAATCGGTCTCATCTGAGGAACAGTGAGTTTGAAGAATACACGCATCTTCGGAGTTGAATCCACTCTTGCAGCTCTGTAAATATCCTGCGGAATGGTCTGAAGTCCTGAGAGGAAAATCAGAATATTGAACGCAAGGCTCTTCCATATACTGAATATTATCAGAGCCGGCATGGCGTATTTTGTCTCATTCAGCCACCCTATCGATTCTATTCCGAAAAGATTGAGAATACTATTGATAAGACCATAGTTAGAGTTGAACATCCATCTCCATACCAAGCCGATAGCGATAACACTCGTTACGTACGGCAGGAAGTAAAGAGTCTGGAACAGAGCCTTTCCTCTGACTACATCATTGATGAAAACGGCAATTATGAGCGACAAAACAACGGAAATCGGAACGACGAAGATGACGTAGATACCCGTGTTCTTAAGAGCCGCCAGAAACGTGGCATCGGAGAAGAGCTCCTTGTAGTTCTCAAGATTGATTGCCGTGTATGTGCCATTAACAAGGTTATAATCCTCCATAAAGCTCATTATGAATGTCTTTATGAGCGGATAGATTGTGAACACGCACAATACGATGATGGACGGGAGAAGATACAGGAAACCTTTAAATGGTCTCAGCTTTCTTCTGACCGTGTAGATGGGAGACGAATAATCTTTCATATTATCCCTCCCCTATCAAACCTTAGCGAGTGTCAGATTATCCTCGCTGAAAATCATGAGCTGAGCACGTCTTACTCTCAGATTAAACTCGCTTCCTTCGTAAAGTCTCTGGTCGGAATGAGTGAGAAGTCTGAAGGGAGTCTCTCCAAGATGGAAGAATACCTGAAGCTCACGACCGGTCATGAGAACTCTGTCAGCCTTTGCGGGAACACCGTCATCGCAAAGCTCAAAGTGCTCGGGACGAATGCCCATTTTGTATGTACCATTAGGAATAGCTGTGAGCTTGTCCGCAAAGTCGGCTCTTGCTCTTACCAAATTTCCATCAAGGAATACACCAGCGTCGGTAACTTCACCTTCAAACATGTTGATCTGCGGAGTTCCGAGGAAGTTCGCAACGAATACATTAACAGGATTCAGGTACATATCCTGAGGCTTTTCAAACTGCTGTAACACACCAGCATCCATAACCGCTATACGATCAGAAATACTCATCGCTTCTTCCTGGTCATGGGTTACGAAGATGGTTGTAATTTTGACTTCCTGCTGAATACGGCGGATCTCTTCACGTGTCTCCACTCTTAGCTTTGCATCAAGGTTAGACAAAGGCTCATCCAATAAAAGAACCTGGGGTTCCTTGACCAGAGCACGGGCTATAGCAACTCTCTGCTGCTGACCGCCCGAGAGAGCCTTCGGCTTACGAGCCAGAAGACCTTCAAGGTGGACAATTTCAGCCATTGCCTCTGCACGTTCCTTAGCCTCTTTCTTAGGAACCTTTCGGTTGATTAGTGGGAACATTATGTTGTCTAAAACGCTCATATGGGGATAAAGAGCGTAGTTCTGGAAGACGAGACCGATTTCTCTGTCCTCGGGAGGAATTCTCGTGACATCGGTATCGCCGAACAGGATGGTACCCTCAGTCGGATCTGTCAGACCGGAGAGCATGAACAAAGTCGTTGACTTTCCACAGCCTGATGGTCCTAAAAGACCGACCAGCTCGCCGCTCTCGATGTCGAGAGAAAGACCGTCAACAGCTTTGAAATCACCGTACATTTTGGTTAAACCCTGGATTGAAATTTTCATTCAAGCACCTCTTATACACCGCTGAATTTTATCATATGCCGGAGAAGCCGGTCATTGACACAATAATAATACCCTTTTGGGAGTTAAGCCTCAACTGTGGTCAAGTTAAGTCTTTGTTAAATCGACAGATCAGATGAGACAGTAACCCTCTGCATATTTTTCATATTCTACTGTTATATATGGTCACGAGGAACATTCCCCGACCCCATGCTTTCCAAACCATATGTCAGGAAGCAACTGTGTATAAAGGCTGATGAACCAAAACCGTCGGCAGGATGAACCTCACCCCGACTTACTGCACTCTCATGTAGCAGTTAGATAAGCGGTGAACATCGGTGAAAAAATAATGTCGATCCGGTGACCCATCAGCTATATTATATCCCTTATTTCTTCACTTGTCAACCACCGAATCCTCATAAAATTTTAAAAATCGATTTTTCGTGCAAAATAAGAAAAATGCACAGCACTTGCGGTCAAGTACTGTGCATAATTTTAATATCAGTCTTTCTTCTGAGCTCTTCTGGCAGCCAATTCGACTAAAGCGTCCTTGCGGCTGAGGTTCAGTCTGCCCTGGTCATCAATCTCGATGACCTTGACAAGAATCTCATCGCCGATGGACACTACGTCCTCGACCTTGTTGACTCTCTGCATATCAAGCTTGGAGATGTGCACCAGACCGTCCTTACCGGGAGCGATCTCGACGAACGCGCCAAAGTTCATGATTCTTACGACCTTGCCCTTATAGATAGAGCCGATCTCGGGATCAAAAGCTATAGTGTTGATGACAGAAATAGCAGCCTTTGCCTTCTCAAGGTCAAGACCGGAAACGAATACGTTACCGTCGTCGTTGATGTCAACCTTGACATCGTAGTCAGCAGAAATCTTCTGGATGACCTTTCCGCCAGAGCCGATGACTTCGCGGATCTTGTCGGTAGGAACCTTGGTTGTGAGCATCTTGGGAGCCCACTTGGAAACCTGAGGTCTTGGAGCGTCGATAGCCTTTGCCATTATCTCGTCAAGGATGTAATCTCTTGCCTTGTGAGTCTTGGCGAACGCTTCCTCGATAATCTCGTAAGTAAGACCATCAACCTTGATGTCTACCTGGATAGCGGTGATGCCCTTGTGAGTTCCGCCTACCTTGAAGTCCATGTCACCGAAGAAGTCCTCAAGACCCTGGATGTCGACCATTGTCGCGAATGAGCCGTCTTCCTTGGTGATAAGACCGCAGGAAATGCCGGCAACAGGTGCCTTTATCGGGACGCCTGCATCCATAAGTGCCAAGGTTGAACCGCAGATAGAGCCCTGGGAAGTGGAGCCGTTGGAGGAAAGAACCTCGGAGACAACTCTTATAGCATACGGGAATTCCTCGATTGAAGGAAGAACAGGAATCAAAGCCTTCTCAGCCAAAGCACCATGACCGATTTCACGGCGTCCGGGTCCACGGGAAGCCTTTGTCTCGCCTACTGAGTAGGACGGGAAATTGTACTGGTGCATGTATCTCTTCTCGGTCTCTTCATCCAAGCCGTCAAGCTTCTGGCTCTCGCTTACGGGTGCCAAAGTTGCGATAGAGAGAACCTGGGTCTGTCCACGGGTGAAGAGTCCCGAACCATGTACTCTCGGGAGAAGTCCGACCTCTGCGGCAAGAGGACGAATCTGGCCGAGCGAACGTCCGTCGACACGCTTGCCCTCATAGAGCCAGTTGCGGACAATCTTCTTCTGGAGCTTATAAATGCACTCGTCGATCATTGCGATCTGCTCGGGGTACTGCTCGTCATACTTGGCGTGAATAGCGTCCTTGATGGGCTGGAGTCTTGCCTCTCTTACATTCTTGTCGTCGGTGTCAAGAGCAACCTTGACGTCCTCTGCCGCCATCTCCTCGATAGCGTCGAAGAGGTCGTGGTCAACTTCCATAGACTCGAACTCGAACTTGGGCTTGCCGATCTCAGCCTTGATGTCGTTGATGAAGGCGACCATCTTCTGGATTTCCTTGTGTCCGGTCTTGATGGCATTGAGCATGGTCTCATCGTCGACTTCGTCTGCGCCGGCTTCGATCATGACGATCTTCTCCATTGTTCCTGCAACGGTGAGGTTGAGATGGTTTCTCGAACGTTGTTCAAGAGTCGGGTTGAGGACGATTTCGCCGTCAACGAGACCAACGCTGATGCCTGCAATCGGTCCTGCCCACGGAATATCCGAAATGGAAAGAGCAATTGAGGTTGCGAGCATACCGGTTATCTCAGGCGAGCAATCGGGGTCAACTGACATAACGGTCATTACGACTGTTACGTCGTTGCGCATGTCCTTCGGGAACAAGGGACGAATCGGGCGGTCGACCATTCTTGAAGTGAGAATAGCCTTATCGGAGGGCTTGCCTTCACGTTTGGTGAAGGAGCCGGGAATCTTTCCGACTGAATAGAGCTTCTCCTCGTAATCAACGGAAAGCGGGAAGAAGTCGATGCCGTCTCTCGGCTTTACCGAGGCGGTGACGTTTGCCATGACGACAGTCTCACCATAGGTGACCCAGCAGGAGCCGTTTGCGAGCTCACTGGTCTTACCAGTCTCAACGGTGAGTGGACGTCCGGCGAATGTGGTTTCGTACTTTCTGTACTTGTCAAACTTCTTGAGTTCTGACATTGCCATAGTTTAATATCCTCCTTAAAAATAGGTTTTATATTTTCAAGCGGATGTTTTAGCAATAAGCTAAGGCTTTTTCGGAAGTCTGAAAAAGCTTTAACTTATTACTAAAAAACATCGCTTGTCAATACAATTTGTGATAGATGGGGCTTAATCAAAGGGCAGTAAGCCGCTCATGAAAGCCGCTACTGCCCCATTGGTCAAAGTTTACTTTCTCAAGCCGAGCTTTTCAACGATTTCGCGGTAGCGGTTGATGTCCTTCTTCTTGAGATAGTTGAGAAGATTACGTCTTTTACCTACCATCTTGAGAAGTCCCCTTCTTGAATGATGGTCATTCTTGTTGGTCTTGAGATGTTCGGTGAGGTCGGAAATTCTCTTGGTGAGAATAGCAATCTGAACCTCGGGTGAGCCGGTGTCGGTCTCGGACAGTCTGTTAGCCTCAATGATAGCGGCTTTTTCTTCTTTTCTGAGCATTTGATAATACCTCTTTCAGTAAATATTCTCCGCAAACATAGACAGCGGCAGGTATTTTCTCCCTTCAAGGGCTGAATCCGCTACCCGAGTCTGCGGTATTGTCACGCAGAACGAATAAGCCCTGCGAAGACTGATATATGTTACCACAAATTTTGCGGTTTGTAAAGGGGTTTCGGGCGGGTTTTGAAAATTTTTTTGGAAAGAACTCCGCCTCCGCGGAAACCCCTCCACCACGCTTCGCGTGGTCCCCCTCCCCTTTCAGGGGAGGCTTTTTTCGTTCACTCGAAAGTTTCTGGCGAAAGCACAAAACGCGCTTCCGTTGGTCGCGCGCCCTCTCTGTCGCGGAGTTTGCGAAGCAAATCTCCCGAAGTTCAGCTTGCTGAACTTCTTGACATCTCCCCCAGAGGGGGAGACGTGTTTTCCGAGAGGAGAAACTTCTTGCCTCTCCCTTTGGGAGAGGTGGACGCGCCGCAGGCGCGGACGGAGAGGGCGCGACCGCAGGGAGCGTTTACGCACAAAAGCCCGGTTGCCCGGGCTGATGCTTATTCTTCGGTTTGAGCGTTCTTGAGTCTGCGGCGTTTTTCCTGGATGGATTTGAGGGAGCGGCAGATTTTCGCCGACAGCTCGCTGTCGGGGATGGAGTGCTCCAGAACCAGTCGCTCTTCCTCCTCTGTCCATGCATGACGCGGGTAGAGGTTCGCCGTCTTGCCGTAGTAACGCTTGCGGTCTGCGCGCTTCTGGCGGCGGACGTGCTCGGCTTTTATTGCGGGGTCGATTCTTCTACGTCCCATATCATCAACCTATCGGAACGAGAGGCAGGACAAGCCTTTCGCTCGTTGTTGTAGCCGCAGAGCCGGTCGTCGTTGTGGTAGTTGTCCCCGTGCTCTCGCTCGTGTCAATCGGCGCGGCAGTCGTCACGTAGACCGGGTAGTAATAGCGATATGTAGTGGTCGTCGCAGTAGTCGTGGCAGAAGCCACCGCAGTCGTTACCGCCACAGTCTCCTCGCTCTCATCAAGCACTACCTCATCCTCCTCGTCTAAAACCACCACTTCCTCCTCGGTCACGGTCGCTGTAGTGGTTGTAGCCGCAGTCGTCGACTTTGTGGTAGTCGTAGTAGCCTTGGTCGTAGCCTTTGTAGTAGTTGTGGTCGCGGCTGTCGTAGTCGGAGCAGTCGTCACAGTAGTCGCGGCAGTTGTCGTAGTGACAGTAGTCGCCTCAGTCGTCTCCGGCACAGTAGTAGTAACCGGCACCGTCGTCTCCTCCGGAGCAGTAGTCACCTCAGCAGTGGTAGTAGCCTCCGTTGTAGTCCCCACCGAAACCTCAGCCTCAGCAATATTAGAACACCCGCAACACAAAACCGCCACAGCCACCATAACCGCCATCAGAATAATTCGTGTTCTCATGTAGTCCCCCTATTTAGCAAAGGGCGGAAGTTGATTCCGCCCTGATGCTGTTGCCAAATTATTAGCCCATATTATCCATTTCATCATCATCTGTTATTTCACCGCTGACAAAATCTTTTGTCAAAACATAGAAATCTGATTCAGTAAAACTAACAATCACAAACTTGTGTTCTTCATAATTACTCATTTTCATTATCTCCTCTCATCAGTTTAAACCGAGATATGTATTTGCGGCTTGATTGTAAAGATACATTGCCTTTACAAGATTCTGAAGGTCAGTATAACTACTGTATGCGCTTTCAGTCAGTACTGTATTCGCATAGCTCATTACGCTATAACCGGTCGCTGAATATACTACAGTTCCCTCAGAATCAGTGACTTCAATACTGTGTCCATAATCCCAGTTCTGAACCAAAGTATTCGCATCTGTTGTATAGTAATTATAGGTTACATCACCAGATGTATACGTTCCGGATGACTGTACCACTGTGCCATCAATTTTAACAGTGTAAGTTGTTGATTCACTTGTTGGTACATAGAACCTGAGCTCAACAATCGTGTCAAGCACAAGTCCCGCCCTAACGTCCAAACTATTGCTTTCAGACAAAGTAGCCGCATATCCGCTGAGATCAAATTCACCTGACATGTCTGTAGTAACGACACTTGAACTCAAAGTAGTTCCAGAAAGAGTACCAACTGTACTACCATAGTACTGCTCGGTGTAGTAGCCGAAGTTGAGCATCGCATTCAAAAGACTTACAAAATTCGCATTTGAGGAATTGCTCTTCCTATTCGATACATACTCCGATACAGAATACTCAATCGCTTCTCCGACTTCTTCTGTTCCATTCATGATCTGAGCAGTTATCTTTGCTCCCATCTCCCAGCACGCTACATCACACTGGAAGTAGTAAATTCCCTCAGTAGTATATGCGCCGAAATTCTCTGTAGCGTTAAATGCAACCTTTCCAGCATCTTTGCCATCAACCGTAAACTTAACGCTATAATCCTCAGGATTCTCAACGTCTGTAAAGTCAACGTAGAACTTAACCCCGATTTCGCCGGCTAAGACGATGTTTTTGCCGTAGAAGGCGGGGGTGGCAGGTGTAGAAACAGTGTATGTTCCGTCGCCATTATCAACATAACTGGCATTAGTAGTCAAATAGCTCTGAAAACTTGTGCTGTTAAAAGTTCCGCCACTAATGCTAATGCTTGCAGAGGTACTACTAGAACCTCCTAAATAAATGCAACCAGCCGTCCGAGCACTGTAGACAGTTACATTTCCTGAAATATTTAAAGTCACAGTAGAAGATCTGTTAATGTATAAAGCGCAGGCTGTTGTTGTTCCTGTATTGCTAACCGTAGCATTGCCCTCGATGTTCACAGTTCCGGATTTGCCCATATAAATTGCAGATCCATTTGCGCCGGAATTAGATACAGTCGCATCACCGGAAATAGTGAGCGTACCACTACTGCTATTGAAGTATATTGCACTTCCAGAACTTCCACTATTAGTAACTTGAGCACTTCCACTGATATTTATAGAACCCGTTGCCGATTGCACCATGTATATAGCAGCACCATTTCCACATGCGCTTTCAACGACTCCGCCATTTACGTTTAATATTGCGCTACCGCTAACTTGTATACAGTAATAAGAACCCGAGGAAGATTTTAATGAAAGAGTTCCGCCATTAATATTTACAGTACCACCATATGTTTCCAGCAGATAAACTCCAGAATAAGATGTTTCAGCTACAACAATTGAGCCAGAGCCAAGCTCAGAACTATCTTCAACAGTAAAAACATAACTCTTATTATAAAATAAACTCTCTCCTGAAGAAGCTGTATAAGTGATAGTATAACCGTTTAGATCCAACGTCAAATTACCCGTCAGTTTGTATTGGGATGAAACGTTTACGTTAGTCACCAACTTATAAGTTCCACTCGTAGGAAGCGAGTCTGTGGTTGACCATTCTGTGTACGTCTCATCCGCCACAACCCCCGTCGGCAAAACTGCGATTATCATCAGCAGGCTGAGGACAACGCACAAAAGCCTTTTTGCCATAAAAAATTCCTCCTTAGATTTTGCAAAGGAGGAAAATATAGATGAAAAATCCCCCGATGCACTTGTTTAAAATAGTGTCGGAGGTTTGATGTGGGTATGAGTTCCAGAAGGCTCGAAAAAATTCCGCGCCGGGGAACCAGTACCCCCCGCAATGAATAATGTGGTATGGTTTTGATATGCCCTTCCACCACATGGTTACATTATACACCTCATCGTGGGGGTTGTCAAGGGGTTTTTCAAAAAAATGTGGGGATTTTTTAAAAAATTTTTGAGGGACAAGGGTCGCCTACCTCCATCCGCTGAACGCCGCTGACTCTTCGCCGTAGAAGTAGATGGCTTTGCAGAGGTTCTTGACGGCTTCCGCGTTTTCAGCGTTGTAACTACTGATTATGTTGCTGACGTATGTGTATACGCTGTAGGTATCATAGACCTTGTCTTCGATGTACACGGTGAAAGCTTTGGACATTTCCTTGGCGGGAACTCTGTATTCGATATAGTATGTGCCATTATCGTACTTGACTTCAAGCGTCTCGCCGTTAACAGTGTAGGTGCTTGCGGTATCTGTTACCTCAAATATGACGTAAATGCCGTTGCTGTCGAGGGCGAGATACTTCGTGACATCCGGGTCAGAGCTGATAGCTTCGATTTCGGGATTGTCCCAGGTGACGACATCGTTGGTGGTGAGCCAGTCACTGCCCAATATTGTGGTCAGATTGCCGGGCAGAGTGCTGTTCTCCTCGCCCGCGTAAATCTCAGCATAATAGCCGTAAACAAGCACCGCTTCGCAGAGGTCTTTCACGGCATAAAGTTCGTCTGATTCGTCACTTGTTATCGCCGCCTCGCAGTATTGATAAACCGAATAATCGGAGACTGAAACTGTGGTCGAACTGTCCGTCAATGTCGCCGTGATAGTATTATCGGACTTTGAATTTTGAACTAAAAATAAAAGCCCACCTGCAAAACAGGGAGCTTCATATCAATGGATGGCTAAATATTCAAAAGGGATACGTATCACATCACTCTTCATAATCCTTAACCTTTGCGAGGTAAACCCGAACAGGCGAGAAGGACTCATGGGTAATGAAGGATTTGCGGGATTTGAAGGTGACTTCTCCCGGCTTTGCAAGAGGAAG
This sequence comes from Oscillospiraceae bacterium, assembly GCA_021202155.1. GTDB lineage: Bacteria > Bacillota > Clostridia > Oscillospirales > Ruminococcaceae > Faeciplasma. Next base: position 41,069 of record JAJQDP010000019.1, on the reverse strand, counting down.
GCGGAAGGAGAACAGCATACCGCCATCAACTGCTTCGTCAACGACAATATTTGTATCCGCTTCACGGCAGAACTTGCCTACAACAGCCAGACCGGTGTTACTTTCCTCGTCAGAAAGACACTCCTCGATTTCCTCGGGGTCTGCGCCGTAGCCATTATCAGACACAACTATAGAAGCGGAACCGCTGAGCTTCGATATTTTGATGTTGATTTCGCCACTGTCACGGTCAACATTATTGATAGCGTTTACTATAAGATTCATGAGGCATGAGGTAAGCCTGTCGGCGTCAGCTTCAACATAGACAAGGTCTTCAACCTCGGTATTGATTGTGATGTCTGTTTTTCTGAGCTTGGAGCGGCAGACGTTGACCATGTCCAATACAAGATCGGACAGGCAGAAGACAGACGGTTTGTACTCGTCAAGCTTCGCCATTTCCTCGGCGTTGATTACAGCGGAGAGAACCTTGTAGCAGGAATCTACAATCGTCCTCACTGTGCCCATTTCCTCGTAAACGTCAGCATCCTCAAGAGCAAGCTCAAGCCGCTCAGCACAGGAAACTACTTCCATAAGATTGCTTCTTATAACTGTACATTCGTGTTTGTTAAGCTTTAAAGTTTCTTCCATAATGACACCATCCATATAATCTTGCACATCAGTTGTGTCCCAAATTGGTTCATATTATACCATATACATTCTTGTTTGTAAAGATGTTTTTTCGACATTTTCAGATACAAATGAGCATATGTCTTCAAACACTTTGCATCAGAGCATCAAGGATAGTATTCCCAATAACGTTCAGGTATTCATCTCAGTGTATAATTTTTTTACGAAAACGCCGCCCTCAAATTGAAAGCGACGTTTTCAGCCATATAAAAATTATCTTCTTCCGATTTCAAGCTCAGCAGGTCCGGCGTTGTCGTGGTCGATGATGTACTTGACAAGCTCATCAACCTGAGTGAAAGCAAGTCCTACATAGCTGTCAGCACAACCATAGTAAATAGCCATCTTGCCGGTCTCAGCATCCTGAAGTGTAGCGCACGGGAATGCAACGTTCGGAACGAAGCCTCTCTCTTCATACCACTCCTCGGGAGTGAGAAGATAAGTAGAGCAACGATGGAGAACCTTGGAAGGCTCGTTGATGTCAAGGATTGCTCCGCCGATAGAGTATACGAATCCGTTGCAGGTGTTGGCAACGCCATGGTAGATGAGAAGCCAGCCCTCAGAGGTCTCAATCGGGACTGCGCCCGCGCCGATCTTGGTTCCCTCCCACCAGTTGTTGTAGGAGATGCCCATTACATGGCGATGATGTCCCCAGTATTCCATATCATAGCTCTCGGAGAGGAAAATGTCGCCGAAAGGAGTGTGACCGGAGTCGCTCGGACGGGAAAGAAGCATGTACTTGCCGTTGATCTTTCTCGGGAAGAGAACGCCGTTTCTGTTGAACGGAAGGAAGGGATTCTCGATTCTTACGAACTTCTTGAAGTCGGTGGTCTTGGCAATACCGAGGGTTGCGCCGTAACCGTCCTGACACCAGATCATGTAGAAGGTGTCCTCAATCTTAAGGAGTCTCGGGTCATACATGTATGCAGGCATGAAGGGCTTCCCTTCCTCGTCCACAAAGTTGATTCTGTCCTTCTCGAATTCCCAGTGGATAGCGTCGTCGCTATAGCCGAGATAGAGGAACGGAACGCCATTGATTGATTCGGCTCTGAATACGCCGACAAAGCGTCCGCCGTAGGTAACTACGGAGCTGTTGAATATTCTTGCAATTCCTTCAATCGGATTTCTTCCGATGATAGGATTTTCTGTGTATCTCCACACGGGGAGATTGTAGTTTTCCGGCTTGTCCTGCCAAGGAATATTGGGAAGATTCTCGCCGTTTATAATCTTTACCTTGTCCATTTTTTAGTCTGTCCTTTCGGTCTGATTTCAGAATTTATATCCCGTTCGGGCTTCTGCAAAATTATTATATCACAGCCCTTTTAACATTGCAAGGGGTGATTATCATTTTCTTTTGAATCGTCAGATAGCACACTGAAAGGCTTGACTTTGAGGACAATCTATGTTAAATTTGATGACAGCGTCACAAAAATTGCGAGATTCAGAAGGGAGTACTCTCAAGAATGAGCAGTCGAAAAAAGTTTATAGAAAGCTGTGAAACCGTTGAGCACAAGACATACATGCTTGGAGGATATGAGCAGAAGGTTCTTATAGAAGGAAAGAAAGCGGACAACCCGCTTGTTATATATCTTCATGGCGGTCCCGGTAACCCGATTCCATTCGGCGAGGGCTGTAGTGGGCTTTTCCCTGACCTTGAAGAAAAATGCACCATGGTCTACTGGGATCAGCTCGGTTGCGGAATCAACGACACTGAGCTTGACGATTCCATCTGCATTGAAAGCTACGTCAATATGGCTTTAGATTTGATAAAAGCTCTCCACAACGACTATCCCGACAACAAGATTTGCCTCTTCGGCGTTTCCTGGGGTTCGGTCTTAGCGGCAAGATGTGCTGTTGAAGTTCCAGAATTACTTGACAAAGTCATGGTGTACGGTCAGATAACCAAAGAGCTTTTCTTCAACGACGAGGTTTTCTCAGCACTTGAAAAGAACGTGTCAGAAATGAATAAAAGTGAGCTTGAAGCGTACGAAAGGGTGAAGAAGAGCACTGTTCCGAGAACTGATTCTGACATTGGCGACATGGGAAACCTCATCAAAAAGTGCACCGACGGCTATCACAATCCGAACGGCGGAAAAACTCCTGTCGGAAAGTTTGTCGTGGGAATGCTGACGAGTCCCGACTATCATCTCAAGGACTTCAGGGCTGTCTTCGACAACGGCACGCACCGCAAGCCTATAATTATCCGTCAGCTAATGGACATCGACATGAGGAACACTCTTGCAAAAATAGAACTCCCCTACCTCATCGTGCAGGGAAGCTCCGACCTTGTTACATCTACCAATACAATCAGGGATTATCTCAGCGAATGTCCGAACGAGAATATCCGGTTCAAAGTGATTCCGGACTCGGGACACATGCCAAGCGGAGAAGCTATGCAATTTCTAATGGATGAGGGCATGAGCTTCCTTTCCGAAAAAATAACAGTTAACTGCTGACTTTTTCAGGCTTACTGCGGATCTTGAGGAAAACAAAACAGCAGACTATGAGCACTATCGGGAAAATCATTGCGGCGGAAAGCCCGGATTTCAAGCTGTCGCCGTTGAGACCAGATACAAAGCCGACAAGTGTGGGTCCGCTCGTGCATCCGACATCTCCGGCGAATGCTAAAAGAGCAAACAGTGCAGTTCCGCCCTTTGGGAACTTGGCAGATGCAAGGCTGAAGACTCCGGGCCACATGACTCCGACAGAGAACCCGCACAATGCACAGCCCAAGAGCGAAAGAAGTGGCAGAGGTGAAAGAACTGTAAGAAGATACGCAATCACACAGAGGGTCGCGCTTCCAATCATGACCGGGAGTATATCAATCTTGTGCGAAATCTTCGAGTTTATAACTCTTTCAATTCCCATGAGTATAGCGAACAGGCACGGTCCGGCTAAGTCTCCCATAGCCTTCGAGACCCCGAGTCCGCTTTCTGCGAACGCCGACGACCACTGGCTCATCGCAAGCTCACTTGCGCCGGCACAAAGGATCATTATTATAAAGAGTATGAAAGCCTTTGAAGAGAAGAGCTCACGGATTTTCATCGAGCTTCCGTCCTCTGTCAGTGTTTCAATCGGAACACGTGTGAACATGAACGCATTTAAGGCAGGGAGAACTGCCCAGATACAGCTCATTATCCGCCAGTTTTCTATCCCGAAAACGCTGAAAAATATCGTTGAAACGAGTATTACCAGAACCGCTCCCCAGCAGTAGAACGAGTGAAGGAGACTCATTGCGGACGCCTTGTCGTCCGTCGGGCACGCTTCAACTATCGGGCTTATCAGAACTTCTATCAGTCCCCCGCCGACGGCATAGACTATGACCGATATGAGAAGCCCCGCATAAGCACTCGGAAGAATTGTCGGCAATACTGCAAGCATGACGAGTCCCACTGCTGAAAAGACATGCGCCGCTACGATGCAGACTCTGTAGCCAAGCTTATCTATAATTTTTGTACTCAGCAAATCCACTATGAGCTGAGTGAGAAAATTAAGCGTTGTGATAAGTGTTATCTGGCTGACAGATATTCCGAATTCACTGCTGAAGGTCACAAAAAGAAGCGGTGCAAAAAGGTTTACCACCGCCTGAGTTATGTAGCCGACGTACGAACAGTAAATTGTATTTTTGTAGCTAAGCTTCATAAATAATCTCCCTGCTTGTATACATAGTTATGTCCCGTTGTGAAGCGGGACAATTTTTATTGATTTTGGGTTGTAGGCTTACCACTCAATGCCTGTGATTCCATATCCGGCGGCGAATTTTTTGATTGCCGCAAATGATGTGTCGCTGATGTCGTGTTCCATCTTGCAGGCATCGTTCTGCGCGGTTTCCTCGTCAACGCCAAGCTTGACGAGAATTTTTGTAAGTACAGTGTGCCGCTCGTATATTTTCTCGGCGACCTCAAGTCCGGCATCTGTGAGAGACAGATAGCCATCCTTGTCGACAGTAATATACATTCCGTTTTTGAGAAGCCCGACTGCACGGCTTACGCTTGGTTTTGAAAATCCCATATATTCGGCGACATCCAGCGAACGCACATATCCTTTCTGATGCGAGAGTATATATATAGTCTCAAGATACATTTCACCTGACTCTGCAAGATGCATGTTAGCTCCTCCTTCGTAAAAATCGTACTTTATTATCGGTTATAGGTTATACATCTATAATAGCATTACAGAGCGAAAAATGCAAGTGGAAGATGAATTTTTGTCTCTCAAAAATTATGCACAATTTTGCTGTTAGCTTCCACTAACCTATTGTCAAACCTGACAAATGTGAAAAAATTGCGAAAAAGATATTGACAAAAGCTCGGAAATGCGCTATTCTATATAAGAATGGTTAGCTTGAGCTAACCTCTAAATTCGTTTTATGTGGAGATCACAACAAGAGGTGAAATATATGATTCCTTTGCCGATGGCAGATGTCGGGGAAGAATGTGTAATAAAAAAGGTAAACGGCGTTCCGGACGTAAAATCTCATCTTGAAGACCTGGGATTTGTACCGGGTGCGGTCATATCGATTGTAACCGTTATGGGCGGCAACGTCATAGTCAACATCAAAGATTCCAGAATCGCGATAAACGAAGAGCTGGCAAGAAAAATCATGGTTTGAAATTGAAATTCAAATATAAATCAAGGAGGTATGTCAGGTGAAAACGCTCAGAGATGTAAAAATCGGCGAAACCTGCACAGTTGTAAAGCTTCATGGCGAAGGTGCTATCAAACGTCGCATCATGGACATGGGCATTACGAAGGGTGTAGAGATTTACGTCCGCAAGGTTGCTCCTCTCGGTGATCCGGTAGAGATAACCGTCAGAGGCTATGAGCTTTCTATAAGAGAAGCCGACGCTGAAACCATCGAGGTTCAGTAAAAAATTTGGGGAGTGCTTCCTCATTTATTTAAATCATTCGATTAGCCTATGCTAATAAGTCAATGCTAACTGGCTGATCAAAGGAGAGGATTTATCACAATGGATAAGGAAATAAGAATTGCCCTTGCGGGTAATCCGAACTGCGGTAAAACAACGTTGTTCAATGCCCTGACCGGTTCCAATCAATTTGTCGGAAACTGGCCTGGTGTAACGGTTGAAAAGAAGGAAGGCAGGCTCAAAAAGCACGACGGTGTAATCGTCACCGACCTTCCGGGTATCTACTCACTTTCCCCCTACACTCTTGAAGAGGTTGTAGCGAGAAACTATCTCATCGGCGAGCGTCCGGACGCTATTCTGAACTTAGTCGATGGCACAAACCTTGAAAGAAACCTTTACCTGACAACCCAGCTCACAGAGCTCGGAATTCCGGTTGTCGTTGCAGTCAACATGATGGATATTGTCCGCAAAAACGGCGACAAGATCAATCTTAATGAGCTTTCAAAGCAGTTGGGCTGTAAGGTCATGGAGATGTCCGCTCTCAAGGGCGACGGCGTTATGGAAGCGGCTGAGGCAGCTTTGGATGCCGCAAAGAACTCAAAGACGGTTCCGATGCACACATTCTCAGGTTCTGTCGAACATGCTATTGCGCACATTGAAGAGGCGGCTGTACATAACCTTCCCGAGGAGCAACAGCGTTGGTACGCTATCAAGATTTTCGAGAGAGACGAAAAGGTTCTGGAGCAACTCAAGCTTGACCCGGGAGTTCTTTCCCACATCGAAGCAGACATAGTTGCCGCTGAGAAAGAGCTTGACGACGATGCCGAATCCATCATCACCAATGAAAGATACGTCTATATCGGTTCTATAATCAAATCCTGCCACGTAAAGAAGAACGCTGGAAGCCTCACAGTTTCGGATAAAATTGATAAGGTTGTCACCAACCGCTGGCTCGGTCTTCCGATATTTGCGGTCATCATGTTCTTGGTTTATTACATCTCAATGGTTACCGTTGGTGCGGCGGCGACAGACTGGGCTAATGACGGCTTGTTCGGTGACGGCTGGCATCTCTTCGGAATAGGAAGCTCAGCATATAATGAAGATGCTGAGGAATATGGAAGCTCTCCTGACATAGTTCTTGCCTTCGCAGACGAGGACAGCGATTTAGAAGATGTCTTAGACACTGAAAGTGAAGAATTCGATGCCGCTGTTGCTCAGGCTGAAGTAAATGCACTTATCGCGTCAGTTGACTCATCCGCTACTGCGGAATATGAAGTAGAAGATGAAGAAACTCTTGCAGTTGAAACTGAAATCGCTACATACGAAGATTTGGTTGCGGCGGCTGAGATTCTTGAAAAGTATGAATATACTGAGCCTGACCCTGCTGATTATGGTATCTGGGTTCCCGGCATTCCTGTTATTATTGAAAGCGGTCTCGACGCTATTGGCTGTGCAGACTGGCTCAAGGGTCTTATCCTCGACGGTATTGTTGCCGGTGTCGGAGCTGTACTCGGATTTGTTCCTCAGATGTTGGTACTGTTCCTCCTCCTTGCTTTCCTTGAAGCTTGCGGATATATGGCAAGAATCGCATTCGTCCTTGATAGAATCTTCCGCAGATTCGGTCTTTCCGGAAAGTCCTTCATCCCGATTCTTATCGGTACCGGTTGCGGAATTCCGGGAATCATGGCTTCGCGAACGATTGAAAACGAACGCGACAGACGTATGACCATAATGACTACAACCTTTATCCCCTGCGGTGCAAAGATGCCGTTCATCTCGATGATGGCCGGTGCTATCTTCGGTGGCTCACCGGTAATTGCAGTTGGTGCATACTTCCTTGGCATGGCGGCTATAATAGTTTCCGGTATCATGCTCAAGAAGACAAAGATGTTTGCAGGAGATCCCGCTCCGTTCGTTATGGAGCTTCCCGCTTATCATATGCCTACACTCGGAAACGTCTTACGTTCAATGTGGGAGCGTGGCTGGTCGTTCATCAAGAAGGCTGGAACCATAATCCTTCTCTCGACAATCTTCGTCTGGTTCACATCCTTCTTCGGATGGGCTCCCGACGGCTTCAGAATGCTTGCTGAAGAAGAAATGGAGTACAGCATCTTAGCTAAGATAGGTTCACTCGTAGCGTGGATATTCGCTCCTCTTGGATGGGGCAACTGGCAGGCGGCTGTTGCAGCTGTTACAGGTCTTGTTGCAAAGGAGAACATCGTTGCGACAATGGGTATACTCTATGCAGGAGAAAGCTCCGCTTACGCTTCTATTGCGGCTGCATTCACAACAGTTTCCGGTCTTTCCTTCCTCATCTTCAACCTCCTCTGTGCTCCTTGCTTCGCGGCTATGGGTGCCATCAAGCGTGAGATGAACAATACAAAGTGGTTCTGGTTTGCTATAGGTTATGAGTGCGGATTTGCCTATGCTATCGCCCTCATCGTAAACCAGCTTGGAAACCTCTTCACCGGTGCAATGTTCGCAAGCGGCACTGTAATGGGCGTTGTAAATGTTATTTCGCTCATCGTAGCGATTGCTCTTATCGTGCTCATGGTTTACATGCTCGCTAAGCCCTACAAGCCGGCTGAAAAGCTTACCGTTGGTACAAAATAATTAGAAAATGAGGTGTTTGTAATGGTTACATGGCTCGCCGAAAATATCGGAACAATAATAGTACTGATAGTTCTTGCTGCGATTGTCGCCGGAATAGTCTTGGCTATGCGTAAGGACAAGAAGAGCGGCAAGCTAAGCTGTGGTGGAAACTGCGGCAGTTGTGGCGGCTGTGCCCATGCGGCATCTTGCTCAGCAGGACAAAAGAAGCGTTGAGCCTCTTCCCTGCTATTCAAGCAAAAAACTTATCAGGCGGGAAGGCTCAGTTTTTCCCGCCTGATTTATGAGAAAGGAATCTGAAATGACTGAAACCATTCTTAAGATAGACGGAATGATGTGTTCGATGTGTGAATCGCACGTCAACGACACCGTGAGAAGCAAGTTCAATGTGAAGAAGGTAAACTCCTCGCACAAAAAGGGCGAGACCGTTATAGTGTCAGAATCAAGCCTGAACGCTAAGGAGCTCACGGAAGCAATTGGTGCGACCGGTTACAAGGTTCTTTCGGTTGACAGCCACCCATACGTTAAAAAGGGACTGTTTTCGAGATAATTACACATAATTACACATAAAAAAAGTTGCCCACGAACACGTGAGCAACTTTTTTTATAAGCTATTCTATTATTTCTTATTCCTGTTTTCTTCTTGTGATGATTATCACAGCAACAACCGCAACGACTGCAATCACAGCCACAACACCTACAATTGCAATCGCCACTCCCGTGGACATAGTTGATCCTCCGGAAACCGACACTGCATCTCCATCAATTATCATGCAGTCAAGATAGAGTGTGTCCTCAAGCTCACTTGTAGCCTTGAGCATGACGGTGTTTTCGCCCTTCTTGAGAGATACATCGACTGTGTAGTAATCCCATTCGCTCTTTGAACCGGTGCTTTCAAGCTCCAAGTTTGAAACCTTCTTGCCGTTGACATACAGCGCAAGCCCGGAGACATCTGAATTTTCAAGCAGGTATCTCAGATTCAGAGTGTATGTTCCTGCAGAGTTTACAGATACTGTGTCCTTCACGGACGCACCCTTTGCAGTCCCGAAAACAAGGTAGCCCTGACCATAATAGTTGCTGATTCCCTTGCCATAGCCGTTCTTTACGTACTCGACTATGTCCTTGTATGCATAGAACTCTGCTTCATACTGTCTGTCACCGGTATATTCAGGAGGGCTTTCAGGCTCGACTATTGTAGCCACATTATAGTCGGTTGAGCGACCGGTATTCGAGCCACTTACATTTATCGTGATGTCGATAGGACCGTTATGCGCTATTGTGACAGTAAATACGCCGTTTGCATATTCGGTCGTAACGGTACTTTCGGAGGTATTTATTCCCCTGTCGGTATACGTGATGGTCGGCTCTTCGGAACAACCACTTATTACGATTGTATCCTTCTTCTTGAGAAGAACGCTGTTTTCATCATAGTTATTGAGATATATCTCAACACTGTCAGCATATTCATTTATGATTCCGGTCGTATAGGTTGACAAGGTGAGCTCAATGCTGTCGGCAGTGTTATACTGGAATGGAATTGTTCCGTTTGCACTTTCACTGCTCTTCAGCGGATTATATACAACCCATGTATTTCCATTACGACCGGCATAGATATTTCCGGTGTATTCCTCCGGGAAGAGCTCGTTGAATTCTTCCACTTTATCTTCAATTGTCGCCCATCGTTCAGATATTTCCGATTGCAGAATCTGCACCTCGAACTGCTCCGCTACATCATCCGCAAGAGCATATACCGTCGGAATTGCCGGATAACGTCCTGTGGATTTGTAGATACTGTGGTTTTCACTGAGACTGCCGTCGTAGTCATTCTGGTATAGCCCCTCAAAGAGCGTCGAATAGGTGCTGTATTTATTATCATCAGAACCGGTTTCGACATCCTGAATTATGACCACCTTGGTGTTCTCGATGACCTCTTCACGGGTAGGAATTCTTATAGCACCCTCAAGAACCTTTCGGAACATATCCGTGATGACATTCGTGAACTGCGTATATGACGCCCATTGTCGCTCGGTGTAGCCGTCGTCATCAACAGTCGCAACAGTTTCATAGAAATCATCCTCCCAGATGAGCTCAGGACCGTCAATTACTGTTGCTCCTGACTTAAGAAAACGTTCGAGCATGACAGCAAGTCCTGTTGACTGAGTGAAAGGAATCGCACCGGTCCATCCAGATGAGTCATAGCGAACGCCATAGTTTCCGCAGTAGCCCGATAGATATGTTCCGAGACAAATGCTCTCCATATCCGCAATGTAGCTGGTTTGTGTGTACTTCTCGCAGAGAATGAAGTTCTCGGTATAGTCAAGGCAAGCCTGTTCAAATTCGGGAACTTGCTTTATCATTGCAAGAGGATTTATCGACGCGCTCCACTGGTTTCCGCACCAGCTTACTACCAAATATCCGCCATACTTGTTGCAGAGTTCCAAAAGATTGGCGAAATGCTTGTATCTGTCCGTCGGTTCTACTCCTGCATCACTGAAGCCCCAGAACTGCTCGCAGTAATTGAAGCCTAAGAAGTTCGGGTAGTCGACGAAGAATTCTTCAAAAAGGGTTCCCTCAAGGCTTGAGTCGGGGTAGTCTTCGAAGTGAGAAAATCCGCCGCTTGACGGCTGAACCATCACCCAGACGCCTCTTTCAGCACAGGTCCTCAGCCATGATTTTGCTGTTTCATATCCGTATTCAACAAGGCTCCATGTCCCATCATCATCGCGGCTTACCGAAAGCGAGATGTTGAAGACGACATAAGGAAGGACATCCTCGGGTATCAAATCTATAATCTTATCCGGGTCGGGATAGTTCCAGGTGTCGATATGTACAATCCACATCGGCGACTCGGTAGAGACGACACGGCGCAAATTGCTGTCCGAAGTCGTGATTGAGCTCGTTTCACTCGATGCAGATTCATCGGCAATTGTCGCAACAGGAAGAGCATAGAGTAACAGTGCAAGTGCAATTATCCATGATACGATTCTTTTTAATTTCATTTCAGTATCTCCTTTCAGTCGAAACTGTTCCAAGTATTTATGTAGTAATTATATAGAAATTGTGAAGTTTAGTCAAGGGCTAAGTCACGGCATTTTCAGTTTCCGGTTTAGCATAAAACTGCTCAAGAGGAGCATTTATCTCAACTGCAGTCTCTTTAGCTGTTTTGCTGACGATTTCACCGCTTCCGCTGCTATTGCCACTATCAATGGTTTATCCACTGATTATCATGCAGTCAAGGTACAGAGTATCTGCAAGCTTGTTCGTAGCAGTAAGTGTGATTGTATTCTCGCCAGAATTAAGAGGCACATCAATCGTGTAGTAGTCCCAATTACTGGCAGACCCCGTCTTTTTCAGCGAAATTGTTGAAACCTTCTTACCGTTCACATACAGTGCTAGTCCGGAGACATTGGAGTTTTCAAGAAGATACCTGATGTTCAAGGTATATGTACCGGAGCTGTTGACCGAAACTGTGTCCTTGACAGATGCTCCGCTCTTGGTTCCGAATATAAGATACCCCTGACCATAGTAGTTCCTGATGTCGTAGCTGGCACCGTTTTTTACTACTTTGCTGATGTTCTTGTATGCGTAAAACTCAGCTTCATACTGTCTGTCGCCGGTGTATGTTGGCGGGCTCTCAGGTTCTACGATGTTTGATACATTGTAATCGGTTGAACGGTCAGTATTTGAGCCACTGACATTTATGGTTATATCGATAGGACCGTTGTGAGAAACCTTTACAGTGTAGACCCCATCCTTATAGCTGGTTAAAACGATACTCGAAACTGTGTCAACTCCACGGTTATTGTAAGTAATTGTCGGTTTCTCTGAACAGCCACTTATAACGATTGTATCTGTTGTCCTTGTAGTGGGATTATTCTCGTCATAGTTGTTGAGATAAATTTCAAGGCTGTCCGCGTATTCGTTGATTATACCTGTGGTATAGGTGGATAGAGTGAGCTTGATGCTGTCTGCAGTATTATACTGGAACGGAATCGTTCCTGTCGCCTTCTTACCGGTATCAAGAGGGTTATAAACCACCCATGTATTCCCGTTCCGACCGGCATAGATATTTCCTGAGTATTCCTCCGGGAAAAGCTCATTAAACTCCGCAACCTTTTTTGAAATCGACGACCATCGCCTTGATATTGTCGATTGCAGTATCTGCACCTCAAACTGTTCGGCTATGTCATCTGCAAGAGCATATACAGTTGGAATCGTCGGGTAGCGTCCCGTAGGCTTGTAGAAATTATGGTTATCTGTGAGATTTCCGTCATCATCTTTCTGGTACAAACCCTCGAAAAGAGTAGGATAGGTGCTGTATTTGTTATCGTCAGACCCAGAGCTAACATCCTGGATAATCACTACTTTTGTATCGGCGATAACCTCCTCACGCGTCGGAATACAGATTGCACCCTCTATAACCTTTCTGAACATGTCGGTCACGACATTCGTGAATTGTGTGTACGATTCCCACTGCCTTTCGCTGTAACCATCTGAGTCCTTACTTGTGGAAGTCTCATAGAAATCGTCCTGCCATGTAAGTTCAGGACCGTCAATAACAGTTGCTCCCGATTTAAGGAAGGATTCAAGCATGACTGACAGCCCGGTTGACTGAGTAAATTCTGTAGAACCTGACCAGCCGGTTTCGTCATATCTGACACCGAAGTTTCCACAGTATCCCGAAAGATACATTCCAAGGACTATACTCTCCATGTCCTGAATATAGCTGGTCGAAGTGTACTTCTGGCAGAGGATGAAGTTCTCAGTGTAGTCAAGGCAAGCCTGTTCAAACTCGGGAACCTGCTTTAACATCGCAAGAGGATTGATAGCGGAGACCCACTTGTTTCCGCACCAGCTTACTACCAGATACCCGCCATACTCGTTGCAGAGCTCCAAAAGATTGGCGAAATGCTTGTATCTGTCCTCTACATCCACTCCTGCTTCGCTATATCCCCAGAATTGCTCACAATAGTTGAAGCCCAAGAAGTTCGGATAATCAACGAAGAACTCTTCAAAAAAAGTACCTTCAAGGCTTGAATCGGGGTAGTCCGGGAAGTGTGACCTGCCTCCGCTTGACGGCTGAATCATCGCCCAGACTCCCCTTTCGGCACAGGTTCTGAGCCATGATTTTGCGGTTTCATAGCCGTCCTCGACTAATGACCATTCGTGAGTTTCCGAATCCCAACTGACGGAAAGTGCAATGTTAAAGACGACGTAAGGAAGGACATCCTCCGGTATCAGGTCAATTATTGCATCCGGATCGGGATAGTTCCAGGAGTCAATGTGCACTATCCACATCGGCGATTCGGATGAGACAACGCGTCTGAGTGTTCCGTCTGACGAAGCTGTGCCTGAACTGCTTGAAGATGCTTCGACTACAACAGTTGAAATCGGAAGCACACATGCAAGCATTGCAATTGCGATAATCAGGGCGAAAATTTTAGCTAATTTCATAACAGTATCTCCTTTCAGATAAGCTGTTCCAAGTATTTGTGTAATAATTATATAGAAATCGGCAATTTAAGTCAAGTGTTTATAGCTATTAGACAAAAACTTCTAAGTTTTAGACTACACAAACTTTTATTATGGCTAACAGCAATAATTTCGGCTATATACAGTCTTTAACGAGAAATCTGCTTCTATTTTCCCAAGGCTTGTAATATACATTATTATAAAGCAATTGGGAGTGAGAGTGAGCTTATGACGGAAATACCACGAGACAGAGAACGTCCTGTTATTTTAGGCGAATACATAGTTGAAAACAGGGCGACCGTCCGACAGGCGGCAAAAGAGTTCGGGATCAGCAAATCCACAGTCCACAAAGACGTGTCGGACAGATTGCAAAAAGTAGAGCCGTCACTATACCAAGAGGTCAAGGTCATTCTTGACATCAACAAGAAGGAAAGGCACATAAGGGGCGGAGAAGCCACCAAAAGGAAATACGAGATGGCGGCAATGCATCACCGCTGAAGTCAATATAAGCCGTACCGGGGTAACTGGTGCGGTTTTCTTTATGTTAGACATTTCACAAGTCAATATAGTCTAAAAATTAGAGTTTTTTGTCTAATAGCTATAAACTCTTGACTTGAATTGCCGATTTCTATATAATAATTGCACAAATACTTTTTGGTCTTGCGAAAGGAGATCTTATGATGAAACTTCAAAAAATAATAGCCTGGCTCGTAACAATTGCTTTAATGCTCTGTGCTCTTCCCATCGCTACTATTGCCGACGGAAGCACGTCAAGCGAAGCAAGTACAACTGTATCAACTGATGGGACACTCCGCCGGGTTGTCTCGACCGAGTCGCCTATGTGGATTGTACACATCGACACCTGGAACTATCCCGACCCCGACAAGATAATAGACCTGATTCCGGAAGATGTTCTCCCGTATGTTGTCTTCAATATCTCCCTTTCGGTAAGCTGGGACTCTACCACACACGAATGGACATTGGTCGAGGACGGCTATGAAACTGCAAAATCATGGCTGAGAACATGCGCCGAAAGAGGCGTATGGACTCTTATTCAGCCTTCAAGCGGAGGAAGGTCACACTTCCCCGACTATCCCGATTCAAGCCTTGAGGGAACTATTTTTGAAGAGTTCTTCGTTGATTATCCGAACTTCTTGGGCTTCAACTACTGCGAGCAGTTCTGGGGCTACACTGAGGCAGGATTAACTGGAGAAGAGCGATACAAGCACTTTGCAAATCTCCTTGAACTTTGCAACAAGTACGGAGGATATTTGGTTGTAAGCTGGTGCGGAAACAAGTGGGTTTCTGCCATCAATCCTCTTGCGATGATAAAGCAAGTGCCTGAATTTGAACAGGCTTGCCTTGACTACACTGAGAACTTCATCCTATGCCAGAAGTACACCTCAACCAGCTATATTCAGGACATGGAGAGTATAGTACTTGGAACGTATCTCGCCGGCTATTGCGGTAACTTCGGCGTCAGGTATGATGAAACCGGCTGGGACGGGTCGGTACCATTCACACAGTCGACCGGACTTGCTGTAATGCTTGAAACCTACCTTAAATCGGGTGCAACAGTTATCGACGGTCCCGAGCTTATCTGGCAGGATGACTTTTATGAGGACGATGCGACAGTCGACGACGATGGTTACACCGAGCGACAATGGTCGTCATACACGCAATTTACGAATGTCGTGACGGACATGTTCCGCAAGATTTTGGAAGGTGCTATCCGCATTCCGACTCGCGAGGAGGTTATCGCAAATACTAAATTAGTAATCATTCAGGATGTCGAAACCGGTTCTGATGACGATAAATACAGCACCTACCCCACCCTCTTTGAAGGCTTGTACCAGAAGGATGATGACGGAAATCTTTCTGATAACCATAACTTCTACAAGCCTACGGGACGTTACCCGACAATTCCCACTGTATATGCTCTTGCGGATGATGTAGCGGAGCAGTTCGAGGTGCAGATTCTGCAATCGGAAATATCGGAACGGTGGGCGACGATTGAGGACAAGGTAGCTGAATTCAACGAACTGTTCCCGGAGGAATACTCGGGAAATATCTATGCCGGTCGGAACGGTAACACATGGGTAGTATACAATCCATTAGACAGCAGTGAAAGTGCAGTCGGAACAATTCCTTTCCAGTACAATACAGCCGACAGCATGGAACTCACTCTATCAACCTATACAACAGGAATTATCAATGAATATTCGGACAGCCTCGAAATATACCTTAACAATTACAACGAAAACAGCCCTCTTCTCAAAAAGAACGATGTTATTGTAATAAGCGGTTGCTCAGAAGAGCCCACCATCACATACACCGACCGCGGCATCAACATGGCTGAAAGCACTGTCACTACCGAGTATGAAAACGGAGTATTCACTGTTACTGTCGCTCATAATGGTCCTATCGACATAACTATAAACGTCGGTGGTTCAAACACAGACCGTTCTACAGACTACAATGTCGCTACTATCGTCGAGCCTGAAAGCCCACCCGAGTACACAGGCACAAGACAGTATGAAGCCGAATTCTATGCTTATAAGGGCATCACTGAATACGTAAAGAGCGGCTATGGAACAGGAATCAGCAACTACTACGGTCAGGGCTACTTAGTTTTCGGAACTGCCAAGGGTGCTTCCGTGAAGGACACAGTTTCGGTTACCTCTTCGGGGACGTATACCCTCAGTATCCGATACCTGCTTGAAAAATCCAATATCTCTGGGCTCGCGCTGTATGTGAACGACAAGAAGGTCTCGAACATTACTATGAGTAAAACCGGCTCAACAAGCGATTGGGCTTACTACACAATCGACATTTCTCTTGACAGCGGTGAAAATACGATTATGCTCAAATCGACAAGTAAGCTATCAGATACTCTTTATCTTGATTGCATGATGCTCGACAAAGGTTCAGATGCAAGCTCGCAAACAGCAACGACAACGTTGACCACGACTGCGTCAGGTATGTCTAGTAGAACTGCGGCACTTATTATTGGAATCGTTGGCGCAGTCGCATTAGTTGCAGTCATCACTGTAGTTGTGGCAACAAGAAAGAAGTCTAAATCATGAAGCGGGCAGAGCCGCCTTGGTTGGTGGCTCTGATTTTTTTGCACGAAATATGTTCAACTGGTGCTTTTATATTTGCTTGTGAAGCTCTTAACGAAAAATTTTCCTGCAAACATCATCATTTTTCGGACAAAGGTCTTGCAAACTGCGAGAAAATGGTGTAGAATATAAGAGCATAAAAAACACTATTGGAGGTTTTTATATTATGTCTAAGTCTGTAAAAGTTGCGATTAACGGATTTGGTAGAATCGGACGTCTTGCTTTCCGCCAGATGTTCGGTGCTGAAGGATACGAAATCGTAGCAATCAATGATCTCACAAAGCCTGAGATGCTCGCTCATCTTCTCAAGTATGATACCGCTCAGGGCGGCTACTGCGGAAGAATCGGCGAGAACGCTCACACTGTTGACGTTAAGCCCGCTGTTTATGCTGAGGACGGCAAGACCGTTACAGTTCCCGGTGCTATCATCGTTGACGGCAAGGAAATCACCATTTATGCAAAGCCCAACGCTTCTGAGCTTCCTTGGGGTGAGCTCGGTGTTGATGTAGTTCTCGAGTGCACCGGCTTCTACTGCTCAAAGGCTAAGAGCCAGGCTCACATCGACGCTGGCGCAAAGAAGGTTGTTATTTCTGCTCCTGCAGGAAACGATCTCCCCACTGTTGTTTACAGCGTTAACGAGAAGACCCTCACCACTGAGGACACCATCATCTCCGCAGCTTCCTGCACCACCAACTGCCTGGCTCCTATGGCTAAGGCTCTTAACGACTATGCTCCTATCCAGAGCGGTATCATGTCCACCATCCACGCCTACACTGGCGATCAGATGATTTTGGACGGTCCTCACCGCAAGGGCGACCTTCGTCGTGCAAGAGCAGGTGCGGCTAACATCGTTCCTAACTCCACTGGTGCCGCTAAGGCTATCGGCTTGGTAATTCCTGAACTCAACGGCAAGCTCATCGGCTCCGCTCAGAGAGTTCCTGTTACCACCGGTTCCACCACCATCCTCACCGCTGTTGTCAAGGGCGAGAACATCACCAAGGAAGGCATCAACGCCGCTATGAAGGCCGCTTCTTCTGAGTCCTTCGGCTACAACGAAGATCCTATCGTTTCCTCCGACGTTGTCGGCATGAGATACGGTTCTCTCTTCGATGCTACTCAGACCATGGTTGCTAAGCTCACCGACGACCTCTATCAGGTACAGGTAGTTTCTTGGTATGACAACGAGAACTCCTACACCAGCCAGATGGTCAGAACTATCAAGTACTTCGCTGAGCTCGCATAACTTAGAGTTTTTATGCAAATGCAAAGTGCACCGCCTGTTTAATCAGACGGTGCATTTTTATTCTGTATCAACAACGATTGCTGGAAGCGTTTCTTCACTAGGCGGTTTCGGCTCCCATGGAAGCTCATCCATCGAAAGCTCGGCTTTATAGAGGTCGCCATCGATAATTATATTAAAATCAACGTTATTGAGAGCGCATAGGCTCTTTGCTATCGAAAGACCCAAGCCGCTTCCCTCAGTTGAGCGGGAGGAGTCTCCCCTGACGAATCGCTCCATGAGCTCGTCGCTTGAGATATTGAGCTCGTACTTTGAGATGTTCTTGAAGGTTATCAGGATTTTGCCGTCGGTCTCTCCGGCTGAGACGTATACTCTGGTGTCAGGCTGGGCGTACTTCACAATATTTCCCATCAGGTTGTCGAAGACACGCCACATCAGCCTTCCGTCGACAAGAGCCATCATGGGCTTTTCCGGAGTCGTAACGACAAGCTTGAGATTGTTCGCTTCAAGTCTGTCATCGTATTCAGCCGTAGCTTGCGTAAGTAGAATCGACATATCCGTCTTTTCAAGAGTTACGGGGATAGCTCCTGCTTGGGCTTTTGAGGCTTCTACCAAATCGTCTATAAGCTTCTTCATCCTCTGGGACTGGCGAACGAGCACATCTACATATTCTTTCGCACTGTCAGGTTGGATGTCTTCCTTTGAGAGGATGTCGACATAGTTCACGATGGAAGTAAGCGGCGTTTTCAGGTCGTGGGAGACGTTGGTTATAAGCTCGGTTTTGAGCCTTTCCGAGCGGAGGCTTTCGTCTACAGCCGCCTGAATCCCGTCATTGATGTTGTTCAGGTGTCCAGCAAAGCTCCCGAGACCGAAATAGAGCCCGTCACTGTCGACGACAGTCTCTGTCTTGCCCTCGGAAATATCCTTGGCGGCTTCCTCATGCTTTCTTACACCCATGGCATAAACGAGAGCCGCAATCAGCACGGCAAGATTTCCTACAGTGAACATGAGAAGCCCTAAAAAGGCGTTGCTGAACAAAAGCAAGAAGCACAGGAAATCATATATCAGAACGCCTATGAAGATAAACTTAAGCTTTGTTGCATATTTGCGGTTTCTGATGAGCTTTCTGAAGAATCCGAAAAGCCATATCAGTGAGCCGCAGATGATCGTATTCTTGAAGAACCGCCTTGTCTTGACTCTTGCGGAGCAGGTCATTAAGACAAGCATAACCGCTCCCGCCGAAGCTCCTGCACAAAGAGCAAAAATCAGATATAGAAGCAACCTTGCTTCAAGGTCAATATAGATAATTTCAGAGACGATGTACAAAGAGCCGAAAAGCACAGCACCCACCGGAAACAGATACAGCTCCAATGGAATTTTGTCCGCAAGAGTGAGATGAATGCCTTCGTATTCCTGAAAATGTCCTGCTGTCGTCATGAGTACTATAAAGCAAACAAGTGCCACTATTGCGGTTATAACCATAAGGATTATGAAATTATCCTTGTTACTGAGGAGTGTATTGATTCTTGTAAGCTTGATATAGACATCATCATGAACTGTGAAATCACTTAGCGATGACGGCAGACTTACGGTGACGGTCAGTGTCTCAGACAGAATCTGAGAGAGCACGATATGGGTGCAATAAATTATCTCGCCATTGAAAGCATCTTCCTCCTGATCTATCGAAATCTCAAAGCCTAATACTTCAACCAAGTCGTCGAGCTCTGAAAACATGCTGAGGCAACTTTCGGCTTCTTCATAACTGTAGGTGATAACCTCGATAACCATCGGCTCGCCCATGACGGTGACGGTATAGTCTTCCGATGAAGATGTCAGTTCAATATCCTCATCATCTATAGACGTGTGATTGGAGTAGAGGGTTTCGCCGGCAGTGTCGCTGACATCAATTCTGAAATTTGTTCTTCCCTCGGAATAGTATATCTCCATATAGTCATCGAAGCTATCCAAGTCTTCTTCAACAATCAGATTTTCTGACTCCGAATATGAAACGCTGAAAATTTCTTCGAGCCAATCTATAGACGTCTCGCCGTCGTAATAGTAAAAGCCGAACAGTGGAGAAATATCGTCGTAATCGTCGTAGTTGATGGCGTAGTATTCGATAAATTCATCATCAAAGAGATAGCTATAACCAACGGTGGCATCATAGGTTGAGGTTTCGTAGTCATACGAATCGTAGAAAACCGCCTCATCCAGTGCCTCAGCAGAATAGCCGTATGGCTCATACCACGAGAGATATACCCCAGTGAGATTCTTCTTGAGCTCGGTTTCGTTTGAGACATAATCATCCATGATAGTGTAGTTATCAAAATAGTAGGCGTCGTTATAATAGAGAATAATTGTGGCAAGGGCACTGCCTGCAAATATCACCGCCGCTAAAACAAGGCAGACAAACGCCGTCACTTTTACCCAGAGTCTTCCCCGCTTTCTTTTGCCACTGGTCATCAGATAATCCCCTCTTTTCATGCTAATTTTTTGGTCTTTCAAACTTATAGCCCTTTCCCCATACAACCTTTAAGTATCTCGGAGCTGCAGAGTCAATCTCTATCTTCTCTCTTAAGTGCCGCATATGTACAGCGACGGCGTTGTTGACGCCTATCGGGACATCTCCCCAGACTGCACGGTATATCTCCGGAGGCGAAAAGCATTCGCCCGGATGCTCCATAAGAAATCTTAAAATGCTGTATTCCTTTGGAGTGAGAGATACAACCTCACCGTCAACTGTCACCTGCTTGTCCTCATATCTTATCTGCACCCCGCCTATCTTGAGAGTGTCAGGACTTACAGGCGCGCTTCCTAAGAGCGTGTATCTGCGAATCTGAGAGCGGATTCGGGCGGTAAGCTCAACAGCGTTGAACGGCTTAGTGACATAGTCATCAGCACCTATATTAAGTCCCAACACCTTGTCGGTGTCCTCGGATTTTGCCGTCAGGAAGATTACGGGGACATTCGAGAAGCTTCTCAGCTCGCTCAGAGTCTTGATTCCGTCCATCTCAGGCATCATGATGTCCATGAGAACCAGGTCTATCTTCTCATCGTGAAGGATTCTCAAGGCTTCCTTGCCGTTTCCGGCTGTAAAGAAATCGTAGTCCTCGTTTTTAAGATATATCTTGAGAGCGTTCACAATGTCCGGCTCGTCATCGCAAATAAGCACGTTATAGCTACCCATTTATTTTTCCTCTTTTCTTCTCCAACTTAAGTTGATATAGATATTGTACCACAAAAAAGATTAAGATGCCATACGTAAAGATATTAAGATTTGCGCCGATTTCTTAATAATTACAGGTTTTCACGTTTTACCTACTTATTGTACTGCAACAATCGCTGGTATGCAACAGTTTTCACAGATTGTCCGCACCTCAGGTGCTTTTTGAAAATAAGTACTTGAAATGGGGCGGAAAATAGGTTATAATCAAAAAAGAGATTAATAATTGATGAGTAGTAACAACCATACATACTAAAAGGACGTGATTTTATGTTTCTGCTGACAGTACTGCCTTTTGTTATCATAGGCTATCTCTGCGGCAGTATACTCTTTGCCCAGGTATGGGCAAAAATATTCCGCAAGGGAGATATAATCGAAAAAGCAAAAGACCATAACCCCGGAGCATCGAACGCATTTACATACGGAGGCTTCTGGTGTGGTTTCCTCACACTTCTCTGTGATGTTCTTAAGGGCATAGTTCCTGTCAGACTGTTCCTTGAGTTTGGTACATATTCAGATGCAACACCATGCACAGACATTGCATTTGCTCTTGTGCTCGCCGCGCCTGTTATTGGTCATGCCTTCTCCATCTTCAACAGCTTCAATGGCGGAAAAGGAATTGCTACGACGTTCGGCTGTCTTATCGGGCTTGCTCCCGTTTATCAGCCTGTATTTTTCATGGCAATTTCGTTTATCTTCTTCTCCCTTATCCTGAAAATATCACCCCATCTTCACAGAACCGCTGTATCATATCTAACCACTCTGATTGCAATGTGCATTTTCGGAGTGAAAACAAGCATGGTTGCTCTGCCGGTTGGATTTGTCTTCATAACGGTGGCGGTCATGTTCAGACTCCACAAGAGTCCGGAAGAGCGGGAAGAAATTGAGGTGAATTTAGCATGGAAGCATTGATACTTTCGATGGGCACCGGTGGCGGACACAATGCCGCCGCTCGTGCTGTCAAGGAAGAATTGGAGAGGCGAGGACACACCGCCGATCTCATGAATCCCTACGAGCTCAAAAGCAGAAAACTCGCGAAATTTGTTGACAAAGCCTACATTGCGACTGTACAATATGTTCCCGGATTGTTTGGATTAATCTATAAAATAGGCGGAGTCGTCTCGGGACTTCCGTTCCGTCATTCCATCATATATGCGATCAATCGCAAACCCGCAAAATCGCTTGAAAAATACCTCAAAGAGAATCACTATGACGTCATAATCACCACTCACCTTTTTGCAGGTGAAATGCTGACATATCTCTATGATAAAAAATCCGGTCTTCCAAAGACCATCTTTATAGCCACAGACTACGCCTGTATCCCATTTGAGGGAG
Source organism: Oscillospiraceae bacterium (assembly GCA_021202155.1). Taxonomy (GTDB): domain Bacteria; phylum Bacillota; class Clostridia; order Oscillospirales; family Ruminococcaceae; genus Faeciplasma. The sequence goes on along the minus strand of JAJQDP010000019.1, from coordinate 18,539 downwards.
AGGTCAAGACTGACGCCTGCATTATTCCAAGCAAGGACCAGACAGACGATTTTTCACGCAAGGGAGTGTCTCTTCCCCGCATTTACAGCTATGGTATACCGACAAGCTCCAAGTTTGCAGAAGCAACATCAAAAAAAGACCTGATGGACGAGCTTGAGCTCGATCCCGAATATAAGTATCTCCTTGTCTGTGGCGGAAGCATGGGTGCCGGAAAGCTTAAGAAGATAATCCGAATTCTTGAAGAATGGTGTCATAATGACGGTCACACAAAGCTGATTGTCGTCTGTGGAAATAACACCAAGCTATTTGAGCAGTTATATGCAATTTACGGAAACGACATTATTTTATATCGTTTTACCGAGAAGATGCCGGAACTATTTAATCTGAGCGAGGTGTGCTTCATAAAGCCGGGAGGGCTTTCCTCAACCGAAGCTGCTGTGGTGGGAGTCCCAATTGCTCACATAACCCCGATTCCCGGGTGTGAAACAATAAATATGAACTACTTCTCCTATGAAGGCATGAGCCTCAAGGTTAAGCCCAACAAGAAGAGCGTATACAAGGCTTTGGAGTATCTCAGTGATGAGCAACATCGCCAGAATATGATAAAAAGGCAACACGAAACGATTAATCCACATGCGGCATCTGACATTTGTAAGCTTGCAGAAGCATTGGTTATGTCAAACGCCGCTAAGAATTAAAATAAATAAGGAGATACTGATATGCCAGAAATGGACACTAAATATCGCGACTATGCAAGAAACAAGACCTTCGAGCTCTTAGCAATAGACAGCCCTTCCGGTTACACCGAAAGAGCCGCGTCTTGGGTAAAAGATGAATTCGAGAGCTTGGGATTCAAGGCTACCATCACCGAAAAAGGCGGAGTTATCGCTGATTTGGGCGGTGTCAGCAAGGATGATGCCCTGCTTTTGGAGGCACACACCGATACCCTTGGAGGGATGGTCTGTGAAATTACCGGCTCAGGAAGGCTTAAGATAACCAACCTTGGCGGAATGGAGGCAAACAATGCCGAGGCGGAGAATGTGAGAATTTACACTCGTGAGCAGTTTGTCTATGAGGGTGCACTCCAGCTTTGTAACGCAAGCGTTCATGTCAACGGAGAATACCACTCCACCAAGAGAAGCTTCGACACGATGGAGGTCGTCATTGACGAGAATGTGAGCTCAGCTGATGACGTTAAGAAGCTCGGCATCGAAGTCGGCGACATTGTTTGCTTTGAGCCGAGAACGCGGCTGACTCAGTCGGGATATATCAAGTCAAGATTTTTGGATGACAAGCTTTCAGTTGGAATTCTTTTGGGCTTTGCGAAGTATATTGCTGACAACGGCATCAAGCTCCCGAGGAAGACCTATGTTCACGTTACCGTTTACGAAGAGGTCGGGCATGGAGGCTCGGGCTCTGTTCCCGAGGGCGTTACAGAAGCTATAAGCGTAGACATGGGCTGCGTAGGAAACGGACTCACCTGTACTGAGAGACAGGTTTCTATCTGCGCCAAGGACTCAGGTGGGCCTTACAACTATCAGGTAGTTTCAAAGCTTATAGCCGCCGCCAAAAAAGAGGGTGCGGACTATGCTGTTGATGTTTACCCTCATTATGGCTCAGACGTTGAGGCAACGCTGAGAGCAGGCTATGACATCCGCCACGGACTTATCGGAGCAGGAGTTTACGCCAGCCACGGCTATGAAAGAAGCCATGTCGACGGCATTATGAATACTCTGAAAGTATTGAAGGGGTATCTGAATATCTGAAAACGAGTAAGCACGAAAAAGCCGGAGGATTAAACCTTCGGCTTTTGTAATACCTAAACTGTTTATCAGTCGGAAGAATGAGGCAGGAGTGCAACATATCTTGCTCTCTTTACAGCCTTGGTGAGTTCGCGCTGATGATATGCACAGGTTCCGGTTACACGTCTGGGCAATATCTTGGAACGCTCGGTGAGGCACTTGCGAAGCTTTGCAGTGTCTTTGTAATCGATGGTCTCTGCTCTGTCAACACAGAACATGCAAACCTTTTTTCTCGGTCTCTTTGTCGGTCTTGCACCGGCAGTATTTCTTTCCATGGTGAAATTCTCCTTTCAAAGATTTATCTCGCTCTTGAAATCAGAACGGGACGCCGTCGTCGCTAAGAATCTCCTCGAAATCATCCATGTTTCCAATGGCGATAGGATTGGACGTCGGCTCATTATAAGCGGGTTGTTGCTGGGTAGGCTGACGGTAAGATGACTGATAAGAGGAAGAACCGCTGTTGTCGCGATCTGATGCCCTCTCGCCAGTAAACGAGACACCATCAACAATAACTTCTACATTGTAGTGCTTTACCTGATTTTTGTCTTCGTAATTATTCTCACGAAGTTGTCCTTCAACGGCAATCATACTACCTTTTCTGAAGTACTTGTTGATGAACTCAGCTCTCTGTCCGAATGCCACACAGGTAAAGAAGTCAGTCTGACGCTCTTCACCCTGTCTTGTGAAACTTCTGTCTACAGCGATACTGAATCTCAAAACGGCTGTGCCACCCTGAGATTGCCTGATTTCAAGGTCACGGGTTATTCTACCCATCAAAATTACTCTGTTAAGCATTACTCATTCCTCCAATCAGCTATTCTTAGCGATGACTAAGGAACGAAGTACGCCGTCGGTAATGTTGAGGACACGGTCAAACTCGGCTGGGAAGTCGGGCTTGGACTCGAAAGTGTAGACAACGTAATAGCCCTCAGTCTCGTAGTTGATAGCATAGGCAAGCTTGCGCTTTCCCCATTCGTCAACTTCGGCAAGAGTTCCGTTCGCTTCGATCATGTCCTTGAATTTAGCGACAAGCTCAGCTACAGCCTCGTCGCCCGCTTTGGTTGAGAAAACCACCATAGCTTCGTAGTTCTCAGATAATTTTGCCATAATTGCACCTCCTTCTGGATTCCGCCCGCCTCTCGCGACGGACAAGGATAACTAAGATAGTATACCAAAAGAAATCGGATTTGTCAAGTAAAAGTTTTGACAAATCCGAAATTTTTACTGTGTAAGGCAGTTACTATGCCGACGTTCCCGTTGCTACACTCATCACTACAATCATTACTGCTAAAAACACAACCGTCAACGCTACTACAGAGCCAATAGCATATGCCATCGAGGTTCCGCCCTTGGTAATGAGTGCTTCGCGCTGAGAGTTATACTCAACGATTTCGGTCTTGATCTGGTCAAGGTCGGACTTAGCCTTTGTGTAGTACAGATAGTTTGCAAACAGTCCTGCAAAGATGCTCAGAACATAGGAAAGTATCGAACAGACATTATATATCACTGCAAATGATGTTGTGCTGACAATTGCTTCGCCTATGATTCCATAGGCATAGAGGTAATATATAAGGGTCGGGACTGAAAACACTGCCGTCAGAAGGAGCATAACTATTCCCATCGGAATCATCTTGCGATAGAAAAAATAAATGTGTGGGAAGAAGAACGCTGAAAAGTTGAACGACCACTTCTTGCCCTTCTCAAACCTGACGAATTTCGGAATGAAATATGGACTGTTGGAGCCGACATAGTCGGAATATTCCGCCACTGTATGGTTTCCAATTGCAAAGTCAGCACTGTATGCACTGTTTCCAAAGAACGGGAAGCCGCCACCCATGCCACCCATATATGGATTTCCGTAGGGGCGACCATAGCCATTCTGGCTCTGATTCCGGTAATTGCCGTTCTGATTCTGATAGTTTCCATTCTGGTAACCGCCGTTACCATATGGGTTCTGATTATACGATCCTGCGTTCGTTCTCTGATAGCCACCGGAAGCCTTCTCCATGTTGATAGGCGAACCGCAATTACAACAGAACGCCGCCTCGGCTGAATTCTCGGCACCACAGTTCGGACAGATAAGCTTCTCAGGCTTTTTCTCTTCTTGAGTTACCGTCGGCTGCCAGCTCTCACCTGTTTCGTGAAGATGAATGTTGGTGCACTTTCCTTCACTTATATAACAATCTCTATGATATGGAGAACCGCATTCCGGACAAACAACTATATCATCTGTTTTGGTTAATATCCTGCCGCATGATGTGCATGGCTGACCTACATAAATTGGCATTAGCTCTCTCCTTTCTACATTCGTACTAATCTAAGTATAACACGTTTTTTTGAGAATGCAAACGAATTGATAAACTTTCATTTCGATTTCACCGAATATGCAAAATGATGCATACTTTTGTGTCTCAGCTTTCATCAATTCTGACTATGGTGAAAAAATTGCAAATAACGAGGTTTACACATGAGCTGAAATGTGCTATAATAGAGGTCTGTGAATAACAATGCAGAAAGAAAGGCGTGGGCGGAAATGGACAGCATTGAACAGGAAAACATAAGAAACTTTTGCATTATTGCGCACATAGACCACGGAAAGTCTACACTTGCAGACAGAATTCTTGAGCTCACCGAGACTGTCGCACTCAGAGACATGTCGGACCAGCTTCTTGACAACATGGATATAGAACGCGAAAGAGGAATCACCATCAAGGCTCGTGCCGTTCGTCTCAACTACAAGGCGGACAACGGCAAAACCTATGTATTTAACCTTATAGACACTCCCGGTCACGTCGACTTCAACTATGAGGTTTCGCGATCACTTGCAGCTTGTGAGGGTGCGATATTGGTTGTGGATGCTTCTCAGGGAATTGAGGCGCAGACTCTTGCGAATACCTATCTTGCGCTTGAGCACGACCTCGAAATACTACCTGTCATCAACAAGATTGACCTTCCGAGCGCAAATCCGGAGGGTGCGATTGCAGAAATTGAGAATGTCATAGGGCTTCCTGCTGAGGACGCACCGAGAATCTCGGCTAAATTGGGGATCAACATCCGTGAGGTCCTGGAAAGGGCAATCACCGACTTCCCTGCCCCAAAGGGCGACCCGAATGCTCCGCTTCAGTGCCTGATATTCGACAGCTACTATGATTCATACAAAGGCGTTATCATATATGTCCGCGTCAAGCAAGGCACTCTGAATGTCGGAGACACAATTCATCTGATGGCAACAGGCTCTGAATTCCAGACGGTCGAAATCGGGTATATGGGTGCTACTGAGCTCATTCCGTCGGGAGGTCTTAAAGCCGGCGAGGTCGGATATATCGCGGCTTCCATCAAGAGCATAAGAGACACAAAGGTTGGCGACACAGTCACAAATGCCGCAAATCCCTGCGACAAGCCTCTTCCCGGATACAGGAACGTCCAGTCAATGGTATTCTCGGGAATATATCCTGCTGACGGTTCAAAATACGGAGATTTGAGAGATGCTCTCGAAAAGCTACAACTGAACGACGCTTCCCTTACCTTTGAGCCGGAGACATCGGTAGCTTTGGGCTTTGGTTTCAGATGCGGATTTTTGGGGCTTCTCCACATGGACATCATCCAGGAAAGGCTTGAAAGAGAGTATAACTTAGACCTCATCACCACTGCTCCGTCGGTTATCTACAGAGTTACCCTCATGAGCGGTGAAGTCAGATATATCGACAACCCGACAAACTATCCCGACCCGTCGCTTATAAAGCTTGCTGAGGAGCCGATAATCAGTGCGCATATCTTCTCCCCGAGCGAATATGTCGGAAACATTATGGAGCTCTGCCAGGAGCGCAGAGGCACATTCAAGGATATGAAGTATATTGACGACACAAGAGTGGACATTCACTATGAACTCCCGTTGAATGAAGTTATATACGACTTTTTTGATACTCTCAAGTCAAGAACCCGTGGATATGCATCCTATGACTACGAGCCTATTGGCTATCAGGAGAGCAAACTCGTCAAGCTCGATTTGCTCCTCAATGGCGAGATTGTCGACGCACTTTCGTTTATCGTTCACCAGGACAGAGCCTATCCGAGAGCAAGAAGGCTTTGCGAAAAGCTTCGGGACAACATTCCCCGTCAGCTCTTCGAGATTCCGATTCAGGCGGCTATTGGCGGAAAGATTATAGCCCGTGAGACTGTCAAAGCATATCGCAAGGACGTTTTAGCAAAGTGCTATGGCGGCGACATCACACGTAAGAAGAAGCTCCTTGAAAAGCAGAAGGAAGGCAAGAAGCGAATGAGACAGCTTGGCTCTGTTGAGGTTCCGCAGGAAGCGTTCATGAGCGTTCTCAAGCTTGATTCCGACTGAGGAAACGAAAGTATTACAATTCAAATACAAATCTTACCTGTGGCTTGCATTTTTGACTGCCGGCAGTTATAATCTGTATATTCATAATAACAAGCTACTGCACCAGTTCAGAAAGGAGCGATGAGAGCTTGGACAAATTAGCCATCTCAAACAAATACGTCAGGTTCGGCATATCCTGCTTTAACCTTTTATATCTTTTCCTCATAAGCGTATTGGCTTTGTGGTCGTTTCTCTATACAATAGAGCTGAAAAATGAGACGACCTTTTACGCCGTGTATATCGCATTGAACGTCATTTTCTTTGTTCTTCTGATGATGACGAGGAATCAGTTCTTCACAAGGATTGTTTCACTGTTGCTACTGATACCGGTATTCATCTTAGTACTGTTCAGCTCGTCAATGCCGGCACTGTTTATCCCACCGTTTGTTGTGGGAGTTCTGATGTTCTTCATCTGCGGTTCAGGAGATACTCCGAAGATTATCTGGGGTTCGTTCTATCTTATACTCTTCATAGTCGGAATTATTGTATTCTACATCATGAGTACACTTTTCGGCGGCTCTGCTATCGAAACAATCCTTGATTCCACTGTCACTGACACTGCAGTCACCGACGAATACGACATGGACAAGATTGCCGAACTGAATGCGAACAGCGTCTCCCCTGACGGAAAATACCGCTATTACATCATCGACGTTCAGGACAACGACCGAGGCAAGGTCATCATCGTTGTCGAGCCGAACGACATGGACGTAAACTACCGGTTCTTCACGCTTGTTGAGGAGGGCTATTCCGTCAGAATCGCGAAATACTCGACACGTGGAGTCACCCCGGACATCGAATGGGTTGTAAACGAGGACTACAACGAATCAGGAGAAACCACCGCCGCTTCCTACAAGCTGAGGTATCGCTTCGGAGAAAACGCAGAGTGGAAGACCTCAACAATCACAATTCCAACGAAAAAGAACTATCTGACATTCCTGAATGTCGACTGACATAGTGATAATATCTCCCTGAGGCTTAGAGCTTTGGGGAGATTTTTGCAGAATAAAGCCTTAAAGTATCGGATTTTGCCTTGACAACACTTGCAAAAAGTGGTATTATGATAGCTGGAAAGAAAAATTATATGTGAGGTAAAAATTATGATCAAAAACATCTTTTCACTTGCAATTCAAGGAATGAGGCGAAGAAAAAGGCAATCTCTTCTGATTTTCGCTGTACTGACTATCTCATTTGCGTTTGCTATTATGCTTCTGAGCTATTCGAGCAGTATTTCCTCGACCAACTCACAGCTATACACCGATACCTTCGGGACATGGTACGCCTCCTTCATTGCCGAAGATGAAGCCGCGGACAGAGAGTATCTTGAGTCAAACGACTGGCTTGACGATGTGGGAGTAAGCGTGAACTACGGAAAAGTCTCTCAATACGAGGGATTGTATGAATCTTACGGTGTTACGGGTGATTCTCTGAGCCTCGGAACTGTTGACGATTCGCTTGTCGATATGGGCATTCAGATGCAAAGCGGTCGTATGCCGAATAAAAGCGGCGAAATCGCGGTTGAATCCTCTATGCTTTCAACCCTTGGATTAGGTTCAAGCCTTGGTCAGAAGGTACAGCTTATAGTCACGTTTACCGCTGATGAGCGTAGTTTTGATACCACCCAAGAATTCACCCTTGTCGGAGTTATCAGTTCTTACACGAGCATCTGGAGCGTGAACGGTACTCTCAACAACGTTATTGTTACCGAAGACTGCATTGCGGAGCTTTGGGAAGATGCAATTTCAAGTGTGTATGAAGGATACCGGGATTCTCTTGAATATACGACAGACGTTACAATGTTCTTCTCTGTCAAAGAAGGTATGGAGAAGAACGTTCAGAGCAAGGTAAGTTCCTATCTCGTGTCCAACCATTCGTCAACAAGAACCCGCAAACTTTCGGTCAACACAGCAGTTGCGCTTGACGAAGAAAACGCCGAGGTCAATACGTTCTATGTTTGGCTTATATTCGCTGTAACTCTTCTCGCGGTTGTCATTATCTATGTTCTGCAAATGCAGACTGAAGTCAAGCGAATTGTCAGGATGCGAAGCCTTGGAGGTTCAAAAGGACAACTGAGGCTACTTATATTCGTTGAAACGATGATTTTGTGCATACCTGCAATGATACTGGGAGCCGCACTCGGAAGCCTTGGGCTGTGGGGACTCTTGAGAATCAGCACCTATACCGGCTCTACCTCGATAATCATAAACATACCATGGAACTATCTTCTTATTTCTGCGGGTCTGTGGATTGCAGGAGTTCTTATCATAAGAATGATAACCTTCCAGATAGCTCTTGCCACTCCCCTGACGGGAAGAATGGTCATGCAGAGACGCAAGTCGAAATTCTATATGAAATTCAGACACGCTCTCGTTATGTTAATGTCTATAGTTTTCTGTGTTTCGGTTGTGTTCACATCGTTCAGCCTTGCCAAGCCGCTATATGGCTACAACGACTGGGCTTCCAAGTGGTCGTACTACATCTGGAGCGATAACTGGCTTTCTTCAGGTGGACAGATAACCGATGAGCTGATGTCAACAGTAGCTTCGGTTGAAGGCATCAACGATGTAGATGGATTAGCAAACTTCTATGCGCAGATAACATCAGACAGCGGAGAGTCGGAGTACATGTCTGTGTTTGTCATTGATTCGGACGAGCTTTCAGATTACGCCGACCTTTCAAAAATAGATACCGAAGCATACGACAACGGCGAAACAATTATCATTCAGTATATGGATGACGAAAAAGCAATGCGGTATTACCAGGCAAATTATTACTCCGGTATTGAATTTCCGGAAATCTCGCTCAAAGGTTACAACGCAGATGAACGCTTTGAAACGGGTGAAACTGTCACCGTTTCTATTAACTATCGAGACAGTATCTATGTCGTTTCAGATAGCGTTGACCCGGAAAGCGAAAGTGCGATAAATATCAGTGCTGTAATCGGTAATATTGAAGAAATTGAACCGGGGCAGAAGATTTACAAGCTTCCTGATGTACTCGCATCGAGAAACTATACATACTCAACCACAGAAGAAGGTTATTCTGTATTCACCTACAATGGCTATGATTACTCATTTATTGACTATGACAGCCCGCTTGTTTTGTGCTCAAAGGCATTTCTTCAAAGGATTGTCGACAAGCTTCCGGATGGTATAGGGTGGGAGTTATCAAGAGTAATATCAAACGTTGAATTAAAAAACGACTCAGATGTTGAGTACTTGTTTGCATATGTATTTGCAGATGCCAATGCCAATTTCTACGCCACTGATGCGGCTATCACCAACATCGTGAAAGACAACGAAAACCTTTCCATGGTCAACCGCCGGGAATATATCTCGTCTAACACGCAGGTTTACCTTCAATCGGTCATAACGCTCCTCGTAAGTGGAATCTGCATTGCGGCAGTGGTGCTATTAATATTGCTGACTACACTGCGGCTTGAAGCTGAGAGTGAGAGACGGCACTATGGAATCCTGCAGGCGTTGGGAATGTCAAAGAGACAGAGGAATCTTGAAATTATGCGAAAATCGGCTGTGAGAGGGATTGTGTCGGTCGTGGCATCGGTAGTCTGTTACTTGGCGTACTACCTGATAATCAACGCTTCTTTGTTAGCCGAGGGAACAAGCCCTATAACGGTTATCGGAACGCTTTTCGATACGCTCGCTGTTTACGGACTGAACGCACCGGTGATTGCACTTATCTTAGTTGCGCTGTTCCTGGTAATATTCCTGATTTGCATCATATCAAAGCTCGGGCTCAATAAGCTCCACATTATGGACATGCTGAATACTGAGAGCTAAGCTCATAAAAAATAACCGGCGAAGGATTTCCTCCGCCGGTTTTGTTATTTATGAATGGATTACATGAGGCTCTTGTAGAGCTCGGTGATTTCCTCGACACTGGTGTCTCTTGGGTTGCCGGGACGGCAGGCATCTGCATAAGCGGACTCTGCCAAGAACTGAACGTCCTCTTCCTTGAGGATGCCCTTGAGGTTCTCGGGAATTCCGACGTCATGAGAGAGCTTCTTGACCTCTGCAATGGTTGCGAGAGCGGCTTCGTCATCGTCCATAGCGTCGATGCCGGCTACACACATAGCCTTGCCGATTGCGCGGTATCTCTTTCCTGCTACGGTAAGATTGTACTCAAGACCGGTCGGAAGAATGATAGCGCAGGCAACACCGTGAGGTGTGTCATAGAGAGCGGAAAGACCGTGAGCCATGCTGTGGACTACGCCCAAGCCTACGTTTGAGAAGCCCATTCCTGCGATGTACTGACCGAGAGCCATGCCTTCCCTGCCCTCGGGAGTGTTCTGGACTGCGCCCCTCAGATTAGCAGAGATAAGTCTGATTGCTTCGAGGTGGAACATATCGCTGATGGTGCAGTGAGCCTTGGTGATGTAGCCTTCGATTGCATGGGTAAGAGCATCCATACCGGTAGCGGCGGTGAGACCCTTGGGCATGGTGGACATCATATCTGGGTCAACAACTGCAACCTCGGGGATGTCGTTGGTGTCGACACAGACGAACTTGCGCTTCTTCTCGACATCGGTGATAACATAGTTGATGGTGACCTCTGCGGCGGTTCCGGCGGTTGTAGGAACAGCGATGGTGAAAACAGCGTGATTCTTGGTGGGAGCAACGCCTTCGAGGCTTCTTACGTCAGCAAATTCGGGATTCTTAGCGATGATACCGATAGCCTTTGATGTGTCCATTGCGGAGCCACCGCCGATAGCAATGATGCTGTCAGCACCGGAAGCGTTGAAAACACTTACACCGTGCTGGACGTTCTCGATAGTCGGGTTAGCCTTGATGTCGCTGTAAACATCATACGGGAATCCATCGGCGTCAAGAAGAGCAGTTACCTTGCCAGTAACACCGAACTTGATTAAATCCGGGTCACTGCAAACCAAAGCCTTGGTGCATCCATGAGACTTGAGCTCACCCAAGATGTTTTCGATTGCTCCGTGTCCATGGTAGGAAACGGAATTCAGTACAATACGATCTGCCATAAATATAAACACTCCTTAAAATCTTTTTCGACGAGGCTCGCCGCCTCATCACATGTTATAATTATACACTCTTTTCGCCATATAATCAACAGTATTTCGCTGAAAACAGCATAAAAAAACGGTGGAAAATTCAAATTTCCACCGATATATTTTACCACTGACGGTAGCGTCCGCTGAGCATGAGGAGTGCGAAGAAGTAAAGGCAGTTGTCATAGTAGCGGCGGTTGCCTGTCCGCAAGGGCGTATTCCAGAACTTAAGAACGCACTTCTTCGCGCGTTCAATGACATCGTCGCTTGCTCCCTCCTGCCAGGAAGCCAAAGACGCGGCGGCGTTGGAAGCAATTATTGCAACCGGGTGCATGGCATCCTCGTTAAGAAGTGTGCCATCACGGCGAGGAACTTTGTACCAATTGTCACCAAGGCTCTCAAAGTAAGCCTGAACCTTGGCGGCATTCTCGCACTGCCACGGGTCAACAGCGTTCCATGAGGTATCAAGTGCCATGTTCATGACTGTTCTGTAGGAGTCGGAATAGTAGCGATAGAATGCCTGCGGATTCCAGAAGGGCTTATCCTCCGGGAATACTACAGGCTCGCCGGAATATGACGAATAATCGGCGCAAAGACCGGTCAGGGGATGGCAGGCGTGGTGGAGATATTCTCTTGAAGCGTCAGCCGCCTTTTTCCAGAAATCACGGTCGCGCTCATCGCAGTTTTCGGCGAACAGGTCGTAGAAATGAGGAAGATGATAAGACGGGTCTGTAAAGTCGACCTCGACGATGAACTTGATAAGGTGATTGTCTAAGTCCCACATGGTCTGCCCCAGCTTGTCGCCTTCGCCGTTACGGTGGATGCAGTCGCGGAGAATCTGCCGAGCCCAGGAGGAATAGTTATATATCCCCTCCCCGTCTCCCCATCGATGGGAAGCGAAGATTAATGCCATTGCAAAATACTCCTCGCCGTCTGGAGCGGGACCATAGGCGTTTTTCGTGCCATCGGGAGCGCATGACCAGGCGAAATATCCGGCACACTTGCCTTCATATAGGTACATATTCGTCATCGACCATTTCCAGATGCGGTCGAAGACGTCCTGGCGGTCCATCTGAACCGCCATCATCATGCCATAGGACATGCCCTCGGTTCTGGCATCGATGTTGCCGGTGTCCTCCATGTAGCCCATGCCGTCGGTTGTCTCACGATAGATGCTCACGTCGCGAGGTGCGAAAAACATGGTCTCAAAGGTTTCATTGATCCTTTTGTCGATTTCAGCCTCGGGGATTCCGAGCTCAGATAAAATGTTGCGATATTTCTTCATGTAATGTTCCTTTCAAAAGTGCCGTCAGGAGTCAGACTGCTCTTTGTTTCTCTCATACTCCCTGAGCTTTGACTCCAAAAGTGCCCATTCCTCCTCCGTCTCAATCGGGTGGAAGGTCAGCGTTTTGTCATCAGGGTCGAAAATGGAGGCGAAAACCTCGATGTCTCCGTTTTCGTCGTATGTATTCTCGGTATAAACGATGTAGCACCGATTGGTCGCGGTGTTTTTGAATGTGAACAGGACGTCACAATCGATGATTTCGTCGTTCTCACCAAGTGCGGTTATAATAGCTCTGTCAGCCATTGCGGAAGCCTCCTTTTCAAAACACATTAGGGTATATTTTAGCATATATTTCGGAATTGTCAAGGAGTAAAAAGGGATTATTTTGAAGCCTTTCGGCAATATAAAATCAGCCCGGGAGCGAACTCTCAGGCTGACTTCAAAAATATTTTATTCCCCTTTTTTCTCTTCGTTTGCTTTGACATAAAACTCCGACTGCTTATCGAACATTTCAGTGTAAAGCCCGCCTTGTGCATAAAGCTCCTTATGCGTTCCATAGCCGACTATATGTCCGTCCTGGAAGACTGCTACCTTGTCGGCGAGCTGAACTGCGGACAGACGGTGAGTTATCAGGACGGCGCACTTGTCCTGAATCATCGAGTTGAACTGTGAATAGATTTCGTACTCGGCGTTCGGATCAAGTGCGGCAGTAGGTTCATCCAAGAGATAGATTTCGCCTCCGTGATACTGCGCTCTTGCGATTGCAATACGCTGTCCTTCTCCTCCTGATGGCTTGAAACCTCCCTCATCCACTGATTTCCCGACATATGTATCATAGCCTTTTGGCAGCTTTGCTACTAACTTTGTAAGCCCACACTTTCTGCAAACGTCGTCAAGACGTTCATGGTCGCACGGTTCACCGCTGAGCGTAATATTCTTTTCAAGAGGCAACTTATACTCGACAAAATCCTGAAATACAGGTGCGAACAGTCGCTGATACTTTTCGTAATCATACTCGTTTATGTTTTTGCCGTTAAGTAAAATCTCTCCCTCGGTCGGCATATAAAGCCTTGTGAGAAGCTTTATAAATGTTGATTTTCCAGCACCGTTTTCTCCGACAACGCAGAGATGCTCTGAGCCTTTGAGTGTGAGATTAAGATTTTTCAAAGCATATACTTCACTACCGGGATATTTGAATGAAACATTCTTAAATTCGATTGTAGAGTCCTTGTCATAGACAGGCGTTTCAGTTCCGCAACCATATCCCTTTCTTGGAAGCGACATAAATTCGAGATACTCCTGAACATCGAGGCTTTTAGCTGAAAGCGACAGATATGTATTGAATACATTAGACAAAGCCGATGAGAACTGGCTGACAGCCGAAAGATATATTGTCATGCTACCTATTGCAAGTGAATAGTATATGACTCTGATAATGAGATAGGCATACAAAACAACCTGTTGCACAAGTGAGGTAATGGTATAGACAATGCCTCCGGTTGACCATGAGCGTTTGCCTCGGATGATAACGTCAGCGAACTTATACTTATTTTCTCTGAAAAGGCTTATGAGATATTCTCCTGCTGAGAAAAGCCTGTTTTCTTTACCATATGCCTGCTCGTACATCATGTAGGTTAATCCCCAGTCACGGTTTGAATAAACTGCATTTTCCTTGTTCAGCTCAAATTGCTTCGCATTAAGCTTCTTCGTAACAGCCGAGTTGATAAGCACCATAGCCAATACCAGAACAACTATCAGTGGATGCAGTGTTGCAATGATAGATGAAATCGCAATAAGAGTGAAGACTGCTGTAACCGCTTTGAATATCAGGTCGACATAATTCAGAATGTCGCTTAAAGTGTCGCTGGCACGGTTTTTCATAACAATTATGCTGGGATTTTCAAAATCTTCGTAGTCCATCGTCATCAGATGGCGATAAAAATCCGACTCAAAACTGATGTCCAAGTCCCATCTGATTTTGTTGAGCCAATAATCGCCCCATGAATTGACAACATAAGCGATCACAGAATTTAAAACCAAGAGACCGACATACAGAACCACCATACTGATGCTGTCGCCGTCAACAAGTGCATTGATAATCCATCCGGGGAGTACCGTGTACATAACTGTTATCAATGCCTGTAGCACTGATATTAAGCCTTTGAGGAAAAGATATAGCTTTCCTTTAGGCGTTCCCACAACGAAGGACAGCACAAACTTTGTACACTTCCATGTGTTCTTTACTTTTTGATTGTCGGGCTTTTTCATTTTGATTTCTCCTTATTTAGAATTGTACTAACATTATACCCCCAGGCAGTTTTTGTCAACCCTTTTCCTCATTTGCCGCCTTAACATAAAACTCCGACTGCTTATCAAACATCTCTGTGTAAAGCCCACCCTGGGCATAAAGCTCTTTATGTGTGCCATAGCCGACTATATGTCCGTCCTGGAAGACAGCTACCTTGTCGGCGAGCTGAACGGCGGACAGGCGATGGTTTATCAGGACGGCGCATTTATCCTGAATCATCGAGTTGAACTGTGAATAGATTTCATACTCAATATTCGGGTCTAATGCCGCTGTGGGTTCGTCAAGAAGGTAAATCTCGCCACCGTGATACAAGGCTCTTGAGATAGCAACTCTCTGACCTTCACCGCCTGAAAGGTCGATTCCAGACTCGTCAACGTACTTGTTGACCTGAGTGTCATAGCCTTTCGGGAGCTTTCTTACCAAGTCGATGATTCCTGTCTTGTTGCAGACTTCGTCAAGAAGCTTCGGGTCTTCCTCATGCCCAAGAATTATGTTTGCTTTCAGGCTGAGAGAATAAGTGATGAAGTCCTGAAATACCGGCGAGAATAGTCTCTGATACTTCTTGTAGTCGTACTCGTTGATGTTGATGCCGTTAAGCAGGATTTCGCCCTTGTCCGGGAAGTAAAGTCTTGTGAGAAGCTTGATAAACGTGGTCTTTCCGCTTCCGTTTTCACCGACTATGCAGATTCTGTCACTGCCCTTGAATTTGAGGCTGAGATCCTTGATAACATAGTTTTCACTGCCGGGATACCTGAACCAGACGTTTCTGAACTCTATTGTGGAATCCTTTGTGAAAACAGGTTCCTTTGTGCCGGTCATATACTGCTTCGGCTCAAGGTTGAAGAAGGCTATCATCTCGTCGATATTAAGGCTTTTGCGAGAAAGTTCGAGATAGGTCGAGAAGACGTTTGTAAGTGCAGAAGCATAAGACTCGGTTGTCGTTATGTAGATGGTCATCGAACCTACAGACAAGCCTCTGAAAAGTACATTGAAGATAAAGTAAGCATACAGAAGTGTTTTCTGAATCATAGCAGTTATTCCCTGCAAGAATCTCAGCGTCTGTGTGTTTTTAATTATCTTCATCATGACTTTGTTTGATTTACCCTTGCTTTCTTTCCAAAGTCCCATGAAGTAATCCTTCAGGTCGAAAAGGCGCATTTCCTTGGCATTGGTGAAATTTGCAAGCATGAAAGGATAGAGCCACTGGATTCTGTCAAACTTGTGCATTATCTTGTTGAGTTCAAATGATACTCCGTTTGTATACTTGGTCATCCTCGAATTTATCCAGATGATAACTGCGATTACAACGATAATCAACGGGTTCAGGGTGCTGATAATAGCGGACAGCGTGACGATGCTGACAAGTGCCGACAGGAAATTGCCGAAGCGGTCAACAACGCTTACGATTGAGCCAAGAGTTTCCTCTGCTCTTTCCTGCAAGTTCTGAATTTCAGGGCTTTCGAGCGTTTCATAGTCCATT
Organism: Oscillospiraceae bacterium; assembly: GCA_021202155.1. Lineage (GTDB taxonomy): Bacteria > Bacillota > Clostridia > Oscillospirales > Ruminococcaceae > Faeciplasma. Next base: position 2,242 of record JAJQDP010000019.1, on the reverse strand, counting down.
CTTGCGATGTGATTATATAGATACTCGTTTGTACTGAAATCAAGCCGCTGTTCTGCCTTTTCCCTTTGATAGCTCAGAAGGCTGTTGATTCCGGTATTTGCAAGCGGCAACAGCACCATCAGTGCAACATAGGTGATGATAACACTCATCCTGCACTCGCCGGTAAGCTCGTTGATAATCAAGCCGGGGAATATGATTGTTATATTCCACACAAGGGCATTGAGTATGCTTGTGAAGTAGTAAATCGAGATATACTGCTTTCCGCCGTCTTTGTGCCATATGAATGACAGTATGTACCACGTGGATTTGACAGTGTGCAGGAATCCCTGCTGATCTTTTTTCTCTTTCTTTTCTTTCTTTTTGGACATATTACTCCTCTTCTTTTGCGTTGATATAGAACTCCGCCTGCTTATCAAACATTTCAGTGTAGAGACCGCCCTGGGCGTAAAGCTCCTTATGCGTGCCGGATTCTACTATGTTGCCGTCCTGGAAGACGAGGATTTTCTCGGCTAACTGGACTGCCGCCATTCTGTGAGTTATCAGGACTGCTGTTCTGTCTGTAATCATCTCGGTGAACTTGGTGTAGATTTCATACTCGGCAAACGGGTCTAATGCGGCTGTTGGTTCGTCCAGGATGTAGATAGGCGCATCGTGATATATCGCTCTTGCTATCGCTATCTTCTGGTCTTCACCGCCTGAGGGTTCAAAGCCGGTAGGGTCTATATTCTTTCCGACATATGTATCCACGCCCTTTTCCAAGCTGTCAACCAAAGGCTTTATTCCGGCTCTTTCTATTGCATTATTCAGCTTGTCAGTGTCATAGTTTTCCTCACAGGCTATGCCGAGCGAAAGAGGCATATTGAAACGGCAGAAATCCTGAAATACGGGAGCGAACAGTCTCTGATACTTGACGTAATCATAATCCATTATGTTGATACCATCAAGGAGAATCTCGCCCTCGGTGGGAACATACAAACGGGTGAGAAGCTTGACGAACGTTGTTTTGCCGGAGCCGTTCTCACCAACTATGCAGAGCTTCTGGTCGCAGGGAATCTTAACACTGAGATGTCTTAGTGCGTAGCGTTCGCTTCCCGGATATTTGAAGGACACGTCTCTGAACTCAATAACGGAATGTTTATCATACAGAGGCATCTTGTTACCGTTGTTTTCAAGCATGGTGGGCTGGGAGCGAAACGCTTTCATTTCATCAACGTTCATCGAGTATGAAGATATTTCAAGATAAGCGTTGAAGATTCCGCTTACAGCACTTGAGAACTGGCTTGCCGCAGACATAAAGATTGTCATGGAACCGAGTGCAAGGTCATCAAACAGAACCTTGAGTATTGCAACAAGGTACAAAACTGCTTCCTGAACGGCACTTGTGACTGCGTGAGCCATTCTCCACCTTGCACCGAATTTATCCTGTTTCTTCGACACATCATCCTGCTTCTTGCCGATACCGGTATAACGGTTGACGAAGAAATCCTTTAGTCTGAATATTCGGACTTCCTTTCCTCTTGAGTGATCTGTGAGGTTATAAAATTCGTTCCAATATTCATTGTCGAGCTTGCTGAGTTCCAAGCCGAAGTTGTAGTTCGCAACATTGATTTTCTTTGTGACAACTGCGTTGATAGCGATTATCGCCAAGAGAACTATGATTACTGCCGGATTCAGATATACGATTATTGAAGTTACCGCAAGAATCTTTACAAACGAGTTGATGAGCCTGAGAATATAGCTGAACATTTCAAGCGGAGCGTTCGGTGCGTGCATACTGATTCGATTAAGCTGAACCGCAACCTTCGGGTCTTCGAGCGAAGCATACTCCATGTCAGCAACATATGACTGAAGCTCTCCCTGAAAAGCACGGCGAAGCTCACGGTAAAGTTCACTCGCCTTTACACGCAAGGTCATCTCTTTCAGGTGGTTCAAAAGAGGAACCGCCACCAAAACAGATGCAAGCAATACGATCACTTTAGTATTCCTGTCAGCAGACAGCTCGTTGATGATAAGACCGGGAATTATCATATAGACCACCGGCACCAAGGCGTCCAACACGGTAAGAAGTATTTGCAGGAAGATATAGAGCGCACTGTGCTTCTGACCTTTGAAGTATTTCATCAGGTAGACTACACTGTCCCAGCTTCGGCGTAAATCTTTAATTCCAGATAATTCCCTGAGTTTTTTCATATTTATGACCATACCTTTCCGCTACGCTACAAGGCACAAAAGGATAATGAAA